>CAZETQ010000033.1:0-58818 GCA_964515165.1 uncultured Solibacteraceae bacterium | reverse complement strand
TTTCCGGCTAATATGTGGGGATATGTTTACGCTGGCCGTGCTGTGCATTTTGAGCGCGGATTTACCACCCGGTCCGGCGGCAGCGAGACAGTTTCGCCAAGCGCGGGAGAGACAGATTGTCCGGCAATACGTGGAGCTGCTCCAGATTCCGAATGTCGCCAGCGACAAGCCCAACATCCGGCGCAACGCGGAGGCCATCGCGCGGCTCTACGGTTCCCTCGGCGTCCGCACCGAACTTGTGGAAGCTCCTGGAGCCAATCCCGCCGTCTACGGCGAGCTGCTGGTTCCCGGCGCCGGCAGAACCATCCTCATCTATGCTCATTACGATGGCCAGCCGGTGGATCCAGCGCACTGGAAGGATTCAGGCCCCTTTGAGCCGATTCTTCGCGACAAACCGGTGGAGGCCGGAGGCAGAATCCTGCCGCTGGACCAAAAGACGTACAACCGCGAATGGCGGCTGTTCGCCCGTTCAGCAACCGATGACAAGGTCTCGATCATGGCCATTGCGGTGGCGTTGGATGCGCTGCGCAGCGCCGGGATCCAGCCCAAGGCGAACCTGAAGTTCTTTTTCGAGGGCGAGGAAGAGGCCGGATCTCCCAACCTCGCCACGCTCCTGGCCAGAAAGAAAGATCAGCTGCAGGGCGACATCTGGTTGGTCGGTGACGGACCGCTACACCCGTCTCGCGCCCAAAAGCTGTCCTTCGGCGCGCGGGGAGTAGCGGGCCTGGACATCGCCGTGTATGGCGCCAAGCGTGGGCTCCACAGCGGCCATTACGGCAATTGGGCGCCGAATCCCGCCATGCAGCTCTCGCGCCTGCTGGCGTCCATGACAGACGGGGAAGGACGCGTGCTGGTGAAAGGATTCTACGACGATGTCGTCCCCCTGACGGAGCCGGAAAAGAAAGTCCTCGCGGCAACTCCAGCGGTCGACGACGATCTGAAGAAAGACCTCCTGATTGGCGGAACGCAAGCGTTCGGCGGCCTGCTGCGCGAAAGCATCTTCCAGCCATCGCTGAACATTCGCGGACTGGAGAGCGGCGGTGTCCGCGCCAAAGCCTCCAACGAGATTCCTTCGATTGCCCGAGCCTCGATGGACCTCCGGCTGGTGAAAGGCAATGACGGCCGCAGACAGGTCAACAGAGTCATTGCCCACATGAAGGACCAGGGATTCTTCGTGGTGGAAGCCAGAGACCCCACTCCGGAGGAACATTTGATGCACGCGAAGCTGGCCCGGGTGGACGTCAAGCTTAGCTACAACGCGTTTCGAACCCCGCTGGACCTGCCCGCCGCGCAGGCGGTGATCCGGGCGGCGCGCAGCGTTCGAGAGCCGGTGCTGCTGGAGCTCACCATGGGCGGCAGTCTGCCCCTGGTGACGTTCGAGGAGGTAACAAAAGTTCCGGTCCTGGTTTTGCCCATCGCCAATCACGACGATAACCAGCACACTCACAATGAGAATCTGCGAATCGGAAATCTGTGGGATGGGATTGAACTTTACGCCGCTCTGCTGACGATGTAACGGTGACGGGTCGAATTTCCGGGCCATACGCCGGCACACCGCTGACCAGCAACTTTCGCGTTTCCACCTGTAACATTTCTGCAACGCCGATAGGGAGCCCGCGCACTACCCCGCAAGCGGCGGGAACTTCCGCCGCCCGGAGGAGATTTTATGCCGCAGAAGAAACCGGGCCCCGGTGCTCTGCAGTCCGTGCCGATGCAGCCGGGCTATCAACCACACGTCGTTGTCAAGTTTCGGAATGACGTGAAGATTCCTTACGAAGATAACGTCGCGCCACGGCTCGAAGAAATCGGAGCGGGTCCATGGAAGGTACTGGAAGAAAAGTATCCCGGAATCCGCATGCGGCGGTTGTTCAATGCTTTAGACCCAGCCGAAATTCAACGGCTGGTGGATTTTGCGGCGCAGCGGGACCGCACTTATAAGCCGGTCAACTTTCTCTCCTACTTTGCCGTGGATACCCCGGCGCGAGTGGATCCAAAGGTCATCGCCCGGGAGCTCAACGAATGGCCTGCCGTTGAAACTGCTTATTTCGACCCTCCGGGCCAGGACCCGCTGGTTGATCCCGCAGACGACCCGCGCGTCGGGACACAAGGCTATCTGGACCCCGCGCCTGATGGCATCGATGCTGAATTTGCATGGACGGTCACGGGTGGCGATGGTGCCGGACAGCATGTCATCGATCTCGAGCAGGGTTGGACACTCAACCACGAGGATCTGACGGCGCACGGTGCGTCCTTGTTGTTCGGTGCGATTGTCAACACGTCGCGGCCTCACGGGACCGCGGTGCTTGGCGAGATCTGCGCCGTCGACAATACGCTTGGCTGCGTGGGGATCGCGCCGAACATCGCCTCCGTCAACGTTGTTTCCTATTCCGGTATGGGCAACACCATTCCGAATGCGATTCTCGCCGCGATGGCCACGCTTCCCTTCGGGGGAGTGCTGCTGCTGGAAGTGCAGGTCGCCTTCCTGCCCGCGGAGACCGTGCTGGCGACATTTGACACGATCCGCTTGGCGACGGCTTTGGGAATCGTCGTCGTTGAGGCTGCCGGCAACGGGGCCAGCAATCTCGACACTTTTACAGACGGCGGCATGCAGATTCTCAATCGAACGAGCCCGGCGTTTCGCGACTCGGGAGCGATCATGGTGGGTGCCGCCACTTCTACCGTTCCGCATGATCGCGATCCCGATAGCAACTTCGGCAGCCGCATTGACTGCTACGCCTGGGGTGACAGCGTCAGCTCCACCAGCTCCGATACCGCCGGCGCAACGAATCTCTACACATTGACCTTTTCCAACACATCCGCAGCCTCACCGATCATCACCGGCGCGGCGTTGATCGTGCAGGGAATTGCTGAAGCGAATCTCGGGTACCGGTTTAGCCCGTTCCAGATGCGCGCGATCCTGTCAAATCCCGCAACCGGCACCGCGTCGGGCAACCCCGCGGCCGATCGCATCGGTGTCATGCCCGATCTGCGAGCCATCATTCAGGATGACATCGTCGGAGCGGCACCCGACGTGTACTTGCGCGACTTCCCCGCCGATACGGGCGATCCGCATACCGGATCGATCTCCGCAAGCCCGGATATCATCGCCAGGCCCGCCGCCGTGGCGGATCCGCAGGGATCTTTTGGGGAAGGCAGCGGAACGGAGAATTCCACGACTCTCGGCTACGAAGTCGAGGCTGGTCAAGACAATTTCATCTACGTTCGCGCACGGAACCGCGGAGGATCCGATGCCGCAAACGTGACCACAACCGTGTTCTGGAGTCCGGTTTCTACGCTGCTTACGCCGGACCTTTGGACGCTGGTGGGTTCGCGAAACATGGCTAATCTCCCGGCAGGCAATGTTCTGACCGTTTTCGACCCCATCACATGGCCGGCGGCTGCGATTCCGGCAACCGGGCATTATTGCTTCGTCGGGTTGATCGGAAATGCGTCGGATCCTGCCCCGGTACAGGCGGATTTCTTGAATTGGGACAACTTCCGCCTGTTCATCCGTGCGAACAACAATGTCACCTGGCGGAACTTCAACGTGGTGAACAATGAGCCGGATCCCAGCTCCGATCCATCGGGCTTTGTGGCGTTGCCCTTTATCTCACCCGGCGCTCCGGACCGGTTGCGGCGATTCGCGCTGGAGGTCGTGGCCAAATTGCCCACGGGCGCAAAAGCACAGCTGGAGGTGCCTTTGTATTGGCGCGAGGCGTTGATGCAGCACGGACCGTTTGAGATCGATGAAAAGCGGCAAGTGCTTCGCATTCCGGTGAACCCGGCCGGCTCCCGCCTTCTTCCGGAGATGTTGTTTCCGGCCAAATCCCGCACGGCTCTGCGGCTGTTGATTCACATCCCGGAAAAATATCGGACTCGTCCGTATCAAGCCTACGTCCGGCAGCTCTTCGAACGGGAAGAAGTAGGCCGTGTCACCTGGCGGTTACAGAAGGTGGAGAAAGCGAAAGTCGAGAAGCAGAAGAAGTAGCGAACTGTGGGCCGTACCGGCGGTGCGAGCAACATGAGGCGGTACGGCCCTTTTTTTTCCGGCTGAGCTACCATCTGTTTCAGCCCCAGACCTGGCCCGTAAGATCGGAATACTCACAATTCGCTCAGAACTCGAACGCCGCTTGACCGCTCTACAGAGTTTCACCTTCTCATATCGCAGGTAGCCAGTTGCGCGACAAATAGTCGGAGAGGGTAAGCCCGATCAAAATCAACATCCAGAAAAATCCGGCGCCGGCAAAAAGCTTGGTGAGTGCACTAGCGTGATTCAAATGCATGAAGAACCACACCACCAACATCGCCTTTGAGATGGCGATCAGGATCGCAACGACGAAATTCCACTCTCCGAGATCGAGAAAAGACACCGCTACCGTGGTGGCCGTCAGCAGCATGAGCGCCATGAAAACCAGCCCGTACACGCGAACTGGAACGACGTGATGTGTCATTTATGAGGTCCTATCAAATAAAGCAGCGGAAAAAGGAAGATCCAGACAATATCGACGAAGTGCCAGTAAAGACCGACCATCTCGACCGGGGTATTCCAAGTCTTGCTGAAACGAAACCGATAGGCCATCCACAGCAGTGTTGCCAGGAGTCCGACGCCGACGATCATGTGAACGGCATGCATTCCCGTCATCGCGAAGTAGAGGAAAAACAAAATCTGCGCCTGCCGTGAATGCGCCTGGTCTTCGTAGTGGAAAGAAGGTCCGGGAATGTGGTGTTCCACCCACTTCTCGTGATATTCGACGGCCTTTACCCCCAGAAAGATCGAGCCCAGAATGATCGTCGCGATCAGAAATATCATGATGGACTTGCGGCGCCCCATCTGTGCGGCGCGGACCGCCAGCGCCATAGTTAAGCTACTTCCAATCAAGACAGCGGTATTAAGCGCACCAAGAGTAATATTCATGTACCGCGTGGTGCTGGCATACGCTTCCCAGTAGATATTCCGGTAGACGGTATAGGCAGCAAAGAGGCCACCGAAGAACATGATCTCGGTCAGAAGAAAGGCCCACATCCCTAGCGTCGATGACTCGTACTGCTGCTCCGGCGTTTCAAAATGATGCTTGAGAGTGTCCGGACGTTCCACCAGTTCCGTTTCGCTATTTGGCAACGTTGGCCTCCTTCGCATAGGCGTACGCTTCTTGCGTAACGATGGGCATGGTCTCGAAATTGAAGGTCGGCGGTGGTGTTGGCGATGCTTCCCATTCCAGGCCCTTTGCACCCCACGGGTTCTGATCCGATTTCGGCCCCCGGAACCAGGACCACGTTAGATAGATCATGGGGATGATGTATCCGGCTCCAAGGATCGACGCTCCCGCGGTAGACATGACATTCAGGACTTGGAATTCTGACGCATAGGCGTGATAACGGCGAGGCATTCCCAGATAGCCGAGAATGAACTGCGGAAAGAACGTCAGATTAAACCCGATAAACACGACCAGGGCCGCGAATTTCGCCCATCCCTCGGGATATAGGCGTCCGCTGATCTTAGGCCACCAAAAATGGATCCCTCCCAGATAGGCCATTACCATGCCGCCGACCATCACGTAGTGGAAATGCGCAACGATGAAGTAAGTGTCCGTGACGTGAACATCCACCGCCATCGTTGCAAGAAACAGTCCGGTTAAGCCTCCGATCGTAAACAGACCGATGAAGCCAAATGCATAGAGCATCGGTGTCTCGTACGAGATCGAGCCTTTATACATCGTGGCTGTCCAGTTAAATACTTTGATCGCCGATGGTACGGCGACGAGAAAGCTGAGCATCGAGAAGACCATGCTGGCGTACATCGATTGCCCGGTCACGAACATGTGATGGCCCCAAACCAGAAATCCGATGAGCGCAATCGCCATGCTGGCTGCCGCTACTATGCCATAACCAAAAACCCGCTTCCGGGAGAAACACGAAACCACTTCACTGATCACGCCCATACCCGGCACGATCATGATGTAGACCGCCGGATGGGAATAGAACCAGAACAGGTGCTGAAAAAGAACCGGGTCGCCACCGATATTCGGATCGAAAATACCGGCATGAAACAAACGTTCCAGGGCCAACAGCACGATCGTAATCGCGATCACGGGAGTACCCAATACTTGTATGAGGCTGGTCGCGTAGTGGGACCATACAAACAATGGCAGTCTTCCCCAGGTCATTCCGGGCGCGCGCATCTTGTGAATTGTGATGATGAAATTGAGTCCTGTGAGAATTGACGAGAATCCGGACACAAACACCCCGACGGCAGTTAGTATTACGTTTGTGTTGGAGTAAGTCGTCGAATAAGGAGCGTAGAAGGTCCAGCCCGTATCAACGCCTCCGCCGGCCATCGCGCTGAGCGTGAAGACTCCACCGATCACGTAGATATACCAACTGAGGAGATTAATTCGGGGGAAAGCCAGGTCTTTCGCTCCGATCATGATCGGAACAAGAAAGTTTCCAAGCACGGCCGGAATCGATGGGATCAGGAAGAAGAACACCATGATGATGCCGTGCAGCGTGAACAGTTTGTTGTAAGTGTCATCGCCCACGAGATCGCCGGCAGGAGTAAGTAACTCCAGCCGCATCATTACGGCGAATGCTCCGCCAATGAAGAAGAATCCAGTGATCGAAAACAAATAGAGCAAGGCGATACGCTTGTGGTCGGTCGTCAGAAGCCAGGATTTCCAGCCATGGCTGGCGGTCAAATAATTGACCTTGGCCGTTTCGGCCGTCAAATGTTCTTGAGCGACGCTCATTGTTTAGCGCTCCCGGTTTTTTGGCCCGAGGAAGGGGCGGCAACCCCGGCCGGCGTTGCGAGACTCTTTACGTAGACCAGTAGTTGCAGCAGGTCGTCTTCGTTCACGACGCCCTGGAAAGTAGGCATGACGTCTTTCTGATACCCGGACACAATCTTTGCGTTTGGGTTGAGGATCGACTCGCGAATATAGGCGTCGTCCGCGAGAACGCTCCGGCCGTCGGCGAGCGACACCGGCTTACCGTAAACACCGCGGAGCGTCGGACAGCGGCCTGCCTGCTCGCTCAAGTGGCAGGACGAACATCCCAACTGTTGAAATAGGCGCATCCCTTGGGCAGTCATCGATCCACCTGCTCCCCCGCCCGCGAGCCAGTTTTGATACTCGTTAGGCTCCATGACAGTGACCCAGCCGACCATTCCGGAATGCTGCGTTCCGCAGTACTCGGCGCAAAACAGATGAAACCGTCCCGTTTCGGTGGCTTCGAACCAGAGAGTGTTGTAGCGCCCCGGCACCACGTCATGCTTTACGCGAAACGCAGGAACGAAGAAACTATGGATAACATCCTCCGACGCCAGGGTAAGCTTGACGGGCCGTCCCAAGGGCACGTGCAACTCATTGATCTCCCGCTGTCCTTCCGGATGCTGAACTTTCCACATCCATTGCTTGCCGACGACGTAAATGTCCAGCGTATTGGCCGGCGGCACGGCATTGTCGAAAAACAGCTTCGTCCCCCAGCCGAACATGATCATCATGACGCCCAAAGGCAAAACGGACCAGACAATCTCCAGTCCTGCGTGACCTTCAATGGGTAACGGCACTTCGTCGTCACTTCGCCGGCGATATTTCACGGCGAAGACAAAGACTCCAAGAAAAATCAGAAGCGTCATTACGACCGTAACGGCAAGGAGAAAAATGTATAGAGCGTCGACCTTTCCCGCGTTTGTCGCCGCAACAGGCGGCCAAAGAGGAACGTGCATTTCAGTCCGCTTTCCTCATGCATTCACCCCACTGCGGTCGGCGCGGACCATCGTGACGATTAGCACGCCAAGAGCGATGACCGTTGCCGAGCCGAGCACGCGAATCGCGTTCATGATCGCGAACCCGTACTTTCCCTGCGCCGGATCGTAGTGATAGCAGAACAGAAGAACCTGGTCGGCCAGGTTTCCGATCTTTCGATCCGACGCTTCCACCAAAGCAAGCCGCAAATCGCGTTCTGGATATTGAATGCCGTAAAGGTAGCGGGATAGCCGGCCGTCCGGCGTGGCAATCATAATGCCGGCCATGTGGGCAAACTGATTGGTGGTTGGATCGAAGGAATAGTGAAATCCCGCAACGCTCGCCGCTTTCCGGATGGCCGGCTCGGTCCCCGTGAGAAAGTGCCATCCGTTGGAAGCTTCTGCGCGGCCGTAGCTTTGAACGAAGGTGCGTTTCTTAGCCGCGGCCATTGCAACGGTTTCGCGAGGATCGATGCTAATCGCGACAATGTTATATTGCTCACCGGCGTTCAAAGAAATCTTCTTCAGGCTGTGCAGTAGGCCGGTGAGAACCTGATTGCAGAGCATCGGACATTGGTAATAAACGAAGGCAAGGACAACAGGGTGCGTGCCAAAGTAGTCGCCCAGACGCACCGGGTGGCCGGTGTCATCGGTAAATGCTGCGGTCAGCGGAAGCTCCGCGTTCAACTGTTGATCGATTCCAACGTCGCGAAGCAGGGGAGGACGCCCGAGAGGTTGAGCATTCGCGACCGCAAGCATGGCGAATAATACAAGCGGACGCCTCACTTCTTCGGTACCTCCTTTCTGACGGGAAGACCGCGTTCCATCGTCAGATCGATCGCACGATCGATGGGTATTCGCACGATCCCCTTATCCCGATCGACCCATCCATAACTGTCCAGGGTCTGCTCTTCCTGCGCTCGCAACTCTCGTATCTGCTCCCATGGATGAACCTCAACGCGAGGCTCCGGCGGAAGTTGGTTCGAGGGAGCGAGAGGGTTACGTACACCGGGACTCTCCATCGCGATAAGAAAACGAAGGCACCATGCCAGCACGATGCAGACAAGAACCGTGAACGCCGCCAGACCAAATGCGGAATAGACGATGGTACGAACCGGCGGGTCCGCGGTTTCATATCCGGGTGCGTTCGTTGGCTGTTCGTGCGCCATCAGTAGCTCACCATCTCCTTCGGCGGCGTTGCAAGCCGCCAATCCCCGATTGGCAGCAATTCGCGGGTCTTCAACCGGCGGAAGAACATTCCCACCCAAAGCCCGCCGATGCCCAGGAAAGTTGCCACATCGATCCAACTGAGGGCAAAACCGGTGGGACGCAGGCTGGGTTCAACGACCCAAAACACGTCAATGACTCTGACGGCGAGCATCGCAAAGCTGATAATCAGCAAAATGCCGGTCCTCCGTTTTGCTTCGCGATAAAGGAGCACGACAAAAGGAAGAGCGAAATGGAACAACACCAGAATCACCGCGATCACATTCCAACCGCCACGTAAGCGGGTCAGATACCAAGGGATCTCTTCCGGAAGATTCCCCGCCCAGATAATCAGGAACTGGGAAAACGACAAATACGCCCACAGCACGGTAAACGCCAGCATCAGGTTTCCCAAATCGTGAAAATGCTGCGAAGTCAACTTGCTTCGCAGCGGTTCACGATCCGAAAGGAGAATCAAAATCGCAACCACGAAAGCAAGCGCCTGCAGAACCTGCCCGATGAGAAACATCAGGCCATAGATGGTCGAGTACCAATGGGGCTCGAGCGACATAACCCAATCGATGAACGCGAAAGTGGTGCTGACCGTGAATATGACAAGGCCGGGAGCGCTGATGGTCCGCATCCGGTCGATGAGGCTTGTATCGCCATCTCGATCCTGCGCCGCGGAAAGGCGGCTAAGTACGAATGCGTAAAAGCACCAAATAGCGAAGTAGATAACCGCCCGGATCAGGAAGAATGGAACGTTGAGGTATCCCGTCTTTTTCTGAAGAGCCTCATCGTGAGCAATCGCATCGGTATGCGTCCACAAATAGAGCGATCCCAGACCAAGTAACACCGGAATGATCAACACCATCATCATTGGTAAGTTGAGCGACCCGACCTCCAACAATCTGCGGATGACCAGTCCCCATTTCCCGCCAACAACGTGATTGAGCATCACCAGCCCCAAACAACCGAGCGCCATGCCGAGCCAGAACACATAACTAAAGAGGTATGCCTGGAAGAACAGCTCGCGGTTGACGACAAACCCCGCGATCGATGCAAGCACTCCAATCAAACCCACGAAGAATGCCACTTGCTCGTACCGTTCCATTTCGTTGCCTTGGTTGGCAAAGGCAATCATTGATTCGGACCCTCCAATGTCGTGCGAGCGCCGGGCGGGACGTCCTTCAATTCCGCGTGTTGACTGAATTGCAGGGCGCGAATGTATGCGACGATGCGCCAGCGGTCATCGATCGGAATTCTTGCGGCATAACTGGGCATTGCTCCGAATCCGTTGGACATAACGTCAAAGAAATGGCCCACAGGCGCCTGACGCAACCGATCGATGTGGTACGACGGCGGCTGCTTGCGGAAACCACGTTGGACGACCAGTCCCTTGCCATCACCAACACGGCCATGACAAGGGGAGCAGTAGATCGTGAAGCGCTCGCGGCCCCGGAGAATACTCTCTCTGTTTATGGCGAATGGAAACTCGGCAACATTAACTCCGGATACCTTGCCGGCGTAGTGCGCAGAATCGAGCCTAAGATGGCCGCGCGCCACCGTGTCCTCAACAGGCGGGCGGGCCGAACGGCCATCTCCAAAGAAATCCGTCTGCGCGAAGGCTTTATATTTTGGCTGGTTGTGCATGTCCTGGCGGCATGCGGCCGCAGCGATACAAAGGAGCGCTACTGCGGTCAATCGAGCCGACGGGCTAATTGTCAACTTCGACTACCTCCTTGGCATCCAACTCGGTCAAGAATACTTTCGTTTCCTCCGGATGAAACTTCGGATCGCCTGCCTCGATGCACAGAAAGAACCGGTCTCGCGAAGCGAGATGGAAGCGTGGAGCGTTAAACACCGGATGGTAAGGCATCGGCAATCCATTCAAGGCAAACATGCCAATGACGGCGGAAAGAGAGCCAAGCAAGATAGCGCATTCAAAAGTAATTGGGATATAAGCGGGCCAGCTATTCATCGGGCGGCCGCCCACGTTGACCGGATATGCAATTACAGAAATCCAATAACAAAGTAAGAAGCCGCCCAAGGCACCCACCATGGCGAAGATGAATACAATTGGCGGCACCCAGGTTCGACGGACACCAATGGCATTGGCGAGACCTTCGACGGGAAGCGGCGTATAGGCGTCGATCTTGCGATAACCAACGGCGTACGTTTTACGGGCGGCGTCCACCAAGGCCTCCGGAGTTTCAAACTCCGCCATCAGCCCATAAATTCCCGGAGCCTGCGATTCAATGTTCATGCCGTGCCTTTTGGCGGTGCACCACTTCCCGCATCTCAAATATCGAAATCATGGGAACACCGCGAATAAACAGGAACATCAGGGACAGAAAGAATCCAATCGTTCCGAAGTACGTGGCCCAATCCCAGACCGTGGGGTAATACATGTTCCATGAAGAGGGTACGAAATCCCGATGAAGGCTTGTGATCACGATGACGAACCGTTCAAGCCACATTCCTACATTCACGACTAAGGAAATCACGAAAACAGCGGGGATGTTCATTCGGACCCTGCGGAACCACAGCGCTTGCGGAAGCAAAATATTACAGAGAATCAACAGCCAGTAAGTAAAGCCGTAAGGGCCCAGGGCGCGGTTGATATACATATAGCGCTCGTATGGATTGCCGCTATAGTAGGCCATGAAGGCTTCCATCATGTAGCCATAGGCCACGATCAACCCGGTACCAAGCATTACCTTCGACATGCATTCGATGTGACGCATCGTGATGAGATCTTTTAGGCCGAACCAGGCGCGAACAGGTATCGCCAGTGACAGCACCATGGCGAATCCCGAATAAATGGCGCCGGCGACGAAGTACGGGGGAAAGATGGTGGTGTGCCATCCCGGGAGAATGCTGATGGCAAAGTCGAAACTCACGACCGTGTGAACGGATACCACCAGCGGGGTGGACATTCCCGCCAGCAATAGGTATGCGTTCTGATATCGAGCCCAATGCCTTGCGGAGCCTCGCCATCCCATCGCCAGTCCACCCCAAATCACCTGTTGCCAGCGCTTGGTGGCTTTGTCGCGCATCGTTGCAAAATCGGGAACCAGGCCTGTAAACCAAAAGAGCAAAGAAACGGTTAGATATGTGGATACGGCGAATACATCCCAGACAAGCGGACTGCGCGGCTGCGGCCAGACACTCATCGTATTGGGATACGGAACGAGCCAGTACGCCAGCCACGGCCGTCCCAGGTGGAGAATCGGAAACATCCCTGCGCAAGCAACTGCGAATAAGGTCATTGCTTCGGCGAACCGGTTGATCGAGGTTCGCCAGTCTTGCTTGAGCAGCAGCAGAATCGCAGAGATGAGAGTCCCGGCATGGCCGATTCCGATCCACCAAACGAAGTTCACAATCGCATAGCCCCAAGCAACCGGAATGGTGATTCCCCAGATGCCGACACCGCGAATGAACAACCAAGCCACAGCTATCAGGAGAAGCTGCATCAACAGGAAGCCGACACCAAAAACAACGAACCATTGCCGGGGAGTCTTGAGAAACGGCGAGTAAATGACACCGCCGATTTTGTCCGTAACTGTGCCGTAGTCGTGTCCCGGCCCAATGACGGCCCCCGGCCCGGGATCCTTGCCTGCTACTGGAGGATTGTCCAAGACTTCGGGTTCCACGTCTTATCCTTTCTCCAACGCAGGATTTGGATTCCGAAGGCGAGCCAGGTAGGTTGTACGAGGCCGAGTGTTTAGTTCTTCCAGAAGGCTATAGTTCCTGGGCTCGGCCTTGAGCCGGGAAACACGGCTATTCGGATCGTTGAGATTTCCAAAGACAATCGCTTGGGTAGGACATGCTTGCTGGCATGCTGTCAGAATGTCCCCATCCCGAATTCCCCGCTCTTCTTTTTCTGCTTCGATCCTGACGCGATTAATTCGCTGAATGCAGTAGGTACATTTCTCCATGACACCGCGCGAACGAACGCTGACGTCAGGGTTCCGGACACCATAGAGGCTCTTGGTGTACCAATCGCTGTATAGGTAGAAGTTGAATCGCCGCACTTTGTACGGGCAGTTATTGGAGCAGTAGCGCGTCCCGACACAACGGTTGTAGATCATCTGATTCAGGCCGTCGCCGCTGTGGACCGTTGCCCCAACCGGACACACCAGTTCGCACGGCGCGTTCTCACAGTGCATACAGGGGACGGGTTGAAAATAGAGTTCGGGATCATCCAGGGAACCCCGGTAATAGCGATCCACCCGCAGCCAATTCATATGGCGGCCCTTGGCAGTTTCGATGCGGCCCACGACGGGTATGTTGTTTTCCGCCTGACAGGCGACGGCGCAGGCATTACACCCGAGGCAGGCGTTCAGGTCGATCGCCATACCCCACTTGTCGTCGTTGTAGGGATACTGCGGAAACAACGACATGCCATCCGGCACGGTCTCCTCTTCAGGATGAGCAAAGGACGGTTCGCGATGAAACTCTTCCAGAGTCGCCACCCGGAACGGAGAGCGGCCTTCCATCGTCTGTGTATGTTGCGTGCTTGCAAACTCGTGCTTGCCGCTTATTCGACGTACGCTGGCACCAATCTCGCTCCATGGAGCGTCGGCCCGCCGCAGGAGATTCGCGTCAAATCCGATTCCATTCCCCACATGCCCTACGCGCCTTCGGCCGTATCCGAGATGCAGTGTCAAGGATTCATTCGCGTGTCCCGGTAAGATCCAGACGGGACCATTCACCCGGCGATCCTGAATCTGTACTTCCACCACGTCACCAGTACTCAAGCCGAGCCGTTGAGCTGTCGCGGGGCTGATCCAAACCGCGTTCTCCCAGGTCATTTTGTTTTGAGGCTTCGGCAGTTCCTGAAGCCACCCGTTGTTGGAGAACATCCCGTCACAGATCGATGGATCGGGACGGAAAACGACCTCCAGGCCCGTCGAGGCGGCGGCCGGGGGCGAAGTGATCGGCTTTGGCGCACCCATTGTCTTTACCGGCAGAGCGGTTCCCACAACAACGCCATCGTGCAGCGAGGTTCGCCAGAAGTCCTCGAAATCCTGCCGCGGTTGCACCGTCCGCCAGTAATCCTTCACCACGTCGTGTGAACTACGATCCGGGAAACCGGTCAATACGGAAAGAACTTCGTGAATCGATTTGGAGCCGTACAGTGGTGCCAGCAATGGCTGCGAAATTGTGACAGTGCCGTCAAAAGCACGACTATCGCTCCAAGCTTCCAGATAGTGGCTTTCCGGAATATGCCAATGACAAAGCTCGGCCGTTTCGTCGTGATACGCGCCTAAGTGAACACGAAGTTTCACTCGACCGAGAGCATCGGCGAAATTGAGGCTGGCTGGAGCTTCATAGACCGGGTTGGGGCCCAGGATGATCAACGTCTCCACCTGGCCGGTTTGCATGTCTTGCGTTAACTGCTGCAGCGAGCGGATTGGATCGACAGGATTGGCGTAGCCGGCGTCCGTATAGGTAACGGCTATTCCCTGGTTGCCGAGCGCCTGATTCATTGCATGCGCGGCGGCGTGCACGTTCGCTGGTTGATACTCGCCGGGGACAATCAGAGATGCACCGGCATGTTCGCGCAGATCACGGGCGATCGCCTGGAGCGTTGCGGCCGGAACCGGTGAAGTTGGGTGAGAGGGAACCGGCAGGCCCAACGCGGACGCCAGCGCCAACGTGAAGGCTTCGATTTCGCTTGTGCGGACCCGGAAACGATGATCGGCCATTCCGCCTGTAATGGATGGCGTCCCTTCCACCGCATAAAGACGGCTGCCTCCACCTCGACGCCGGGCTGCGTAGTCGCGGGCATACCGCAAATTCCCGGGGCCGGCGCTCAAAAAGTCAGCGTCCAGCGAAACAATTCGAGTCGCACGATCGAAGTGATAGATCGTGTTTATGTGCTGCCCGAAAGCCTGCTGCGAACCCTGTAGAGCTCCGCTGGAAGCGATGGGATCGAACTGATGCCATTGAGCGAGCGGCAACTCGCCTAAAAGTGATTTGATCTGCCCCGCCAGAGTTGGCGAGGTCGCCATTCGAGTCAGGATTCGCAGTCCCGCACCCTTTTTCTCCTTGGAGGCGGTGATGGCGTTACTGGCCGCGCCCACCAGCGCGATCCAGCTGCTGATGCTCCCGCGGTGAATCACCACCTGCGACCGGTCCGGATCGTAGAGATTCAGAATCGACGCAAGGGCAAACTTATCGCACCCGCCCAGGCTTGCCGGATGATTGGGATTGCCCTCAATCTTCGTAGGCCTCCCCATATGACTCTCGACGAGAATTCCTACCCCGTAACCGGAGTGCGGAAATGCCGTGGCGTAATAAAGAGGCTTCCCGGGAACAATGTCTTCGGGTTGGCTGACATACGGAACAATGGATTCTTTGGGCTGCCGTGTACACGCGCCCATTCCCGCAAGGGCAAGGGACGCCGCCATCGTCTTTAAGAAGTCCCGTCTCCGGGCGGGATCGGCCCAATCCGGCTGGCGGTTCGGAAACTCGTCCTCCACAAATGCCTGAAAGTCGGCGGTGGCGGCAATTTCTTCCAGACTCCGCCAATATGCGGGACCGCTTGCTTGCGTCAAGCGTTGTCGAAGCGCAGCCAGGTCCAAAACGCCCTCCCAATGCTAGCGATGACAGGTTTGGCAGTCCGTCAACTTTTCCACTTTGTATTCGGCGGCCAGCCGCCGGCCCAGCTCCAGCTGATTTGCCGGCGGCTCGTACGCCATATCGAAAACCTTGTCTCTCGGGCGGAGATGTTTCTCGGGCGCTCGATGACAATCGAGACACCATTCCATGTAAAGCGAGTTCACTTTGAACATCAGGGGCATCTGGTCCACGCGGCCGTGACAGCTGGCGCAGCCAATGCCTTTCCGGATGTGGATGCTGTGATTGAAATAGACAAAATCGGGGAGGTCATGCACGCGGGTCCAAACCAGCGACTCCCCGGTTTGCAAGCTGGCACGCACGGGTTCCAGCATCTCCGCATTGGTCCACAACTGCGAATGACACCCCATGCAAACGTCCGTTGAAGGTAGCCCGGCAACGCTGGATGTCTCAACGGATGTGTGGCAATAGCGGCAATCCAGTCCGTCGTCGAGAACGTGATGTTTGTGGGAGAACGGGACGGGCTGATCCGGCGCAACCCCAACATCGGTGATGAAGTCGCCGGAGTTGATAGCGTAGGCAGCCCACAGAGTACAGCCCACCAGCACTAGGGTTAACGCGATGCTCACCCTGGCCAGCGAATTCGAGTTTGGATGAAAGATCTGTGCCATCTCAGACCTCGCACTCGGGTACCAGTGTAGGCGGATTGCTCGCCGGAAGAAAGGGTAAAGTTTCCCAAGATCAAGAAAATGTGGTCTCAGGAGTTCTCGACATATCGCCTTACGATATTATGGAATGGTGAAGAACGCCGAGACTCTGGATAAGTCCGAGTATCGGAAACTGGAAGAGTTCCGGTTCCAAATCCGCCGGTTTCTCAACTTCAGTGAGTCCGCGGCGCGTTTAGCCGGCATTGAACCCCAACAACACCAGGCTCTCCTTGTGCTCAAAGCGGTACCAGAGGACTGCTTTCCCACCATCGGTTACCTCGCCGGGCGTCTTTTCGTGAAGCATCACAGCGCCGTCGGACTGGTGGACCGGCTTCAGGCAATGGGGTTGCTAACCAGGCGAACAAGCGCTGAGGATGCGCGTCAGGTCTTCATTCAGCTCACGAGGAAGGGAATAAGAGTGCTCCATAGCTTGTCGGTCACTCATCAGACGGAGTTGCGGGAGATGAGCTCAAAACTGACGCGGGCTCTTCGAGCACTCAATCCTCCATCGAAGCAAAAGCGAAGTTTATGAAGTTCGACGAAACTGCAGCGAACGGATGTACCTTTCCCTTCCAACTGCCCCGGGTGGCACAGGTCCGGCCATTGTCAAACTTTGATGAGCTTTAAGCGAATGGCTTGTTGCACCAATTCCGCAGTTGTTTTTACTCCCAGCGCTTGCATGATTTCGTATTTGTGCCCCTCCGCGGTGCGCGCGGAAATCTCTAGAAGATTTGCGATCTCTTTCGCCGTTTTTCCTTCCGCAATCAACTGGAGGACCTCCCGCTGACGAAGGGTCAGCGCTTGTCCGGTGTCCTCTTCGCTTTTCGCTTCCAGCAACAGGCTAATTACGTCGTTCGTGATAAGCGGACTGATGTACGAGCGGCCGTGCATGATTTCCCGGATCGCCGCCACGAGATCTTCACGGGCGGACATTTTCAACACATAGCCGGAAGCACCCGCCCGAAAAGCCTCGATCGCATAGTGCATCTCGATATGCTGCGTGAGAACAATGATCTTGGATGGGAGACCGTTGCTCTTTAACTGTCGAACTGCATCCAGCCCGTTGAGAAGAGGCATCGAGATATCGGTCACGATAACGTCAGGCTTCCTGTCCCGGGCTACCTCGAGTAGCGCTCGTCCGTCGCTAACGATGCCGACCAGGTCAAATGCTTCCTTCAAAAGTGACGCCAGACCTTCCGCCACAATGACGTGATCATCCGCTACCAGGACAGTTGGGCGAGACATGAAAACCCGTTTCACGACTATAGCTCAAAGAGACAGATGGATCGGATCTGTCTGGGCCAGGATTGCCGGTCCGCTAGCACGTAATTTTTCGGGTAGTCAAGTTTTCCTCCCGCTTGTACATTTATCCGCAGCAGTTGCCTCGCTTGCAGCCGATGAAAGGAATCATGCTTACGGATTTCCCAATCGCCCGCCCGGGATTTCGTCTCTATGCGGGGCATGTCTTTGGGCACTGAGACTATGCTCTCTACCGGTGGTGCAAAGACTTCCCGCGTGCGACTCCTGCTGGTCGATGACGACGAACGCCTGTTAAACCATATGAGCCTGCTCCTCTCCGGCGAGTTTGAAATCGCCGGTAGATCTCATGACGCAGAGCAGATGGTTACGGACGTAGAGCGGCTGAATCCTGACGTCATTGTGGCGGATGTCTCCATGCCATCGCTGGACGGTATTGACGCAATGCGTATGATCCTTGGCCGTCACCCGGATGCTCTCATCATCATGTTTACGATGCATCCGGAGTCGGATGTCGTCCACCGGGCGCTCGAGGCTGGTGCCCGAGGGTACGTATACAAACTCCAAGGCATCGATGACGTCATCAAAGCCATACATTCCGTATTGCGCGGTGAGGTTTTCGTTTCCTCGAGTTGCCTGAACTGAGCTTGATGCATGCCTTCGTATGATCACCGTTCTGATTTGCTCCTGCATGGACGCGGTTTCGAAATGATGCAAGCCGCTCCACACAGGTATGATCGCGTGCCAGTAGGCGTAATTTTTCGGGTAGGAGCGTTCTTCCCGAAAATTTATGCTTCACCTACGAAACGTGCGCTCCACCACCGCCATTCGGAGAAAGGTTGATATGAGTCAATTTAGTGGGGAACAAGGTTTCGTACGGATTGCCGGGCGGGAATCCCGTCATATTCCTCGCCGCGATCTACTCACATCCCCGCTCATCGATCATTACGACGCGCGGTCCTTGCCGGCGATGACGTCTGGCAGGGAAGAGAATCTCCGGGATCTCAGCAGCTACCTCATTGCCGCGCAGGAAGAAGAACGTACGCGAATTGCGAGGGAATTGCATGACGACTTAAGTCAACGGATGGCCTTGCTGCTCATTGGCCTGGACCAGTTAATGCAGCAAGTCACGGAGACGTCGCACCGCGAACAGGTAGCGATGCTCGCAAATGCCGCAGATGAGATTTCAACGGAGCTGCGGAACATCTCCCATCAACTCCATCCAGCAAAGCTGGAAGCTCTGGGGCTGGTTGCGGCACTGTCTAGCCATTGCCGTGAATTGTCTTCACGGCATCGTCTACAAATCAGGTTTGAACAACATGATATACCGGCGCAGCTGCCGCCCGATCTTACTCTTTGTCTCTATCGCATCCTTCAGGAAGCATTGCACAATGTGCTGAAACACAGCGGAGCTGTCAAAGCAGCCGTGATACTTCGCCGTTCTTCGGTTGGAATCGAATTGTCCGTCTCCGATGCCGGTAGGGGTTTCACGATGATGCCAAGACGAAGCGGCGGTGGTTTGGGACTGATCAGCATCGAAGAACGGCTGCGTCTGGTCAAAGGTAAGCTGACTATCGAGTCTGCCCCATCGCGAGGTACTCGAATCAGCGCATGGGTTCCGCTGTCGAACGCCCACTGCGAAGCAGCACCGGATTCGATGTCCTATCGGATGGGAGCATAGTCGAGGTAAAGATGAATCGCCCGAAGGTAATGCTGGCCGACGACCACTCGCTCATCCTGGAAGCATTCCGCAAGCTATTGGAACCTCAGTTTGAAGTAGTCGGAGTGGCTTCCGACGGGCGTGCTCTGGTGGAAGCGGCGTTTCGACTGAATCCCGATATCGTGATTCTCGACGTTGCGATGCCGATTCTCAATGGTATTGAAGCTGGCCGGCAATTGCGAAAAATCATGCCCGCCGTCAAGCTGATCTACTTGACGATGAATGAGGATCCAGATTTGGCCGCCGAAGCGCTTCGCGAAGGGGCGTCCGGTTATTTACTGAAAACGTCGGTGGTCCGGGAACTATTTCAGGCGATTGGTATGGCGCTCGATGGGGCGTCCTATGTAACTCCGCGAATCGCGCAGGGACTGGATGAACTGTTCATCCGGGGTGGCTCGCACACTGGGAAAAGAGATCGATCATTGACGCCCCGGCAACGCGAAGTCGTTCAACTTCTCGCTGAAGGAAAATCGATAAAACAAGCAGCCTACATTCTCGGTGTGACGGAGCGCACAATTTGCTTCCACAAATACCAGGTAATGGAGGAACGAGGACTGAAATCTTCGGCCAGCCTGGTTCAATTCGCCATCAAGAATCGAATTCTGATCAATTGACGCCCGCGTGAAAATGTCTTCAGGACGCGGTGGCTGCCAGCGCCGCTATCGTTGGGCGAACTGGGATGTTTACCTGGATACTCGTCCCGCTGCCAGGGGCGCTTTCGACTCGAATACTTCCGCCGAGAAACCGGATTCTTTCCTCCATGCTGTTCAGTCCCAGGCCGGTGTTGCGATTCAGGCTGTGAGTGTCAAAGCCAGAGCCGTTGTCTGTGATCGAAAGCTCAGCCCCATGGTCGTTGCTGGAGAGGCGAACGTTCACCTGCGTGGCCACCGCATGCTTCTGCACGTTGTTAAGTGCCTCCTGAACAACACGAAACAAGCCTAGCGCCGCGTGGGAATTTAGCCGGCGCCACTCCCCCGTTATCGCGAGCGCTACTGGCGTACCGGCTCTGGAGAATTCCGCGCAATGCAGTCTCAGGGCTTCTCCCAGGCCGGCACGCTCAACAACACTGGGATGGAGATTGTGGGACAGCTCCCGGATTGCCATATGAAGTTCAATTAATTGGTCCCGGGCCTCGATGAGTCCCCTTCGCGTCTTCTCATGGGAATCGCCGATGTCGTGCCGGATTTCGTCGACTAACATTCCGAGGACCGCAAGTCTTTGGCTCAAGTCATCGTGCAGTTCGCGAGCGATTCGCTTCCGCTCCTCTTCCTGCGCGTCGATCAAGCGCGCCGCGAGGTTCCGGGCGTGCTGTTCGCTCTTATGCAGATCCGCTGTTCGCGTGGCTACCAGTTCCTCAAGATGCCTTCGAAGCCTGCCCAGCTCGAGATGAGTTCCAACACGAGCAAGCAGTTCCTCGCGTTGAAACGGCTTGGCGACATAGTCAACGGCTCCTAAGCGAAGGCCCTCCACCTTTTCATCCAAGTCGCTGCTGGCACTGATAAACATGACCGGAATATCCTGAGTATCCGCGCGGTTCTTGAGTTGCCGATAGACCTCGAACCCGTTCATTCCCGGCATCCGAATATCCAAGAGAATTAAATCCGGCCGGGTCTTCGCCATAGTGGCCAACGCCAATTCGCCGCCATCGGCGGCGCGCACCTGATAGCCATGCTCCGTCAGCAGAGTCCTCAGCAGAGTTCTCGAGTCCGCTTCATCATCGACAATCAGGATCGCCATATCGCATGTCTTGTCCGCATACTTCTCAAATCCGGGTTCCGCCTGTCGTTGAAATTATACAGTTGGTCTTAACGATGATCATTTGTGCTGGTCATTCAGCGCAGAATAAATTGGGCCGAAGGCCAGCCGTTCTGCGTGGAAGGACAGTCTGGAGGCCAGCGCGGAATCGCACTCGGCAACACGCGCAATAGCGGACCGGACACGAACGACGTCGAGGCTCGTCACCGCGTTCACCAGCTCTGCGCGTAACTCGCCTGGCAGCGGAGAAAAATCTTCAGGGCGTAGCCCGAGTGATGCAGATTGGATGGGTAGCGCGGAGGCGCGCCCGCTCGCGATGTACCGCACACCCAGGTGCCGTGCCAAGCTCTCAAATATCTCATATGGATGATATGGCTTGCGAAGAAAATCGTCCATGTTGGCGGCAAACACGCGCGCTCGCTCTGCCGGGCCGGCGGAAGCGGATAAGGCTGCGATTTTGACTCCTGACCCGCCATCGAGTTTGCGGATGCTCCGCGCCATTTCCACGCCATTCATGCCGGGCATCCGCAGATCTGTCCAGATGAACCGCGGCCGCCAAGTCTCAAAGAGTTCAATTCCCTCGGCGCCCCCCGAGGCAACCCGGACCTGGAATCCAGCCGCTCGCAACAGCCGATCCAACAGGCCACGATTGTCGGCGTCGTCGTCCACCACAAGAATGCGAGTATCGGGCTGCCCATCTTCCAGGACATATTCCGGCAGAAACCGGGACTCCGCCACTTCACCTCGCTGTGCCTCGGCGGCGGGAATTTCAACGTAGAACGTCGATCCGGCACCGGGAGTGCTGGTCACGCGAACAGTACCTTCGAGCATTTCTACAAACTGCCGCGCGATTGCCAGCCCGAGGCCCGTCCCTTTTTGACGTGACGATGTGCCAGCCTGAACAAACGGTTCGAAAATGCGGATCTGATCCTCGGGACTAATTCCCGGGCCGGTGTCCTCTACTTCGAAGGTCAGCAGCCAACGGTCGCCGCTGGAAGGACGCGATGCCCGCAAACGCAGCAGCACACCTCCCGCATCGGTAAACTTCTCCGCATTGCCGAGCAGATTCAGCAGGACTTGCCGCAGTTTTTGCGGATCCGTCTGAACAAAGCGTGGAAACTCGGGCGACTGATCTACGACCATGGTTATACCCTTCGTCAAGGCGCGCATTCGGATCATATCCGTCACGTCATGCACCAGGTGCATCAAATCGCAGGGCACAACCTCCACAACCGAGCGTCCGGCTTCAATTTTGGCCACATCCAGCACATCGTCGATAAGTCCAAGCAGGTGTTCGCCGCTGCGGCTGATGATGTCCAAATCGGCATGGTGATGCGGCAAGGTGACGTCTTTCCGCAGAAGTCCGGCGAATCCGAGGATGGCATTCAGCGGTGTTCGCAATTCGTGACTCATGTGAGACAGGAAGGCACCCTTCGCGCGGTTGGCCGTTTCTGCCGCTTCCCTGGCACCCTCTGCCGCTTTCCGTGCCGCCTCCAGTTCGCGCATGCGCTCCCCCACTTGAAGTTCAAGCTTTATTGCCGTCCTGTGCAGGTTGCGCACACGGACCAAGTGGAGCAGATAGGTAAGCGCGAAAGCCGATGCTGCCGCAATTGCGCTGAACCACCAGGTCCTCCACCACGGAGGCAGGACCGTTATCGGGAGACTCACACCCGCTTCGTTCCAAAGGAGACCATTATTGGAGCCTTGAACGCGAAAAACGTAGTTTCTTGGGGGAAGGTTGGTGTATGTTGCAATACGATGCTTGCTATCCACTTCATTCCACTCTGTCTCGAGTCCTTCAAGCCTATATCGATAGCGGTTTCGTTCCGGCGCAGCATAGCTGAGCGCCGCAAATTCAAGTGTAAAGATGCTTTGTTTTGGACTCAGCGTTAACGCTGTCGTGGCCCAGATCGGTTGCGGCAGTGGCGATTTCTCAGAAATGGGTACAGTTCGATTGAAGAGCAGGAAACTTGTCAGAACGACAGGTGGAACGTAACTATTTCCAGTAATTTTTTTCGGATCGAAGACCAGGAGACCGTCGGTGGATCCAAACGCCATATGGCCGTCTCGAAGATGACACGCGCCTTCCATTCCAGTGGGACTCATGTAGTTCCCGGGCAGTCCATCCGACTCGCGAAAGTTTTGGAAGCGCTCTGTACGGGGAGAGAAGTACGAGAGACCGTTGTGTGTCGCCAGCCAAAGATCACCACGGTGATCTTCGAGAATGGCTTGTACATACTGGTCCGGCAGTCCGTTCTTCATGGTGAACCTGGTGAACGTTCTTCCCGAAGGATCCATTCGATTGAGACCACCACGGGTCCCCACCCACAAAGTACCCTGGCGGTCGCGGTAGATTGAAGCGACACCTTCATTACTAAGGCTACGCGGATCCTTTGGATCGTGATGCCAGGAAGTGAACCGCCCAGATTTGCGGTCGAAACGAGCGAGACCGCCGAATACCGTCCCGACCCACAATGTACCCGCGGAATCCTCATAGAGTGCGCGGACATTGTTGTCGGGTAAGGCATATGGGTCCTCTGGGCTCTTACGCCAGACCTTGAATTGCCCGGTAACTGCGTCATAGCGATTCAGTCCAAATTGCGTGCCCACCCAAAGCATCCCCTCATGATCTTCGAGTAAACACTGGACGAGGTCGCTACTAAGGCTACCTATTTTGCCCGGATCGTTCTGAAATCTGGTAAACCGTTCACTCGCCGGATCGAAAGAATTTAGACCGCCTCCATACGTCCCGAACCAGAGCTTGCCTGAACGATCCTCGTGAATCGCAGACACAACATCGTGCGAGATGCTGTAACGATCATAGGCGTCGTGCGTGTAGTGGCGAAAGATCCCGGATTTTCGATCGAAACTTTCGACTCCTCGTGAACTTCCCATCCAAAGGAGTCCATGGCTATCTTCCTGAACGGCATAGACGAGGTTATCCTGCGGCGTGCTTGGATTTCCTGGCTCGTGCTGATAGCGGGCAAATGCGCGAGATCCTTTGAAAAATCGGCTTACACCCGTTTGCGTGCAAATCCAGAGCACGCCTTCTCGATCCTGAAAGAGCGCCTCGACATCGCTGGCGTGAATGCTACTGGGATTGACCTCGCTTCGCTTGTACCTGACGAACCGCCTACGTTCAGGATCCAGACGGAGCAAGCCATCTTCTATACCGCCCAGCCAAAGGGTGCCGTCATCATCTTCATGAAGGCTGGTTATACCCGAGAGATGTTCCGGACCAGCCATATCGGCATGGAGCGAATAGCGCTGGAACTTTCCACTCGTTACGTCTAACGAGCTGAGGCCGCCACCAAATACAGATGCAACCCAGAGCACACCGAAACGGTCTTCCAGAATTGCGGCCACAAAATCATGCCCGAGGCTGCGCGGATCCGCAGCGACGTGTACAAAACGCTGGAATCGCCCCGTCGCGCGATCCAGCTTGTTGAGGCCATGGGTAGTGCCAACCCAAAAATTGCGGTTGCGATCTTCGTAAATAGCGCTGACCTCATTACCGCTCAGACTGAAAGGGTCGTGCGGATCGAATCGGAAGTGTTGAAAGGTTCCACTAACAGGATCCAAGAGATCAAGTCCGCCATTGCTCCCGACCCACAGGGCACCGCTTCGATCCTGAAAGATTCGGGAAACATTGTTATCGCTCAGGCTTCGTTCGTCGCCGGGGATATGTCTGAAATGAGTAAAGATGCCTCGAGCCGGATCGAGCCGGTCGAGACCTCCGGATGCCGATCCGATCCAGAGTATGCCGTCTCGATCCTTATAGACCGTCCTGAGATTGTCATCGCCTGGACTGTTCGGATTGGCGGGATCGTGACGGTGCGGTACGAGTGTATAGCCGTCGTACCGGTACAGACCGTCGTTGGTGGCAATCCAGATAAATCCCTGGTTGTCTTGGGTAATCGCCGTAGACCAGCGGTTGAGTGCCTCGCCATCGACCGAGAGTCTGACAAAACGTATGTCCTGTTTGTCAGTTATCGGGAGATGTCGCACACCTCGAGGTAATCCCGTCTTCGCCGCGCATAGCCCGGCAAGTGATAGCAGGACTCCGAAACGCAGAAGCATTTTGACGGATTCTATTCCGGCGGAAGACATGCACTGGCCTAAGGCAGATTTTCCACTACGTAGAGGTCGCTTGTCGAAGAATCCAGATATCGCCGGAGGCGTTGCGTGTTCGCGCATCAAAGGCGATCCACTTCCCGTCCGGTGACCCGACCGGCGCAGTACCGCCCTCCTTGCCAAACAGCAGATGCCCATCCTTCATTGCGATGTCCCCAGAGCCAGAGTTCCTATTGGCTCTTCCAGTATGAAGCCGGAAAGGATCTGTTGGGCGCATGCGTTGATTGACGGCGGCCCCGTGACGTGTAATTATTCACGATAGTGAATAAAAATACAACGCTGCTGCCGGACCTCCGGAGCGATCTGGACCTCAGCCTGGATCAGCTGACGGATCTTCTCGACTTGGCCGTCAAGATAAAAGCGGCGCCGCGCGACTACTTGAAAGCGATTGAGGGAAAGAGCGCCGCCATGCTGTTCGAAAAACCATCGCTGCGAACGCGAGTGACTTTCGAGCTGGCGATGGCGCAGCTGGGCGGAACGTCCACGTTCGTCGAGGGTCCGATCGGCGAGCGGGAGCCGGTGAAAGACATGGCCCGCAATCTGGACCGGTGGTGTGACGTGATCGTCGCCCGAACTTACTCCCAGCGCACGGTCGAAGATCTGGCGACCTACTCCTCGGTTCCGGTGATCAATGCTCTATCGAAGGAGTATCACCCCTGCCAGGCGCTGGCCGACATGCTGACGCTGAAGGAAATCTACGGCGATCTTCACGAAAAGAAACTGGCATTTATCGGCGACGGCTACAACGTTGCGCACTCGCTGATGCTCACCGCTACGCGACTGGGGATGGATGTCTGGATTGCGACCCCACAAGGATACGAACCCAAGCGCGAGATGATCGTGCAGGGCCATGCCTGCGCCAGCGAAGGCGGAGGCAAGTTGAAGTTGACGAACGATCCGTTCGAGGCCGCCGCCGGGGCCCATGCGATCTATACCGACGTATGGTTTTCGATGGGGGAGCAAACGGATATTCCCCAGCGGCTGGCCGATTTCGCCAGGTTCCAGGTGAATGAAACGCTCATGGCCAAGGCACGCAAAGAAGCGGTGTTCCTCCACTGCCTGCCCGCCAAACGCGGCGAAGAAGTCAGCGGCGCAGTGATGGAATCCAAGCAGTCCGTGATCTTCGATCAGGCGGAAAACCGGCTGCACGCGCAGAAGGCGCTGTTGCTGATGATGCTGGCGGAATAAAGGCCGAGTCATGAAACTTTGGGGCGGACGTTTCGAAACCGGGCCATCGGAAGTTTTCGAAAAATTCAGCGAGTCGCTCAGTTTCGACAAGCGATTCTTCCAGGCCGACATTCGCGGCTCGCAGGCATTTGCGCGAGCACTGGAGCGTGTCGGCATTCTGTCGAAGGAAGACTGTGAAAAGCTGGTCGCCACTTTCGAAGAAATCAGGAAGGAATCTCCGGAAGGCGCCACGGACGAGGATATCCACACCTTTGTCATCCGCAAGCTGAAAGAGAAAACTCCGCTTGCGGACAAAATCCACACCGGACGAAGCCGGAACGAGCAGGTATCGCTGGACGTCCGGTTGTGGTTGCGCGAACAGATCGACGTGATTCGCGCCGAACTGCTGGCGGTGCTGGAATCGCTTACAGGCATAGCTGGCAAATATCCCGATGCCGTCATTCCCGGCTATACCCATCTGCGCCGGGCGCAGGCGGTTCTTTGGCCCCACTACTGCCTGGCGTATTTTGAAATGTTCGCGCGAGACCTGGAGCGTCTGGACCAGACCCGCCAGCGCGTGAACGTCATGCCCCTGGGTTCGGGAGCTTTGGCGGGCAGCGGATTTCCTTTCGATCGAGAGGCAATTGCCCGGGAGCTGGAGTTCGCGGCGATTACTCGAAATTCCATGGATGTCAGCGCGGACCGCGACTTCGCGCTGGACTTCATGCATACGGCGAACCTGATTTTGCTGCACCTGTCGCGAATCTCGGAAGACTGGATTTTGTACTCCAGCGAAGAGTTCGGGTGGCTGGAGCTGGGCGATGGCGTCACCAGCGGCTCCTCCTTGATGCCGCAGAAAAAGAATCCCGACTCTCTGGAATTGATTCGCGGCAAATCCGGGCGCGTGTTCGGCGCCTACCTCGCCCTGCTGACGACGATGAAAGGCCTGCCGCTGACCTACAACCGCGACATGCAGGAAGACAAGGAAGCGCTGTTCGATTCCGTCGATCAGACGCTGGGCTGTCTCCAAATGGCTCGGGTCGTGATCGAATCGACAAAGCTGAAACCGGAGATTCCACGCGCCGGCGCCGAGGAGAGTTGGGTGATCGCCACCGATCTCGCCGAGGAGCTGGCCCGTCGCGGAACCCCGTTCCACAAAGCGCACCAACTGGCCGGAAAACTGGTGCTCCACTCCGTGCAGAACGGAAAGAAGCCGTCCGATTGGACTCCGGAAGAGCTGGCCGCTTTCGCGCCGGAGTTCGATGCCAGCTTTGCCCGCCTGTTGAATCCGGTCGAAGGGATGAAGACTCGCGAAGTTCCAGGCGGCACCGGACCTTCGGCGGTGGCCGCCGCGCTTTCCGCCGCGAAGGAGAGGCTGGCCTCCTGGAAATGACCAAGGCCCAGCGCCAGAGCCGGATTCTTGAACTCGTCCGGCACCATGCCGTTTATACGCAGCATGAAATTCTGGCGCACCTGAAAGAAGCCGGCATCGAGGCGACACAAGTGACGGTGTCGCGCGATATTCACGATCTGGGATTGGTGAAGACGCCGGCGGGATATCAAGCGATGAGCGGCAGCGCCGCGGCGCGAACGTTGCCGGTGCTGGCACGCGAGTTTCTCTATGACGCGACAACCGCGCGCAATCTCGTCGTTCTCCGGACAAAACCCGGAAATGCAATGGGCATCGCCAAAGCGTTGGATGAAGAAGCGTGGCCCGAAATTGTCGGGACCATCGGCGGTGACGATACGGTGTTGATCATCGCCCGGGATGACGACAACGCCGACGCCCTCGCCTCACGTCTTTTGAAGCTGCGAGAGTAAAGTATGCTCGGTTGGCTGTTTTCCGATCCGCTGCCGGTAGGCGCGGAAGCTCCCGCGTTTTCGCTGCAGGACGACAGCGGCAACACGATTTCCCTGCTCCAGCACCGCGTCAAAGAGAACGTCGTTCTGGTTTTCTATCCGGCCGACGATACTCCCGGATGCACGAAACAGGCTTGCCAGATTCGCGACGCGTGGGCGGATGTCGGAAAGCATGCGACCGTCGTCTACGGCGTCAATCCCGGCAATGCGCAGAGTCACGCCGAATTCCGGAAGAAATTTCACCTGCCCTACCCGCTTCTGGTGGATGAAGGCAAACGGGTCGCCAATCTCTATAACGCCGGCGGCCTGTTCGTGAAGCGCACCGTGTACCTGATCGGAAAAGACGGCAAGATCCGGTTTGCGCAACGGGGAATGCCGTCGCCTCAGGAAGTGCTGAAGTCCGCACAGTGACGTGGGGCAGCAGCAGGTCCTGATCAGTTGCCGGAAACCGCAGTTTTCAGAAAAGCCTCGAGCCACGCCTCAACCTGAGCCACCTGCTCCGGGACATTGTTATGGCCGGTCTCCAGCGCCAGCATCAGCTTTTTCTGCGCCGGGATGACGTTGTACGACGAGTACATCGACGTTGGAGGGCAGGTTTCGTCGTTAAATCCCCAGGTGTATAACCCTGGAACTTTGATGCGCCGGGCGAAGTTCACCACGTCGTAATAGCGTGAGGTCTCAATCTTGTCCTGGGAGCGATGAGAAAGCGGGCCGGCCACAGCGCGAAACATATGCGGCCAGCCGCCGGCTCGATTCTGCAAATACCCGGTGACGTCCGAAAGTGCCGGATAGTACGCTGCCAGTCCTTTCACGCGAGGGTCGAGCGCCGCGGTCACGATGGAGAGCGCCCCGCCCTGGCTGCCTCCGGTGACAGCCAGGTGCGCGCCATCCCATTTGGGATGGCTGGTGAGAAAGTCGTTCGCGCGAACGCAACCGAGGTAAACCCGGCGGTAATAGTAGCGATCCTTGTTGTCGAGTCCGAAGGTGTTGTAATTCGCGAGAGCTCCCGCGCCGAGTGAGTCGTAGACTGATTGGTCCATCGTCACCGGAATCCCGTGAATTCCCACCTGCAGCGTGATGATGCCCTTCGCCGCCATGGCCGCCATCCCGCGATAAGGGCGCACTCCGGCGCCGGGAACGCTGAGAAGCGCCGGATACTTGCCCGGAGCTTTCGGCTCGCAGAGCACTCCGTAGAATCGCGATGGCGCGTTGCCCATCCCGACGTTCTGCAGGTTCACGTGATAGCAATCGGCGGCGGAATTGCCGTACTCCGGCAGCAAGGTCACTTTCGCATCCATCGGAATCTTCGCAAGAGCCGCTTTGCCGGCGGCCCAGAACTGGTCGAAGTCCGCCGCGTCCTGCTGCGTCGGTTTGATAGCTTCCGGGTGGAAAGCGGCCGTCGCAAGTCCCCGATAAGTCTTGCCGTTTTCCTCAACGGTCGCGATACAGCGGAGAAACCCCGGCTCATTCATCGTCCCGCCGTTCACGGTCAATCCGTCAGCAGTGAGATTCGCCGACTGATCGATCTTCGCGGGCATCATCTCCGGACCGATTTTGTAATTCACCTTGACGCCGGTCAAGGCGTGCCCGTCGCGCGTGGCGACAATGCGGAACCGGACCGGCTGTCCGGGTTCATAGCGCCAATCGGAGTGGTCCGTGGACACGCGAACCTGGATGGTGCCGACGCGGTCCTGGGCGAGCAGCGGGAATGCAAGAAGTAAGAGGAAAACGTAGCGGAGCATGGCGTGATTTACACAATATCGCGACGGAAGGGCCACTCTATGATGGGAAGATGGACGCCCCTTTCCTCGACGAATGCGTAAGCATCCTGAGGCGCACGCCGGCAACGCTGAATGCTTTACTCCGGGATCTGCCGGAAGCTTGGACTTCCGCGACCGAGGGCCAGGCCACCTGGAGTCCCTATGACGTCGTCGGTCATTTGATCCACGGTGAAAAAGCCGACTGGCTGCCCCGCCTGAAAATCATCCTGGAGCACGGCCCCAGCCGTCCATTCGATCCGTTCGATCGCGAAGCGCAGTTCCGCGAAAGCACGGGAAAGACCTTGCCCATGCTTCTGGATGAATTCGCCGCGCTGCGGAGCGACAGCCTGTCGCGGTTGCAGGAATTGCACCTGGAGCCGGCGCAGCTGCAGCTTCGGGGAATGCATCCCAAGCTCGGGCCTGTCACCGCGCGGCAGCTTCTCGCCACTTGGACCGCGCATGATCTGGCACATTTGGTTCAGATCAATCGCGCCATGGCGAAACGATACAGCCAGGAAGTTGGTCCATTCGCCGAGTTCCTATCGGTGATGAAGTAACTCTGCGTTAACGATAGAACGGCTGCCAGGTAATCCAGCGCGGACCGTAGTGCGGGAGAGGCTGCCCCGCCTCCAGCGCTCCCAAATCGGGGCCGGCTCCCGCAAAACCGTCGTTGATCGTTGGTAGTTTCTCTCCCGCATCGATCGCCTTGCTCTGCGGCTTCAACCGGAAATCCAGATCCATCGCGTGATAGACCATATGACGCTTCATCGGCGCAGGATCGGGAGGAGTCATCCGCTCGAAGATGTCGAAGTCGAGTTCCACTCCGTGCTTCTCCTGACCCGTCGCGGATCGGACGTCCGCCAGCGATCCGAAGGTCTTCCAATCTTCCGGCTTGTTGGAATAAAGCGTCTGCCCCGCCTGCGCCGGAGCCATCCACGAGTATTGTTTTTCAACGCCCTTGTTCGGCCGGAACCCGTTGTAGTCGGAGCTGTAAGTACTCGTCGCATTGGACCACGTCATGATGCCCCGGTTAGGAGTATCGCGCCCCAGGAACAGGTTGTTCCGCCAGTGCACATTCCCATTCGGACTGCGAACAGCTTGTTCGCCGATGAGAGTGTTGTGATACATCAGCAGCCCCGCCGGCCGGGCGTCCAGCTTGAAGTCGACTCCCGACTGCACGTGATACAGCAGGTTCCGGAAAAAGTACACCGGCCCTCCGAAGATCGGCTGCGAGCTGTAGCCGCCATGAAACGCGTTCACTCCGCGGTTCCGGTACACGCGAATGTTCCGCACGCCGCCGTCCGTCTCCACGAAATCGTCGTTGAACATGTGCAGATCGTTTTCGTAGATATCGATCGCCGCGGCCTGCCGGTCCAGGTCCGTCTCCGGAGTGCCGTAGGTCGAGATTGCAATGCCGTCATGGAAGTACGCGATGGCGTTATGAGCGATCACGTGACCCGGACCGTAGACTTTGATCGCGTAATAGCTGGTCAGCAGATGCGAGGAATAAGGCCCGATATCACCCCAACGAGGCCCGGTCCATCCGAGCAAGCGGAAACGGTCGTCGCGTCCGAGAAACAGGTTGTCGGCGATATAGAACTCACGCGAGCCGGCGTATTCCGTCCAAACGCCGAACCCGACATTTTCGAACCGGCAGTTCCGCACGGTGAGGTTCGTGGCTCCCGTCAACTCTTTCTTTCCAGCCAACACCGCCACATCCGTGTTTCGAAACGTCAGTCCATCGAAGATGTGATGCGACGTGCCCATCACGTCAAACAAGACATGATTCCCCGCCCCGTCGAATACAACCTCTCCGTCCCCGGCGGCCTTGATTGTAATCGGCTGATCGACCGTCCCCTTTGAGATCAGATTAAAAGTCCCGTCAAAGGGAGCGGCCAGGGGATCGACATAATTCAACCGTTCCGGCCGGTAGAGTCCCGCATGGACCAGCAGCGTGTCGCCGGGCTTGGCGCGCCGTTCCCAAACCACGCTCCAGTCGCCCAGGCCTGCTCCGTAGTAGGCCTCAAGAACTCCCGTGAAGGCCGGCTCCTGACGTTGGCCCTTGTATTCCGGAGAATAGACGTGCAGCGTGCGTCCCCCGGATGACGGCTGAGGCTCCGCCCGCGTTCGCAGCTTCAAACTGCGGCTGGTTTCGCCCGTGGCGCCGTCGGGATCCGACATGGTCAGGCGAATCTCGTATTCCGTTGCCGGTTTCAAGTTGAGAATCGACCCGGCGAAGCCATGGGGAACGATGTACTTCAACCCCTCGCGATCGCGGCCGACCTGCTCGCCGCCGATTCGCAGCAGCGGGAGAGCCGGCCGCCAGGAACCCTCCGCGGCCGCCTTGTATTCCACCTTCACCTGAGCGTTGCGATTCGCATCACCGGTAATCGACCAGGCGAAACCCAAATTCTCCAACGTCGGCGGATCGACGTGAAATTTACCCGCGGTTACCGCGTTTTGGCCGTAGCAAGCCGCAATCAGAATCCATCCCAAACAGATCGAGCGCATGGTGTCAGGGAGAGCATATAACACCAGGGCCGCGCGGCTGGCGAGAAGTCCTTACTTTCGCGGAATCACAATCTGATCCAGCGAGTGCAGTTCCACCACGGGCGGCTCCAGATCGAACGACACGCCCGCCGCCGCAGCTTTCTTGGCGAAGAAATCCGCCTTGGTGGCCGCACCGAATTTCATCCCGGTCAGCTTCTCGATCTCCTTGATGCTGACCTGGGTCACTTTCTTCGGAATCGGACCCAGCGGAAACTCGAACGAGATCAGCAGATCGTCCTGGCTCAGCATGAACCCGGCGGCGGCCAACTTCGTCTTACTGCCGGAGCCGGTCACCATCACCGCCACCTTCCAGTACCGGCTGGGAATCTGGATCTCCCGGTAGGACCGGTCGTCTTTGCCGAAGACCGGGCCCGTAAAAACCGTCAGCTTCAGATCCTTCACGTCCGCGTTCTTCAGAAGGTAATCCTCCAGCTCGCCCCAGATGCCGTCGTTGAACTTGTGGATCTGCGGACAGGCATTAGGGAAGTGAAACGTATCGGAATTCCCCACCTGGAAAGCCTCGCCCCACACCGGATCCAGCCGCCGCACCATGTGACCCCGGTCGAGATCGTTCTTTTCGTAGATCTTGGGGCCTGCCTGCAAATCCGCGTCCACTCGTGGGTCCAGAATCCAGGTGTGACTCTTTGAAAGGGCTTTCGACAGCTTGCCGTCGATATTGACCACCGCGTAGAAACACATCTTGCGGCTCTTATTCAGCATCACGGAAAAGTGCGTATAGTCCAGCACGCCTGCCCGACGCGCGCCCCGCACTTCCGCAATCTGATTCTTCATGGCTTTGGACATCGCCGGCAGGGGAACGGCGTATTTGGCGCCAAGAAACTTCTCGTCATAACCCTGGCGATCCGAGTAATCTTTCGCATTCGCCTTCGCAGCGAGCGGAGAGGCGGTCAGGCCGGCGGTGGGTGCGGACATGAAATGAAGTACCTCCCGGCATTCTAGTGAATCGCCACGCCGGAACGTTGCATCGGCTAGACTCTTACAACATGAAGCCATCGCGACCGTGGAGCGGACGATCGTTTTTTGTCGTCTGCTCCGGACGGACACCATCCCCCCAGCGTGAGCAGCCGCGCGCGACAGCAAGCGGGTTTCTCCAACTGCAAGGCCTGTTTTTCTCGAGAACGGCTTTCACCCACCGCTCGGCCTGTTTTTCACGGAAGCGAAAGGCCTCGCAGACGACGTACGACAAGATTAAAGACGCGATCATCGCCAGGCAGAAGTGATTCTGCCGCCCGTCTATCCCATCCTGGACACAACGCGCCGCATCGACCTTTTCGATGCCGCCCAGGCGCTTGCCGATGGGGGAGCGACTCTCCTCCAGATTCGGCACAAAGGCCCCTGGAACCGGGAATTATTTGCCGCGGCGGAACGGATCGCGAACCTCAACATTTCCCTGATCGTCAACGATCGCGCCGATATCGCGAAAATGCTGGGCTGCGGAGTGCACGTGGGCCAGACAGACCTGCCCCCCGCCAACGCCCGCGCGATCGTCGGAACAGCGGCCGTCGGATACTCCACCCACAATCGCGAGCAATTGGAGGCCGCCACAGGAGAACCGATCGACTACGTGGCACTCGGCCCGATTTTCCAAACCGGCTCGAAGGAAAATCCCGATCCGGTGGTCGGGCTGGACTCACTGCGACAGTTGCGTCCGCTGTCGACGCGCCCCCTGGTAGCAATTGGAGGCATCACCCGATCCAATGCCTCCGCCGTATGGAATGCGGGAGCCGGCTCGCTGGCCATCATCGGCGATTTGTATCCTGAACCCTTAACCCCTGCGACGCTCCGCAACCGGATGGAAGAATGGCGAACGCTCGCGCAGTCGTAGACCCGCCGAAGCTGGAGGCCCGGCTGGGCCTGCTGGACGCGACTGCCTTGGTGATGGGCTCGATGATCGGCTCCGGCGTATTTATTGTCGCCTCCGATATCGCCCGGCAGACACAATCTCCGGGACTCCTGATGGCAACCTGGGTGGCAACGGCGGTGCTGACACTGATCGCGGCGCTCAGCTACGGGGAGTTGGCCGCCATGATGCCGCAGGCCGGCGGACAGTACGTCTACCTCCGCGAAGCGTTCGGTCCCCTGCCGGCATTTCTCTACGGCTGGACCCTCTTCATGGTGATCCAGACCGGCACCATCGCCGCCGTGGCAGTTGCGTTCGCCAAGTTCTTCGGCGTGTTCCTTCCCCTCGGACCTCGGGAGCAGCAGGGCGTCGCGATCGCCGTCATCGTCTTTCTCACCTGGATCAACACCCGCGGTGTGCGGGAAGGCGCCATCGTCCAGAACATCTTTACCGTCGCCAAGGCGGGAGCCTTGCTGGGGCTCATCGTTCTGGGTTTTGCGCACGGGCGCTCGGCGGAGGCTCAGTCGAACTTTGACGATTTCTGGGGAGGAGCTTCCTGGTCCTGGGAATCGGTGAAGCTTGTCGGCGTCGCGATGGTGGGCGCTCTCTTCTCGTCGGATGCCTGGAACAACGTCACTTTTACCGCTGGCGAAACGAAGAACCCGCGCCGCAACGTGCCGCTTTCCCTGGGTTTCGGGGTTCTGATCGTATCGGTGCTCTACATCGGAGCGAACTATATCTATCTGAACGTGCTTCCGCTCTCCGCCATCCAGACGGCCCCGCAGGATCGGGTCGGTACGCTGGCCGCCCAGGGCCTGTTCGGGGATGCCGCGGCGGGAATCATGGCGGCGGCCATCATGATTTCGACGTTCGGCTGCGTCAACGGACTCACTCTCGCCGGCGCCCGCGTGTACTATGCGATGGCGCTGGACGGCTTGTTCTTCCGCAAGGTCGCCCGCCTGAGCGAGAGGACTCACACTCCGAACATTTCCCTGTGGACGCAATGTATTTGGGCCTGCGCCCTTACGCTGACCGGAAAGTACGGGGATTTGCTGGACTATGTTATCTTTGCCGTTTTACTGTTTTACGTTCTGACGATTGTGGGCGTCTTCGTTCTGCGTAAGAAACGGCCAGAGATGCCCCGGCCGTATAAGGCATTGGGCTATCCCGTGCTGCCCGGCCTGTATATCGTGGCGGGAAGCTTTATCGAGCTTCTGCTGCTGATCTACAAGCCGAACTACACTTGGCCCGGATTGATGATTGTTCTACTGGGGATTCCCGTATTCTTCCTTTGGCGAGGAACCGGGAAGAGCGAAACTTCTGCCCCGGAAAGAAAACTTTGAGGTAATGGATGAGTCTCTTAGCGACGAAGTCAGTGGATCAACTGATGCAGGAGTCGGACGCCGCCGCCCACGGCGGCCAGAGCCTGAAGCGGAGTTTGGGCGCCGTTCAACTGGTGGCACTGGGAATCGGCGCCATCGTCGGCGCCGGAATCTTCGTACTGGCCGGAACCGCCGCCGCCAATCACGCCGGACCGGCGGTGGTCTATTCCTTCATCGCGGCCGCCATCGGATGCGCGTTGGCCGGATTCTGCTATAGCGAGTTCTCCACCATGATCCCCATCGCGGGAAGCGCGTATGCATACTCTTATGCAACGCTCGGGGAGCTGGTCGCCTGGGTGATCGGCTGGGCTTTAGTCTTGGAATACGCCGTCGGCGCGGCGACCGTCTCTGTCGGATGGTCCGGAACGATCGACTCCATCTTCCAATCGCTGGGAATTCACCTGCCGCCGCAATTTCTGGCGTCTCCCTGGGATCCCATGCCCGGGATCGTGAATGTTCCGGCCATCCTCATCATCATGGTGATCACCGGAATCCTGATTCGCGGAATTCAGGAATCCGCCCGGTTCAACGCCTTCGTCGTTGCGGTGAAGCTCACGGTAGTGATCGGGTTCATCATTCTCGGCTACAGCTACATCAACCACACCAACTACACGCCGTTTCTTCCGGAGAACACCACCGGAGAGTTCGGCAAATTCGGCTGGACCGGCGTCATGGCCGCGGCCGGCAGTATCTTTTTCGCCTATATCGGATTCGACGCCGTTTCCACAGCCGCGCAGGAGGCCAAAAATCCCAAGCGCGACATGCCGATTGGCATCATCGGTTCACTGGCGATCTGCACAATCCTATACATCCTCTATGCGTTCGTCCTTACGGGAATCGTCAACTACAAAGAGTTGGGAGTCTCGGCTCCTTATGCTCTGGCCGTCGATCGGATGACCGGTATGCCGTGGCTGGGCTTCTGGATGAAGGTGGGATCGCTGCTGGGCTTAACGACGGTCATGCTGGTCATGCTCTTCGGCCAGTCGCGAGTGTTCTACTCGATGTCCAAGGATGGCCTGCTGCCGCAAGTCTTCTCCGACATTCACAAGCAGTACCGGACGCCGTACAAGTCCAACCTGCTGTTGATGCTCTTCGTGGGCATCCTGGCCGGATTTACGCCGATTTCTCTGTTGGGACAGCTCACGTCGATTGGAACGTTGTGCGCCTTCATCGTAGTCTGCATCGGAATCATCGTGCTGCGGAAAACCCGGCCCGATCTTCCCCGCCCCTTCAAGACTCCGTTGGTGCCGCTGATCCCGATCCTCGGCGTCATTGCGAACTTCGCACTAATGTACAGCCTGGACTCGCTGACGTGGAAGGCGTTCCTCACCTGGATGGCGATCGGATTGGTTGTGTACTTCCTCTACAGCAAGTCCCACAGCCGGATTCAGCAGCAGTTGGGTTCGTCCCGGTAGCCGTCGTTCTAGGCGAAACAGGATAGGCGCAACTTCCCTTCGTGGAGCGGACGATCGCCTTTTGTCGTCTGCTCCCCACGGCGGACACCGTCCGCCCAGCGGAAGTGGGAATGAGCAAACAAGCAGATCCTCAATGCCACGAGAGCAGGCAGCCGTGACGGGAGGAAGCGGTTTGTGCGAAAGCACGGGACGTTTTTCAGGGGATCGGGGCACTCCAGCCGTGACAAAATAACCGGTACAGCATACTGGAACCATGAAGGCGAACCATCGCGCGGAATTGCAGAAGAAAGGCTTTCGTCCGGTCCAAATCTGGGTTCCGGATACGCGGTCTAAAGCATTCCGCACGAAGTGGCTTCGCGCCACAAAGAAACTGGCGAACGATCCACAGGAAGCGGAGCTTTTAGCCTTCATCGAAAGAACTCAGGATTTCTCCGGGTGGCGCTAGGCTCGTCGCGGCGATCTAAATATCGATTAACTCATTCAGCTAGCGAGCGGGTTCACCGGACCAGCCGCCATTTGGTCCGCGTATAGGCGATCCGGAAGCCTTTTCTCTCCGAATTGCGCTGCGACGCGCTACCCGGTTCGGCAGCCATCATGGCGAGCTCACACCCTTGCGCCGCCGCGAATTGCAGTCGAGCCTCCAGCAGCGCTTGCTGAGCCCCCATCCTCCGGAAGGCCGGCACCGTACTGGCGCCGGCCAGCAGCGCGACGCGCCCCTCAATACTCAGCGAGCCGGTGGCAGCCATCTGGCCGTTGATCTCCGCGACGAAAGGATATCCGCCCTCCCGAGCCGCGATGATCCGGGCCAGGTCGAGGATCATGTGGGCGAACTCAGGATGCTCGCTCCAACCATTGGCAGATGTTTGCGCCCACTGCTCCAGCTCATTCGCGTTGGCCATGCGCACAGTGACGGGCGAAGGCCGCGCCGCCGTCGCCGGCGCACAGGGTAGAGGCAGGTAGAGAACCGACGAAAGCTCAACTGGCGAGTACCCGCGTTCGACAAGCAGAGGCAAAAGGCTCTTATCCGCCAGCGGGCACACCTCATGATGGACGGCAGCCCCTCGTTCGGCGAAAAACGCCTCCAGGCGGTCCATCTCCGCCGGCCCCACCGGGTCGAACAGACCCAGGCCAAACGTTTGCGTCACCGGCGACTCCACGCCGTCGAACATCGCGTAGGCGCCGGCAACTTTGATCCAGGTTGCTCCACTCGCGGGGTTTGCCGCCGCCCGCGCCGTCACGAAGGCGGCATTGGCGGAAGCTTCCGTCCGCTCCAGCTTCTGCGCCAGCTCGCGATCGACAACCGGGAAGGCAGAACTCATTCCGCCCGGAGCGCCTCCAGAGGATCGACGGATGTCGCGCGTCTCGCCGGCAAGTAGCTGGCCAGCGCAGCCGCCCCCGCCAGCAAGACCGCTACGGCGCCATACGTGATCGGGTCGATGGCGCTGACCTCAAAGAGAAGCGACGACATCAGGCGCGTCAGGCCGATTGCCGCCGCCAGACCGCACACTACTCCGATGACCGCCAGAATCAACCCGTGGCGAACGAACATCCGCCGCAATGCCGGGTTCTGAGCTCCCAGCGCCATCCGAATTCCGATTTCGCGCGTGCGTTGAGAGACCGAATACGAGATCACCCCGTAGATCCCGATAATGCCCAAAAGCAGAGCCATGGCACCCGCAATCGCGAGCATCACCAGCGTAAACGATGTTCGAGCCATGGAACGCCGGTACAGTTCGTCCAGCGTTCGGACTGCCGCCACCGGGAGGCTCGCATTGACGGACCACACCGCCTGGCGGACCTGCGGCATAAAACTCTCCGTCCCGACGCGATTGCTGCGAATCACATAGCCCATCGTCCGCCGGACGCTCAAGTCGTCTCCCCAGAAATCCTTCTGCAGCATCGGCCAATACACCGTCGGGGTGATCTTCTTGTCCACGCCCTCGTGACGGTCGTCGCCGGCAACGCCGATCACCTCCCGCCACGTACCCTTGAGAGTGTTCCGGATCTTCTTGCCGATGGCCGCCTGAGGATCTCCCCACATCTCTCGCGCCAGACTCTCGGAAACGATCGCCACCGGGCGAGCCTCGTAAACTTCCTCCCAGTTGTAGTCCCGGCCGGCGGCCAGCGGATTTCCGATTGCCTGGAAAAATCCCGGCGCCACAAACTTATAGCGGCGCAGCGGCGGAATCTTGCCTTCCTGGTATTCCTTGTCTTGCGCAAAGATCGGGTCGAAGCTATTGGTTCCGTCCATCGTGATGGAGTTCGAAATCCCGGCGGCCGTCACGCCCGGAATCTCCGCAATCTTCCGCAGGATGTCGTGGTGCATCCGGACAACACGCGCAGCGTCCTTGACTTGTGTTTCCGGAATGGAAATCCGCAGCGTCTGGACCTCGGCAGGCCGCTGGAACCCCGGATGGACCTTCCGCATGGATTGAAACGTCCGAATCATCAACCCGGAGCTGATCAGCAAGACCATCGCCAGGGCCACCTGGACGACAACCAGCACGCTCCTCGTTCGATGACGCTCCCGGCTCTCGCTGGCATTTCGCCCGCCTCCGCGCAGCGCGACCGAAACTCCGCGCCCGGCATACTTGAATACCGGCAGGATTCCAAGAAACAGGCCGGACAGCACCGAAATGACCGCCGCAAATCCCAATACCGGAACGTTCAGCCCAGTTTCCTGCAGCCGCGGCAATTGACTCGGCCCTAGGTGGACCAGAAGCTGCAAAGCCCCATAGGCGACCAGCAATCCGAGAGTTCCGCCGGCCACTCCCAGGACAACGCTTTCCAGAAGCAGTTCCCGCGCAATCTGCGCCCAACCGGCTCCCAGCGCCGCGCGCACCGCCAGCTCCTGCTGCCGTCCTTCGGCGCGAACCAGCAAAAGATTCGCGACATTGGCGCAGGCGATCAACAGCACGATTCCAATCGTCCCCATCAGGATCCACAAGACCGCCCCAATGTCTCCCACGACGTCCTGCTTCAAGGGATGAACGTCCGGGCCGAGCCGCGCATCTTCAAACATCTTGATGCTGAATCCGGGCGGCGCCGGGAAACTCCGCATCGCTATCGGAATCATCCGCGCAACATCGGCATTCGCCTGCGCCAGCGTCACTCCCGGCTTCAGCCGGGCAATGCCCGTCCAGCTGAAGTTCCCCATAAAGACCTTTCCCCGCTCGAACCGCTGTTGCAGAATCAGTTGAGCGTCGTTCGTCCCGAACCGGAAACTCTGCGGCAGAATCCCGGCAATTTCCACCGGCTTCCCATCGATCTGGATCTTGCCGCCGATCGCCGACCGGTCGCCCGCCAGCTTCCGCTGCCAGTACCCATAGGAGACAATGGCCACGTCCGGAGACCCGGGCAGGTCATCCTTATCTTCCAGCCAGCGCCCCATCTCCGGGGCAATCCCGATAGCTCGCAGGGCGCCCGAGGTCATCCAGATCACTGGAACCTGCTCCGGCTCCGCCTGTCCCGTCACGCTCACCGTGCCGCTCGTCCAAACTCCCAGATGCTCGAAACTCGTTCCCTGCTCCTGGTAGGTGAACATCAGCGCTGGCGACATGTTCAGCTGGGGAAGATTCACCCCGGGAGCCGTATGCCATACCCCCACCAGCGAGTCAGGGTTAGGAAATGGTAGCGGTTTCAATAAGATCCCGTGAATTACACTGAATACCGCCGTATTGGCCCCAATCCCTATTCCGAGCGTCAACAACGTGATCGCCGTGAACAGGGGAGCGCGGGAAAGCCTGCGAACGACATGAGTTAGAGCGTTTCCGGAGTTCGCCATCGAGACTAAATACGTCATTCCGGTCCCCTAGTTCGGAATTTTTTTCTTAGCAATCTTTTGTTCCAGAACTTTGAAACCGGTCGTCGTTACAGTCCGTTCAGTACTTTGAAAGCAGACCGCGCCAAGTCTTTGAGCGGTCCTTCGGGCGTGTCCCTGTCATCGGAAGAAATCACTAGTCCTGCAAGGACTTAGCGGTCGTCAATCCCTCCCGCCGGAAAAATCTGCGAATTTCCAGTGCGAGTGACTGCCTGCCAGTCCCACCTAATCTTAGATAGAATATTGGGCTAGCCTAGGTGTACGCTGAGCCCGAGCGTACGCAAGCCCTCTACCTATTTTTGATGCAAATTAGCTCAAGAAGGTGGGCTCTTACGGCGAGGAGATAGAAGTATGAAGGTTGAGCAGAATGGCACGCCCCATCTGCCGGGCGGCGAAGCGGAAACCCCGGCTCCCGGGAGAATCCGCATTGTCATCGCCGACGACCATCCAGTCGTTCGAGAGGGCTTGCGTCACGTTTTTGCGGCAGCGGATGACATCGAAATAGTGGGAGAGGCCGCCGACGGCAGGGAAGCCGTCGACATGGTCCGGACTCTCCAACCGGATGTCCTCCTCCTGGATCTCCGGATGCCGGTGATGGACGGCCTCACCGTGATGCAGACCATGCAGAACCTCGGCATCAAGACACGAGTCCTGGTGTTGACCGGCTCGGAGGATAAGAACGAATACGTTCAAGCGATGAAGCTCGGCTGTGCCGGGATCGTTCTGAAACAGACCGCCACAGAGTTGCTCGCCAAGAGTGTCCGGAAGGTTCATGGAGGGGAGATCTGGCTGGACTCCCACACCACCGCCGCGGTCATGAAACAGTTCGCTTCCAACACCGATCCGGTCATGCCGGTCACGTTTGCGGGAACTCCCATGCCCGCTCCAAAGGTCCGCGAGCGCAGCCCGTTGTCGCAGCGCGAGCGCGAAATTGTCGCGCTGGTCGCCCAGGGCTACAAGAACAAGGAAATGGCGGAAAAGATGTTCATCAGCGAACAGACGGTGAAGAACCACCTGCACAACATCTTTGACAAGCTGGGAGTGTCCGACCGTCTGGAACTCGCCCTCTACGCCATCCACAAGGGCCTGCACGCCCAGTAAGCATCTAATCCCTCAGCAGTCTGGAGGCCTCGAGAATCTGGTCGTACACATACGTCCGGAATCCGGGGCCTTCTTGCTGCGCCATCGCCACCATTGCCGCAGCCACGCGGCTCGCCTCAATCGCCCGGTACTGCCGCAACGGCCCCGCGAGCAGTGGTTTCACCACCTGGAACACCACCTTGCTAACCCGCTCGGCCAACTGCGGATCCTTCCGATCGCCCAATAACTGTCCCGGCCGGAAAATATCCACCCGCGGATAGTGCTGCTCCTTGATGGCCTGCTCGACATCTCCCTTTGTCGCCAGATAAAAATTCCCACTATTGGGATTCGCCCCCACAGAAGATACCAGGCTGAACAACTCCGCCCCGCCGCCGCGAGCCCAGTAGGCGAAATTGGCGACGTAATCGTGATCCACCCGGTAGAACGCGTCTTTGGAACCCGCTTTCTTTCTCGTCGTCCCCAGCGCGCAAAATGCGTCCTGCGCCGCAACCATCGGAACGTTCCCCAGATCCTCGAAACTCACAATCTTCTCGAAATACTTCGGGTGCGAGACTCCCTGCCCCGAACGCACCACCGCCACCACGCGCTCATAAGCCGGGTGATCCAGCAGAAGCTTCAGGCACAAACTGCCAACCAGACCGGTCGATCCGGCAATTAAAGCGGTTTTCCCCACGTTCGGCTAGGGTAACGTAAAAGGGATGTCGTGGGCTTATTTGGAAGACGCATCCGGTTATCGCGGGCACGCTGAACAGTTACTGATTCCGAAAGACGAAGGCGAGCTGCTGGAGATCGTCGCGCGGGCGCGCGAATCGAAAACTCCGCTGACCATCGCCGGAGCTGGCAGCGGGCTCACCGGCGGCCGCTGCCCGAATGGCGGCTGGCAGATCTCCATGGAGAAGTTCACCCGCCTGGAAGTCCATGACGGCTACGCTATCTGCGGAGCCGGAGTCCACCTGATGGACCTGCATGCCGCTGCGCGCAACACCGGCCAGTTCTATCCGCCGGACCCCACCGAAACTCTCGCCGCGATTGGCGGAACAATTTCCTGCAACGCGTCCGGCTCTCGCAGCTTCAAGTTCGGCTCCACCCGCCGCTGGATCGAACGCCTTCGGGTCGTCCTGATGAATGGCCAGGTGCTCGACGTCCGGCGCGGCGACAAGATCGATTTCGACGTCCCCGAAATTCCGCTCCCCCGCGCAAGAAAGCATTCCGCCGGTTATCCGCTGAAACCGGGCATGGATTGGATCGACCTGTTTGCCGGCAGCGAGGGAACGCTTGGCATCGTCGTCGAAGCCACGCTGAAGCTCCTGTCCGCGCCCAAATCCATCCTCGCCGGCATCGTATTCTTCGGAAGCGAAGACGACGCCCTCGACGCCCTGGCCGAGTGGCGAAGCGTTGCCGGACTTCGCATGCTCGAATATGTCGACGGCGATTCGCTCGACATGATTCGCACGAAGTATCCCGAAATCCCCGCCATCGCCCGCGGAGCGCTCATCGTTGAGCAAGGCGACATCACCGACAGCGACTTGGATGACTGGGAAACCCGAATGACGGAGCGCCGGGCCCTCTCCGAGATCTCCTGGTTCGGCTCCAACGATGCTGACCGGGAGCGATTCCGGAAGTTCCGCCACGCTCTGCCCGAAACCGTTCTCGCCACTGCCGATCAGTACGGGCTGATGAAGCTTGGCAGCGACTTTGCCGTGCCGATCGATCGCGACCGCGAAATTCTCCGCTACTACCGCCAGCGCCTGCAGGCCGACTACCCCGGACGCTACGTCATCTTCGGCCACGTCGGCGACGGCCACCACCACGTCAACCTGCTCCCGGCGAATCAGAACGAATTCGACATCGGCGTACGCCTCTTTGACGACTTCGCCCAGAAGGCGGTCGAGATGGGCGGGACCGTCGCCGCCGAGCATGGCCTGGGCAAGCGAAAACGCGGCTATTTGAAGTATCAATACACGCCGGAGCAGATCGGCGCGATGATGGCGGTCAAAAAGCGCCTGGATCCGGACTGGCTACTGGGCCGGGGGACGTTGTTTGAGGTTCCAGCAGAATTTCAGGCGGCTGAGACCCCTGCTGTCTAAGCCGGATCGGCCGTAGCTCTGTTTCGCACCGCACCAGCGGCGCGCCCGCGTAGAAATTCAGCCCGTACTGCCAGGCGCGGTGTAACGACTCCACGCAGACCTGATCCTTGCGTTCGGCGATCGCGCGCCACGTCGGTCGAGCGCTGGCGTAATAGTCAAATCGATCCATGCGTGCCAGGATCAGCCCATAACCGACCACCGCCGTCGCCAGCACCGCGGGAAATCCTCGCCACATCCCCACAGCCGCCGCCCCGATCGCGATCAGAATCGCCGGCCCGATCGGTGCCGTGGAGAAAGAAACACGCGACAATCCGTGAGCCAGAGCCTCCGGAAGAGTAAAGGCGATCAGCGGCGTCAAACCCAACAGCAACCCGCAGCCGCCGAACCATGCCCACGCGCGGGCCGAGGACCGCATTGCCTTGGCAATCAGAATCGCGAGCGGCGGCAGCAGCGGCAGCACATAACCCGGCAGCTTGTTGCTCGAAAGAGAAAAGAAGAGAAATCCGAATCCGAACCAGCTCCAGAGAAACGCGTCTTCTTTCCGGACTCGCAGCATCGCGACCAGCGGAGTCCACGGAAACAACCCCGCCAGCAGCACCGGAATGAAGAACCACACCGGCTGCGGGTGCTGCAGCGCCGTTTCCGTGAAGCGCGAAAAGTGATGCTTCAGGATGAACTCGTTGAAAAACTCGCTCCCGTGACGAAGCAGCATCGCCGCATACCACGGACCGGCGACAACCACGCAGCCCAGCGCCGCCGCGGCAAGCCCCCGAACGTCCTTCCGGAAAAACCACACCGCCGGCAGCGCCAGTACCAGCGGCACAAGCCCCTTGGCGAGCATCGCCACGCCCAGAAAGACTCCCGCCAGCGGCAGCCATCCGGCCAGCGCCGTCACCATCGCCGCGCCGAAGCTGGCAGCCAGAGGCAAATCCATCACGGCCGTTCGCGACTCGGCGACCCAGCCGATGCTCGTCGCCAGAATCGCCGTCGCGGCAAATGCGATCTCCGGGGAATAGAGCCGCCGCAGAACCCATCCGAAATATCCGAGAAACGCAATGCTCAGCCCGGCGTTGAAAATCCGGGGAGCCCAGTCGTCGCCAAATCCCAGCCTGTACGCCAGCGCGATTCCCCAGTACTCCAGCGCCGGTTTCTCGAACCACGGCTCGCCCCACAGCCGCGGAGTCACCCAATCGCCCCGCTGCGCCATCTCGCGTCCGATCGACGCATATCGAGGCTCGTCCGGTCCAATCAATCCAGCATCGGCTAACCCATAGAAGTAGAGGAAAAACAGCGCAACGGCGAAGAGTGCCGCGCGCCAGGCGGTCCGCACGACTTTCAGTATAGTGGGGACTAGTCCGTGCTTCCGCTCTTTCTTCTACTCGCCCAGAACGTCGTTCCCAGCTGCAGCTGCGACCCGGCGCGTCCGGAAACAATGCAGAGCCGTGCCTGCAGTCTCAGCCTGGAGGCGGAGCGGCAGCCGCCGAACGTTCACATCTTCTTCGTCAAAGACATCAATCCGCGAAAACCCAACCGGACTCTGGCCATGCTGACCAAGCACGGCCCGGCGCGCTATACCCTCGACGACCTGACCCCGCAGGAGCGCACCGAGCTCTGGACCGCCGCGATCGCAAAGGCTCGCGAGCTGTGGGGCGACGATTGGGCCGTTGCTTATAACGGCGACAAGGTTCGCACGCAGTGCCATCCTCACATCCACATCGGCATGCTGAACGATGCCGCAAAACAGGAAAAGTATCTTCTGGTGGACAGCCCCGCCGGGATTCCTCCTCCCCGCGGAGCCGGTATCTGGATCTACGGCCAAGGCCGGAAGCTGCGAGTCCACACCGGCGAGCAGATCACGGAAACCGCGCTGGTCCGATGAAATCCGGCGGATCTGGCGATATCATCGGCCAAGAGACTATGGTTCGCGCTCTCACACTCGCCGTCATCCTGCTGGGCGCCGCCTGTATCAGGCAGCAAGCGCCCCAAACCACCGCCGCGGCGGAATCGTCCCGCAAGGCGGCCGCCGATTTCACGCTGAAAGATTCCGCCGGTCAACCCGTCCGCCTTTCCGAATACAAAGGAAAGGTCGTTCTCCTGGACTTCTGGGCCACCTGGTGCGGACCCTGCAAGGTGGAAGAACCCTGGCTCAAGGAATTCGAGACAACCTACAAAGACCGCGGCTTCGCCGTGCTGGGAGTCTCGATGGACGAAGACGGTTGGGATGCCGTCAAACCGTACATTGAGAAACAAAAGTTCAATTTCCGCGTGCTGCTGGCCACGCCGGAAATCGACAAGCTCTATCCGGGCATGGAAGCCTGGCCAACCTCCTTTCTAATCGACCGCCAGGGCCGCATCGCCGGCACCCACACCGGCCTGGTCAGCAAAAGCGTCTTCACCCGCACCATCGAAGCTCTGTTGAAGGAACCGGCTTAGAAGTAAAGTCGGGTTGTACCGGCGCGCCTGTTGGGCAGACAAATCGACACAGTTCCGGTACTAACACAGCACAATACGCCACCTTGGGCTCGATCGTTCCTGGTCCGGTAGTAGTACCGGTTTAGTCAAATTGTAATTTTATAGAACTGTTCTAAGTGATATGCTTCCACTTCTCTAAGTAAGGAGATTAGAGTCGATGACCGCCACTTATGAAACAACGCCCATGAAACCCGTTGTGATTGTTCGCACCCTTCCGCCACGGAAGACGGAGGATGCCGCGACACTCCAGGCTATCGAGGATGAAGCGAATCGGACAATGTACCGCATCGCGGAGATCGAGGCAGGACTCCGGACGCGATGAGCTTCGAGGTCAAAGACCAGGTCCGCATAGCAAATCCCGTCATTGAACCCGATGCCCGCCAAGGTTCTACCGGCATGATCCTCGGCCAGTTCAAGAGCTGCTATGCGGTAAGGCTGGATGACGGCAGCAATCATTATTGGTTTGGAGAAGATGAGCTTCAGGCGGTAGACTGACTCGCTTTCGCGGCCTTAGGATGAGTGACGTTGTTCTCACGATCTCGTGGGGCAGGCGATCGCTTTTTCAGTCGCCTGCCTTTCCACACTACCCGGTTGCCATCTTACCCAGCTCACCGAAGGGATGAAAACAAGTATCCGCAATGCCGCCCCGCCAGCAGCCGCGCGGGACAGCAAGCGGGTCCGCCCGAATGTTGGGCATTTTTCAACCGAGGCGGATGTAAGACACTTATGATGTAAGACACTTATAAAGTTACTCTCATCCGGTCTAACCTGGGAACGTATCGGCTGATTGGCGCTTGCCAAAAATGGAGTCAAACTCCGGAGATGATCCCTTCCAAAAGCCGTCCCGGAGCATTCTCGAACTCCGCAATCGCATCTGCCTCCGAAGACCAGCTACGCCCCGGCAGCTCCCGCGCCCGAATTTCCAACGCGAACGAGTGCCCCTCAAACGGATCCGGCCAGACCGTCAGGCGCGTTCCCTCCAACCGCGCCGTGTAACCGAACTCGCCGGTCTTGGCATCCGTCCACCCGCTGCAGAACGTCAGCGAAAGCAAATCGCCCACCCGTACAAATGCGTAGTCGTGCCGCAACTCTTCCGATGAAGTTCCAGCCAGCGCGAGAAACCGGTCCCGCTGAGCTTCCATCTCTGCAAAGAACGAGTCCCATTCCGGATCGCCGCGAAACCGGTCGTAGATGTGCACGGCATGCTGCGCCACCAGCGCCGCCGCATAGGGAGCATGGCTCAGGCTGGCGACACCCCTGGGCCACACTTGCTGCTTTGCGATAGACGTGGCAGTCAGAAAATCCAACAGCTCGCCCGTTTCGACGTTCATCAGCGGCTGGCGGTCGATGGCCTCCCAACCGTTGTCATGCTCCGCGACGGCCAGAAGAATTTCCCGGCGGCGGGGATTGACGGTGAAGCCATCCAGCGTCCACCGCTCCATGATTCGTCCTGCCAGCGCGGCATGATCGGGCTGCGAAATGGCCAGCACTTTGTCGCCTTCCGGTCGAAGTATCATTCCGTTTCCCATTATCGGTTCGGGATAAGGGGAAATATATTTGCCCGTTTCCCAGGCATTTACACAATTCCTCGGTTCGAAGCCTCCCCCTGCCGTTGTTACCGTTGGGGCAAGTGAAGGCGAGTATCGGTCATGGTTTACCAAACAAATAGTGCCGGCTGTTTGCGGCGGCCGGCACGCCGCCACGGGCTCACCGCGAAAACGGGAACGCCCGGTGGTGGAGGGGAACTCGCCTTCACGCCAATTTTCGAAGAGTACCGGGCCGAATACCGGCCCCGGAATCGCCGGGAACGCGCACTGGTCGAAACGCTGGCGGAAATCCGTTGCCTGCTCAATTCCATCCTGTCCGCCGAAACCATCCTCTTTTTTCCGGAAGGAGCTTCCACTGCCGGCGGCGCCGCCCACGCCGCCCGCCTGATTTGCGATTATTCCGGTCAACTGGTCAACATTTCCCTCTATGAGCAGCGGCTCCACCGGCATTTCCGCCATGTCGAACTGGAACTCCGCGAATTGCAATTGCACCGGAAACAGAAGGATCGCGAGCGTCACCGGAAAATCGCGGAAACACCATCTGAAAACAAAGTAGTTACTTCAAAATTCGAAAAAATGGAGACCGCTGGGAAAACCCTCCGGTTCTTCGACGGTTCGTTTCTCGCTCCTTCCGAAACGGAACAGACCGCAAGCGGGGACGCCGTTCCCGCTCCCGCTGTCGAAATACACCCACTCCCGCGCGTTCGTGCGGCTGCTTTTGGCGCCGATGCGCTTCTCGAATGACACCCCGTTTCTGTTAGGCTAGGAAGCCGAGTCTATGCCCCATCCCGCTCCGGATCCCGCTATTGTTTTTGACGCCCTGAACGCGTATCAGCGGACAGAAGCCTTAAAAGCCGCAATCGATCTCGATCTTTTCAGCGAGATTGCCAAAGGCGCCGCTACCGCGGCTGAACTGGCGGCTGCGATGAAGGCTACCGGACGCGGCGTTCGCATTCTCAGCGACTTCCTGGTCATCTGCAGCCTGTTGACGAAAGAGAATGACCGGTACGGTTTGACGCCAACCGCCGCAACGTTTCTCGATCGGAAATCTCCCGCCTACCTGGGCGGAATTGTGGGTTTCATCAACCATTCCAGACTGACCGATAACTTCAAGCATCTGGCAACGGCAGTCCGCAGCGGCCGGCTGGAGCTCGGTGAGCAGGGGACCACCGCTCCCGATTTTGCCTTGTGGGTCGACTTCGCCAAAAGCATGGTGCCCTTGGTAATGCCCGCGGCAATGCAGATTCCCAGAATTCTGGGACCGATTGGGAAAGGCTCGGTGCTCGATATTGCGGCCGGACACGGAATGTTCGGAATTTCCATCGCCCGGGAGAATCCCGAAGCTATCGTCACCGCGCTGGACTGGTCGAACGTCCTCGACGTCGCCGAAGAGAATGCACGCGCCGCCGGCGTGGCCGATCGATATCGCCGCCTGAACGGCAGCGCGTTTGAAACCCCGATGGGCGGTCCCTACGATGCCGTCCTTCTGACAAACTTCCTTCATCATTTCGATCACGCGCAGAATGTCGATTTGTTGAAGAAGGTTCACGCGGCTCTAAAGCCGGGCGGAAAAGCCCTGACGCTGGAATTCGTTCCCAATCCGGATCGCGTCACGCCGCCCGTGGCGGCCGCCTTTGCGATGGTGATGCTCGGCAGCACGCCGCGCGGCGACGCTTACCCGTTCCAGGAGTTGGAATCGATGTTTCGCGAAGCGGGCTTTGCCCGCAGCGAAGCGCATCAACTGGAGATGTCGCCCGAAACGCTGATCGTCAGCCGCGCCTAAGCGGTGGCGAATCCGTGCTGCTTCCGGTGGTGCGGACCGTCGTAGGTGGTGGTGGATTTGAACAGCTCATGCCGCCCGTCGGTGGCTTCGTCCTTCACCTTGGCCAGAAACGCCTGCTTTTCTCCGGCTGACATCGGCTTGAATTCGCGCGCGATCTTCACATCGGTCTTCAGCTGTTCCATCGTCGTGATTCCCACAACCTGCGTCGAAACCGGCTGGCTCAGGTTGTAGCGAAGCATCTCCCCGATCGACAGGTTCATCTTTTCCACCAGGCGGCTTTCCGTGTTCCCGCCGCCGAAGCCTTTCATGCCGATCACGCCGACGTTCTTCTTCAGGCAAACCGGAACCACCTCCCGCTGAAAGCTGCGGAAAAAGTAATCGGCCGCGTTGATCGGCATCTGGGCCGTGTCCCAATCGTGCGGCTTCGCCAGCATTTTGAGATGAATTCTCGGATCCTTGTGGCCCGTGAATCCGATAAAGCGCACCTTGCCCTGCTTTTTGGCTTCCAGCGCGGCTTTCAGGCCGCCCTTCTCAAACACCCAGTCCGGATCGTTGTCGTACACCATTTCGTGGAACTGCCACAGGTCCAGGTGATCCGTCCGCAGCCTCTTCAGCGACTCCTCCAGGTTGCGCATCGAGCCTTCATAGTCGCGCTCGCAATTCTTGGTCATCAGAAAGACCTTCTGGCGCTTCCCGTCCTGCTCCAGCGCCTTGCCCATCACTTCTTCGGAATGCCCGTTGTGGTAATCCCAGGCATTGTCGAAGAAGGTCAGCCCCTCGTCGATGGCGGCGTGCATGATGCGGATGGATTCGGCGTCGTCCTTCACCGATCCGATATGCCATCCGCCGAGACACAGCATCGAGACGCGCTGGCCGGTGCGTCCCAGCATGCGTGTCGGAACTCCCGCGCCGGAGCTGGATGTCTGCGCGATCACTTGGTCTGCGAGTGCGGTCAGCGCCGCAACCGCCGTTGTGAATTCCCGCCGGGATGTCTTTTCTTCAGGCATAGTGATGGGCCAGTTATATCCTCAAACGCGCGCTGTTGCAACCGATCCGGCGCGTTCCAGTAGCGCGATCGGAAGCTCTTTCCAGAGTTCCGGCAACGAAACTCTCCCCGCCCAGGAGCGGCCGGTCATCACGTCCCTCCAGGAGCCGGGCGGGAGGTCGAGAGCCGTCGCAGCCGGCAATCCCCGCTGGAACCGCAGCCGCGGAACCACCGTCACCGCCACGGTTCCGCGAGCGAACGCCACCACGTGTTGCGCCTCCGGCCCATCGGCATAGAGCGGGGTATAGATTCCGTCCGGGCCGAAGGCATCCGGATGGCGCTTCCGGAGATGCAGCGCGTTGCGGATCAGCCACAGCTTGGTTTCGCCCGCCGCGTCGTCTTTCCAGTCCACCGGCGGAGCGCCGCCCTCCAGCCGGTCGAGAATGCGCTTCCGGTCCTGGTAGTCGACAGGCCGGCGATTGTCCGGATCCACCAGCCGCAGGGTCCGGAGCTCCGTTCCCTGGTAGGTGTCGGGAACGCCCGGAGCGGTCAGCTTGATGGCGATCTGCGCCAGCGAGTTGATGCGAAAACTTTCCTCCAACATCCCGGCGAAGCTGCCAACGTCCGCCATGAATTGGCCGTCCTGCAAGCAGCATTCGACAAAGCGCCGGACCGCTTCTTCGTAAGCCGGATCGGGCGATGTCCAGGAGGTAAGGCGCTTGGCTTCCCGAATTGCCTTTTCCATGTAGGAAAGGGCGCGGTCCCGCTCGAGCGGCCAGGCGCCCACCAGCGTCTGGTAGAAGAAGTACTCGGTGTTGCGATCGGGAAAGCTTCCCGTCCGGTATTTGGCGGCGGCATCGGACCAGCGGCGGACGGCGCCGCACCATTGCCGTGGGCATTCGGAGAGGATGGCAAGCCGCATCCGCACATCTTCGCTTCGCTTGGCATCGTGCGTGTCGGTGGTGGTCATCGTTCGCGGCCAGAGACGCCCCGCCTCCGAGAGAGCGTGGTGGAAATCTTCCACCGAAACGGCAAAGCGCCCCGGGTCGCCGCCCACTTCGTTTCTCGCGACGAACCGGTTGTAGGTGTAGAAGGTTGTATCCTCGACTCCCTTCGCCATGGCCGGACCGGTCAACTGCTGGAAGCGGGCCGCGAACTCGGCTTCCTGATCTCCGGAAACCTGAAGCAGCAACAGGCGCTGGATGAACTCGAACAGAGGCGCATCCAGCTCCGGCCGCTCTTCGATGGCGGATCGGGTCGCTTCTTCGATGTACCGCCGGTCGGCGGCGGTGATGTCCGCCCGCGCTCGAACGTAGGTGCGATAGACAGGGAAGCGGGCGATGACCTCCCGCAGAGCATCGGTCAACTGGTGGCGGGAATAGTCGCGATGGCGGCGGTGACGCTCGCAGATTTCGAGCAGGAGATTCGCCAGGCGGTTGACGTCGCTTCCCAACACTTCCCGCAGGACGAACATTTTCCGCTCGTATGCGGTGCGGGCGTAACCGGCCGATTCGCCGGTGAACTCCGCATAGAACACCGTCAGCGGCTCTTCGCCGCCGGGATCGACGAAAAGGCCGCCCACCAGGTTCAGGAAGTCGTAGCCGGTGGTTCCGGCGACGGGCCAGGTTTGCGGGAGCTGCTCGCCGGCCTCCAGGACCTTTTCCACAACAATCCATGCCTCCGGAGCCGCTTTCCGCAGGCGATCGAGGTATTGCTGGGGATCCCTCAGCCCGTCGATGTGATCGATGCGCAAACCGCTGACGATGCCGTTTTCGACCAGCTCCAGAATGCGGCGGTGCGTATCTTCAAAAACCTGGGGATCTTCCGAGCGCAGTCCGATCAAGGAATTGACATCGAAAAAACGCCGGTATCCCAGATCGCGCCCGGCGGTCCGCCACCACGCCAGCCGGTAGTTTTGCGCTTCCAGCAGATCATGCAGCAGGTCGGGCTGGCGATTGTACCGAGCGACGATTTGATCCAACGCTTCCGCGCACCCCGGCTCGTGCCGTATGCCGTGCTCCAGGTATTGCCGCAGGACGCCGGTGTCTCTTTGCCGCCGCCGGACGCTTTCGCGATCCAGCGCGGTGGGATGGGGCAAGGCGGAGAAGGCATCCGCCAGATAGGCCAGAGCATTCGACCGCGCCGGATTGGCGGCTGCGCTCAGCAGGGAGCCAAGAGAGCGCGGACTGACAGGGTAAGAATGCTCGTGGTACCGGATTCGAAAAAATGGGCCCAGACGCTCGAGAACGATTTTTCCGTCCTCCAGGACACGGCCATATTGGTCTTCCAGAACGGGAATCAAGATGGCGTTGTGGAGCCGGACCTCCGGGGGAGCCCAATCGACATCGAAATAGGCGGCAAACGGACTGGCCACGCCGTTTTCCAGCACGTCCTGCCACCAGAAGTTCTGCCCGGAGATGGCCATATGGTTGGGAACGATATCCACGACCTGCCCCAGACCGCTTCGCTGCAGGGCGAGGACGAAATTCTGAAATTCCCGTTCGCCACCGAGCTCTTCATTCAGACGCCGGTGATCGACGACGTCATAGCCGTGAGTACTTCCGGGCGCCGCCTGTAGATACGGCGAACAATAGACGTGCGTCACGCCGAGCGCCGCCAGATACGGAACGATGGCTGCAGCATCCCGAAAGGTGAAACCTTTGTGGAGCTGCAGCCGGTATGTGCTAAGAAGCGGAAGATTCAAGCTCTTTCATCTTCCGGCAACTCTCACGTTCGCTGGGGTTGGCGGACGACTCGGAGTCTTGGGACATTTCACCTCAGTCATCTCTCCCCGCTCTTTCGTTCTACGAGATCTCTAGCCGCAAATCACCTCGGGCAGCACGCATGATATATGGGAATGCGATACTGCTTGCAATCCAAACCCCTGAACACCTTCTCAAGCGTTAGCTTCTTCAGGCCCTCGGAGCCACGGCCGGCGAGGCATGGCGTCCGCTGGTTTGCCGCTACTAACAAGGCCGATGGCTGATGGCTGACGATGAGTTCGTTGGACACGTTGCACGGCTATTCCGAGATTCGTTTCAGAGCAACATATAAAACCATGACCAAAGATCACGGTCCAGCAGCAATCTCTGCCTCCGATGACCGCTTCAACCAACACGTCTTCGCCGTAACCTATGTTCTTCTGCTGCTGGCCGCGCCGGTAACTTATATCGGAATCTTGCAAGCGGCAATCTGCAACAGGCTTGGGGCAGGCGCCTTCCTATCCAATTTACCGGCCTCCGGTTTTCTTCTAGGCGCTGCTGTTCCGCTGATCATCGCGTGGACGGTACCTAGCCGCCAAGACAAGGCCATGGCCACCGGAGCCTACCTGGCTTCGGCGGTGAGCATTGCCCTGGTAGCGGTAACACTTGGATTTGAGGCGCCCAGATCGGTGATCCTGAGCGCGATCCTTCTGCAGGGACTCGCACAAGGAGTGAGCGCAAACATTGCGCTGGTATACACATATCAATGTTTGGGCAGGGGAACCAGCGAAGTGGGCAGAGCGCGCGCGGTCCGCCTGGGCCTCACGCTAGGACCGATTGCGGCGGTAGTTGGATCGCTAGCAACCCAAGTTGCGATTAGCCAACGCTTCTCGAGTCTCACTTTTCCCCGGGACTTTGCGCTGATCTATTCACTCGCGATCCCCTGCGTTGCGGGTGCAGCCTGGAATACTCATCGTTACCGGTTGCCTGCTGTAGCCGCCATCCCACGAAGCACGCTGTCCGAATTCGCAAAGCAAATCGCTTCAGGAATCCAATCAGAACACATTCGACTTTGTGCCGCCTTCGCCCTCTGGAATTGTGTCACATCGACCATTCCGAACCTGGCTCTCTATTTCAAAACCGCACTGGGGCACGACCCCCGAGACTTCTCCGGCTTGATGCTTGCTCTTCGCTTTGGATGTAAGTGCGCCGCAGGGTTACTACTCGGCTCACTTGCCATTCGCCGCGGATTTCGACCGGCAGCAGCGTTAACTGTTGCGTTAGCCGGCTTTGCCGTTTCGTGGGCTTGGACAGTTCCTGGGCTTTGGTATCTGGGATGTTTCGGACTGATGGGAGCCGGCGAGCTGGGCGGCGCTTATTTCCCAAATGTCATGATCAGCATCTCGCCGCAACCGAGCACCACGCGTCACCTCTCCCTGTTGACTTTGATGACCGTGGTTGGAAGCATAGCAACCGCGGCGCATGGTGCGCTTGCCGACCGATTCGGTTTCCCCGCAAGCTTCCTGTTTGGAATCATGGCCGCCGCACTTTCCTTGGTTCTGCTTTTCACATCCAGCTCGAAACAGAGCCAAGCCGGGTAGTCGCTTCGAGAAGTACCACCGCCTCAATTCGCCGCAAACGACTCATCCCATATCCTTTCGAAATCCGCAAGGTATTGCGGCGATCCGCGGACTCATCCATCCGCCGGAAGTAAATCGACCCCTATTGTAAAAATGTATAATGAATCCTTATTGACAGTCTGACGTAATTATGACAGTGTATACGGTACCTGACAGGGGATGCGCGTTTTAGCGAGTAGTGAGTGCGGACCCGATCGTGGATTAAGAATTACTGAATTGAAAGATCCGTTCACCAGGAGAGGCTAATGAGATTCATTGGCATGGTTTCCGTTTTGACCGCTGCCTGTTTTATGAGGATTGGAAGCGCGCAGCAGAGTTCCGCAGATTTAGTTGGCACCGTTCGCGACAGCGCCGGAGGAATACTTGTCGGTGCAAAAGTACTCCTGACCCGCACCGAGACCAACATTCGTCAGTCGGTTTCGACCAACAGCGAAGGCACTTACATCTTTACCGCCCTCCAGCCTGGAGGATACGCAATTGAGGCTGAGTTCGACGGTTTCAAACGAAAACGCTACGACAACATCATCATCCAGATTGGTAACCGTACCCGGCTGGATATCGACCTGGACATTGGAGCCGTCTCCGACACCATCACGGTCGAAGTTACCACCCCGATGATGGAAACCGAATCGGCGACAATCGGTACCGTCATGCCCCACAAGGCGGTAGTTGACCTTCCGCTGAATGGCAGAGATTTCAATCAGCTAGTCGGTTTGGCTCCGGGTGTGATTGCGGGATCGAACGGCGGCCTGGGAACCCCTTTACATGGCAATACTTTCAATATCGACGGTGGCGCGTCACGCGATCCCTACGGCGGAGGGTCCGTCCTCAGTCCAATCATCGATTCGCTTGCGGAGTTCCGTGTGCAAGTGGGTCAATACTCCGCCGAATCGGGTTTCAGCGGTGGTCTGGTGATCGATGCCGCCACGCGCTCGGGTACCAACGATCTGCACGGAACCCTATGGGAATTCCATCGAAACCGCGTCCTTGACGCGCCATCGTTCTTCAGCGCCGTGGACAGCAGCGGCAACAAGATCAAAGGTCCGCTGATCCGGAATCAATTCGGCTTTGTAGTTGGCGGCCCGATCATCAAGAATCGGACATTTGCATTTGGCGCTTATGAGGGCCTGCGGCTGCCAAGCAGCCGCACATGGACGGCGCGGCTGCCTACGGCCGCCGAAAAATCGGGAAATCTTTCCGCGTACTCCACTTACTTCGGCCGTAGAATCGTCGACCCAAGTACCGGGTCCCCGTTCCCGGGCGATATCATTCCCGCCAACCGGATTGATCCGATCAGCCGAAGGATCCTCGACGACCTATTCATTGATCCCACATCAAGCGATCCGCTTAGAAATTGGGTCGTAGCTCAGGATACTGCTACGAGAACGAATAACTGGTCCGTGCGCGTCGACCATCAGTTATCGGCAAATCATAATATCTTTGCCCGCTACAACCAAGGAAATGACTATTCCTATTCCGTTGGCTACTTTTCGATGGGTATGCCGTTGGGCTACGGCGATCGCATCGTCGAAAACCGTCCACGCCAGACAACCGTCGGCCTCACCAGCACCTTTACTCCGCATCTCATCAATACTTTCCGGGTTGGGCGCACGTCGTCCGATTACAATTCGGGCGCGGCGCCCGGAGGGCTGGACGCATTCGGAGGATGCCTCGGACTGGGTTTGGAAGAACCACAATGCCGCAAAGGAACTCCTCTCGGCGGTCTGCCGGCATTCGGCATACAGCGAACAGCTCTCAGCTCCGGCGGGGCATCCCTCGATTTCCAGGCAGCTACACCCTTTGTGGCACGCGGCTGGTTCTGGCAGTTTCAAGACAACCTGACCTGGAGCCTAAACAAGCATACGTTACGATTTGGTACCGACATCCAGAAGCATCGCGGGCGGGCACTCGTTGATCGCTGGGGCAGCATCAACTTCGGTGGCAATTATAGCGGCGATGGGTTTTCTGATTTTCTGCTTGGCTTTCCCACCGGACTCTCCGGCCGCCTTGATACCACTACACCGTATGAATTGAGCACCTGGTTACTTTCCGGCTATGTCCAGGACGATTGGAAGGTCACTCCAAATCTGACTTTAAACCTTGGCGCGCGTTATGAAGTAACAACATCTCTTATTGAGGGAAGCGGGCAGGTTCCAAGCTTCGATCCATTGCTCGGCACAGGCACGGAATTTGAGGTACAAAAGGGCGATTGCCCAATAGACCCAAGGGCATGCGGGGGTTTAGTTTATCCGGCGAACAACAAGTCGGCGCGTGAGTTCTATCAAACTTATCGGCCCGATGTACCGTTCGGCATCTCCAACACTAACGCGGCTACGCCCTTGGACGGCAACAATTGGGCTCCGCGCTTGGGCTTCGCATATCGTCCTTTCGGCAACACGCGAACCGTGGTGCGCGGTGGATACGGGGTGTTCTACTTTTTCCGCCCCATGCTAAATACCTTACGTAGCTTAGGGTCAACATTCCCGAATGAGATCACTATCAGCGCGACCGGGAATGCCTCGGTGCCGGATCTGAATTATCAGACGCTGCCCGACCGAGTCAATAACGCTGAAGATCCATTCAGCATCACCGGCCGAATCGGTGTATCGCCAGTGGGCACCTGGTTGAATCCAATGACACACCAGTGGAGTTTCAGCGTGGCGCACAATTTTGGGAGGCAGACCGTGTTTGAAATGCAATATGCGGGAAACAAATCTAGCGATCTCGTTGTTCCCGTCGAGCAGAATCGCACAACACCCGGCCCCGGGACGGTCGTGGACCGCCTTCCGTTTGCGAAGTTCAACAACATCACGCAGTACTTCAACCCCGGGTTTGCCAACTATCACGGAGGTATTTTTAGCCTGAAGCGCAGCATGGGCGATGGTGTCACATTCAGCGCTGGTTATACATACTCCAAAGCGATGGCCGGCGGCGGCGCTAGCGGTTCACGCGACAGTAGCACCTTCGTACAGATTGCCGATGATCTGAGCAACTATCGATACCGGAGCGGAGAGGATGTTCGTCACGGACTCAACGGCTATGCAATCTGGGCCTTACCAATCGGCCACGGGCAGCGCTTTGGTAGCAGTGTATCTCCTGTCCTAGATAAATTTATTGGCGGATGGCAGATGTCCGGGATCTTTATCGCTCGCACCGGCCTGCCATTCACAATGTTGCTTCCGGTTAGTTTGTGCAATGCGGCCTCAAGTCCCGCGTTGCGGTGTTTTCCGAACCGGCTCAACAACCCCGGCGACACCACGCCCTTGAGCAACGGCGTCGATACTCCCAAATATCTGTCGTCCAATTTTCCGTCGCCATCGTTCACGTTTGGTAACGCCGGGGCGAATATACTCGAAGACAATGGACTCTGGAATGTCGATTGGGCACTGATGAAGAATACAGTGTTCCATGAGCGCTACCGGGTGGAGTTCCGGTTTGAGGCGTTCAACGTCCTCAACCACCCGACTTTCGGCGCCGGTATGAATACGGACCCCAGCAGCGCCAGTTTTGGCCGAGTGTTCTCATCCGGGGAGCCGAGGAGACTGCAACTGGGCCTTAAGTTCCACTTCTAGCAGGATGCG
>CAZETQ010000032.1:50155-59113 GCA_964515165.1 uncultured Solibacteraceae bacterium | reverse complement strand
TGTGCGAGAAAGGGCACGTCACGCAAGGTCTCAACCAGACGTTCGGCTGCGTCACGCTCCATCGCACGCTCTTTCACCGCAGTAGGCATTTTCAGCAAATGCTGAAAGCTATTATTACAGTGAAAACGATGCGTGTCAATCAACCGCCGGCCCCGCAGGTGTCGGAACGAGGTCGAGGTATTCCTTCGCGCGGCGGAACGCCTCATGATACTGCTCCTCCGCATCATCGAACGAGAGGCACCTGTCATCCCGAGTCTTGGGATGCAGTTTCCTCAGTTCCAGCGCCGCGTTCATCTCGCGTACAAGGTCGGAGAAATGGCGATAGTCCACCGCGTGAAGCAGTGGCGAGTGCGCGAGATGGTAGTAGATCGGCACAATCAACTCTCTCAGCCTGGCCCGGATTGCATCCATTTCTTCCCGGAGAGTCGGATCCACTTCTTCCCAAGTCGTCTCGCTGTCTCTGTAAGCGTAGATTGGCAGATGGCGATGGGTCTCAAAGAAAGCGATTCCTTTGGCGGCTACCGCCAGGAATCGCTCGGACAGACCTGCAAATTCCGATGACATGGTTCACCTCTTCCTGATGTGATGGCGTTACGAAAACGGGATGAGGCCAACCCCGTCGAGCCGTGGTTTTCATCCCGCACAATTCCCGCAGAATGGTCAAAATCCCGCAGAATTCCCGCATTTCGGGGCTTGTGCGTAGACGCTAAGTCTTTTAGAATAAACAAAAGTAAGCGGCTTGGCTTCCATGGCATGGAAGAGGTCAAGGGTTCGAATCCCTTCAGGTCCACCAATCCTCACACTGTCCGCTCACGTTATCCATTCCGGCATCGCGGGAGAGACTGCGATAGCATTTTTCAAGGGCGTTTCTGCCAACCGGTCCTGAGACCCGAAAGGCTGCAACGAACCTGGATAGATAACGAATCGCGTAACGAATTCACTCTCAGTCCCTGCATTCACCAATTTATGAACAGATCTTTCCTCTTTGCCTCGCTGTTGGCCTCTCTGGCGTATTGCGTTGTGGCTGTCGCACAGGACGGACCGGAATCGGTCACGCGGGGGACGAAACGATTTGACAAGAGGATCCTAATATCCGGCCTGGCGGGCCCCTGGGAATTGACTTGGGGTCCCGATAACATGCTTTGGGTGACGGAGCGAACTGGTAAACAAGTAGCACGGATCGATCCGAAGACCGGTAACCGGACTGTCGCCATCACTCTGGATGAGGTTTCAGCGCCCGGAGGTCAGGATGGTCTGTTGGGAATGGCTCTGCATCCGGAACTGCTGAAGAGTACCGGCAGCGACTACGTGTATGTGGCCTACACGTACGTTGACAAGGAAAAGGGCCCGGACCCGACGGTGGCCGATCCCGCCAGCCCACACCGCTTTCTCTATGGCAAGATTGTCCGGCTTACTTACAACGCCGCGGATCAGAAGCTCTCCCAGCCTGTAACTCTCCTTCAGGGATTGCCGGCCGGAGACGATCACGTCGGTGGACGCCTGAAGTTCGGCCCGGACAAGAAGCTCTACTTTACGATCGGCGATCAGGGTCACAATCAGTTCGGGAATTTTTGCCTGCCCATCGAATCCCAACGATTGCCCACGGCCAAGGAAATGAAAGCGGCGGACTACGCCTCTTATGTCGGCAAGTCGCTGCGCATCAACCTGGACGGCTCGATTCCCGCCGGCAATCCCAAGCTGAACGGAGTGGTCAGCCATGTCTACACCTACGGACATCGCAATCCCCAGGGACTGGAGTTCGGCCCGGACGGCACACTCTATTCAGCCGAGCATGGCCCCAAGACCGATGACGAAATCAACATTCTGACGAAGGGTGGTAACTACGGCTGGCCGCATGTCGCCGGTTTCCAGGACGACAAGGCTTATGTGTATGCGCGCTGGGGGGAGTCGAGTACGCCTTGCTCGCAGTTGAAGTACAACGATATGGCAATCCCCGCATCGGTGCCGCAGCAGCCGGAGTCGGCGTTCACCAAACCGTTTGTGAACCCGCTGGCGACGATGTTTACCGTGGCGACGGGCTACAGTTTCCAGGATCCGGCCTGCAAGGGCGTGGACTTCATCTGCTGGCCGACGGTCGGAGTTTCGGATATTGAATACTACGAATCGAAGGGCACGGGAATCCCGGGCTGGGACAAAGTTCTGCTGGTGACCACGCTGAAGCGCGGCTCGCTCTATGTTTTGCCTCTTAGCGCCGGCGGGAAGTCGGCGGCGGGACATTTTTCACGCTATTTCCAGTCGGAAAACCGTTTTCGCGATACCGCTGTGAGCCCGGACCGGAAAACAATCTACATCGCTACTGATCCCGGCGGACTAGCCGGAGCGGCGGATGCCGGCACTACGGCAAAAATGGAGAATCCCGGCGCAGTTCTTGCGTTCACGTACGCAGGGGAGGGCGGGCCGGACGCACCAGCGCCGCCGCCAACGGCAAGCAGCGCGGCGCAGTACAAAGACGATCCGAATCCCGCGCCCATCGTGAACGCGATCCCGCCCACGTTTACTGCCGCCCAGGCCGCGCGCGGTAAGGTGGCCTATACCTCCACCTGCGCCGTCTGTCACGGCAGCACCATGACCAACGGAGCGTACGGAACACCCCTCGCCGGCGAATACTTCAAAACTAAATGGTCCCACCGCAGCGCCGGCGCCTTTCTGGAGCGTGCCCGGAAAACGATGCCTCCCGCCTCGCCCGGCTCGTTGGCCGCCGATACATACGCCGATATCGTGGCCTACATTCTGGAGGTCAACGGCTTCAAGGCCGGGAACGCAGTTTTGCAGTCTGGAGACGATACTCTGAACAGGATGGAACTGAGGGTGACGCCGTAGCCCGCAGGTCACCGGAATTGTCGCGGCAATTTCCGGCCGGCCGTGGTCTATATAAAAAGAGGGACTCCTTACTTATGATGCGAGCGCCCCGAGCCTTGCTGACGGCCGCGATTCTGCTGGCGGCCACAAGTTGTAGTTCGCAGCGCCCGGCGCCGGCGGATGGGCAGATGCCGCCCACGCTTCTGCCGACGCTGCAGAGCGCGACGGTGCGTTTTGAATTAGGGAAAGGAGACAACAAAAACAAGGACACGCATCTGGCCATTGCGATTCAGAAGCAGACGCTGGCGATTGCGCGGAATGACGATTTCGCGGGCGATCAGGAGTTCGGCGATCCGGGCAACTACGGGCCGTTTCCTCTGATGGTCCAGCCGGGCATCACCAAGGAACAGTATCGCGGCAGCACCGTGCGGCTGACGATCGCGCCCAGCGGTAAGGACCGGGTGATTCTCAACGTCGTGGTGGACGCACGCTTCTCCGACGGGGAAGTCCTGACCGGCCAGTCCGGAGTACGGAATGCCGATCAGGACAGCCGGATTGTAGAATTTCAGATTCCGTAGGCTCAGGGAATGTCCGGTTCTACCAGCTGGGCCAACTGGAGAAGCGATTCCTGCCAGCCCAGATAGCAGGCTTCGGCCGGGATTGCGTCGGGAATTCCCTCCTGCACAATGTTGAGCTCGGTTCCGGTGGAAACCTTCTTCATCGTAACGGTGACCTGCATTTCCCCGGGGAGATTCGGATCGTCGAACTTGTCGGTGTACCGAAGACGCTCGCCGGGCACTAACTCCACGTAGGTCCCGCCGAACGATTCTTTGTGGCCAGTGGAGAAATTGGTGAACGAAGCTTTGTGGCTGCCGCCAACCCGGGCATCTATTTGATGGACCTGACAGGTAAAGCCGTTTGGCGGTAGCCACTTCGAGAATGCTTCCGGCTCAAGGAAGGCCCGATAGAGTTTTTCCGGCGTGGTGCGCAGCACCCGATGCAAACGAACTGTATTTGGCATATGAGCTCCTGATGAAAGTAATTTGTTAGGATGTGCTTCCTGAATATCTAGACCGTGGGGAGCCGGCGAATTCATCGCATCCGGTGAAATTTTTCAAAAGAACCGGCCACCTGTCCGGCAAAGCTGGAATCTCCGGGCGGACGAGTTTGTGTGGGGTGCTGGCGCTCTTCCGCAATCCCCGTCACACGGGCCGGAGTATTGAGGAGGGCTAGTCGACGGCGGCGGAGGTAGCGATGGAGACGAATGCGCTGCGTTCCTCGCTGCCGCCTTCGCGGTGGATGAGAAAGATGCCGATCATGTCTTTCTTCGGATCGATGAACGCGTAAGTGCCGTAACGGCCGCCGTGTCCGTAGGTGCCTTCCGAAAGCGGGGCGGCGGCGGCATCGCGAGCGACGGCCCAGGCCAATCCGTAGCCCATGCCGGCTCCTGAGGTAGGGAGCGCCCCGGTGTGCACGCGCGTCATGGTATCGACCGAAGAAGGCGACAGGATGCGAACGCCGTTGTACTGGCCGCGATTGAGCATCATCTGATAGAGGATGAAGAGATCGCCGGCGGTGGAATAGAGTCCGCCTTCGGGCAGGGGATACTTCGCTCCGGTACGGAATTTCATGGCTCCTTCGCCGAGAGGATCGGCGGTGTACTTCAGCGTCTTACCGTCTTTCAGGATGTAGGCGGTGGGCATGCGGCCGTGAGTGCTTTCGGGAGGGTAGGTGTAGGTATCCTTCATGCCGAGCGGGGTGAAGATTCGCGTCTCGAGAAATTTTTCGTAAGGCGTTCCAGAAACGATTTCGACGATGCGAGCCAAGGCGGCGATGCCGGTGTTGCTGTACTGCCACTTGGTGCCGGGTTGGAAATGCAGGGGCTGCTGGGAGATCACCAGCACGGCCTGTTCGAGAGTCTTGTGGAGCGCTCCATGAAGCTCGCCGATGCCGGGAGGAGGGTTGAGAGACATTCCGGAGGTGTGGGTCATCAAATCGCGAATCGTGATGGGGCGGGAAGGGCGCGTAAGCCGGCGCTCTTTTTCCGTGTCCGGAGTTTCCATCACCCACAGGCCGCGAAATTCGGGAAGGTGCTTTTCCACGGGATCGAGGAGCGAGAGCTTGCCTTCCTCCATTAAGATCATTGCGGCGATGGCGACGACCGGCTTAGTCATGGAATGAAGCTGGAAAATTGCATCGGTGCGTATCGGTGTTTTCCGGTCGAGATCCGTATAGCCAACGGCGTCCAGCGCGGCCACGCGGCCATGGCGAGCGACGAGCGTGACGGTTCCGGCGATGGTTCCTTTGTCGACGAATTCCTTCATGCGCTGTGGAATGAGCGCCAAACGCTGGGGATCCATTTTGGCCGCGGCGGCGTCCTTGCCGGTCGCGGGGAGGATCGCCGGCTCGGCCGGATAGGCCGGTAAGGCGCAAAGCAGCAGCAGGATGACGCGAGAACGCATGGGGTCATTCTATTGCGAACGGCGCCGCCGCGGAGATAGAGTGTGCGGTGGCCGCTAATCGGCGATCCATTCCAGCAGATCGCCGGGCTGGCAATCGAGTTCACGGCAGAGGGCGTCGAGCGTGGTGAAGCGAATTGCCCTGGCTTTGTTGGTTTTCAGCACAGAGGCGTTGGCTAAAGTGAGTCCTACGCGGTCGGCAAGCTCCGTAAGCGTCATCCCGCGTTTGGCCAACAGCGCGTCAAGGTTGACCTGAATGGACATGGCGTCAGATGGTCAGGGATTGATCTTCGTCCAGCCGCGTGCCCTCTTCGAAGACCTGGGCAATGACAAGGATGGCCAGCCCGCCAACGATGGCGATGAGGTTCAGATCCAGGGACGGCGCAAAGTGCAAGCCGTCCGCGGTGAAGTGGCGGCTGGCATAGAAGCTCCAGAAATAGACAATGGAGGCTCGCGCCAGTTCGCCGAAGATCACGGCGAGGCCGACGGAGCGAACACGGCGCGCGTTTGGCCGGAAAAACGAGCGCCCCTGGCTTAGCGACCGGAAGACCAGCCGGAGCTGGGTGACGATCCACAGAATATATCCGAACATCAGGGCGACGACGGCTACGCTGGCGGAGAGGAAAATGCCGCGCCGGGCGGGAAACCGGAGGTTGCCCTGGAGCTTCTCGAAGTGCGCGCTTTCTGCTTCGCCCGCCTGATGAATGGGGGTGTGCAATTGGACGGCGACAGGCAGGCTGACGGTAAGATTCTCTCCTTTGAGGTCCAGCAAGGTACTGCCCGCCAGCAGGATCAGCACAAGAGCTAAACCGAGCGCGACCGCATACCAGGTGATGTCGAGCAGGGACGTGAGGAATGAAGCGATGGGTGGGTGCCGGGGGGACTGCATAGATCCTTATCGATAATCGATATTATCGATATTCGATAAGTAAGGCAAGAGAGAAATTTCGATTCTCGAGGGCCATGCGCTAAAACCGCACCCCGCCGGAGACAATCAAAACTTCCCCGGTGACGTAATCGGACAGGGGCGAACAGAAAAAAAGTACCGGGCCGGCGGCCTCCTCTGGAGTACCGAAGCGGCCCAGGGGAATGTTTTTCGCCATCGCATCGCGCACCTCGGTACGGACGCCGATGGGGATATCGCGTCCTTTCATTTCCATCGTGGCGCCCTCTCCGCCCAGGGGCTGGATGAGCCGGGTTTCGATGAGGCCGAAGCCGACGGAGTTGACGCAGACGTTATAACGGCCCCACTCCTTCGCCATCGTCAGGGTCATGCCGTTGATTCCGGCCTTGCCTGCGGAATAACCGATCTGTCCGGCGTTGCCGCAGACTCCGGAAATGGAGGTGATGTTGACTACTTTGCGGCTGACGCGGCGGCCCTCGGCGGTTTCGCGCTTGGCTGTCTCGCGAATCCAGCCGCTGGCCGCGCGGAGTATGCGAAACGGCGCGACCAGGTGGATGTCGAGCATGGCCTGGAACTGTTCGTCGCTGGTTTTCTGGATGACGTTGTCCCAGGTATAGCCGGCGTTGTTGACGATGATGTCGATGCCGCCGAAGTGCGCAATCGTCGCCTCGACCAGTTGCTGGGGGAATCTGGGATCGGTCAAGTCGCCGGCCACGGCGCCGGTGTTGCCGGCGATCGACGCCCGGGCGCTTTCCAGTTCCGCGGCATCGATGTCGGCGAGCATCACCGACGCTCCGGATTGGGCGAGTTTTTCGGCGACGGCACGGCCGATGCCGCGGGCAGACCCGGTGACGAGCGCCGTTTTACCTTCGAGCGATAGAGGATACATGCGGGTTCCGTTGCATCGTACCGCACGTGGGGCGGGCGATCGCTTTTCAGAGGGGATAAAAATTGTGACCGTGAGAAGCCGCGCGCGGAGCCGCTTTTTGGCGGAGCAAACGGGTCGAGCTGGACATAACGGTTCGCGTTGCTGCGGTTCTACTGCCGGAAGACTAACCCGGTCATCGCAAGACCCTTACGGAAGAATCGTGCACTGCATCTTGCCGATGACGGGGGCAAATCCCATCGTCCTAGTCGATTTGTCATACCAGAGATTCACGGTATAGTCGGGGTCGAAACGGTAGATTCGCATCAAACCCGTATTGGCAAAAATGCCGCCGCAAGTTGCCTTTTTTTCGACGCGCGCCGATGTTGCGTTCTTGGCGGCAGAGTCCGGACCCCAGTCGCGCATGAAGCGTTCGAAATCGTAGTTCCGGCAGGGAGTCTGGTCCGTGCAGCCCCAAAGCGCATAAGCGGACTTGTAGTCCTGCTTCTGCAGAAGCTCGATGAAAGAGTCCATCGTGCTGCGCGCGGTGAAATTGCGAAAACCGAAAAACAGGAGGATGGCGGCGACAAGCCCGCCGAGGGTGCCGTATACCGCACGGCGGATGAGCCTGGATTTCTTTTCCTCGCCCGCTCCGTAACCTGCCAGGTATCCGGCCATAGTTTCAGAAACCGTTATTTCACTGGATAGGTCTTGTCGTAGCTGGCAATCGCGTCGGTGGTGATATCCAGCGCGTCCTTGGCAAACAGCGTGTTCGCCCGATCGATGACGACATCCAGTTGTTTTTCTTCGGCCAGCTTCTTGATGACATCGGTCATATTGCGGCTCGCCTTTTGGAGGATCTCGTTCCGCTCGCGATCGACATCGCCTTGCAGGTCTTCGTTCAAGCGCTGCAGGTCGCGCTGTTTGCGCTGGCCCTGCGTCTGAAGGTCCTGTTCGGCCTGGGGCGTCAGCTTGCCGGCCATCGACTGAAGCTGACCCTGGATCTGCTGCAGTTCCCGGTCGAGCTTGGCCATCGCTTCCTGGCGCGGACGATACTTGGTTTCCAGATCGGTCTGTGCCTTCTTGATCTCGGCGGTCCCTAAGATCGCGCGCTGTACGTCGACGATCCCTACTTTGGCCTGGGCATGGGCGGAGGCGGCCACCGACACAGCGGCGGCGCATAGAAACAACAAACGACGCATCCTGACTCTTGACTCCTTTAAACTGGGCAACCCCAAATTGAACTTAGTCTAACAAGACCGCTCCGGTTCCTTGCACCTGATAAACGGTAACTCCACTCTTCACAGAGTCCGGATTGAATTTCCGTCCCTGCTCCTCGGCAATGTGCCGGGCCGCCGCAACCGCCTGCTCTCTGGACTGCACAATCCTCTTGAAAGTTCCCTCGGCGATCGCTACTTTTCCGATGGAATCCTTGGGAAAAACGATCTCACCGTCGTTCACTTTGATGCGGATGCCTTTCCCGTTAGCGTCGGTCAGCATCATCCAGCAACCCATCATCTGGCAGACTTCGGAAACTTTACCTTTCACTTGCACCGTTTTTCCGACGTACGGATCGGGGTTGGCGAGTACAGCTTCGACAGCCAAAGGCTCGGTAAGTGTGAATTTCTGACCCATGCGGCGCTCCGCCGCAAAGCCTGACAAAGCCAGCAGACACAGTAGCGGGAGTGTAGTTTTCACGAGGCCAATTATCGCACTTTTTCTTGTTTTGGGTTAATATGCAACTATGGAGTTGCATATATGGCTGACATTGAACGTAAACGATTGATTCGAGCACCCTTGGCTCGAGTTTGGGACGCCATCGCGGACGCACGGCAATTCGGAGAATGGTTCCGGCTGAAGGTGGGTGGCGAGTTTCGTCCGGGCGCCCGCGTAAACGTTGTCTCCACGTA
>CAZETQ010000032.1:13823-50055 GCA_964515165.1 uncultured Solibacteraceae bacterium | reverse complement strand
GCAGCCGGCATCGGTATTTGCGGCGCTGGGCGATGCGACGCGATGGAACCTGGTTTCCCGGCTGTCCGGTTCCGGTCCGCTGCCGATTGCCCGGCTGGCCGCCGGCTCCGGCATGACGCGTCAGGCGATCACCAAGCATCTTCACGTGCTCGAAGCGGCGGGGCTGGCGCGCGCGCGGCGGCGGGGACGGGAGCAGCTTTGGGAGCTGACTCCGGAGCAGATTCGCAATATGCAGTGGAATCTGGACCGGATCGCGCGGTCGTGGGACGATGCGATGACCCGGCTGGCGGCGATGGTGGAGGAGCCTACAGAAAAGCCTTGATCAGACGTCCCTGGATGTCTTTCAGCGAATCGTGCGCGTTGTCCAGCTGGCCCACCATCGTTTGCAGCCGGCGGAGCAGCGTGGTGCGCTCAACGGCGCCGTTGATCACCAGCAGAAGCTGGGCGTTGTCCCAGGGTTTCTCCAGATACTGGTAGAGTCCCACGTCGTTGATCGCTTGAATCGCGCTGCTTTTGTCCGCATGGCCGGTGAGGAGAATTCGGGCGGTTTCCGGCTGAAGCTCCTTCGCCTTGGACAGCAGCTGAATTCCGTTCATCTGCGGCATCAGATAGTCGCTGACCACGACGTCGGCCGGGTGCGTTTCCATGTGCTGCACGGCCGCCGCGGGACTGGTGAATCCATGAATGTTGTAGTCGGTTTCAAGCGAGAGGAAAGCTCGAACGCTGGTGATAACCATTTCCTCGTCATCCACCAGGACGATCTCTGCCGCTGAGTTGTTCTCCACTTACTGTGACTCCTTTTCCGCCGTCTGGCGGAGCGGAATTCTGATATGGAACGTCGTGCCTTTACCCACTTCGCTCTCAAAATCAATTGTGCCCCGATGCTTTTCGACCACGATCTTACGGGTCAGCGCCAGTCCCAGTCCGGTGCCGATTCCGATGGGCTTTGTCGAAAATCCCGAAGAAAAGATCTTCTTCCGGCAATCCTCGCCGATCCCGCATCCGGTGTCCTGGATGGCAATATGAGCCATATCGCCATCCAGCGCGGTGCGCACGAGAATCCGGCCTTCCCCGGCGATGGCCTGGGCGGCATTCACCAGCAGGTTCAACAGCGCCTGGCTTAGCAACTGAGTATTCAGCTCCACGGCCGGAAGGTCGGCAAAGTCCGTTTCGATCTGGATGCGGCGCCTATATTCGGCGTTGACCAGCCGGATGGAATCGCTGATCAGCTCGTTGAGCTGCACCGGTGCCATGCGCCCGTCTTCCAGACGCGCGTGGACCTTCAAACTGCGGACGATGCCCGAGATTCTCTCGCAGGCCATCCGGTCCACCGCCAGCAGGGACCGCATCATATCGAGAAGAGCCTTGGTCTTCCTGTCCGAATTCGCGCCGAGCGATGTCTCCAGCAGCGACGTAGTCTTCTGCATCACGTCGTTGTTGGAGAAGATCGACGAAAGCGGAGTGTTCATTTCGTGAAAGATCCCGGCCGCCAGCCGCGAAAGCGTCACATCCTTGTAAGCCCGCGCCAGTTCTTCGCGCAGATGTTCCACTTCCGCCTTCAGCTGGGCAATCTCGCTTGAATCGTCCATCCTCTCAACTCCCCGCCAGCGTCCGGAATCGCTTGACGATTGTCCGGAAAATAGCGGCCGTTATCTGCATATTGTCACTAAGCAGGTCGAAGAACTCGACCCGGCTGATCCGCAGCAGCCGCACATCGCCCAGCGAGCGGGCCCCCACCGCGAGCGGAGCCTCGTCAAACAGAGCCCAGCTTCCCAGCACCTCTCCGCGATGCGCCGTATGGAAGCGCTCTCCGTTGCGGACCAGTTCCACTTCGCCGTCGACAATCACATACAGGCTGTCCACGTTGGCGTCGGCGTCCAGAATCACGCGCTCCGGGGGAACGGTCATTTCATGGGCGATGCCGCCAATCCGCCAAAGCTGTTCCGCGCTGAGGCCCCGAAACAGGTCCACCGCCTCCAGGGCAATCACCTTCTCGATAATGCTTAGCTCGGACATATCTTCCTTCTAGGCCATCACCGCCAGAGCCCGTTCCGCCACCAGATCTACCTCCCGTCCGGCGTGACGGGAAACCTCGGCAATCTCGGCCTTCAGGCTCTGCATCTTTAGATCTGCGGCCGCCGCAATCGCGCAGCATACCAGCCACACATCGCCGGAGCGCATCAGTTCCCGCAGCGCCGTCTCGGGAGTTTTCCGTTCCACGCCAAACAGCTCTCTGCCCCGGTCGCTGAGTTGAGCGGTATCGTCCACCAGCGGAAGCAGCACGCGCTTCAGCTCCCGGTTCAGCACGGAGTCCAGAAACTCGATCGCGGCGGCGTGGTCGTCCGCTGATCTCCGCTGCAGGGCATCGTAAGCCTCCCGCATGTCGCGGGGTGAATACTTCAGGCCAAGAAGATAAAACAGGCGCTGCAGTGTATTCTTCAACCGCCCTTCCAGGGTACTGGTCAACAGCCACAACGGCTTGCTGCCGTTCGTTGCCGGTTGAAACGGCTCAAACGCCGCCCACAAAACGAAATAATATTTGGCTTCATCCAGAATCTGGCGATCCACCACCGGCGGCCCGTATGAAAGATGCGGCGCCGACTCCCGCATTTTCCCCAACGCCCGGAGCACCGCCGCGCGAAGGGTCAGGTCGGCAATGCCGATCAAAGCCAGCAGCTCATCGGCCGCCCGCTGTTCCTTCATCCGTTCCAGAGCCCGCGGAATTCGCAGCCGGATGGCCATCTTCACTTCCGGATCCTCCAGCAGATCCCGCAGCGTTCCGGCGATCATCGGCCCGTAGGCGGCCAGGGCATCGGTGGCGGCTCCCCGCAGCCGTGTGTCGCCCAATCGCTGGACCACATGATCGAGATAGACCCGCTTGCGGAGCTTGCCCGCGCTTTCAAGCGCTGCCTCGGCCACCCGAGGGTCCGGATCGGCCAGCAGGGTGTGGAGGATGGGGGTTCCCTCGTCGCCGATCGCCCGCACCGCGGTCGCCGCCAGCCGCCGCCGGTCCGGGTTGTCGGAATTGGCCGCTTCGGTAACGCTCTCAACGCTGATCCGCGTGTGAGCCCGCTCCGTATCCTGCAGCAGCGATTCCAGCGCCGCTTCGGCCACCAGAACCGATGGATGGTCGAGCAGCCGCACCGCCAGATCTTCGCCATCGGGCGAAAGGCTGGCGGCATAGCGAACCGCTGGCTCCACCGAGGGCAGAGTGTCGCCCGCGCGGCTGGAACGAATCTCCTGCAGCGCCTGCGGCAGCAGGGTTGTGTCTTTCTTCTCCTGAGCCAGCCGGAAGACCGTCGCCCGAATTTCCGGATCGGCGCTGCGGCTGAGCTCCTGAATCAGCGTACCGATGTCGTAGCCTTCTACGGCCCCCAGCATCGCCAGGGCATAACTGGCTTGGCGACCCGTACTGCTCCGCGCAGTGCCTTCCAGCAGCCGGATCATTGCACGGTCCGTTGCCGAAATGCGGACATTCGCCAGATCCAGCGTTCGCGACTCCAGCCGCCGCCGGATGGTGCGGACATACTCCCGCTGTGCCAGCCATGAAAGCAGCGCCCACACCGCGGCGAAGAACAGCACGATGAACGAAAGGTGCTTGGGACGAATGCCGAGAACGACCGTGAACAGCTGCAGCAGCAGTCCGCCCAGTCCGCGGCCCATCCGGTCGACGAAAATATCCAGAAACGCCTTCACCCGGTTCCGCAGCTCCAAGGGCAGCGGCAGATACAACAGCTCCATGCCGGTCCGGTTGAAGGTGTAGCGGGTGGCGGCTTCCGTCAGGCGGGCGATAGAGGTTGTCAATATTCCGGGAGCGGCGAGAATTCCGATCGACGCCGCCGAAATCGCCACCGGCATGATCTGCAGAACGCCGCCGACGCCCACCCAGCGCACCACGGCGGCCGTCAGGAAGAACTGAAAAACGAAATTCACCAGGTTGAGGTAGACGCCGTTGAAGCTCCCCATGAACGACGTCAGTTCTTTTTCAGTAGGAAATCGCTCTTTGGCGAATGCCTGGAACTGGAATTCCACCATCACGTCGACGATGAACGTCATAATGACGATGCCGACAATCACCTGGAGATGCCGGTAGTGCCGGATGTCCTTCAGGATGTCGCGCATCGAGAACTCTTCTTCCGCTTCCGCTCCCTGCGCTTTGGTTAAATCCACCCCCGGCTGGCGCAGCAGCATCCGGTACATCAGATAGGCGCAAAACGTGAAGAATGCCGCCGCCAGGACGAGATTGTTGGTCCCGATGGCCTTTACGGCATAAGCGGTGAAGGTTCCCCCGAAGGCCGCGCCCACGACCGAGCCGAGGCCCAGCAGTCCGTAGAGCCGCTTCGCCTCCCGCGAGGTGAATACATTGGCGGCGATGACCCAGCCCTGCGTCACCATCATGATCGAGAACATGCTGGTCCAGATGTTGAACGCATAGAGCGTCCAATCCCACCGGAACCGGATCAGATACCCGATCAGCGCCGTCATCGCGATCGAAAATGCCGTGGCCGCATTGACGGCCGCCGTCAGCGACACCTTAACAGCCAGCCGCGAATAGACATACGCCAGCAGCCCGCCCGCCGGAGCGATCAGAATATAGAGTCCCGGCAGCTTGTCCAGGTCGAATTTCGACACGAACATCGCGCGCGAAACCGGCTTCAAAATGTAATAGGCGAAGAGAATGAAAAGAAGATAGAGCGTGACGAAGATAGTCCGCCCGAATTCGCCTTTCCGGACGTCAAAGAAACTGCAGCGGAAATCCTCTAGCCACTTCAACATAGCGTGCTAATTGAAAGGGGGAAAAGCTTCCGCAGTGTAGCATAGGCGTGTGTTTCCGCTACGGAAGGTTACAGTATCGCTATGAGCTGGCAGCGGATCCGCCAATCCCTTTTTCCCGGCGAGGCGGAACGGGATGAAGGGTTCCGGCAGGAAATCCTTCAGCAGAGCCATGTCGGCCTGCAAGCTGTCGCCGCTGTCACGATCAGTGCCGCCGTCTTTCTCGCCCTGGGCCGCTGGATTTTCTTTGTCCAGCATGCCGGCACGATGGTTGCCGTCGGCGTGGACGCCATCGTGGCACTGGTTGGAGTGCTGATCCTCGCCGCCTCCCGATGGGCCGGCTTTTATCCATACTCCCGTGTGGTCGCCATGATCGTTACCCAGGTCATGACCACGGCGCTGATGTGCGCTTCTTTATACCTGGAGGTTTTCGACGGCGCGGCAGCGGCGTTCATTCCGGGGCAGATGACGCTCGGCACGCTGATCCTGGCGGTGGCTCTTCCGTTGCTGCCGTGGCAGGCGTTTGTCCACGGCCTGGTAATCACCGGCAGCTATCTGGCAGCGGTGCGGGTGGCATCCCTCACCTTCCTCCCGGGAGCCACCGTCCAAACCGAATACCTGCTGTTCATGGCGATGTTGACTTTGCTGGTGACCGGATTGTCGGCCAGCATGTATTCCCAGCGCCGGAGAGCCTACCTGGCCTACCTGCAGACCTTGCATGCGGCGGATGAACTGCGTACGGTTCAGCAGCGGCTGGCGCTGTCGGAAAGCGCCTCTTCGATGGCGCGCCTGGCTGCCGCGATCAGTCACGAGCTGAATACGCCCATCGGAGCGATGAAAAGCGCCGTCGACACGCTGCTGCTGTTGGCTTCGCGGCAAGCCACCGCTCCACCGGAACAGCAGACCCGGCTGATCAAGCTGCAGGCGGACCTTCGGAAATCGATCCAGGAATCGGCCACGCGGCTGCAGCAGATCGGCGCTCGGGTGGCGCGGTTTACGAATCTGGATCAGGCGGACCTGCAGTCGGTCTGCGTGAATACGCTACTGGCCGACGTGGCGGAGCTTTTGCGGTCGCGCTTGAGAACGGGCAACGAATTGAAGCTGGACCTGGCGCCCCTTTCCGAGATTGCCGCCAATCCCCAGCGCCTGAGTTCCGTTTTCTACGATCTGATCAGCAATTCCCTGAATGCGTTGAACGGCTCCGGCCGCGTCGAGGTGCGTACCCGGCAAAAGCAGGAAGGCATCGAGGTGTCGATTGCCGACAACGGCCGCGGCATCGAAAAGGACCGTCTGCGGGATATCTTCGAGCCGGGATTTCACGAGAGATCCGGCCGGATGGCCAGCGGGAACTGGAGCATGTTCAACGCCCGGCAGATTATCCGGGAGCAGAGCGGAGAGATCGAAATCGTCAGCCAACCCGGAGCAGGCACGACAGTGACGATTTCCCTGCCGTTCGGACGCCTGACGTAGCTCTTACTTACGGCGCCGGCGTGATGCTCGGACCTGCGGAACCGGCACGCTGAAACAGCCGGGCCGATCCCGCAAACATCAGGGCGAAGCACGGTGCACAATATATCTGTTGCGGATATATTGGCAATTATCAAAAGGAAAAATCGTGACTACTCACGATCCAGAATCAGGATTCCCAGCGCCGGATCGGCATCGAAGTCCGTCAGCCGAATCGCATCGCGCCGGAGGACAGCTTCTGTATCCTTCGTCGGATGCGCCCATCGTCGAAGCCACACGACTTTTGGCGGAGGCCCCATCGTCGTCGCAAATTCGCAGAAGTCTGCGTCGGCGGTGACACTGATGAATTCGTTCCGTCGCGCAAAGTCCCAAACATCGCGGTCAGCGGGCCAATAGATCGAAGTCGAATACGTGGGCCGATCCCGGATAAAGCTCGGCCAGGCGAAAGACCAGCTTCCGGGATAGGTTCTCGTCCAGAAGAAGCTTCACAACGCGACGCGGCGGCCGACACGAGCAGCGAACTCATAGACGGCGGGAAAATCCTCGCGCTTCAGTTCCGGGTAGTCGTCCAGAATCTCGCGTTCCGACATACCCGCTCCAAGCCAGCTCAACACATCCCAAACGGTGATACGCAGGCCCCGAACGCACGGTTGACCGGAGCGCTTGCCAGGTTCAATCGTAATTCGCTCCGTCATAGTCTGAAAATATCACCACCGGTTCCGCTGCTGCCGCCACTCCTCGGCCGTCATCTCCCAAACCTCCGAGAGCATCTTTCCACCCACGTAGTGCGCTCTTCGACGGACACCACGCGCATTCCCGTCTTCTCGGAAATCCGCCGCGATCCGGTATTCGCGATCGCCTTCGACACACGCAGCATCGGAAAACCTAAGACATCGAACCAGTAGCCGGTAACTGCGATCACCGCCTCCGTCATCAATCCCTGCCCTTGCTGCTCCGGGACCAGCCAGAAACCACGGTTAATTTCTTTGCCCCGGCTCAGGCCGATCGCTCCGATAATCTCTTCCGGAGCGGCGCGCAGGCGCAAGGTCCAGTGCCACTCCTCTCCCCGCTCCATCGCCGGAAGGGCGGCGTCGCGGTAGTAGCTCAGCGCTCCGTCGGCGGGGTAGGGCCAGGGAATGGAGGCGTTGAGATACTGGACAATCTCCCACCGGGGGAAAATCCGCTGTACCTGCTCCGCGTCGGCCAGCTGCAGGGGCCGCAGCAGCAGCCGGCGAGTAGAAAGCTCCGGCGTCACACAGTCAGCATAGTCAAGAGGGCCATCCTCAAAAAAGTACCGTTCACGGCCCTCGAAAATTTTCTTCTCTTCCAAAACAAAGGACTTCCCCGCCGGACTCCCGCAAACGCACTGGATCCTTCCGCTACTCTCGGGCCGTACTATGGCTCTCAACCAACGCAACGCAAATCGAAAAAACAGCCGCCCGGCGGAACCGGCGGCTCCAGAAAGCTACGACTTCAATGCCGGAACAACCGCGCACTATCGGCCGCTCAACACCTCCATCCTTACCCGGGGCGAGGATCCGGACGAATACTGCCGGCATTGCCAGATGTTCTTCGACCGCTTTGCCGGCCGCGATGAAGTGGAGCGCCAGCTCATCCAGGAACTCGCCAGCCTGCAGTGGCGCCTGAACCGCATTCCCCGGCTGGAGGCGGAAGTGTTCGCAACGGGCCAGTTCTCGAAGATTTCGGCCCTGTCGCAGTACGAGCACCGCCTCGCAGTCAATTTCGAGCAGGTGCTGTCTTCCCTCCTGGCACTGCAGGGCGTTCCGGCGCGCGCCTAGCCGCTGATCGCAGAGACAATCTGGGGCAGGATCGCTTTTCTACCGCTAGCTTGGCGGCAGAGCCAGCAGCCAGCGGACCATGGCGTCCATCTGCGCCGGGGGCAGCCGGTACGGCGGCATCGAAGTCCCCGGCGAATATTTCTGCGGATCGTTAAAATGACCGGTCACCCAGGCGGCATCGCGGCGGAACAGCAAGCCGTTCAACTCCGGACCCGCCTTTCCGCCTTCGCCGTTCACCACGTGGCAGGCCGCACAGCCCATCTTGCCGTACAGTTTTGCCGCGTCGAGGGCAAATGCCGGGACTTCGGAAGCCGGTCCGGCAGTCAGCGCCGCCAGCCTTTTCGGAGGCTCCATCTGCCACGGCTGCACCAGCGTCGCGTCGAATTCCGACTGCGGCGAATGCGGAGTGCTGGAGGCGGCCGCATAGGTCAGCGCGGACCATCCCACCGCCGCAAACAGCACTACGCCCATCGCAAAAGTGCGTTGCCGGACGCGGATCATCGTCGCCCGGTCGATGAAGGGAACCGCCAGCAGGCCGATCACGGCGAGCGTCGGCAGCACCACCGTTCCCAGAACTTCCATTGGCCCCTCGAACACCTTCAAAAGCTGGAACAGGAACAGGAAGTACCAGTCTGGACGCGGAATATAGCTGGTGTCGGTGGCGTCCGCCAATCGTTCCAGCGGAACCCTGACAGCGATCGCGAGAATATACAGCACTGTGAAGCTCAGGAAAATCGCCACGGTGTCTTTGAAAACCTGCTGCGGATAAAACTTCTTCTTTGGCAGCTTTTCATCGCCCGGCACCGGAGCAATGCCATGCTTCCTCACCAGAATCACGTGCAGCAGGATGAGCGCTAAAGTGGCGGGCGGAAGAATCAACACATGGATCGCATAGAACCGCGCGAATGTTACGTTCCCGACAATTCCTCCGGGCGCGCCCAATAGTTGCTGCGCATACTGCCCCAACCCGGGAGCGGAGCCCGCGATCTGCGTCGCCACGACCGTGCCCCAGTACGCCCGGTTGTCCCACGGCAGCAAGTACCCGGTCAGCCCGTAGCCCAAAGTCAGCAATAGCAGAAATACGCCGGCAATCCAGGTCGCCTCGCGCGGCTTTTTGTATGCGCCCCACAGAAACACCTGGACCATATGCAGAATGACGACGACGATCATCAGGCTGGCGCCCCAATGATGCAGTTGGCGGATCATCCGGCCGCCCGTCAGCTCCACGATGATGTAGCGCAGGCTGTACCAGGCTTCTCCCGCCACGGGCGCGAAATTCATCGCCAGCAGCGTGCCGGTCAACGCCTGCACCAGAAAGCTGAACAGCGCGACGGAGCCGAATACCTGGTGCCAGCCGCTCGATGCGGGGATATCCTCGTCCAGGAAGTGCTTCACGCCGGAAACCAGCCCGGTTCGGGAATCGATCCATTCCAGAATGCTCCGAAACATTGGTTACCCTTCGAACTTCACGATCTGCCCAACCTGCAGCCGGCCGTTCACGATGCGGGATTCATAACGGTCGAGCGGCCTCGGCGCGGGACCGGACGTGACCTTGCCGTCCAGATCGAAGGTCGAAGTGTGGCAGGGGCAAAGAAACTCTTTTTTGTCGGGAAGCCAGCGATACGCGCAGCCCAGGTGCGTACATCCGGGCGCCAGCGCAAACGCCGTCGAATCGCCTGTCCGCACGACCCAGGCCGAGGTCTTCTCGTCAATGACCTTCCACCCGTCCACCCGCTTGCGCCGGAACAGCACCTCGGCGGGACCGTCCGCGGGCAACTTGGCGATGTCGCCGACATCGATCCAGGCGTCCTGCTGAGCTTTTAACTTGCCGGGCGAAAACAAATACGCCAGCGCGGGAATTCCCAGGGCCGCGCCGATAATTGCGCCAAGCCCTTGTATCGATAAGACAAAGAAATTGCGCCGGGACCCCTGTTCTGACATGGCCATCATTTTATAACTTGTGAAGTGAAAGGAAACCGCAAAGGAAGTCAAATCTTTTCACGTTTGGAGGGCTCCTAGCAACTTCTCCCGTAAGTCTTTTTGTTTAGCCGGTGTTAATTTCGCCCCGTTGGCCGTCAGGTAGAAAACATCCAGAGCCTTGTGCGCCTCGGTGTTGATCAGCACGACTTCGATGTTGCATCCGGCGGCGGTAATCCCATTTGCCAGCTCATACAGCAGTCCCGGCCGGTCCTCGGCGACGATTTCCATCAAGGTTGCCTGGGCCGAAGCGTCGCCGGTAAATTCGACAACCGGAGTGACGCGGCTTCGCCGGCTGGGCGCCGGCGTCCGGGGGCGAGACGCCAGGCGCTTGTCGACACTTTCCATTCCCGCCGCAACCCGCTCAATCAACTGCACAAGATCGGGAACTTCTTCCGGGTTGTACTCCAGGCGGCGCGCGGGGTCGGAAAACCGGAAGATGTCGAGAATCACTCCCTGGCGGTTCGAGAATGCTTCCGCCCGCAGGATGTTCATGCCGAAACTGGAAAGCGCGCCCGCCAGGTTCGCCAGCAGACCCGGACGGTCTTTGGATACGACGGTCAACTGCCACGACTTTTCGTCCTGACGCAAATCCACCGATGCCTGGGATTGAACAGCCTGCTGCGCCAGTTCGTAGTGCGCCTCGACCTCCGCGGGCGTATGTACTTGTAAATACCTTGTTGGGAATCCGTCAAGAAATTGCGCTTGCCGCGAATCGGATGCCGCGGGGGCGGCAATCCGATCCGTCTCCAGTTCGCTGGTCAACTCGCGATGCAGGCTGCGGTAGGCGCTCAGCAGTTGCGACATCCGCCACGGTGTCAGGGCCGTTGGGTTCACGGCGTTGATATCGCAATAGGTTAGCAGCGTCAGCAACTGCAGCCGTTCCAGCGTGCCGATCTGGTGCGCGGCCGCTTCCGCCACCTCGCTATCCTGCAGATCGCGCGACGTCATCAGCGAGGAAAGATCCAGATGATGCTCGATCAGGTAGAGAACCGTATCCATCTCCATTGGATCGGCCCCCAGCCTCGCCATCGCCTCCCGGGCAATGCGCGTCGACTCTTCGGCGTGCTCTCCGGTGCCGCTGCCTTTGCCGATATCGTGAAACAGCAGCGCCAGCCGCAGCAGGTGGATATCCGGAGTTTCGCTCAACAGGATGCGGAACGCCCCGCGAGTGTCGTCCGGCGCCTGCGCCAGCGCATCCACGCTGTCCAGCGCCACTAGCGTATGCTCGTCGACGGTGTAGCGGTGATAGAAATCGCGCGTCACCAGGCATTCAATCCGGCTCCACTCCGGAATGATTGCCTTCAGATACCCGGACTCATGCATCGCCCGGATGGCCTTGGCCGCGTGCGGAAGCGAAAACAGGTCGCGCAATTCCCGCCACAGTCCGTATTGCCGAACCTCGAAGGCCGGCGATCGCACCAGGGCGCTCAACCGGCTTTCCGTGTCGGGAGCGAGTACGAATCCGTGCCGCGCCACAAACTGCATCATGCGCATCACGAATCGAGGGTCCGCTTCCAGCATCTGCGGCGAGCGGAGCAGAACCTGCTCCCGCGAAACGGTGAAGTCCGTCGTCGAAAGACGCGAACGCCAGTCTAAAAAAGTGCGCAGCATCCCCGCGCTGGGATCATCCGATACAGCCATAACTTGTTGAGCCTCGCGAAAAACGTCCCGCGTGCGCCGGTAGTACTCTCTCATCGCTTCGGCGGGATCGGCAAAAATCTCGTCCTGCGCGTCGAAGGTCAGACGATTGTCGTCCCGCTTCGACCTCTCATGCAGAACCAGGCGCACATCGAAAAGAAACTGCCGCGCGCCTTTCACCCGGTCCAGCGCCTCCTGGTACGGAGCGCCGCGAATCAGGCCCAGCCAATCCAGCAGGTGAAGATCGCGAATGCCGCCCGGCGACTCCTTGACGTCCGGTTCCAGGTGATAAATCGTCTTCTGAAATCGCAAATGGCGCTGTTCGGACATCTGCATCAGGTTGGAAGTGACCCTCCGCCGCTGCGACCGGATAAATTCCGGCAGTCGCGCCGCCAACAGCTCGTAAAGCGAGCGATTTCCCAGCAGGTACCGCTGCGTCAGCAGGCTGATGGTCAGCTCGACATTGGACGCGTCGATCTGGCAGCATTCCTCCACCGTATGGACGGAGTGGCTGGGCGCCAGCCCCTCATCCCATAGCGCGCGCAGAAAATAACCGATCGATTCCTTTGCCGCCTGTGCCGCTTCCGTCTTGCTCACCAGCAGCAGCAAATCCACGTCGGATCGTGGAAACAGCTCCTGGCGGCCAAAGCCTCCAACGGCCACGATCGCAAGCGAATCTTCCATCGCCGGCAGCAGAAACGCCCGCGCGGCCTTTTCAATCGAAGCCTCGACCTCGGCCGTCCGCCGGCTGAAATATGCCGTAGCGCCAATTGGCTCTCGAGAAAGAAATTTCTCCAAGGTCATGATCATCAGGACGGAACCCTCCCGCATCCCATGAATCCTCGGACCTGGAGGTCTTCCGGCCCGCCATCTGCAGCGAGCCGTGCTGTCGATTGTAACAGCGGAGGAAATGAGTTTGGATACACTGTTGGCTAGGAAATTGCTCCCATTAGTCCTATGAAGACGCTGATCCTCTCCCTGGCCGCGTGCGGCGGCGCCCTTCTGGCGTGGCAGCAGGCATCTGTCAACCCCGTCAAGCTTCCCCCTCCGTTTGCAACGGAGTCGTCCACCAACAGGCCGCGGGTGATTGATCGTCCGGGCGGCGCCCAACTGCAGCTTCCGGCCGGATTTCAGATCGAGGAGTACGCCACCGGCTTTGAAAAACCCCGCTGCATGATCGACGGACCTTCGGGGGAGCTGCTGCTGGCCGATTCGGTGAACAACGGAAGCGTGTTCATCCTGGAGAACAACGGCAAGTCGAAGAAGAAGCTCATCGGCGGGCTGGACCGCCCCTACGGCATGGACTTCTGGACCGGCGGCGGCAAGACTTACCTGTACGTGGCCGAAACCACTTCGCTGAAACGCTACGAGTACAACAAGCAGGCTCAAAGCGTCGGCCCAGGTCAGGAAATTTACAATATGAAGGATTTCGGCTCGGGCCATTGGACCCGGACCATTGCCTTCGACCCCAAAGGCCAGAAACTCTATCTCGGTATCGGCTCCGCCTCAAACGTCAATTCAGGGGAAGACCCCGCCCGCGCGGCGATCACGGTGATGAATCCCGACGGCACTGGCCGCGAACTGTATGCCACCGGCACCCGCAATCCTACAGCGATCCACTTCAGCCCCAATGGAGAGCTTTGGGCCTCCGTGCAGGAACGCGATGAGTTGGGCGACGACCTGGTGCCCGACTATTTCACCCGTCTCCAGAAAGGCGGATTTTACGGGTGGCCCTATGCCTATATCGGTCCCAATCCCGATCCGCGCCGCAACGAAAAGCCGGAGTTGGTGAAGAAAACCATCGTTCCCGACCATCTGCTTGGCGCGCATGTCGCCGTCATCGATTGGGCCTTCTACACGGGCAAGCAGTTCCCCGCCGAATACCAGGGCGGCGTGTTTCTCGCGCTGCACGGTTCCTGGAATCGATCGAAGCGCGTTGGTTATTCGGTGGTCTATGTGCCGTTCAAGAACGGGAAGATTTCCGGACCGCAGAAGGATTTCCTGACGGGATGGATGGTCGCTCCGGATAAGCGGGAAGTTTGGGGCCGTCCCACCGGCATTCACCCGTTGAAGGACGGCTCACTGCTGATTTCCGACGACGGCGGAAACAAGATTTGGCGCGTGTTCTACAAGGGTTGATCGTGGCGGCGGCGATGGCCGTTGCGCAAGCTCCTCCGGCAGCTGCGCCTTCCGCCAAACCCCGGTTGCAGTTCGATCATCAGCTTCATTTGAAATTGGGCGAGATCGGACCTGTTTTGAAAGCGGCGCGAAAATCCGGAACACACCTGCTGCCGGACGCCACAACGCCAGGGCCGGGCTGCGAAGCTTGCCATGCCGGGATGCGGGAGAAGGTCCAGCGCTCCGGCTTGTCGAAAATGGCCGATTGCCTGACCTGCCATCCGAAGGTCGATCCTCCCTTCTCCTGTGAGTTTTGCCACCCCAACTCCGAGGCGGCGTTGAAACCTGCTACCCACATCAAAGGCTTTCTGGATAAGCATTCTGCCGGACTCGCCAAGCTAAATCTCACCAAGACCGAGTGCGCGGTCTGCCACGGACGGAAGTTCACATGCCTGGGCTGCCACTGATCGGTCTAAACGCCGCCGAGATCGCCGAATCTCTGGGGGTGCCCGCATTCCGCGGCCGGCAGATTTACGACTCGATTTACCGCCAGCATCGAACCGGCGCTGCCTCGATGACCACTCTTCCGAAAGAGCTGCGCTCCCGCATCGATGTCGGGCTGCCCCAGATAGCGCAGCGTTTCGAATCCACCGACGGGACCGTCCGGTATCTGCTGCAACTGGCGGATGGCAAGACCGTCGAAACGGTTTTTATGCCCGAAGATGGCCGCGACACGATCTGTATTTCGTCGCAAGTGGGCTGTCCGGTGGATTGCAAGTTCTGCCTGACGGCCTTAATGGGACTGGAGCGAAACCTCACCGCCGGCGAGATTGCCGGGCAGGTGCTGCTGGTGGCCGCCGCCCATGGGCTGGATCCGCGCGGCCGGCAATTGAACGTCGTCATGATGGGCCAGGGCGAGCCGCTGTTGAATCTCCCCAACGTTCTGAAAGCCACACGGCTGCTGACCGATCCGGCGGGCATCGGCATGTCCCCTCGCCGGATTACTCTTTCCACTTCCGGAATTATTCCCCGTATGGAGGAAATGGGCCGGGAGGAGATCCGCCCAAAGCTCGCAATTTCTCTCAACGCCTCTTACGAGGACCAGCGCCGCGCCCTGATGCCCATCACCCGCAAGTGGCATCTGGACGACCTGATGGCCGCCTGCGCCAACTACCCGCTGCGCCCGTGGGAAAAGCTGACGTTCGAATATGTGCTGCTGGGCGGCGTCAACGATTCCGAAGAAGACGCCCGCCGCGTCGTCCGGCTGCTCTCGCGGCTGGACTGCAAGGTGAACCTGATCGCGCTGAACCCCGGCCCCGGAATTCCTTTTGAGACTCCTTCGACGGCGACAGTCGCCAACTTTCAGGCCATCCTGCGAAAGTCATTCCCCTGTTTCATCCGCAAACCGCGCGGCCGCGACATCTTCGCCGCCTGCGGCCAGCTGAAGCGCATGTCGGGCGATCTTGTGCCGATCACCGCAGGCAGCCGCTTTTCGGAGTAAGTGAGAACAGACAGCCGCGCCCGACAGCAAGCGGGTCCGCAGGGCATTACAGACCCTCACAGAAGCTGTTTCGTCGCTCCTTCGTCGAAGGAAATCCAACCGTCTACGGCGGCATTTTCGATTGCATCCTCAATGACGCGCTCGTCGTAGTCCAGGACCGCCGCGCGCCAGTAGAGAAGCTCGCATTCCAGGCGGCGGCGCAGAGTTCCGTCCGGTAGGGAGGCTCGATCCACTTTGGGATACCGCACCGTGACCGGTCCGTTGTCGTACACCAGTTCGCATGCTTCCAGTCCGGTCAGGCCGGCTTGCTGGCTGGCGGCAAGAAGCCGCTCCGTGAAGTACAGATCCGAAAAGGGTCCGAAGGGCGGGAGCGAAAAAAACTCAGCGACGGCCTGGGACGAATCGAAATCCCGGCGATAGTAGTGAAAGATTTCCCCGCGCGGAAGCGCCAGGCCTTCGGAACTCTCCGGCCGGAAGACCTCCGGCAGCTTCCGGTATTGCACCGCGAAGAACGGCTTGCCCGCAACATGGACCAGAACAAGCTCATCCACCAGACCCGCGGAACGTAGAACGGCAGCCGCCTTTTCGCTCAGCAGCGGAACGTTGAACGCAAATGCCGGGAAATCCGGAAGCGCCAGCTCCTCCGGATATTGCTCATAACGGTTTCCCTCGTGCGCCCAATGAGGACCTTTCGGGAACATCCGCGCCAGCCCCTGGCCGAAATAGATACCGTCCGGCCACCAGCGCTCGGCGAGGGTTTTGGGCACCGCCGCCGTTCCAGCGGCGACGGGGACGAACCGGTAGATCTTCAAGGAATATTCGCTCCGCTGACCCGGCGGATCATGTCGAGCCGGCCGTTCATCCGGTTGAGAATCGCCTCTAGCCCCAGATAGATTCTTCCGTCCTGAAAATCCAGCCCGATGATCTCTCCGCTGGGAGTGATCTCCATTGCCATATAGTGCCCTCCCTGAGGCCCCCGCGGAAGCGTGCCGATTGCATAGTCCCCCGGCAATGTCGTTCGCAGCCGGTTGATCGTTCCCGTGGCCTGTTCCATCGTCACCGCTCTTCCCAGCTCGTCCTGAAAATCCACGAATCTTTCCGCGGCTTCGTCCACCGTACCGGGGCCGAAGGCGATTCGCCAGTTCCGGAGCGTTTCGGGCGCATCGACCGTCTGCAGACCGCGCGTCGTAGCGACGCTGGGAAACGTGTACATCGACGGAGACCGCATCCCTTCGAAGAGCGCCTCATAACCCGAGGCCCTGGCGAAGGTCGCGTCCACGTTCGGGGACGGAAAGATCAGCTGGCGCGAGATCGGATCCGGTCCTTCGACCGGAAGCCCCAGACCCCTTACCGTGTTTAGGTAGACATCGTCCGCCGTGCTCAGCGGAACTCCAGGAACGGCGCGTCCCAACAACCCGGAGATCGTGCAGTAGGCGCAGTTCGTATTCAGGCCCAAAGGATTCCATAAGGTGGGCGCCAGAGGGCCGGGCGTCATCGAAATTCCGCCCACGGGCAGTACGCTCGAACCGCCCGGCGCCGGAAGCATCGGGATCGCTCCCGATTCCGCGGCAGGAAGCGACCGCATCAACGAGGCAGTGCCGGTTCCTTCCGGCCCAACCGCGGTACCGATTCCGGTGGCTGGAAAATGCCCGATCGCCTGCCCGTTCTCAATCAGAGTCAAGCCCTGCGCGTCCAACAGCCCGAACGTATTGGGGTGGTCGGGATGATAGATCAACGTCCGCCCGTCTTCAAGCAGCTGCGCCCGCGTGCCGGGAAGCACGCCGGCAATCCGCGCATCCGCGGGCAGAGTGCCGGTGGCGCTTGCGGCACGCGACGCTGCCCCCGCCGAGCGCAGTGTCGTGCCCAGCGCGATCGTGTTGGCGAGAATGCTGAACGCTCCCCAGAAGCGCAGCGACTCGGCCATCGCTTCCTGTTCCCGGCTGTAAATTCCGGACCCGATGCCCAGCTCATACTGGCTGCCCCTGCGGTAATCCCGAGCGCCGGTGGCAATGCCGATCAGCGAAAGGCCCGCGCCGGCGGCGAGCATCGGCCCGCTCAGCATAATGCTGGGCGGGAACACGATCGCAAACACCAGCATCGCCGCGCCAACGATCGTGAGCAGCGTGTCGATCACCGACTCCATCGCCCGATCGATTCGAATATCCAGCTCCACCACCGTCCGCAAGTCCTCGTTCGTGCTGGGGAGCAGCTCGTCGATAATCGGACACAATTCGTTGAACGGCACGGCGCCGGAGCGGATTTGCGATTGCAGTTCCCGGTACTTGTCCTGCCGGGTGCGGATGTTTTCCTGAATCGAGCTCCGAATGCCTTCCAGCTGTTCCGGCGTAGCTCTCCACAATTCGTCGAACGTCTGCCGCGGCAGCACCTGGTAGCCTCGCGGTCCCAGCGGCTGCAGGACTCCCCCAATGCGGCGAACCGCGTCGGCAACGATGGCGGACCCAGGTCCCCAGCTGGGAGCTACATCCATGGGATCCACGGAAGCTCCCGTAGGTGTAGGCCCACACAGACCGCTGCGCGGAATCGGAGCCTCTACATTGGCGGGTAGCGGAATGCTGGGCAGAAACGGATTGGTGGAGGAGGCGGAAACCGGCGCGGCGGAGACGCCGGTAGAGGACGTCACCGAAGATTCGGCTGGAACCGATAGCGTGTTGAGATATTCGAGAATGGCGCGCTCATCGGTGCCCGTCATTCTGGTGAAGTCCGGCGTTGGCGACACGCCGCTTTCAAACAACAGCGATCCGCGAGTATCGACCCACGTCGGAAATGCCGGTCCCGTGGGCAGGGGATCGCCGAACTCCTCAATCGTTTGCTGCCATGCGGCGTTGAAGTCGTGGCAAGTCTGGCATCCTCCGTTCTCGCCCGACACGAACGCCTCGAAGATTCCACGGTAGTTGTGATAGCGGGAATCCGCCGGCACCCAAACCGATGCGGAGCCCTCTTCCCGGTCGCCGACCAGCTGCTGCAGCCGCTCAGCCGTGGAGCTGGTGGTGAAATAGCCGCGGCTGCGCCCGGCCACCATGTCCAGCAATGCGATGTTTCGATCGCGCCCCGTTGCCGCGGGATCCAGGCGCGCTTCCGCATAGCCGCGCTCGGCCGTGTGGGTCGAACTGGAGAACGTTTCGAAGATTTCGCCGCCTCGCGGCATCACTGTCGCCGTCTGGGCGTAATCGCGAATGCTGCTGGCGGCCATTTGCGTAGCCAGCTGAAACTCGCTCATGCCGGCGATGTAGCCGGACCATTCGCCCAGCGCTTCGATATTTCGCTCCAGCCGCGCCACCGCGCGGTTGCGGACGCGCTGGACAAACTGGGGATAGGTTTCGTCGCTGTAATCGTCCTCGGGCGCGCGCTGAACCCGGGAGGAAACCGGTGCCGCGGCCGATTGCTGCATCACGTGCGTCAACTCATGCGCAAGCAGCATGCGTCCTTCGCCGGAGTCGGGTTGGAACTCGCCGCGTCCGAAAACGATGTCCGGTCCAACCGTGAACGCGCGAGCATTCAATCGCTCCGCGGCCGCTTCTGCCTGGGGTCCCGTGTGGATTCGCACTCTGGCGAAGTCCGCGCCGAACCTCGGCTCGAAAAATGAGCGCAGCGATGCGTCCAGCGGAGCTCCGTCTGTTAGGGACGCCATGGCGGCCGCAGCCTGGTCCGGATCCACCTCCGAATGCGCCGCCGGCCGTTCCTTCGTCTGGACGCGAGCCGCAGCCGCTTGCCGGGCCGCGCATTTCGGGCACGACGTCCGGCCGCATGAGCATCCGCCGGCTCCTGCCGGTCCGTGGGAATGCACCACTTGTCGCGCGACATGCTCCGCTTCCATCTCGTCGGGAGTATTTGCGCCCCCGCGGACCAGGCGCTGCACAGCCAGGTTTCCCGCTCGCTGTGAAGAAGTCGAAGACTTCTCCGGAGTGTTCCGCGGAGACACAGTCGCGGCGGTGGCTGCTGCGCGGCTGAGGTGTTCTTTCACCTGGGGTTCCTATGTTCCCTGCCGGGGAACCAGCGAATGATACTGCTTAAAATCTACCGGCGCCGGCGGCCGGCCCTGCTTCACCATCTGACGGCTCATGGCCTGCGCGATCTGTCGCATCGTGACGATGCCGCCATCCTGCGCGGCCAGCAGCGCCGCGTCCAGCGCCACATTTTTGATGTCGCCTCCAGTCAAAGGAAACTGCGCGGACAGAAACGGAAAATCGATTCCGGAGAGCGGTGTCTGCGGCGGAAAGATCTTCTGCCACAGAGCGAGCCGGTGTTCTTCATCCGGCTGCGGAAATTCAATAACGTAGTGCATTCGCCGGGAGAACGCTTCGTCGAGACACCGCCGGAGATTCGTCGCCAGGATCACCGGTCCGTCATGTTCCTCAAACTTCTGGAGAAGATAGGCCACCTCGATGTTGGCGTAGCGATCATGAGCGTCCTTCACTTCCGACCGCTTTCCAAACAGCGCATCGGCCTCATCGAAGAAGAGAATCGAATTGCTTCCGCGCGCCGCCTGGAAAACACGATCCAGATTTTTCTCCGTCTCGCCAATGTACTTGCTGACGATCCGCGACAGGTCCACGCGGAAGACATCCAGCCCCAGGTCCTTGCCCAGGACTCCCGCGGTCATCGTCTTTCCGGTTCCGGAGGCTCCGGCAAACAGAATCTTCATTCCCTCGATGCCGCTGTGCCGCGCGCCGAATCCCCAGTCGGAATAGACGACATGGTGAAAGCGAATTGCTCCGGCGACTTCCCGAACCTGCCGCAAAGTCCCCGCGGGGAGCACCAGATCGTCCCAACTCTGCCGGCAAACCACGCGCTGCGCGTGGCGGCCCAGGCTGCTTCCCGACTGCAATCGAACGGCTTCGACAAGGTCATCCCATTCCGGAGCGCGAGTTTCCGATCGAAGAAGAATACTGTCCTTCGCCGATTGAGCCGCGGCGTGAATCTGCGTCGCGCTCAGCGAATAGCGGGAAGCGAGTGCCTCGAGGAGGGAGTTGTCGGCGCCAGGCAGCGCAGCGCGCCACTTCTGCTGACGCGCCGCCAAGCCATGATCTTCCAGGCGAATCAGGCGAACCGCCCGGCCGGGAATCGAACCTCGCCACGGAGTCTCCGGCGTGACAGGAATCCAGATGGGCCCGTCCGGTTGCACCAAGCTTTCAAAGAACCGCCGCACTTCCGGCAGCGCACCTTCGGCCGGCAACAGTGCAGCGGTCATTTGTAGACAAACCCCGCAACATTCCAACTGCTGCAGTAACCGGATCCGCTGCGCCAGGTTGGGCAAGTCGCTGACAGACGGTTCGATGGTCAGCAGGCGTTTTCCCGCGGAGTGGCATGCTGAATCCACCGCCAGCTTTGCGGACTCCGGATCGCGATGCTCGACCAGAAAAAGGCGAGCCATTGCTGTCGAGGCAGCCAGTGGTTCGAAGGGAGACACGGAGGATGCCGGGATCGACGATTCCGGAGCAAGTCCCGTCAAATGGCGTAGCAGCGGAAGCGAAACCACCAGCTCGCGCCCAAGAAAACTACCGTCCGCTGTCGAAAGCAGTCCGGTCGCGAACAACTTTCCTTCGGGCAGGAACACATTTCGCGTGATCGCCGGAAACAAGCACAAAGCCAGTTCCACGGTCGGCTTTTTTCGATGAATGTCGTTATGAAGATAAGCAAAGATCGGCTCGTATTTCAGGTCGACTTCGCGCGCCAGGGCAAGAAGAATGACATCCAACTCCCCGGGGGAAAGGCCGGGATTCCGCTCGAGACCGTCCCACTCTTCCGGCCGTTCGCTGGCGTTTTCTTCTCTCAACTGCTCCGCGCGGAGCGACAAATCGTCGACGCCGGGATTTGTTCCCACAGCCTCGGAGACCAGAGCATCCACCTGCTTGTCTCCCACGTACAAGCCCCGGAATTCGTCCAGCGTGAGCTGATACCGGGCGCGAAGCCGCAGAATTTCGCGGTGCAGCAGCAGGTCCAGCCGGCGCAGCTCGCGCTCCAGGTATTCGCCAAGCGCGAGCATCAGGGAGCCTCCGGATACAGCTCGAACCGCTTCTCATCCCGCCAGGAAAGCGGATAGCGCCAGCGGCAGATTCCCGTCATATTCAGCAGCACCTGCAGCGGCGGTGTTCCCAATCGCACAACCCGGCGATCGGAGTACTCCTCCACGCTGGCGGGAAAGTCCAGGAAGTTGACAAACAGGTGCGGCAGGCTGGCGGTCGAAAAACCGGGGAGCCGCCACGCCAACGACCGCATCACCAGCAGCGCGCTGGTGTTCAACCAGCGATCCCGTCGCGCGCCGCCAGATAGGAGACGCGGAAGGCATAGATAGCGGAAATCGGAAGGCGTGGCGTGTCCCGAATTGTCGCGAATCAGATCGGATGCCTGGTGACTCCGCCGTGTCAGCCGGAGCGCCCGCATCCCGATTGCCCGCTGCCATTCGCAAAAACTTTCCGCAGAGAGTTCGGGATCGATCTGTATCACCTCCCGAATCAGCGGATCTTCGAACAAGCGGACGGCATTGGCGTTCCCCAGGCACTTCAGCAGAATCCAGAACCGGAACAGCGAGGGAGACCGGATGGCGGACGGAATCGGAAGAGCATCCAGAAAGGGCAGCAGAAAGAAGACACCGCCGAAAGGCGTGTACCGGCGTTCCGGAAAATCTTCGGCCGCTGGGCGTTGCTCCAGAAACTCGGCAAGCACGGTCCGCGGACACCCGAGTAGCGGCTCCAGTGCCTGAACATCCACGCCATTCAGAACACGATGAAGATTCTCGTGACGAGCAGTGGCCAGAGAGTCGATCACAAACCCGCAGTCTGCCTGCGCCATGGTACGCAGCACTCTCATCAACCGCCCGATCGGACGAGCCGCAACCAGCCAGGAGCGTGCGTCGGATTTCTGCCCTCGCAGGGCGGCGACGGCCATATGGAGGGCCCACCGCATCTCACCCCCGCCGTCGGGAGCGAAGCCGCCTTCCGTTTGCCATGTTCTGCGTAACTCGGGCAGGCTCTCGACGACAGCAGCTTCGGGCACCTGCGCCGCCAGCGTGATCCAGATTTTCCCCGCGTCATTCTCCGAGATCGCGGCGATCATCTGCTGCAGTTGGCGAGTCGTCATCCCCACCAGCGCATCCAGACCATTCAAACCGGCGGTGCACAGCACGGTTCGAATCTGCGCCGTAGTGGAAAGAGCCTTCAATCCATCGAACCGGCTGTAGTACCACTTATCCGTCCGGCTTGCGGCTGCGTCGATGACAAAAGACCGAAGCAGATCCGCTTCATTCGAAAAGCGAACTACCTCCTCCTGTTGCGGATCGTCATCCAGCCGCCGTGTCAACTCCGACACAAACTGGGCGGCCCAATCTGCGGCCAGCGCGCCGTTGTCCCGCTCCAGATCCAGATTGGCGTGAAAAGCGATGTGTCGAAACATCCAGATGGAGGAATCGTCCTGCCCGGCGGCGAAGCGTTCCATCGCCCGGGCGACCGCTCGCGGAAGCTCGCTGAGCGCAATTCCATCCAGGCGCTCCCGTACGGAGTGGGGCCAAGCGTGTGTGCGCGGCACTACGTAGGTGGAACGAAATTTGCCCGCCTCGATCATCGGCCTTTCGACGAGCCGAGTTTCGTGGCCGTCTTGCGCGGCTTGCCGGTCTTACTGAACTTCAGCAGATTCAGCACCGAAGAGATCATTCCGATGGCGGTACGGATCGGCTTCACTTCCTGGCGATCGGAGGACTCCCACGCAGTCCCGATAATGTCGAAACGCGATTCGCGGATCGCGCTTTCCGGACCAAGAGCGATCGCCGTGCCATCGTTGCGGCCGGATGGCACCAGCACATCGCCGGCGGAGACGCTCCCGCGTACTTTCACGGGAGTCTGGCCCAGCAATGCGACATGCGCGTGACGCTGCGACGTCCGGTGAGCGTTCCCCACCACCGCCGGACGAGTGGAGATCGCGGCAAGCTGGTGCGCGAAGCTCGTCTCCAGCTTCAACCGCCCATTCACGATCGCCACGACATCGCCAGGCTCCACCTGGATGTTTTCCTCCAACGGTAGCGATTCAGCAAAGTCCGCACCCGTGGTGTTCAGACGAACACCGAGAGCGTCGCCCTCGATGGATCCCACCGCATTGTTGCCGGCAAAGAAGGTAATGAAATTGTTGCCGGTATTTACCGGAGACGTGGCAACACGCAGCGCCAGGACATCCGCTGCGGTGGAGGATGAGGTGTTGTCGATCACGGCGACGTGATTCGAAAGAACACCGGCATCGCCGGCAACCGTGCCAACGACATGAAGCTTGCACGCGGGCGCATGCGTTCCCACGCCGACATTGCCATCGCCCGCAAAGGAGTTGATCGCAACGGTGTTGTTGGGCGCCGCGCCGCTGGAGCGAATAAAGACGCTGTTCGTGTCCGAATGAAGATCGACATCGCTGCCATCGGCGCGCAGGTCGATTCGCTTGTTGTTATTCTCCAGCCGGATTCGATTGCCGGCGACATGAAACTGAACTGCGGGGGTTACCGTATTCACTCCCACGTTTCCATTTGCCTTGATCGCCATGCGGGTGTTGTTGACGCCCGATCGAAACACCAGGTCGTGATTGGTCATCGTGGAGACGATGCCCCCATTGGCATCGGCTCCGATCAAAACCTCGTGTGTTCCGCCATCGGCAATCACGTTGAGATAGGTGCCGGCATTTCCCCGAACGGTGACCGCGCGATTGGGTGTTTCCGTTCCGATTCCAACTTGTCCCGCGTCGTCGATCGTAATGTCCGGCGTGGCGTCGCCGCTGGACAGATGCAAGGCTGCTCCGGCGGCCGGCTTCGCCCAGACGCGAGCTTTCTGTACGCCGTCCTTATTCTGGAAAATAATATCGCCGGAATCTTCCGCGGCCGCGCGCAAAACCAGATCGCCATCGAAGATCTCGACCTTCGCTGTGGGTGCCGTAGTGCCGATGCCGATTCGTCCGTCATCTCGCACGACAAACTTCGGGATGACTCCGGCGCCCGCATCCGGGCCTATTTCGAACCGGTTGGTTCCCGTTTCCACGGAACCGATTCTCGCTTGCAGAAAACGTCCACCCGCCACGTTATCGCCGGCCCGCTGAATCTCCAGCGGAGCCCCCTGATCCTGCCCCAGAGCATCGACAAATGCCGCCTTTGTTCCAAACAGCCGGACATTCCCCTGTGCGCGCAAATCGCCTTCCACCCACAGAAGATCGGGCGAGACCACTGCTGACGGTTCCACGGTCCGGTTCTTGATGCGTATCTTTCCTTCCGGCGCCTGAACGGCCGCCGCGACAGCTCCAACCAGAACACGGAACGATGCGGTTTTCACCTTATCCGCGGGAAGTATCTTTTGGAACATCCCGGGCAGCGCCGCCACGGGATTGGGTTTCCAACGCACGTATCCCAACGGAACCAGCCATTTCTGGCGAGCTCCCGGATTCGGAAATGTCTGGTGTGGAATGGACCCATCGTAGATCAACGGGTCCGCGGGATCGAATGCTCGAAACGCTTCCTCGGCTTTGACGCTGGTGCCAGCGACGATGATTGGATCGCGCATGGAGTCGGCGTCACGCTCGCCCACTTCCACGGTGTAGGTTTCGAACGCTCGAGCGAAGTTATCGCCGGAATTGCAGGTCTGGAATCCTTCCGCAGGCTCCTGCGTCTTCACCTCCCGGTAGCGCAGCCACACCTCGACGAGCCTTCCGGAAGGCTCGTCCACCAATGGATCGTAGACCAGCGGCTTCAGGAGTTCGGAAGGAACGGTCGCCGGTGTCAGCATGATGATCGGACGTCCATAGCCGTCCCAGGCAAATCCGGGTTGGATGAATACCAGCACTTCGCCGCCCGGCCCGTCCACTTCTTTGAGCGCCAATCCAGCCGCGATTCCCCAGGTATGCGCGCCCAGCGCATGGCGAGCATCGGACAAGCGAGCGTAATCCAGCGTTGCGGTCAGATCCTCGGCGCCGAGATACTGGCCCTCGAAAAATTGCGGCCGCATCAGTTGTTTGGTTGACATCGAGTGGCCTCCCTCCCGCTAGCGGGGATTCTGTTCTTTCGTCGGCGGGGTGGGGCGCATCGCTCGCACCAATCCATCGATCGTCATCTGCTGCTTGGTGACAGTCTGCTGTAGCTGTTCGATCTGAGAGTTCAAATCCTGGAGTTGCTGGTCCTGCGCGCGCTCCCGCTTGACGTTGTCGGCAGCGGCGTTGCCTCCCGCGCTGGCGAATGCGGCGATAGCTTCCGTGGGGAAAACATCTCCCAGAATGGGCGCCAGCAGATCGTCCGCCATCGCCACCGCCAAGGGATTCATCAGATCCGCATCCTTCAGGAACGGAGTTCCCTTTTCATCGTTCAGACCCACGGAGGCGTAAGCGACAGCTTCGACGCCCTTGGGGCCTGCGGATGCTCGCCGCGCAAACGCCGACGCGGCTACGGAAGAAATATTCGAGGTTTGCCGGCTCGCAGAGGCATTCAGATTGGCTGAATTGAATGTCGGCTTCGCTCCCACCGTGACGCCGGGCACCGGCTGCTGGTCGAGCACTCGGCAGCATATGCGCGCCAGGGCAGTGCGCAGATTTCGGACATACGGCAGCCACGACAGCCAATACTGCAGATTCGGGAAGGTGGTAAGGAACTTTCGGCCCTCCAGATTACACACCCGCAGCAGCCGGCAGCCCTTTCTTTGAATCGTGAGCGTCGCCAGGGGAACACAGTTCGACAGCGCCGGCTCCGGACACGGCGGCAGCAGCGCCGAACAGAGACATCCCCGCAGGTACTCGGTCAGCACCGGGACAAACTGTTGAACGACCAACTGCAGGTACTGCTGCGGAGTGGTGTTCGGCGAAGCGGGAGGACAAGGGGCGTTCAGCAGATCCAGCAACGCACAATTCGTTCCAGGAGAATTGCGGAGCGTGTCGATCAGGACCCGGCGCACCTGCGCGCACCACGCCTGGACGGCGGCGAGTGTCAGATTGTTCTGCGAGGGCGGCTGCGGAATCGAGCTGGTGAGCTTGGAAAGGCAGGCCAGAAACCTCTCGAACATCGCGCCCCGATCCTGCTGCTCCCGATCTTCGGGCGGCGCCGGATAGGCAACGAATCTGTACGACTCGCAGATCATCGTGGGTTCGCACTGTACGGGCGGAGGCCGCAGGGACCGAGCGGCGGGAGAACTCTGTTTCGAGGACCCGTTACAACCGCAGCTGCCTTGCGTTCCGCCGCAGCTACATTTCGGAGTACAGCCGTTGGTTGCTTTCAGCGTCGGCGCATTGCGCGATGAATGCTCGTCGTAACAGACGGCGAGGATCCACTGTTGTTCCAGCTCTTCGCATTCGGCGGGACGCGGCCGCTGGGGGAAACAATCGTCCGGCTCCGGCTCGCAGCATCCGGTGATCAATTGGCAAATATCGACCGGCACGTCGGAACACAGGATGATGTCGTCGCCGCAGGGACTGAGGGCGTAGCCCGCGCGCACGATCACCTGATTGCCGCAAGGATGACAAACCACCTCCAGGCCGCAGGATACGCCCCAACCGTGCAGATGACGATTGTGAAGACGATTCTTCGCAACGATGTAATGATCCAGGCGATTCAGATCGGCTTCCGTCAGAAGTTGCCCGGCGAAGAATCGCGGCCGGCACAGGCATTCCAATCCTCCGCATTCCGGGCACGGCGCGCAAGGATCCGTCGTAGTCCGCGCAGCAAGACTGCTATAGACAGACGTGGGAGTCATTGTTACGTCCTCCTCTTCTTCGCGGTCGGCTTCTCATCGCCGACGGCGGGATTCCGTTGCGGCACAATGTCGCTTTGCTCCAGGTAGAACCAACTCTCGAAATCGCCCCCCTGGGTCAGATTTCCGGAAGGATTCTTTCCTCCGGTGATGGGTCCCGCCCGCGTGACATTCAGTCCCACGCGGCCGCCAATGTTGTCCGCGTCCAGCAGAGCGTCCTCCTTGAAATCCGGACCCGCCCAGATGAAGTCGCCTTTCAACTGAACCCGAACCACCGGCAGGTCTAGCCCCAGGTCATCGAACTGCGTGGGATAGTTGTTGCGGCCCTCCCAGAATCTCGGAAACAGTCCGTGCGAGCCCTGGAAGAACTCCCGATAGGGCACAAAGGCCCAGGCAGACTTGGCAGATTCGGCCGTGTGCGGAGTGGTGCGTGGGCCCATATCCAGCAGGTAGCCGTACAGCTCCGCAATGTCGTAAAGACCGGTGAAGAGCTTGCCGTCCAGCATTCGCGGATAGGCGATGCTTACCCGAAAGCTTTGCCGGTCGATGCCAACCATCGTCTCCTGGTTGAAGTAAATCGTCAGAGCGGGAATGCGCCCGCTATCCAGGATCTCTTTCGGATGCACGTCGTAGAAGTTCGATTCGCCGAAGGCTTGGAACTTCTGCACGTCCGCATGCACCCATTCGATATCGAGAATCTTCGGCAGATTGGGATTCAACCCCAAACCCGGCGTACCGGGAGCGCCAGCGGGACCGGGCAATCCCGCAGGCCCGGCCGGGCCGGGAGGTCCCTGCGGTCCCGGTTGCCCGCTGCCTTGCTGCGCGATGCATTCGATCGCCTCCAGCAGCGTTTGCGTGCTGGGCAGCAGCCGTCTGCCGGTGACATTGTCGATGCGGGCAATGTGCGCCTGACCGTCGGCAATCGGATCTGACGGCGGTACGGTTGGGTCCAGCAGCCGATCGCCGGCATGATAGTTTTCGATCGTCGCGATGACGACGCAATTCGCGGTGTCGCATTGGCAGCACTTCTCCATGCGCCGCAGAATGTCGAAGCACTCTGTATCTCCGATCTCCAGGATCGCGACGCCGCCATCGCCGTCCACCTGAGGATCGCCGGTCCAAGGAACGTACAAGCCGCCCGCGACGGGAACCGGTTGACCTGCGCCCGAACTCAAGGGGAACGGCGCGCTGACAGCTCCGGTCAGTCCCATCCACAAGCGCGACAAGCTCACCAACTGCAGAACGGAATTTGCGCCGTCCAACTCCACGACGTACGCCCAACCGCCGTCTGCAGAAACGGCCAGCGATTGCGGAGGATGATCCAGAACAGCAGTCTTTGCTCCGGCTACACCCGGCTGCAGCAATACCAGCAGTCCTTCATTCTTAGCGATCAGCGCAAGACGATCCAGACCCGTGGAACGCACAATTGCCAGATCCACCAGGTCATAGGTGTTCGGCGGGACAGGAATCGGTGCGGCTGCGGCCTTCGCTACCAGATCCGCCACTTGCACTCGATGCTGCGCCGGCTCGATCGAGTAGGCTTTTGTCCCATCGGTCGATACGGCCAGCCCCTGCAAATTCGCTGTCAGCGTAATGACATCTGGACTAGCCGGCGCGCCCGCGGAGTTAATGTCGGTTTGCCATGCGACGATCTCGCCGGAGCTTCGAAGCAGCGCGATCAACCGGTCCACCGGCGCCGGAGCGACAGCCAATTCGACTTCGGTTGTGCCGCTGCCGGCAATCGGAAGAGTCTGGATCGGCCCGGTAGAGAAATCCGCCGTGTCGAACACCAGCAAGTCTCGGGGATTGTTATCGACCACCACGTACAGCCGCTGACCGTCGTTCGAAACCGCCAGCTCTAGCGCGGCGGCGGGCAGCGTAAGAGGCGTCAGGACACTGTGGTTGTCGGTCCGGACGGGAAAAATCGTGCCATCCGAGTTCAAGACATACAGACGGCTGGTGGCGGAGTGGGCCACGGCCTTGACAGCGTGCGCGATGTTGACGCTATGACTCCACTCCAGTGAAGGCGAGTGAACTGAATCCGGCGTCAGTACCGGATCCACGATCAACCCAACTTCATACGACTCCAGAATTCGGTTCGGTGCGCATTGGGAGCTGTCGCATGCACAATCGTCGTAGAGGACCGGAATTTTCTCCGTTGGGCATTCCTTGTAGCGCAGGCAAATCTGCAGAGTGTGCGATTCGGCGCTCGCCGACAATTCCTCATACTCCGGCAGCGTCGTGATGTCGACGCAATCCTGTTCCCGAACAATGATGTCGTGTCCGCAGCAGTCAACGGCCGCGCCGGGTTCGATGCAGACGATCCGGTTCTGGCATGCCGGGTTCGCGTGTTGAACAACCTTCAGGCCGCAAATGACCCCCCAACCGTGCAGCAGCTGATCGTGATGGCGAATCTTATCAATAAAGTACTGCTGTTCATCCCGAAAATCGCGCTCCACCAGGAGCTTGCCGGTGAAATAGTGATTTCTCGAGAAGGGGCCGATTGCACAGTCCGGGCAGGGCTCCTGACAACCGCATTGATTTTGTTGGTGCATCGCAATCTCCTGTCTCAAGTGCTCAATAACGTAGTGGCCCCGATTTCCGACGGCAGGCGGAGCTTGCGCGTGCCGGTCAGCACGCTGTCCGCGGCCAAAGTCGACTCGTCCAGCGTCACGCCCTGCGGGACACGCGCCACAACGGAGTTCAACCCAATCGAGGACTGGAAACCGATTCGAAATCTCGGCTTGACGAACTCAACTTCATATTTGGTATGCGCGGGACTTTCCGACCGCAGCAGGTTAAAGAGAGACCTGCGTAGGGAATCGGAACTCTCAAAGCACGCCGGAACAAAAACAGTGAACCGATGAGCCGTGGAATGAAACGGGTCACGAACCGGATCGTTGGACGTGACCAGTTGCGTGCCGCCCACCTGCGCTCCCGCATCCAATTGGCTTCGATTGACGATGCGGCGGCCCCACAACTCCGCGCAAGATCCCAGCTTGGCGACACCTTCAAACAGCCAACGGCGTATCTGGAAATGCTCGAGAATCAGCGGCGGCGGTTGACTGCAGCGCCGGCAAGGCTCGGGAGGGCAAGGTGCCCGACCGGAACATCGGCCGGCCGGAGTGCAGTCCGGTGGACAGCTCGTCGCTGCCCGATCCCACCCCATCAACTGCAGCAGTTGTTGCCACAGCCCATCGCGAGTCCCGCGAATACGAAGGGTCGCTCCGGCCTCCGCCAGAATCTGGCGCCGCTGAGCTTCCGGCATTTGCCTCTCCAGGCTCATGCCAATCCACGAGCCCAGCCACGAAAGAAAATCGATTCCCGTTCTCGGGTCAACTGTTGCCGGAGTAGAGCGCGGGTCGTAGTAGGCGGCCTGGGTGTCCACCTTCGTCTCGATCGAGCGCAGCGATGTGTCGAAAACACTCAGGAAGCGGTCCGTAAAATCGGCGCTGACGGAATCTTCTCCGAACACGGCGGGAAGATAGCGGCGAAGCGAGACTCGCGGAAACTCAATGCGAACCCGCTCCAGCCAGGGTGTGAAGAATCCGTCGCCTTCCAGATCCAGGCGCAGCCAAAGATACCGGCCCGGTGGGCTTTGGATCAGGCAATCCCAATCCCCGCTCATTCTTCGAACAGGAACCGGATGCTGCTGCCAGGGCAGGTCCGGCAAGGCGAGATGCTCGGTGGGCACCACTGCTTCGGACGTATAGGTGCGCACGCCAATACTTCCCCCGCGCGGCACCATGCCGGTCAAAACGACGCGATGCCACTGGCAGCGGTAGATTCGGCTGTCCAACGGGCCGCTGATCACCAAGCCGCTGGTGGCGAGATGCGGCTTCAACGGCGAGCCGCCAGGGGCAATCAGATTTCCCGACAGATCGAATCGCGCGACCGTTGCGGGCTGGCACAGTCCGCCGAGGTAGAGATTTCCGTCGCGATCGACACCGAACGGCAACCCCGCGAAGCGCTTACTGAGATTCGGAAGAGACGAGGTGCTTTCGACAACATTCCCTTCGCCATCCAGCACAGTAACTCCCGGCTGGCCATCGGAAACGCAATAAATTCGCCCATCGAGATCCGCGGCAACGTAGCGGCATGTTCCCAAGCCGCCGATAAACTTTTCCCACTTGCCGCTCACGCCAAAACGGTGAACTCCTCCATTGGCCGGATCGGCCACCCAAACGCGGCGCTTGCTGTCGACAGTGATGCCCCACGGATCCCAGGGATTCGGCAACTCCGGCAGATTCGCGGGAGGCCGCCAGTTTCCGCGAGGGGCGAGGCTCGGCAAAGAGAGTGCGACAACCGATCGCGAGCCTCCGTCAGTGGCCAGCAGCCATTCTCCCCGAACCGCAACCGCGCGCGCAGCGGAAAGCCGTCCCTCCTGGCAGGGAATCTCTTCGAAGAGACAAGTGCAGACGTTGAAACGCTTCACCCGGCTGATCGATGCATCCACCAGCCAGATGCCGCAATCGGAATCGATCGCGACATTCGCGGGGGGGACTAATCCTCCCAAACTTCCGGAGGGTTCGGTGAGGCTGCGCACCGCGCCGGGCAGCGTCGCCAGGCGCAGCTCGTCTGTCGCAGAATCGATTGCTGTCTGATCCATCGACAGCGCCTTCCAGCCGACACCCGGACCCAACAGCGTAAACGTCGGATCGTGCGGCGGCTGAGGAATAGGCGGAAGCAGATCGGCGGGAATCATTCGTCTTCCTCAAACGCATAGCCGGCAATCACTTGATGCTCGCCGGAGTACAGAAGGGCGCCGGTAGGCACGGGCACGTTGGAGCACTCCGGCGCCTGTTCGCCTTCGACGCTGATCAGAAGCTTTTCCACCCGCGCGACTCCCGGAACCGACAGGGCCCGCTGATAGACGCGCGAGAAGAAGATGTCCCCGCCGAACGGCCATCCCAGCCCGTCGTCTCCGCCGCGCAACGGGTGAAAGTAATCCAGCAGCGCCTGCTGCACGGCAACCGTCACCGTGGCAAGGTCGGCCATGGGCGTCGCCGTGATCTCGACCCGACTCTCCACTTGAAAATAAGTCGGCGGCACGACAAATACTTCCGTCGTCAGCAGTCGCCGTTTGTTCAGGTAGGCGCAGACGGCGCGAATCGTTCCCTCGCTCGGAATCGGATTGGGCTGGTCATTGTCGGGAACGACAACGACCGTGACAACTCCCGGAATCTTCGTCCCCGGAAAGCGCGGATGATACAGCGGCAGAGCCTTGGCGCGCCGCACATTCCCGGCCTGCCGGGCCAACTCCTCAAAGTCACCGTTGGTGACAGCTCGGCAATTCGAACGGAGAACCGAGGCCGCCCTCTGCTTCGCGTCTTCCAACGTTTGCTCATCGCGCCCGCCGATGGCGGCTAGAAGATTACCGACCTTGTCGTCGGCTACGCCGCGGATGGAAAGCAGCGGTGTTCGAATGACGCCCGCGCCAACATTGCCCCTCTTTCCGCCACCGGAACGGTAGATTCTGGCGATTACATTGGCGACCGCATTGTCCACATTCGCGACTGGAATTGCTCCATGAGTGCCGTCACCAAATCGAACCTCACCCGTCGTCGCGTTCAATACGTAATGACGATCGCGAGGGCCGGAGCCGAAGAAATCGCCCACCGCCTTCCACTGTTGGAACCCATCGCCTTCATCGATTTCAACTTCCAGCGATCCCAGCAGCACCGGAGTATGCGTCAAGCGGAACACCTGGTTCGGCTCACCCGTCGAACCGCCTAAAACCTCATCGCGCGAGGTTTCTGCCTGAATCGCTCCGACAGTATTCGTACGAACGGCGAGAAGGCGCGGAATGCGATCATAAGCTGCGCGAGTCAGGCGAGCTCGAATCCAATACAGGCTGGCCGCGACGGTTCCGATGACAGCCTTGCCCATCGCTCCCGCTACCGGAGTCTTGACGTAGACATGTCCGGAACGTAGAAAACCATCGGTCTCGTCCTTCAGCAGGCTCAACGTTCGCCAAGCCGATCCGCTCCAATATTCAAAAGAAATTTGCGAAGTCGTCAGCGACGCCGCGGCGGGTGAGCCGCAACTGACCGTTACGTCCTCCGGAGTTTGTTTCTCCTCCGCGAATACCGCGAGGTTCAGCTCCACTTCGGGAAAAGCATCGTTAAAGTCAAACCCCAGCATCAGCGCGCTGCCTTCCGCCGCCGCCGGCCCAAACGGTTCAAACCCCTCCTTTGCCGAGTCGTTAGCGGGAGTCACGTTCAGGTACGAATAGCCGTCGAGTATCTGAACCGCCGAGAGAGTGGCCTTCAGGGCGACCAGCCCGCGGCTCGTCTCGAAAATTACGGGTGTTCCATCTTCCCCGCCTTCTGCCGCCACAGCCGTTCCTGCAGGGATCGAGACCCAGGGAGTTGTCGCTGTCGCCTGCACCGGGAACGTGATCTCCGCCTGGGCCGGCTGCGCGGGTGCCAGTTCAATGCCGATCAACTGCAGGAACTTCAAATAGTTCAGCTCCGGCACCAGGTTCATGCGGTAGAGCAGCAGGTCCGTCATCCAGGCGAACAACTGCGCCACCGTCATTCCCGGATCGGAGTCGTTGAAATCGGTCCACTCCGGCGTGTAGCGCGGAATGCGCGTCCGCACTTCGGCCAGGATGTCGTCGAAGCGCCGGTTGTCGATTCTCGGAAGGTAATCTTCAAGCGGCATGGCTCAAGCTCCTTCCTTGATGTAGAACGGATAGACGAGATTGCCCGTCGCCTGGTTCGCGCGAATGCGGTAAGCGATCCGGATCAGCAGCAGATTCGGCTGTTCCGGAGCATTCTCCACTTCGATCTCCAGCACATCGATGCGCGGCTCGTAATCCACCAACGCCTGCCGCACTTCGGATTCGATGGCGGCCAGCGTAGGCTCGCTGTTCGGCTCAAACACCAGGTCGTGCACGCCGCAGCCGAACTCAGGCAGCATCAGGCGCTCGCCTTTGCTGGTTCCCAGGATGATGTAGATCGACTCTTCGATTCGACGCTCGTAACTAGCCCTGGCGATTCCGCCCTGCGAGTTCACCTGCAGCGGGAATTTCCATCCGGACCCCAGCGTCGCGCGACTGATTGTTCCCGCCATATCAGGAAACCGTCACCACGGCTTGCTGCCACGAGGAAAGCCCTCGTTGATTGACAGCCGTCATGTAGAAGTGGTGGATACCGGCGCCCAGCGCGGTCAGATACGCGGCGCTCAAAGTCAACGTCACGACAAGCGACGGGCTATCCCAAGCGCCTCCCGCGGGAACCACCACCGCCCCGGTTGGATCGCCGTTCGTCAAATCGCTGTTCGTGGCCAGTGGTGGCTCGCTGACGCGGGTGAGAATCCACTGAAGCGGAAACGCGCTGGATAACGTAAACGTGATCGGCAGCATCACCGGAAGCTGCGTCACCAGGTTGAACACGCCAACCGGCGGTGCGGGAACGACGGTTGGCGGCGTGGTGTCCAGCAGTTCCGGACTCAGCGGCGGAGCTTCTCCGCCAATCGGCACAGGCGAGGGAACGCTGTTGTCGACGGCATGATTATGCTCGACGATCAGCAACGGCAGACCGGTATGCGTTTGATTGAAGTCCGTTTCCAAGATCACCGGACTGCCGTCCAGCATCGTTGCATTCAGACCCATCGAACGCAGCGTGTACCCGACGCAAGGCGGCAGGAAAGGGCAGCTCAACACGCCCTGGTCTCCCTCTCGCAGCGCAAAGCCGCCTTCGATCGACCAGATCGGTAGCGAAGGAATGCTGGTGCCCACGCCTCCATGGGGACAAGTCACGGTCGCCAATGTGGTCATGACTCTTGGCATCACGTGATCAGCACCTGGCCGCCTTTCAGCGCCAGAATGCGTCCTCCTCCCTGGATTTCGACCGACTGTTGCACGTCGTCGATGGTCACCGTTTGCCCGGCAGACGAAGAGATCTGGATCTTGTTGGAAGTCGGATCGTCGTTCAGGACAATCTCGTGCCCTCCGGCGGAACCGATCACCACCTTCTTGGGATCGCCATCCTCGAATCGAAGCTTGTGGCCGCCGGGTGTCACGAAAACCCGGTTCTGCCGGTTACTCTCCGGTGGAGTGTCGACGCCATTCCACAGGTAGCCGATCACGTACGGGAAGTTGAAATCGCCATGCTCGAAAGCGATCAGCACCTCGTCATCCACTTCGGGTGAAAAGAATGCCCCGCGCGATGGCCCTGCCAGGAGTGACGCAACCGGAGCCCAGGCACTCTTCGGAGAGCCGGGCATCCACGGAAATCTCACCTCGATCCGCCCCTCGCCCGCGGGATCGTCGATACTCGAAACCGTTGCGGTCACAACGCCGGGAAAGCGGCTCATCGCACCCTCCCCGGGTCATCCCGCTGAGCTTTGAATTTCGTGATGTAGCCCGCGTCGTTGATGATGTGTTCCGTTTCTGTCAGGAAGTAACGCCCGCTGAATCTGGATCCGATGTTAAGAATCTCCACGTGCTTTCCCGCCCGCAGATCGGGCAATCCCACCGTGATGCCTTGGCATTTCACAAACTCATGCTGCGAGTTGTTCAGGATGGCCAGTGCGCGATCCTTCGCCGCGCGTTTGCTGAACATGGGCTCGGTGACAACAATCTCTTCCCGCGGATCGCATTGTTCCAGCACGCGATGGATGTCCCGGTTACATCGAATGCGCGCGTCATCCAGCGTCACTCTCTCCGCGATCGGCTTCTTGCCCCGCCGGTCCCAGCCATGCACCGTAACGGATTTCACTTGCGTGGCCGTCGTCATCGTCGGCTTAAACTCCACCAGCGCCCGTCCCCAATGCAGCTGGAATGTGACATCCGTAAGAGCCTGCGGGCTGGATGGATCATTGGTATCCGGAGGGCCGAAATAAAGCGTTCCGGGTGTGCGGCCGGATGGATCGGGACGAACGTAGACCACGTATCCGCGCAGCCGTGCGCGGGCCAAAAGAAAGTCAATGTCGTACTGGTTGTGCTCGGCCACGTAATCCAGCGGAGTCTCGGCCAGCATCGCGTTCCGATCGATTTGAATCGGCAGGGGAAACCGCGGTCCGCCGCGCGGATCGCGAAGAGTCTCCAGATTCTTCGCGATTTCGCTATCGCGCAACCCCGTCCAGGCGTACGTAAACTGCTGCGTGCGCAGGCGGTGCAGGATGTTCAGGCCGCGAACGGTCAACACCGGAGCCGTTGAGCTGAACGACGGAGCCATGCTCGTGAAATTCCCCTTCACCATCAACGTCAGATCGCCCAGGTATCCCATCCGGATCTC
>CAZETQ010000032.1:0-13723 GCA_964515165.1 uncultured Solibacteraceae bacterium | reverse complement strand
GGAGATTCCTGTCCTAAAGTGCGAACCGGCATAGCTCAATCCATCGGCGGAAGCGTCAGGAACGTTCCCGCTTTCATCCGGCGAGGATCCTCAATCCCATTGGCCGTCGCGATGATCCTCCATTCGCCCGGACGCTTGTAGTGATCGCCGGCCACCGCGGACAACGTTTCATCCCCGCGCAAGACGCGAACCTGCGTCTTATCCGGCGAATTCAAACCCAACTGGCGCAACTGTGTTTCCAGCGGTTTGTATTCTCGAAGTTTCAGAGTTGCAGTGGCCCGAAGAGGAACACCTTTCGGACTGAACAACGTGTACTTGTGAATCACCTGCTCGACAATGCAGCGGAATCCGCTGCGCGTCTGGTTGCCCGCTTCCCGCGGAATATTGCCGCCCGGAAAACCACGCGCCCATAGAAATTTGCAGATCGGCGGAGCATGAGTGTCCGGGTCGATCTTGGTCAACGCGTAAACACGGTCGATGTAGTCGGTGACAGGTTTGGTTTTGCTGCCCATTCCTTCGTCCGTGGTGTCGAAGAACAGCGTGAAGGACACCATCTCGTTTTGGCCGCGGATGAACTGCAGTACGGGAGAATCCAGGCCCGGAATTCCGATTTCCGCGATCTGCACTCCGCGCGTGAACTCCAGTTCCGTCGGGTTGAACTGGAACGGAATCCGGTCCACCCCCCGAGTCCACATCGCGAAGATGCGTCCTTTGATCGGCTGCTCCATCTAGCCCTCGTGCTCCTGGTCGTCGCGGACACCACCGGCGATTCGCCGTTCGCGGCGGGCGTCCTGGTCCAGCCGGCTGCGGTCGGCCAGCACCGCAAGCACACGCTGCGCGATTCGCTCGGTGAATTGGTCCTGACCTTCGGTCACTCGGACCGTGCTCGAAACTTCGCCAATGTGAACATCCATGGTTCTTGCTCTCCTCTCAGCCCACAGCGGCGCCGGCAATCAGTCCGCCGGCTGCGGCTCCCAAACCAACAAAGGGAACTTGATAAATCCCCTCGTGCTGAATCGTCATTGCTTCAATGGCCACTTGGCTCTGCTGCGCGTTCAGCGTCGGCCCGGCATACTTCACCGGAAGCCCGCGCCGGAAATACCAGATGTTGTTCGGAATATGCAGGTCGCTAAGGAGGATAATCAGTCCGTCCCGCCGCTTGCCCTTTCCTTCGACGAAACTGTAGCTCCAATCCCACAGCGGCGTCAGCGCTCCGACGCCCTTCTTCAGCGTGATCTGTCCCCACTGGCTGCGAGTGGGAAAATACAAAATCTCGCCGTTGCGGCCGCCTTCCTTGTATTCCTCCATCGTCAGCGACAGATCCAGCCCGGTACATTCCTGAAAGCCGCCGATCAGCAGATCGCCCACCACCGAAAAAACGATGGACTTCGCAAGCGCTCCGGCGCTGGAGGTATCCAGCAGGCTGATCACGAAGTTGTAGCCCATCGTGGGCATCAGCGACAGTCCGACCAGCCGTGACAGGCCCATCTAGATTTCTCCGCTCCGCAAACCCACTTCCTGAATCTCGAATTCGTTCCCGGCGCGCCCGACCCGCAGCACCACAAACTCCAACGGCTGCGAAGGAGCGATGCCGACATCGCAAATCAGCTGCCCGTTGTCGCGAGTTCGCGGCGGGTTATTCTCTTCATCGCACTTGACGAAAAACGCCTCGGACATGGTGGCGCCCACCAGCGCTCCCGTCTGCCACAGAGCGATCAGGTAGCTGGAGATGGCCAGCAGAATCTTGGAGCGAGTCAACCGGTCATTCGGCTCAAATGCGGCCCACTGCATCGATAGCTCAATCGCATGCTCGATCATGATCAGCAGCCGGCGAACATTGATGAAGCGCCAGTTCGTATCGCTCGACACCGTGCGAGCGCCCATGATCCTGACTCTCCGGCCCGGAACGCTGCGAAGCACGTTGATACCCGTGCTGTTGAACAGCCCGTGCAATTCATCGCTCGCCTGGCTGGTCACATCCTGCACCCACTCGATCGGCGCATTCGCGGGAGCCTTGTGCACGCCCGATTCGAAATCGGTACGCCCGTACTGCCCGGCGATGTGGCCGCTAGGCGGAACATCGCGCACCGCACCGGCCTGATCCCGGAGAGGATCCACCACGCGAACCCATGGATAGTAGAGCGCCGCGTACTTCGAATCGAATTGACTTCGCCAGGCCTGCGCGACAGCGGGCCCCGTCAATGGATCGGCTGCTGCGGAGAACGGCGTCTCTAAAATTGCCACCCGCGTCCGCAGAGACTCGCACTGCAGCACCATCGCCGCTTGCGCGCGATAAATTTCGGCGTCGGTAAAGATAGGCGGAATCTCAAACGGCAATTGCGGCTCGAAAAGGTCGGCCTGCGATTTGTCGAGACAAAGATCCGGAATGCAACGGATGATGGGAACGCGTTGCGGCGGCGGAAGCGGCCGGATGTGAATGTCCGGCATGGCGACGATGCTGACCTCATCCAAATCGGCGAGAGCTTCCAGCCCGCGGCGCTTCGTGTATCGAACTTCGTCCCCATCGGACGGTGCAACCGGCTCGCCGATGAAATCATCCACTGTCAGAAGTGCCAGACCGTCCGCTCCTCCCGATAGCCGCACCGGGCTTTCCGGAATGTCGAGCGTATCGATGTGTCCATCAACCGGCCGTAGGTCCTCGATCACAACCGGCAGAGGAGCCGGGGGCAGCACTCGCCGCGCCGCCATGTCTGCCGGATTCACGATCGGCCCCAGCACTCGGGGACCGTACAGATTGTTCTCGCGAATCAGCGACAGCCCTTCCCGGATCAGCTTCAGCCGTCCCAGTTCGAATGCCGAGAGTGTGTATTCCACGCTCTCGATCAACAGCGGCAGCGCGTCGTCAAATCCCAGCACCGGAGCATCATAGAGCAGCCGAGCCGCCGGGTCCGGATGCATCCAATAGATGCGGCCGTTCGGAGCATCGACATGCGAAACCACCCGATCGGCCACGGCCACGCCGTTCTGCCACAGGCGAACCTGCGTGCCGCGAGTCATCCTCGATACGGTCGCCACACGCGCCCCTTCTGCCTGAAATGCTCCTGGCAAGGAAACCAACTGGAGATCGTGCGTCTCCGTCATGCGAATGGTCAGGTTGTTGCCCCAAACTCCCGGACTGGACGCGGCAATGTTCCAGACTTCGCTGGCGGCAGCAGTTGCGAGGATCGTAGAAGCCGTCTGATGGCCGCCAACGGGGTCGCGCGAAGCCACGCGCGTAATCCAGCAACGGCGCCCGCCATTTTCAAAGAACCCCCGAACGGCATACGCGAGAAAGCCCGTTGCCGTGAATCCTCCGAAATGAGCCTCAAACTGCCGCCAGCTTTCCACCGGCACCGGAGTGTCGATCGGTCCACGCGGCGCAAGCCCCACAAATCCGGTGATGTCCGTGCGAAACGCACCGATCGCGGGTGCTTGCGTATCCGCGCGCTCGTAATAAACACCGGGTCTTTGATAGGCCAGCTGCATGGAAGCTCCGCTTAGTCGGCCAGCGAGACTCCTTCGTGAACCAGTTCCACTGTTTCGATCGCCACTTCATTGCTCGTGGCATTAAAGGACGGCCCGTCGATCTTCTTGATCCAGGCGTTGACGAAGTCCCATTGCATGACATCGTTATGCAATTCGTCCTGAAGGAAAATCGAGCCGTTCCGCTTGTCGGCGATCCCGTTGGTGATGTTGCGGTACCAATTCCACAGCTCCCGGTTCGTCGTGTAGCCGCGCTTTAGAACGATGTTCGGAAACGTCTGGAGCCCGGGCCCCTTGCGAACGGATCGAAACGCATCGGAGCCGTCCCGATACTCGACAACGGTCGTATCGCCCGACAGACCTGTGACTTCTCGAAATGCGCCGACGGTGAGGCCGTCGATCTGCACGCGAAAGTTCATCGCCAGAATCGGCATGGCAGTGCTACCCATGGTGGTTTCTCCTTGTCATGATGTGAACCTCCCCGGCTATTCTTCGGCGTGCGCAGTCCACAGGCCGATCCGGATAATTACGAACTCCGCGGGCTTCACAGGTGCGACACCGATCACGACGATCAAGCGGCCGTTATCGATATCCGTCTGCGTCATCGTCGTTCGATCGCACTTGACGAAATACGCTTCCTCCCGCTTCGTTCCCTCCAGCGCGCCATCCCGCCATACCGTCGTCAGGAAATTCGAAATGGATCGCCGCACCCGAGCCCACAATGGATCGGCATTCGGTTCGAACACCACCCACTGCAGCCCGATATCGATCGACCGCTCGATGAAGATCAACAGCCGGCGTACGTTGACATACTTCCAATCGGGATCGCTGGTGATGACCCGCCCGCCCCACACGCGAATGCCGCGGTTGTTCGGTCGAAAATCGCGAATCACGTTGATGTTCGAAGGAAACGGATTCAGGATTTCCTGTTCCCCTTTGTTGATCGTCCGCTGCAGTCCAACAATTCCGCGCACCACTTCGTTCGCCGGAGCTTTGTGAACTCCCCGCTCGATATCCGTTCGCGCGTAGAGGCCCACCAGGTGGCCCGCCGGCGGAATGGCAAACGTGTTGATGTCCTGCAGGTTCGTAGGGTACGGATCGTCGATCAGCAGCCAGGGATGATAAAGCGCCGCATACTTGGTGTCGAACTGTTGCCGCTGATTCTGCACGTCTGGAATCGCATCCAGCGGCGGAGCCGGTCCATCCAGCACCGCAAACCGGTAGCGCTGATTCTCGCAGTGGCTGATCAGCGCGCCCTGCAACGACGGGCCGATTCGCCCGGGAGCGGCCACGATGCTGATGTCTTCGACATTGTTCAACGTGAACAGTCCTGTGCGGAGTTCCGGATCGATGTTGTCCGTCCCAATGAAGACGCCATCCGTCAACGTTGCCAAGGAGTCGTCGCCGCCAAACAAAGGATGCCGCGCCGCTCGCCGTTGGCCGCTCGGAAGGATATCCACCAGAGTCTCCGGGCCCACTCGCACCGACTCCACCGGATTCGGATCGTGAATGCGCACATAGTTGCTCTCCCCTTCGGGCCGTCGATCCGAAAGACGTAGCGCTCCCGCAATATCCCCGATCACTCTTGGTGCATAGCGGCTGTGGCGAGGGTCAAGCGATAAGTATCGGTAAACCTCGGCATCGATCACCAGTTCGTTGCGCGAGGGCCGCGCCGGGTCCGGCTGGTGCAGCAGATGAACGGTAATCCGGAATTCGCGCGATCGCACGCCGAGCCGTGTGCCTGCGCCTGTCGCAGCCACCTGCGCAGCTTGCTGAGCGGCGCTCAACCCCGGAGCCCGCAGCGTAATAGTGAAATTTGCCTGCCGGTCGATCGACTCCACCTTCAACGGATCGCCCACCACGGCGTCGTCGGCAAGCGGGTTCAGTAGTTCCAGAATCGTTCCCGGTTCCACGCCGCTGGCGGAATCCAAACGGATATGCGTAGCGTCGATAATCGACGCCAGTCTGGTTCTCGGAACTACTCCGGGCCGTTCATCTTCGGCGGAGACGCGGATCCGGTTGCCCCACGCGCCCGCGTCCAGAGCCTGAATTTCCAGCAGCGGCGATCGCTCCATCAAGACGGAACCTTCGGGGTGCGCCCGGTCCAGTGGACGGTCCAATTGAATCTCCGCAACCGATGCCGCCGCGGCGAAGTTCGCCGCCAACCGGTGAAAGAACGTCTCGCCGGTTGCCGTCGATACGCGAATCAGGCCGTTCGCGGCATAGCCCGTGCCATCCGTCACCAGCAGTTGCAGGCTGTTGGCGGCAGCCGCCAGCGCCAGCGTAGTCGGTGGCAAAGCGCCCACAACCACTCCGTTCTGCCGTCGAACTGCGGCGCCGTTCGCATGGGCCCGCCGCAGCCCGCTGGCAAGAAGAACATTTCCTGGATCCGCACCAGCCGCCGCGCGATTCGGAATGCCCGCAATCACTGCATACTCGTCGTCAGCCGGATCCCCGATCCGCAAAACGTCACCAACCGAAAGACTGACGCGATTTCCCAGACTGATCACGACCGCGCCTACGGCGGTGGCGGCATTCAGGGATTTCGTGCTGAAATCCGGAACCACCGGAGCTCCAATCGGCTGAACGTTCGCCAGCGCGGAGATGTTGACGACGTTCGGAACAGTCGTCGACACCACGGTCACCTGCTCTTGTGTAGCGCCCGTTCCAATCTGGAGCTGGGTGCCAGCGGTCAGCGCCCCAATCGCATTGTTTTGAAGGGTGATGGAGGTGTCGCCGATCGCTCCCGCAAGCTGGAGTAGACGGTCATCATCGCCCAGCGTGACACCTTGCACGGTAGAGCCCGCGGCGTATTCCTCATAAGCGCCGGTACTCAGCGAAAGAGTTCCCAAAGCTCCGATTCGCCGGATCTCTCGCCGCGCGGGGTCGGGATTGGACCCTTCGAAGATGACCAGGTTTCCCGGAGTGTCCAGGTTGCCGCCCCGATTGTCCACAAACACTAAGCGATCGCCCGCGCCCGCGGCCGGTGTCAGCATCGACTGTTGAACAAAAGCGCCGATCGTGAGCACCCGGACGGTTTCTCCGGATGTATGGCTCAGCATCAGTCCGCCGCCCAGTAGAGTGACTCTCGCTTGCGTAGGATTGATGACCGTCACTGACCCCACAAGCCGGTGTTCCCCCGAAGCCCCGCCGATTTCCAGCAGCGCATTGCCCGCCCCGGCCAGAAGAACGATATCCGCCGCCAAGGCTCCGACGATCTCAATCGACGGATCTCCCACGGCGGTCGCGGCGGCAACGGTAAATGGCGCGGAGTAGCCGGCCGCGGCGGCAACGGCAAATTCTTGAACGCTATTGGGAACGCCTTCCGGGTGCGAGAACGACAGCGGGAATGCCAGCGGCACATGAGTGTTGTTGGCGGGAGTTCCCACCGCGGCCACCTGCCGGTATTCCGACCGGCTGCCGTCGCCGATCCGGATCCAGTCGTTCACACTCAGTGCGGAAGTGTCCAGCACATAGATCAACGGAAGATTCCCCAGCGTCCCCGTCAATTCGCCGGCAGCTCGCAGAATCGTCGTGTCGGCGAATCCCGGCTCGCCGCGATCGAAGAGATCGCCTTCGGCGAAGGTGGCTCCCTCCGTATCCAGCACTCGCGTCAGGTACAGCCGCTTGCCGCCGTTGGTGAAGAATCCTTCCACAGCGAGCGGCAAATAGCAGAGATCCTCAAAATCGGCAAACGACAAGCGCTCACCGAACCACCGCGTATAGTCCCCCATGCTGGTCAGCAGGATGGGAACATTCACCGGACCTCGTTCGGTGACGCCAATCATGCCCGCGGTGCTGGTACTAACTCCTTCGATCGGTTTGCTACCGGTGTCGATCTCCTCCACGTAAACGCCAGGGGCAAGATACTCAGGCATAGATTGCGCTCCTCAATTCAGGGAAAAATCCACGGTGTTTTGAATCAGCTCGTAGTTCGGGATAACGGTTTGGCGAACGGCCGGCGAAACGCCGTCGTCCGCTGTAAGTTCCAGTTGGCCCACGCGATTCAACGGCGGCAGCCGGTAAAAACCGTCCGCATCCGTTGTTGTGGAAAACTGTGCGACCAGATGATATTCGGATGGTGCGATTCCATCGTCGATTTCGACAGTTGTCGCACCCGCCATCCCGGCCAATGCTGCTGTCAGGACGGTGACATCGCCGGGAACAGCGGCGGAAGCCAGCGCGTTGTTCGCGCCCGGCGCCTGCGGAGTCACCCGTTCCACCACGGCGCCCGCACGATGATCGAGATGGACACCGAACGCCAGAGTGATCTGGGCTGGCTGATCGGCCGACGTACTTCCGGAGACGGCGGTGACCGTGACAAACTCCGTGCGATACGAGTCTGTCGGGTCAACGCGAAGAATCTCGCCGGCAACGATGCCCACGCGATTCGACAGTCGAAGCTCCGTCACCCCGGCAGGAGCGTCGCTCAACAGTGCGCTGACATCCGTCGTGACCGTAAAGTCCCGCCGCCGAATTTGAGCGGCAACACCACGGTCGAAGTACACGTTCGGGCGAAGCGAAAGCAAATTCGGCGGTGTCGCCGGCGGCGCCGCGGTCACCGGCGGAATCTCCACCCAATAGCCGGTGATGGATACCGTCGCTCCGGAGACCGGTATGGTACCCGTAGCGCCGGTCCTGCTGACGCGGCCCCGAAGGATCACTCCCTCGCGATGTAGGGAGATGACTCCCAAATCCACCCGCGCGAATGTGTCTGGAAAAGTCGCTTGCGCTGGAAGCTGCGCCACGGTGCGGAACGGTACGTAGCGGCGCGCTCGAACAGAGAACGGAATTTCATAGGGCACAACGCTCAATTGCGGAAGCGCGCGTTCCGGAATCCCCACCAGCCCGGCAAGCCCTTCCACCGTGGAACGGGCGATTAGCTTCGGAAAGCTCGTCTCAGCGGTGACTTCAACCGCCGGCGCCTGCAGCGTATGTTCGTCGCGAAGCTGAGCGCTCACAATGCTCTGATTCAGAGACCCAGGCCGCAGCCGTGGATCCGGAGAAAGCGTGTACGACCGGCTACCCAGCAATACGGTTTGACGGCTGGTCATGCGCCGCCTCCGTTGACAATGACGCCGCTGACGGGTTCTGCGACATGCACCGGAGCGATCGATTCCACAAGCTCGGAATCGATGTTCAGGACGGAGACTTCATAAGAAACAGAAAGCTGATACGGACGATTCAGCGCCGCCCAGATCCGGGCCAGATCCTCGATCGTCAGCGTTTCCAGAGCAATCTGAAACTCCTGGCTTGATCCCGCAAGGTCGCCTTCCAGGTCCGCGCCGCGAAACCGGGCATGATCGTGAAATCCCTGCATGATCTTCCCCATCACTCGCTGTTCCAGGTCGGCGGAATTTGCCTGTGTCGTGCGGACAAACGGCGTCACCAGGTAGTGCAGGCGCAAAGGCAGGGACGGCTGGCGAACCTGCCACGGACCCAGGCGCACCGGCGGAAGATTCAGCCGGTTGGGATCCCGCAGAACACGGTACAGCCACAGCGAAACGCCTTCTTCGTTGGCGTCCACCATCTCGGCGGGGTTGTTGATCGAAACCACCATCGTTCCGCCGCTGCCCGGATCGAAAAAACTGGCCAGCACCGGATCGCTCGCCAGGCGAACGCGAACATACTCCATCAAAGTGAGGCTGGTGGCCTGAATCGCCGGATACATTAGTCCGTCTTCTCTCTTGTTTGGAACTGCGGAAGTCCGGCGGCGGTGTCCTTCAGCATCGAGACCAGCGCTTCCATATACGCCCGGTTGATGATGATGCGGGTGTGCATCATCGCTTCTTCCTCACCGTGGTGTTGGCCAAAGTCGATGATGACTTCGTAGTCGTTGAATCCAACTTTGAAGTAATTGGCATAGCGACCTTCCAGCACTGAGCGGCACTCCTTGTGCGTGAAAAAAACGTCCCGGCTCGGCGGTACACATTGGCATTTGCAATGCCAATCGCCCCGATCTCTCGCGCTACTGTCGAATAGCCAATAAATTCAAGGGATTCGATGCACCGGACGCCGATGGCGCGGATGCGCGGCAAGACCGTCTGCTGTAAACCTCGTTACACCGTCTAAGAATGAAGTAAGAAAGCTAAGCTGTTCGGAACGGAAGGAGTTGGTGGAGAAGCACCGGATGTAATGGGGAGTGTAAACCCCAGTTACAGTCCGGACACTTCAGAAGACTCGGGCCGGTCGGCAATGCCGTGCTTGGCCAGCTTGCGGTACAGCGTGACGCGTGACCAATGGAGCTTCTGTGCCGCCCGGCTCTTATTCCAATGCGTTGCGTTCAACGTATTCAGCAACAGATGCCGTTCCGACATCGCGCCCGGAGCTTCTCGCAGTTCCATCGACTTCCGGCGAAAGTGTTCCGGTAAGTCTTCGAACCGGATCGTCTCGTAAGGTTGATTGACGTAGGTGGCTTCCAGAAGATTGCGCAGCTCGCGAACGTTGCCCGGCCAGGCATACTGTGTCAACCGTTCCTGTAAAGCCTGATCCATACCTGTGATGTTTTGATGAAACTGCACGTTGAGTACTCCGACATAGTGCGAGATCAGCATTGGCAGGTCTTCCATTCGTTCGCGAAGAGGAGCCATGTAAACTTGCACCACGTTGAGGCGATAGTACAGGTCTTCTCGAAATTGACCCTGCGCTACCAGATCCTCCAGTTTGCGGTTGGTGGCGGCTACGATTCGCACATTGATGTTCGAATTCCGCCGCGCTCCCAGCCGCTGGACTTCTTTGGTTTCGATCACGCGCAGCAGCTTCACTTGCGCCATCAGGCTCATTTCCCCGATCTCGTCGAGAAACAGAGTTCCGCCCTCCGCCTGCGCCAGCTTCCCCGGCTCGGATCGATAGGCTCCGGTAAAAGCGCCCCGTTCGTACCCGAACAGCTCGCTTTCCAGCAGCGCCTCTGGAATGGCGGCGCAGTTGACGGTCACCAGTTGGCCGCTCCGCCCGCTCATCGCATGCAGCGTACGAGCCGCAAGCTCTTTGCCCGTACCGCTTTCTCCCGTCACCAGCACTGTGCTGTCCGCCGCCGCAGCTCTTTGCAGCTGCGATCTCACTTGCCTCATCTGGATGCCGTCGCCTACCAGGTAGCTCTCCATTCCCGGCCGGCCGGTGGGGAGGGGCCGGGGCGGCGCGCTTTCCAGGAGTCTTCGGACGGTCGAGACGAGTTCTGAAGGGGAAACCGGCTCCTTGAGATAGTCGACGGCGCCAAAACGCAATGCGGCGATCGCCAGCTCCTCTGAGCTGTCTTCGGCCACGATGATCACCTTCGACGTCCGGCACCCGCCGGGAGCGCCTTCCAGTAGCCGAAGCGCCGCTGAAGTTCCGCCGCCCGGATCTCCCAGGACGTTGATCCCGCCCGCAAAGATCCCTTCCTCGAAAGCGCCAGGTTCTGTGATCGCTGCGCCCAGCTCGCGCAATGCAGCTCGCCAACGCGCGCGAACCGCCGCATCGCGGTGAATGAGCCGGACGTCCTGCGTCCTCATCGCAACTCCTTCGGGCAGAGATTGCACAAGCCTGCACGTTCAGATCGCGGTGTACTCTGGCGGTGCAGAACGCAGCATTATCGTTGTGAACTTCTGGGCTGCACCGTTTCAGTATATTGCCGGATCTTCTGTCCGATCGGCGAAATTATGCCCCGTATCCGATATGACTCCAGGGTTATTGCCGGCAAATTCAATTAAATTCGCCTCAATTTGTGCCTTTATTTCGCCCTTTTATGAATAGAAGTTTTCTCTCGTGCGCGACCTCCGGCCGCGTCACCGAGTTCCAGCGCGATTCAGCTTCTAGGACTCTCCCTGGCAAATCGCTCCGCCAGCATTTTCCTGATCTCGACATACCGCAGCAGAAACGCACCTTCGTTCAGCCGCTTCCGCCGCAGCCAGCCCGTCACTTCGTCGTTGCACTTGCTGGTGTTGCAGGAGCCGCAAGCCGGCACGATATTGTCCAGCGTGTAGCGTCCGCCCCGCGACAGCGCCCGCACGCAGTCCCGCTGCAACGGTTTACCGGAGGCTCCACAATAGGCGCACCCGCCCCACGCCTCCTGCAGCGCCGTCCATTGCTCCACGCTGAGATCGTGCTCGACGCTCGCCATCCGCCGCTGGCGCCTCCGCGCCGCGCGGGCCCTGCGGCTTCGACTGCGAATCATCACTCCAGAGTAATCTCCTCTCCCATCGCAGGATCTATTGATACGTTGGTTGCCGATGAAGCTGACGCTCGCACTTCTTGTCTCTCTTGCCGCCTTCGCCGCCGATCCCATCCGCACCTGGCAGGGAATCCCCGGCATCGAGCGCACTTCCCGCGGACGCATCTTTGTCGCCTGGTATTCCGGAGGCTCCAAGGAACCGTCGACGGAAAACTTCGTCGTCCTTGCCCACAGCGACGATCGCGGCAAAACATTCACCAGCCCCGAAATCATGGCCGGACCGCGCGCTACCTCGCGAGCATTCGATCCCACGCTCTGGATCGACCCGGCAGGCCGCCTCTGGTACATCTTCAACCGCGGCGATCGCGACGCCGCGAAGCACGGAGTCTACGCCCGCATCTGCGACAAGCCCGGCGCCGCAAAGCTGGTCTGGACGGACGAATTCCGCGTCGGCTTCGACGAAGCGCCTGTCGCCTTCCGCATGAACAAGCCCATCGTGCTCTCCACCGGTGAGTGGATTCTCCCCGTCACCCATGCGGCGGAGCCGTCCTTGGAATGGTTCGCCGGACCCCAGCAGCGCCAGGGAGTCGCCATCTCCAAAGACAAGGGCCGCACCTGGAAACTTCACGGCGCGCTCGACGCTCCGCATTGGGCGCTCGAAAACATGATCGTCGAACTCCGCGACCATCGCCTCTGGATGCTCATCCGCACCGGCAGCGGCTTTCTCTGGGAGAGCTATTCCTCCGATCGCGGCCAAAGCTGGACACCCGCCGCGCAAACCAAAATCGCCAATCCCGGCTCCCGCTTCTACATCCGCCGCCTCCGGTCCGGCTCGCTGCTGCTGGTCAACCACTACCGGTTCCAGGGACGCAGCCATCTGACGGCGCAAATCTCCACCGACGACGGAAAAACGTGGAACGACGGCCTGCTCCTCGACGAGCGTGCGGGAGTCTCCTATCCCGATGCCGTCGAAGCCAAGGACGGCAGCATCACCGTCATCTACGACCGCGACCGCCAGGGAGCGGGCGAAATCCTTCTGGCGGAGTTCCGCGAAAAAGACGTCATGGCGGGCAAAGACGTCAGCGGCCATGTCCAGCTGCGCCAGGTGATCGACCATCTTCCCCCCTGGGATCCCAAGGCCGCCGCCGACCGCGTGATGCAGCGCCTCATCACCGTCACCGGCCCCGAAGTCAAAGGAGCGCACGACGCCGAATTCGTCATCGTCGACGGCAAAGCGTACATCGTCGCCATGGCCAACGAAATCCAGCCCGGCGAAAATCCCGAATGGCCGTTCGTCCACTGCACCATGTCCGTAGTCCCCATCGTCGCCATGACCGTGGAACGCCGCATTCCCGTCGCCCGCGGCGGCCAGCCCTTCGCCAACGAAACCATTCCCGAAGGAGCCTGCTTCGTCCCCCGCATCCTCCGCAAAGACACCGCCACTCTGCGGGTTTTCTTTGCCAGCGAAGCTCCGCGAAAGCGCGAGGGCCAGACCTACTACCGCGATTTCGATCTCCGCTCCCAACAGTTCTCGCCGCGCATCGAGCGTGCCCGCATCGAAACAGATGCCGGAACCTTCGACATGCAGCCGCGCCGCTACTACGACGATGCCGCCGTCCAAGGCTTCTCCAGAGAGCGCAAGGATTACGGCCTCTACAACATCGATTCGTTCAAACAATTCGACGGCAAAACATTCGCGGTCGTGAACAACTTCCCCGGAGGCCAGAACGGACTCTCGGTCTTGAACGAAACCTTCGACACCTTCCGCATCCTGGGCCAATACTTCTCCCGCGGCGCGGAAAAGCTAACCGAGTCGGCCGTCAACCGCCTGCCCGATGGGACATGGATGGCGATCTGCCGCCAGGACGGAGGCACGGCGAACTACATGTTCACGACAAGCCAGGACGGCCGCTCCTGGACAGCGCCGGAGTATCGCGACCTGGTCCCCAACGGAACGAACTCCAAACCGGTCTTTGAAAAATTTGGATCGCAATATTACCTCGGCTGGCAGGAATCCACCCGCATCGACGGAGTGTCCCGCTCCGTCTTCAACATCGAAGTCTCCCGCGACGGCAAGCAGTGGAAGCGCAA
>CAZETQ010000031.1:0-59465 GCA_964515165.1 uncultured Solibacteraceae bacterium | reverse complement strand
GCGTGCGCGGCTTCGTTTATCCGATAAAGTTACAGACACAAGCAGCCGCGCGCGAAAGCAAGCGGGTTTAGCCTGATCACGAACGATATGGAAATCGCAAGACGCCCCTTTATTTGCGGAGTACCCGGTTTGCTCGCTCTTCATCAAGCTGAGGCTCAAGAGAAGCGAGCGCCGAAGATTCTGCTGCGCGGGTCGTGGCAGAGCGTCAATATTGGCGACATCGGGCACACTCCGGGAGCGTTGGCGCTTCTCCAGAAGCACTTTCCGGAGGCGGAGATCACGTTGTGGCCGGGGAAGCTGGGGCATGGCTCGCGGGAGCTTCTATTAAAGGGATATCCGAAGCTGAAGATTGTCGAGGGCTCCCTGGATGCGCAGGGAAAGCCTGCGACTCCGGAGTTGGCGCAGGCGTGGGCGGACACCGATCTTTATCTCAGCGGCTCCGGCTCCGGATTTCCTGCCAGCGCGCATGCCATCGCGTTTCACAAAGCGACAAACAAACCGGTGGGTGTGTTTGGAGTGAGCACGGATCCGATTTCCGGTATTGGGGACGGGAGAGAGCCGGAAGGCGGAACTCTGGAGGAGATCCGCGCGAAGGCGAAGAAGCTGCCGCCGACGCATCTGGATGCCAATCTCCGCTACATTCTCGATCGCGCGGCATTTTTCTTCTGCCGCGATACGATTTCGCGCGATTACCTGAAGCAGCAGGGCGTGAAGACTCCCATTCTGGAGTTCGGGCCGGATGCGCAGCTCGGCATGACGCTGCGCGATGACGCCAAGGGTTTCGCGTGGCTGCGGGATCATCAGTTGGAGGAAGGCAAATTCCTCTGTGTGATTCCGCGGATGCGCTACACGCCGTATTACCTTGTCAACAACATCCCCCGCGTTCCGGCCGATGACATCAAGGATGCGATCAACAACCGGACCACCGAAAAAGATCATGCCAAGCTGCGCGACATGATCGTGTCCTATGTGAAGCACACCGGCCATCGCGTGATGGTATGCGCCGAGATGACTTATGAAGTGGAACTGGGTAAGAAGGTTCTGGTGGACCCGCTGCCGGCGGAGATTCGGAAGAACGTCGTCTGGCGCGAGACGTACTGGCTGCCGGACGAGGCCGCGTCGATTTATTCCAAGGCGCAGGCGGTGATCAGCGTCGAGTGCCATTCTCCGCTGATTGCTTTGCACAATGGGACTCCGGCGATGTATGTTCGTCAGCCCACCGATACTTGCAAGGGGCAAATGTATCGGGATTTCGGCGCGGCCGATTGGTTCTTCGAAGCCGATGAAACCAGCGGCGATCAGCTTTGGAAGCGAATGGCCGAAATTCATCGCGATCCGGAAAAAGCCAAGGCGAAAGTTCGAGCGATCCTATCCAACGTCGAGCGGCTTCAGCAGCGAATGGTTAGCGCGGCCCGGACGGCTTGCGGCGTTTGAAGCCTGGTTTCGTATTGGGGAAACCCGCTCCGGAGAGCGATCTCCCGCACCTGGACAAACCCGCTTCCTCTGGTCGCGGCTGCCTGCTCTCGTAGCATTGAGGATCCGCTGCGCGGCTCAGTGCGCAACCTTGTCAGCCTATAAAAGCTACGCGATCTTTTCGGCGATCGATTTGGCTTGCAGGAACTGCAGCAGGTAGTCCGGGCCGCCGGCTTTGGAATCGGTGCCGCTCATGTTGAAGCCGCCGAAGGGGTGGGCGCCGACCATGGCTCCGGTGCACTTTCGGTTGATATAGAGATTGCCGACGAAAAACTGATCGCGCGCTTTCCGGATCTTTTCCGGGTTGTTGGTGTACACCGCTCCGGTGAGCCCGTATTCGGAGTCGTTGGCCAGATCCAGAGCATGATCGAAGTCGCGAGCCTTTGTCACTCCCAGCACCGGGCCGAAAACTTCTTCTTGAAACAGCCGGTCTTTCGCTTCAATGTCCGCGATGATGGTGGGCTGGATGTAGTAACCTTCGCCCGCAGCTTTCGAGCCTCCGGTCACCAGGCGGCCTTCTTTTTTGCCGACTTCGATGTAATCGAGGATCGACTTTTCCGCGTTCCCGTTAATCACAGGACCCATGGCGTACTGAGGATCTTCCGCGGGACCGACGGTGAGTTTTTCGGTTTTTTCCTTGATCTTCGCCAGGAAGCCGTCATAAACGCTTTCATCGACAATGGCGCGGGAGCAGGCCGAGCATTTCTGTCCCTGGTAGCCGAAGGCGGCTGCGACCACTCCGGATGCGGCGGCTTCGAGGTCGGCTTCCTTGTCGACAACGATGGCGTCTTTTCCGCCCATTTCGGCGACGACGCGCTTGATCCATTTCTGGCCGGGCTGCGTCTTGGCCGCCAGCTCGATGATCCGGAGGCCGACATCTTTGGAACCAGTGAAGGCTATGAAGCGTGTCTTGGGATGGAGGATCAGAAGATCGCCGATCGCTGCGCCGGAGCCGGTCAACAGGCTGAAGCTTGGTTCGGGAAAACCGGCTTCTTTCAACACCTCGACGAATTTCGCGGCCACAGTGGGAGTGTCGCTGGAAGGCTTGATGACGACGGTATTGCCGCTCACGAGCGCCGCGACGGTCATCCCGGCCAGGATGGCGAGGGAAAAATTCCACGGGGGAATGATGATTCCCACACCCAGAGGCAGATAGACAAGCTGACCTTTTTCGCCGGGCATCTGGACCAGTGGATCAGGCGAGGCAAACCGCACCATCTGACGGGCGTAGTAGTCACAGAAATCGATGGCTTCGGCGGTTTCGGCTTCGGCTTCGTTCCAGGCTTTCCCGGCTTCGTAGACGAGCCAGGCGTTGAACTCGCTCTTGCGGAGCTTCAGGATCTCCACAGCGCGAAACAGCAGGCGTGCCCGATCAACGGCCGGAGTGCCCGCCCATTGTGGGAAGAAAGAGACAGCGGCTTCGATGGCCTGATTCGCCAGATCGGGCGTAGCTTTTTGGTGAATCCCGACAATTTCCGATGGATTAGACGGATTGACCGACCGAATTTTGTCCGTCGTGGTGTGGGTTTTTCCGGCGATATGGAGCGGATATTCTTTGCCCAGCTGAGTTTTGACTTCCGCCAGGGCCGCTTCCTGCGTCTTCTTATGCTCCGGGGCGGAGAAATCCCGATATGCCTCGTTGGTAAATGGAGGCAGCGCTGCGAAATCCATTTTTTACCTTGACGCGGGAAATTAGCTCTGAACGAGCTTCTTGCCGCGCTCGAACATGTCGGCGGCTTCGTCGGCGATATCGCGGCTCTTGTCGTAGAGCTCGCGTCCTCGATCGATCAGGTCGCGTCCGCCTTCGTTCGCCCGCCGGGCAAGCATTCGTCGCGTCTTTTCACCGGTTTGCGGTGCAAACAAGAGGGCCACTGCGGCTCCGACGGCGGCTCCTGCCAGAAAGAAGACTGCTTCGTTGGAACTGGATTCACGGCTCATGTAGAGTTTTCCTCGCTCTCAGTTTAGCGCGTGAAGGGCCAAATCATGGCCTGCCAGCGTTTGCAATACGAAAAGTATCCACGGAGATGCGGCGGCCGTCGGTCCGGATGGTGACCCGGCCTTCGCGGTCGGTGCGGAGGATAGTGGCGTGGCCGGCCTCAAGTCGTTCTAAAACATCGGGATGCGGATGGCCGAAGCGATTCAGGACACCTACTGAAATCAAGGCAAAGCCCGGTTTCGTCGCGTCCAGGAAGGATTGGATGGAGGAGGTGCGGCCGCCGTGGTGGGCGACTTTGAGAACCATCGCTTTTCCGTAATCAGGTGATTCGGCGAGGTGCTGCTCGACGGAGCGCTCGGCATCGCCGGGGAGCAGGAACGCGTGCTCGCCCAGGGATGCCCGAAGCACGAGCGAGTCGTTATTTTTTGGGGCTCCGGTGTTTTCGGAACCCTGGGGCGGAGAAACCGCGGTGACCGTTGCTTCTCCAAACCGCTGGGAATAGCCGGCCTGGATGGTGCGAATTGCCACTCCGGCGGCTCGGGCGTGGTCGAGAAGGCGCGTGAATTCCTCGCTTTGCCCCATGCCGGAGATCCAGAGTTCGCGGGGGTGGAAGTTGTCGATCAAGGCCGACATTCCGCCCATATGGTCCGCGTGGGCGTGGGTCAGCGTCAGGATATCGAGTTGGCGGATGGATCGGGACCAGAGGTAGGGCGAGATGACGTCTTCGCCGATATCCATGGGCTTGCGCTTGCCGTAGTGCGGGAGGCCTCCGGCGTCGACGGCCATTCGGGTTCCATCGGGAAAAATTACCAGAAGCCCATCCCCTTGGCCCACGTCGATCGCGGTCAGCTCCAGTTGGGAATGGGCTGCCTGGGTGGCGAATGGATGGAGAAGGAGGATCGCGGCGAGGACCACGACGGCTGCAGCGGGAATCAGGCTGAACATCGCGCGGCGACGGAGCGTTGCCGCAAAGATCGCCAGGGAAACGGCCATAGCCAGCCCGAGCCACAAGGGAGGGGATGGAATTCGCCAGGACGGCTCCCAATGTAGATGCCACTGGGCCAGCCGCGCAGAAGCTTCGATCAACAGTGCGGTGACCTTCGCCAGAGGCAGCCAACCGAGGAAGACTGCCGCGAATCCCACCAGAATGGCCCACTCCAGCAGGAAAACCACGGCCACGTTCGCGACGACGGCGGTGACGGCGAAGCGGTGGAAGTAAACCACGAACGCCAGGGCCAATCCGATCTGAACGGCGGCGGAAGCCAGAATGACGCTGATGGCAAAAAAGATCGGAACGAGGGCGACACTGAGGGCGTTGGCTACGACGTTCAGGGGAACGCGGGTCCACAGGGAGACCGTTTCGGCGAGCAATCGTAACTCCAGACGAAAGGCCGACTGGACGGGTGTCATCCGGACATCTTTTTCCGAGTCGCCGAGGTCTGCGATCGCCTGGCGGTAAGGCGCCACCCACCGGTCGTCGATCGGAAGAGCGATAAGACAGAGGGCGGCGAGGGCTCCGAAAGAGAGCTGGAAGCTGGTGTCGAATAGCGACTGCGGATCGTACAGCAGAAATCCGATTGCCACGGCGGCGAGAAGGTTCAGCAGGCGGCCTTCGCGGTAAAAGAAACGGCAAACCAGGAAGAGCGTGAAGCCGGCGGCCGCTCGGGTGACGGGAGCTGTTCCGCCAGCGATGATGGCGTAGATCCAGGTGAGGGCGGCTGTCGTCAGGAGCGCCGCAAACTCGGGAAGCTGCAACGCTCGGAGGAGGAGCAGCAGGATTCCGGCCAGGATGGTCACGTGGGTCCCGCTGACGACGAGCGCGTGGTAGGTCCCGGTTTGGCGGAAGCGGTCTGTCCAGGCGCGGTCGAGCTTGGCCGACTCTCCAATCAGCAGCGCCGCCACTTTGGGAGCGTCGGCGCCGAAGAGACTGTCGATTTTGTCCAGTAAACCGGAGCGGAAGCGGTAAATCTCCCGCAGGGCGGGATGACCGCAGGAGCCGGGCTGGATTGCCACGGGATCGTGCGAGCGTCCGGCGACCTGCCAGAAGATGCGCTGCCGGGCCAGAAATCCCTGGATGTCGAAGGCGCCTTCGTTCTGGTAGTTGCGCGGCTTGCGAACGCGTCCGACTACCTCTACGTTTTGCCCGTAGGAAAGATTGGGCGGCTGCTCGCCTTCTTTCAGGTACAAGCTGACCCGGGCGCGAGCGCCGGGGGCCAGTTCCAGGGTGAACTGCTGGCGGTCTTCGCTGAGCCGTGGGGGATCGACGATGCAGCCGCTGAGCGAGACCGTTTCTCCGGATGCCGCATCCAGTTCGGGTTCCGGCGCGGGTGCTCGCAAGATGGCGGTGACCGGACCGGCGAACAAAGAACCGAGAGCCACGCAGGTCCAAAGAAGCACCCGGGATTTTCGCAAGCCGGCCAGGAACGCCAGCGCGAAAAGGAGGAATGAGGCGACGATGCTCGTGGTGAGATCGAGCGGCCAGACGCTATGGATTGCCATGCCTACCGCCAAAGCGGCACAGGGAATCACCAATGGTTCTCGAAATCCACCCACGTCAAAAGAAAGTGGAAATTTAGGGAGAAACCTCTCCGGAAGTTTGTTATAGACTTCTCGTTTGCCCACGGAGATCCGACCCACCCGCAGCCGCCATATCGTGCTTTGGTTGACCGTTGCGGCGTACATGATCACCTACATCGATCGAGTGGCGATCGGCTCCGCGCTACCGTCCATCCGGGAGGAGTTCGGAGTGGGGTTGGGGGCTGCCGGCCTGGTGACGTTCTCGTTCCGGCTGGGATATTCCATTTTCCAAATTCCTTCCGCGTGGTTAGGCGACAAAATCGGGCCACGCCGGGCGCTGACGCTGATCGTGACGTGGTGGAGCATCTTTACGGCATTGACAGCGGCGACGTGGAGTTTGACCTCGATGCTGGTGTGCCGCTTTCTGTTCGGGGCGGGGGAAGCGGGAGCGTTTCCGATTGCCACGCGTTCGCTTTCCCGGTGGATGCTGCCCAGCGAACGCGGCTTCGCGCAGGGCGTGACCCACGCAGGCTCTCGACTGGGGGCGGCGATCACTCCGACGCTGGTGGTGTGGATGATTCTCAGCTATGGGTGGCGCGTTCCGTTTGTTGCCTTCGGCGTGGTGGGTTTGGTGTGGGCGGCGGTGTGGTTCTTCTGGTATCGCGACACTCCCCAGGAGCATTCGGGCACGAACGCGGCGGAGCTGGCGCTGATCGAAAGCGCGATGGGAAGCTCGCGGAGCGGTCGGACGAAGAAGGTGCCGTGGCGGCTGATTCTGTCGCAGCGGTCGGTATGGCTGCTTTCGGCGATGTATGCCTGCTATGGCTGGGCCATTGCGATCTACCTGGACTGGTTTCCGACCTATCTGCACGACAGCCGGAATTTGGATCTGAAAAAGATGGGTTTTTACGCCAGCTTGCCACTGCTCTCCGCAGTTCTTGGGGATCTGGCGGGCGGCTGGCTGAGCGACTGGCTGGCTGAGCATCGGAAGGACCTGCGATCGGCGCGGCGGAACGTGGGGGCGGCGGGGTTTCTGATCGCCGCCTTGGCCATCGTGCCGGCGGCGCTGACCCAGGATGTCCCGACTTGCATCTGGCTTACCTGTATTGGTGTATTCGGTCTGGAGGCCACCGTAGGAGTCAGTTGGGCGATACCCTTAGATATAGGGAAGGATTACGCTGGAAGCGTGGCCGCTGTCATGAACACTTTCGGGAATGCCATGGGCGCCATCTCAACGCTGATCGTCGGTTTCGTGGCCGCCAGTTTCGGATGGGACAAACCATTCCTGATCGCGGCCGGATTCTGTGCCCTGGCCTCCGTGCTGTTCTGGAGGATTGACGCGTCGCGACAGATTGAATTTGCTGAGGAGGTAGTGAACGCATGAAGATCAACCCCGATAAATGCGTAGCCTGCGGGAACTGCACGTACGTTTGCCCGATGGGCGCGATCTACGTCGATCCGGTGATGAATCGATCGGTGATCAATCGCGATGAGTGCGTGGAATGCTACTCCTGCTACAACGGCCTCAGTCAGGAGCATCTGAATCCGACGCTGGTCCGCACCATGCGCGGAGTGCTGAAGCTGTTCCGGATCCGGTTCGACCCGGAGCCGGACGTCTGTCCGACGGCGGCATTTGAGCCGGACGAACTGGCTTGGCCGCGCGTGATTCGGCGGGCATTCTCCGATCCGACGGTTCCTCATGAATCGACGGGCGTGAAAGGCCGCGGTACCGAAGAGGTGAAGACCAACGACATCTCGGGACGGTGCAAGAAGGGCGAGGTGAATTTCACCATCGAATTCGGGCGGCCCGGCGTTGGTGCGCGATTCTGGGAAGTTCAGAAAATGACCCAAGCGCTGGCCCGGGCGGGTGTTGCGTTCGAGAAGAAGAACCCGGTGACCGCGCTGATGAGCGATGTTGCCACCGGCACGCTGCCCAACGACGTGCAGAACGAGAAGGTTCTCTCGTGCATCGTGGAGATCAAGGTTCCGGTCGAGAAAGCTGAAGAGATCATCCGTCTGGTGTGGCAGGTGGAAAAAGAAGTCGATACCGTCATCGTGCTGGGCGCGGGAACGCGCTGCGAGGATGACGGCGATGAGCGCCTGGTTGCGGAAGTGATCCAGCGGTTGGGGTATAACCCGCAGCGCGCGAAGACCAATACCGGTTTGGGCCGCATTACCAATATCGAAGCCATTCAGGCTTCGCAGGAGCCCGTGGGAGCCGCAAAATGACGAATACTCTTCACCGCTACGGAAGCGCCGACAGTTTCAACGACGACGTGATCGTCTTCGCGATCACCAGCAAGGGCAAGAACGACGAGGGCGCGGTGCCGAAGCTGAAGCAGTTTCTCTCGATGGCGGTCGCGTTCAAGCCCGTGAATATGGGCGACGGCGCAAAGGGCGGCGCTCTGCGGGCGACCAAGAATTTAAATCCGACTTCGCACTGGCGCCGCGACCATACGCCGAATTTCCAGGCGGTGATCGATGGTCTGGACAAGGCAGGAACCGCAGCCGTCGTCTTCGACAATCGCCAGAACGCCATCGGCTTTGTGAAAAAAGTGAAGGAAGCGGAGCTGGGTCTCTGCGTGAATATTTCCACATCGGTGGAAGGGGCGGAGGAGATTCTGGATGCCTGCGGGTTGCCGCGGCATTCTGTCAATTACTCGCTGGGGTTTGAGGGCCACACCGAAAAGCTGCCTTCGACACAGGTGTTGACTTTGACCACCATGTGCGGCCACGGCATGATCAGCCAGTCTTTGGCGAAAAAGATGATCGACTGGGTGAAAGAGGGCCGCCGGACTCCCGACGAGGCGGTCTGCTACATGTCCCGATTCTGTTCGTGCGGAGTGTTCAATCCGATGCGGGCCGTCCGCATCCTGGAAGACGCCCGCACACACATGGAATAGCGTCTCCATTCGCGTCCGGCTCGGGGACCGCCTAAAATAGAAGTATCCCCGCATCATGCTGGACCGCATCAGCGTGCATGGCGCGCGCCAGCACAACTTAAAGAATATCGATGTCGAAATTCCCCGGAATACCTTTACGGTGATCACGGGGTTGAGCGGCAGCGGCAAATCGTCGCTGGCGTTTGACACGATCTACGCGGAAGGGCAGCGGCGCTATGTGGAAACTCTGTCGCCGTACGCGCGGCAGTTTCTGGACCAGATGGAGCGGCCGGAAGTGGATTCGATCGACGGTCTGTCGCCGGCCATTTCGATCGAGCAGAAGACAACTTCCCGGTCGCCGCGCTCGACCGTCGGCACGATCACCGAGATCTACGATTACCTGCGGGTGCTGTATTCGGCGATCGGGAGCCCGCACTGCCCGAATTGCGGAATCCCAATTACGCGGCAGACCACGCAACAGATTGTCCAGCAGGTTCTGGAGAGCGGCGCCAACCGGCGGGTGACGGTGATGAGCCCGATCGTTCGCGGCCGCAAAGGCGAGTACAAGAAAGAGCTGGAGAAACTCGCCCGGCAGGGCTTTGTGCGAGCCCGGATCGACGGCGACATGCGCGCGCTGGAAGACGACATCCAACTGGATAAGCGGCGCAATCACACGATTGAAGTGGTGGTGGATCGCCTGGTGCTGAAGAGGGGAGTGGAGCAGCGCCTGGAAGCATCTGTCGAAACAGCGACCAAGCTGGCAAACGGCCTGGTGCTGGTGCTGCTTTCCGGCGATGGTCCCGACGAAGAAAAACTGTTTTCGCAGAAACAGGCTTGTCCGAACTGCGGTGCCAGCGTGCCCGTCATCGAGCCGCGATCGTTTTCGTTCAACAGCCCGTACGGAGCCTGCGAAACCTGCCACGGTTTAGGCAGCAAGTGGGCTTTCGATCCGGACAAGGTGATTGCGGACCCGTCGCGTCCGCTGCTGGACGGCGGACTGGGTCCGGGCGCGAATTCCAACATCATGGGCCAGCGGCTGGCCGATGCCTCGTATCGATTCAACATCGATATCGGACAGCCGTTTGATCGGCTGACCTCCGGGCAGCAGGACGTTCTGCTAACCGGCAAAGGCAGTTTCCCGGGGATTCTGGGGACGCTGCAGGAAGCCTACGATTCGAACGGGCAGGGATATCGCGAGTGGCTTGCGGAATACATGACCGCCACTACGTGTTCCACCTGCGGCGGTAAGCGGTTGCAGCCGAGTTCCCTGGCGGTGACAGTGCGCGAAGTGGGCATCGCCGATTTCACGGGGATGCCGATTGCCCGGGCGCTGCCGCTGGTCAAGGGTTGGAAGCTGAACGAGCGAGAGCAGCAGATTGCCGGCCGGGTGCTGGAGGAGATCGGCAACCGGCTGGAGTTTCTGTCCGCCGTGGGGTTGGATTACCTGAGCCTGGATCGCTCTGCCGCCACGCTGTCCGGCGGTGAAGCGCAGCGAATCCGGCTGGCGACACAGATCGGATCGAAGCTGCGGGGAGTGCTGTATGTGCTGGACGAGCCGTCGATCGGATTGCATCCCCGGGACAATGACAGGCTGCTGGACACTCTGGCGCGGCTGCGCGATCTGGGCAATACGGTTCTGGTGGTGGAGCACGACGCCGACACGATTGAGCGGGCGGACTATGTTGTGGATCTTGGGCCGGGGGCCGGCCGTCTGGGGGGGGAACTTGTCGCCCAGGGAACTCCCAAGCAGATTCGCAACAACCCGGTATCTCTGACTGGCCGGTACTTGTCTGGCGCCGTGGAAATTCCGGTTCCATCTGTCCGGCGGAAGGGCAACGGCCAGAAGGTCGCGATCAAGGGCGCGCGCGAGCACAACCTGAAGAACATCAACGCCGATTTTCCGTTGGGACTGCTGACGGTCATTACGGGGGTCTCCGGCTCCGGCAAATCGACGCTGGTGAACGACATCCTGTATCGAGCGCTGGCGAAGCACATTTACAGATCCAAAGCATCTCCCGGAGAGCACGACAAAATACTCGGGCTGGACCTGATCGACAAGGTGATTGAGATCGACCAGTCGCCCATCGGCCGGAGCCCGCGGTCGAATCCGGCGACCTATACCGGGACATTCACGCCGATTCGCGAGTTGTTTGCGATGCTGCCCGAATCGCGGGAGCGCGGCTACAAGATGGGGCGCTTCAGCTTCAACGTGAAGGGCGGCCGGTGCGAGGCATGCCAGGGCGACGGCCTGAAGCGCATTGAGATGAACTTCCTGCCGGACGTGTACGTGACATGCGACACCTGCCGGGGACGCCGGTACAATCACGAAACTCTGCAGGTGAAGTACAAGGGACTCTCGATCGCCGACCTTCTGGAGACGACGGTGGAAGATGCGGCGGAACTGTTGAAGAACATTCCCACGATCTATCCGAAACTCCAGACGCTGGCGGATGTCGGGTTAGGGTATCTGCATCTGGGACAGTCGTCGACGACTTTGTCGGGCGGTGAGGCTCAGCGGATCAAGCTGGCGCGCGAGTTGAGCCGCCGTCAAACCGGCAAGACTTTTTACATCCTGGATGAGCCTTCGACCGGCCTGCATTTCGACGATATCCGTAAGCTGCTGGATGTGCTGCAAAAGCTGGTGGACCTGGGCAACACCGTGCTGGTGATCGAGCATCAGTTAGACATCATCAAGTGCGCGGACTGGATTTTGGACCTGGGACCGGAAGGCGGCGAGGCTGGAGGACACCTGGTGGTGGCGGGAACTCCGGAAGAGATTGTGAAGAGCCGAAAGAGCTATACGGCTCGTGCTTTGGAGAAGGTGCTGTAGGTGAGCCAATACGCGCAGAAGCCGCTGTCGTTTGAGGGCCTGAAGACTGTTTCCCTGGAGGAGCGCGGCGGCAAAGTCCGGCTGGAGCATTTTGCGAAGCCGTACGGGAAGGGCAGCGGCGTCAGTTCTCTGATCGACGGACTTCCGAAAATTCTGGCAGCGGAATCTCTGCGGGCTGTTCTGGACGCGATGGAGAACGCTCGGGCGAAGAATAAACCGATTCTGTGGGGAATCGGAGGGCACGTCATAAAGTGCGGACTGGCCCCGGTGTTGCTGGACATGATGCGGCGCGGATACGCAACCGCATTTACGATGAACGGCGCGGCTTCGATCCATGATTTTGAGATTGCGCTGGCCGGGCATACTTCCGAGGATGTGGAGAGCGTCCTGCCGGACGGTAAATTCGGCTCGGCGCAAGAGACGGGCAGGGAAATGAACGCGGCGATCGTGGACGGCGTTCGCGATGGGATCGGCATGGGCGAATCGCTGGGGCGCCACCTGCAATCGAAGAAACTCGCCGGCGCCGCCGAAAGCGTGCTGTATGGTTCTTACCGCAGCCGCGTGCCTGTCACCGTGCATGTCGCCGTCGGAACGGACACTCCGCATACGTTTCCTCAAGCCGACGGTTCCGCCATTGGAGCCGCGACGCACACGGATTTTCAACTGTTCTGCACTCTTGTCAGCGAGCTGGACGGAGGCGGCGTTTATCTCAACGTGGGCTCGGCGGTTTTGCTGCCGGAGGTATTTCTGAAGGCTGTCAGCGTTGTTCGCAACCTGGGCAAGCCATTGATGCGGTTTACTACGGTCAATTTCGATTTTCTGCAGCACTATCGCCCGAATGCCAATGTCGTCAACCGGCCTCATGCGAATGCCGGCGGCAAGGGGTACTCGATCACCGGACACCACGAAATCATGATTCCTTTGCTGGCCGCGGCTTTGATCGAGCGCGACGCATGAATCCATTTTGGACGTATGGCGACCTGGTCTTTATGGCCATTTTGTACCTGCCGCTTTCCGCGGCAGGAACGATTCTGCTGCGTCACCGCCCGGGCGGGATGTTGGCGGGGCAACTGATCGGCTATCTTGCGTGGTTTTTGGTGCTGGCGCTGTTGTTCCGGATCAAATACGGCCGGCCATTTTGGAATTCGCTGGGGTGGAGTAAGTCTCCACATTGGCTGTCGCGCAGCTTCGTCATTGGGATGGCGTTGATGCTGGGGATTTCAGCGGCCACACAGTGGATGCGCCTGCCGGAGATCGACTCGCCGGTGAAGAAGCTGTTGAGCGATTCGAGGACTCTGCCGCTGGCCGCGTTTTCGATCGTGGTGGCGGGGCCGCTGGCGGAAGAGCTGGCGTTTCGCGGTTTTGCGCAGCCCCTGCTTGTGAAGAGCTGGGGGGCGTTGCCGGGAATTCTTTTAACTGCGCTGCCGTTTGGACTGCTTCATGCGCCGCAGTTGGAGAACTCCTGGCAGAGTGTCGCATTGATTGCGATGGCGGGAGTGGTGTTTGGAGGAATCCGGCAGTTTAGCCGGTCGACTTTGGCGTCCACGGTGGCGCACGCAACTTATAACGGAGCATTGCTGGCGGGATTTCTGATTTCAAAAATTCATGGTTGAAACAATTCAATGGACCAACGACGGCGTCGTCATGATCGACCAGACGCGCCTGCCGCGCGAAGAGGTGTTTGTCACCTGCCGCGACTATCAGGAAGTGGCGACTGCCATCCGCGACATGATCATTCGCGGAGCCCCGGCGATTGGAGTGGCGGCGGCCATGGGTGTCGCTATCGGAGCGCAGCAGGCGAAAGACCTGGCAGCGGAGTTTCCGGTGATCTGCGAGACGCTGGCGAAGACCCGTCCTACCGCGGTGAACCTGTTCTGGGCGATTCAGCGGATGCGCGATCTCTACGCGTCGCTGGCTGCTAAGCCGGAAGCGGAGATCCGCAACGCGCTGGTGGCCGAGGCCCAACTGGTCTATCAGGAAGACATCGCGATCAACAAATCGATCGGGCAGCATGGGGCTCCGCTGATTGTGGACGGTAAGACCGTGCTGACGCACTGCAATGCCGGGGCGCTGGCGACAGCCGGATACGGGACGGCGCTGGGAGTGATTCGCGCCGCGTATTCCGCCGGTAAAAAGATCGATGTCTATGCGGACGAGACCCGGCCGTTCCTGCAGGGCGCTCGTCTGACCGCGTGGGAGTTGCAGCAGGACGGTATCCCGACGACGCTGATCACGGACAACATGGCGGGCTACTTCATGGCGAAGGGCCAGATCGGATGCGTTGTCGTGGGGGCGGATCGCATTGCGGGGAACGGCGATGTCGCGAACAAGATCGGGACTTACTCGGTCGCCGTTCTTGCCAAGGAAAATGGAATTCCCTTTTACGTCGCCGCGCCGGTTTCGACACTGGACCTTTCGCTAAAATCCGGAACGGAGATTCCGATTGAGGAACGCGCGGCGGCGGAAGTCACCGACATGTACACGCCTGGAGTTGCGCCGCATGGCATTGGCGTGCGGAACCCGGCATTCGACGTGACTCCGGCACGCTACATCACGGCGATTATTACGGAAAAAGGCGTGGCTCGGGCTCCGTTCGAAAACTCGCTGAGGAGCATGGTAGGTTGAGGGCATGATCGCCGCGCTCGCGATGCTGTGCATTCTCGCGGGCGAACTCCATCAGGCTGTCAGAAGCGGCGACGCCGTCCGGGTGAAGGAGCTTCTGGAAGCGGGCGCCGCGGTGAACGAGCGCGATTCTCTGGGCGGAACCGCTCTGCATGAAGCCGCCTGGAACGGTGACCGGAACATGGCGTGGATCCTGATTGCCGCCGGAGCCGATCCGAATCTTCCTCATACGGAAGGCGGCTCCACTCCGCTGCACTATGCGATTCTCACCAACCATGTCGAGATCGTGAAGCTGCTGCTGGAGCATGGAGCGGACGTCAAGGCCCGGTATCGCGGCGGGTCGACGGCGCTTCATTTGGCGGCTAGCCGGGGGCATACCGAAATCGGGCAACTGTTGATCGCCAAGGGCGCCGACGCAAATGCTCAGGATGCGCAGGGATCCAGCCCGCTCGATGAAGCGGCGTGGAAGGGGCAGGCCGAAATGGCGAAGATGCTGCTGCAGGCGGGCGCTGATCCGAAAGTTCGAAACAAAGATTCCGGCGTGACGCCGCTGCATGAAGCCGCCATGAAGGGGCACACCGAGGTGGTTGCGATTCTTCTGGATGCGGGCGCGGGAATCGATGTCCGCGACAGTTCCGGCGCCAGTGCGCTGGACGAAGCGATTCGCAACAAGCAGACGGCGGCGATCGACCTGTTGATGAAGCGCGGGGCGAAGCTGGCCGATGGCGGTCAGGGAAGCGGGCGCCAACTGTCGGAAGCGGTACTGCGAGGGCAGACGGAGATCGTCGCGCTGTTGCTGGATCGCGGAGCCGATCCGAATACGAGGACGGCGGCGGGCAGCACGATTCTGCACGATGCGGCGCTGAAGGGTCATCAGGACGTGGCGGAGCTGCTGCTGCGCCGCGGAGCTTCGGTGAACTCGCGAAATAGCGCCGGAGCGACTCCGCTGCACGACGCGGCTCTGGCCGGGCAGCGCGCGGTTGCCGAAATCCTGATTGCGAAGGGCGCGGATGTCAATGCGGTGGAAAGCGAGTCCGGCTCGACTCCGCTGCATCATGCAGCGGGCTGGGGGCGGAAGGAAGTGGTGGAACTTCTGCTGGTGAAAAAAGCCGATCCGAATCGCCGCAACAAGGCGGGGCAGACGCCCCTGGACCTGGCTATCTCCAATAATCAAACGGAAGTAGTTCAGATTCTGAAACCCGCCGGCGAGATTCCGGAGTAGTTCCGATTAAATCTGCTTAAAGAGGGCGGCTGATGGGCCGATCAGAAGTTTGTGGACTGCTCTGTCAAACGTCCGATCCGGCTTCTGTCCACAGACCCGAAACTTCGGGAACAGACGGAATATAACAGCCGCAGGCTGGCCAAATTGGGCATTCCCGCGGAAACGGTGCTTTCGACGCTGGCCGAACGGCTGAGCGAAGCGGAAGTCCGCGATATCGCGATTGTGCTGAACCGGTGCTATTCCGAGGTGCGGGAAGCCGAAGCGCGGGTGCTCGAGGAACTATTTCATTCGGAGCTGCAATCCCGGACTCTCTGCGAGACTCTCGAGGGGTTTGCGGGAGCGCTGCAGCGGTATGCCAAGGCGGATTATGTCCGGTTTTGGTTCCCCTATGAAGTGCCGTCGATCCTGAAGCGGCCGATGTCTTTTGAAAGACGCGACACCGACGCGCGTGTGCTGGAACCGCGCTGGAAGGCGATCACCATCTGGTCGGTCCCGCTGGAAATGCACGGCGTTTTGCAGTTGGGATTCTCCAAGAAGTACCCATGGCTGCTGCGAGAGAGGGAACTGCTGCAGATTGCAGCCGAACGCTCGCTGGCGGCGGCGGAGAAGGCTCGCCTGATCGAGCAATTGGCGGCGAGCGAGCGCCAGGTTCGGGATCTGGCTGCGCGGATGCTGGAGACCGAGGAAATGGAACGGCGGCGAATCAGCCGCGAACTGCACGACGAAGCCGGGCAGTCGCTGATGTTCATCCGCTTGAGCCTGGAGATGCTGGAACGGGAGATTGCCGACTCCCCGCTGCTGGCATCGCGAGTTCGCCAAACGCGGGAGCAATCGCAGCGGGCGATCCAGGAAATTCGCCGGATCCTGAGCGCCCTGAATCCGGAAGTGCTGGAGCGTCTTGGGTTGGCGGCGGCCATCCGGCAACTGGGAACGAGACTCCGGGATGCGAGCCAGTCGCAGGTGGAGTTTCAGATTGCGGAACTACCGGTGTTGCCTCCGAAGACGGAGCTTTTGGTATACAGGCTGGCGCAGGAAGGTGTAAGTAACGCCGCGAAGCACTCTCAGGCGAAAAACGTCAAAGTTTCCCTGAATGTTGCCGATGGGAATCTTAGGCTCACAATCGCCGACAACGGAATCGGGTTCCAACAGGAATCGGGCTCATTTGAGCCCGCCTCTTTCGGAATCGCCGGAATGCGGGAGAGAGTGGCCTTACTCGGAGGACGCATCGAAATCAGGAGCCGGCCGCAATCCCGCAAGGGACACGGAACGAAGATTGAAATCGAGCTTCCCATAGGACAGAAAGAACATGCCACAAATCCGCATTCTGCTCGTTGACGATCACACGCTGTTCCGGCAGGGCATCAAAACGATGCTCAGCCAGGAACCCGATCTGGAAATTGTGGGGGAAGCCTCCAATGCCAGCGATGCCGTCGATTGCGCCGCCACCAACCGTCCGGACGTCGTGGTGATGGATATCTCTATGCCGGGAATGAGCTGCTTCGAGGCGACCCGGCAGATCCGCAAGGCTCGCCCGGAGACGAAAGTGCTGTTCCTGACCATGTACGACGACGAGGATTATCTCGTCGAAGGCATGGAAGTGGGAGCGTCCGGTTATGTCCTGAAGGACTCCCCCGCGCCGCAGCTTGCCTCCGCCGTGCGTGACGTAAACCGCGGGGGCAGCTATCTGAGCCCGAAAATGCTCTCGCAGCTGGTCGACGACTTCCGCCACCGGGTGAAGGACAACATTCGCACTCCGCGATTTTCGACTCTGACGCCGCGGGAGCGGGAAGTGCTGAAGCTGTTGGCGGAGGGTAATTCGGTGAAGGAAATCGCCGGCGACCTGAACCTCTCGGTGAAGACTGTCGAAGCGCACAAGTTCAACCTGATGCGCAAGCTGGATATTCACAACAAAGCCCAGCTGGTGCAGTACGCGATTCAGAAGAAGATCATTCAGCTGCAGGCGATCAATTAGTCCATCCGCCGCCGCGGCCAGAGAGTAGAATGACGGGCGTGACCCGCCGTCAACTGCTTTCTGCCGCGGCTGCTGCTTTTCCCCTCTCCGCCGCCTCCGGAACGCCCATTCGCCTCGGCGGTCCGGTCTTTCTCAAGTCCACCGACCCCACAGAATTGGCCCGGGAGCATCGCCGCCTGGGCTACTCCGCCGCGTATTGTCCTAAAGCGGAGATCAGCGATGCGGCCTACGTCCGCGCGATCGAGGATGCCTTCAAGAAAGAAAATGTCGTCATCGCGGAGGTGGGCGCCTGGGTCAACATGCTGGACCCGGACGCCGACAAACGCTCCAAAAACATCGCCTACGTGACGGAGCGGCTCGCTCTGGCCGATGCCGTGGGCGCGCGGTGCTGCGTCGACATTGCCGGATCCTACAACCCCAAGGTCTGGTACGGGCCGGATCCGCGGAACCTTTCGAAGGAATTCTTCGACGCCACGGTGGAGAATGCGCGCAAGGTGATCGACGCGGTGAAACCGAAACGCACCGTTTTCTCTCTAGAGATCATGGGCTGGAATCTGCCGGACGGTCCGGATTCTTACCTCTCGCTGCTGAAAGCCATCGACCGGAAGGCGTTCGGCGTTCACCTGGATGTCTTCAACGGCATCAATTCTCCGCAGCGATTCTACAAGCACGAGGAATTCATCCGCGAATGCTTCCGGAAACTGGGACCGCACATCGCTTCCTGCCACGCGAAAGATCTGGATTGGCCGGCGGAATTGCAGGTGCATTTCACCGAAGTTGTCCCCGGACGCGGACAGATCGGCTACCGGCCGGTGCTGGAAGAATTGTCGAAATTGAAGGTGGATGCTCCGCTGATGCTGGAGCATCTGAAGACCGCCGAAGAATATGAGGAGGCCAAGCGGCATATTCTGAAAGTCGGAGCCGAAACAGGAGTGACCTTCGCATGACCCGTCGAGTCTTTGCCCAAACCACCAGCGCCGCCGCCGCGGCAGCCGCTACTACCCCCGGAAAACTGCCCATCAAAAAGGCCGTCCTGCTGTCGATGATCGAAGGCGGCGGCGGTCTGAAAGAAAAATTCGAGATCGCCAAGGAAGCAGGCTTCGACGCCATGGAAGTCGGAAATGTGCCGACCATGCAAGAAGCCGAAGAAATCAGGAAGGCTTCCGACGATGCCAAATTTCCCATCCACGGCATCATGAACATGGAGCATTGGAAGAGCCCGCTGTCTTCCCCGGATCCGGCGGTGGCGCAGAAGACCGTCGACAGCATGAAGTCCAGCCTGCAGCAGGCGAAGCTGTTCGGCGCTTCCACGGTTCTGCTGGTGCCGGCGGTAGTCAATCCGGAGGTCCGTTATGAGGAAGCCTGGAAGCGCTCCCAACCGCTGATCAAGTCGCTGATCCCGGAAGCGGAGAAGAATAAAGTCGTCATTGCGGTCGAGAACGTCTGGAACAAGTTTCTGCTGTCGCCGATGGAAATGGCTCACTACGTGGACCAGTTCAAGTCTCCCTGGGTGCGTTCCTATTTCGACGTGGGAAACGTGCTGCTCTACGGCTACCCGCAGGACTGGATTCGTACGCTGGGCAAGAATCGCATCGCGAAGGTTCACCTGAAGGACTTCAAGTTTGCCAAGCGCCAGGCGGAATTCGTCAATCTGCGGGACGGCGAGCTCGACTGGAAAGAAGTCCGCAAGGCTCTGGGCGAGATCGGTTACAACGGCTACGCCACGGTGGAGCTTTCCAAAGGTGACTTGGCGTACTTGAAGGATGTGGCCCACCGGGTGGACCTGATCCTCGAAGGGGCATAACTTTCATGCGCAAATTCCTGTTGGGCATCTTCTGCGGCCTTCTTCTGGCCGGACTTTCGGTATTCATCATCGGGTTTGCGCTGATCCGCTGGGGCGGCGAGAGGAAGCCGATGATCGATACCAATTCCGCGCTGATGCTCAAGCTGGAGGGGCCTATCACCGAAGTGGCATCGGCGGATATGGATATTCCCTTTTTCGATCGTGCCAGTCCGCCGACAATGCACGAGCTGTGGACGAGCATCCGGGCCGCGGCCACCGACAACCGCATTCGTGGAATCGCGCTGATGCCGCGCGGCATGGGCATCGGATGGGCGAAGACGGACGAGCTTCGCGCCGCCATTGTGGAGTTTCGCAAAAGCGGCAAGCCGGTGATTGCCTGGCTTCGCTCCCCGAACGCTCGCGACTATTATCTGGCCACGGCGGCCGACAAGATTTATCTGGCCGAGGAAGATTTCGTCAATCTAAAAGGCCTTGCGGCGGAGCTGATGTTTTTCAAGGGAACGCTCGACAAGATGGGGGTGGACGTCCAAATCGAACATGCCGGAAAGTACAAGGACGCCGGTGATATGTTCTCGCGGACGTCGGCCACTCCGGAGACTCGCGAAGTTGTCAACTCGATGCTGGACCGGATCTACGGAACCCTGGTGCAGGGTATCGCCGACGGACGGAAGAAGACTCCGGACGAAGTGCGGGCGTTAATTGACCAGGGACCGTTTCTCGCGGAGAAGGCCCAGAGCGCGGGGCTGATCGACGGGTTGATGTACGAGGATCAGCTGATCGAAGAGCTGAAGAAGCGGAACGGCGGCGTGGATTTGAAGAAGCTGAACTATCGCTCCTACATTCCGGAAGCGTTGGCCCGGTCCGCCAAGGGAACTTCGGTTGCTCTCATCGCGGGCGATGGCGCCATCGGCCGCGGCGGCTCCAACGGATTTTCGGATGACAACGCGATCTTGTCCGAGGATTTCGTGAAACTGCTGCGGCGGGCGCGGGAGGACAACAACATTCGCGGAGCGATTGTCCGCATTGATTCGCCGGGCGGCGATGCGCTGGCCTCCGACGACATCCTTCGCGAGATGAAGCTTCTCAGCAAGAAGAAGCCGGTCGTGATTTCGATGTCGGATGTGGCGGCTTCGGGCGGCTACTACATTGCCGCCACGGGCGATCCGATTGTGGCTTATCCCAACACGATTACCGGATCGATCGGAGTGATCTATGGCAAGCCGAATCTGAAGCCGCTGTATGACAAGATCGGGATCTCGAAGGAGATCTTCACGCGGGGCCGCTACGCCGCCATCGAGTCCGACTACGGCCCGATGAGCGAGGCCGCCCGGGCGAAGCTCCGCGAGGGGATCGACGCCACCTACCAGGGATTTGTGAGGCGCGTGGCGGAGGCTCGCCGGATGAAGCCGGAGCAGGTGGAACCAGTGGCGCAAGGCCGTGCCTGGCTGGGCTCGCAGGGCCGCGAGAGAAATCTGGTGGATGAACTGGGCGGGTTCGACAAGGCGATCGAGGTTTTCCGCACGAAGGCCAAGCTTGGCAAAGACGAGAACATACGGCTGGTTCCGTATCCCCCGCGGCGGTCGATCTGGGCGAAGTTTTTATCGCCTTCCAGCGACTCGGTCGTGGATCGGGAAGTCCGTGCCTGGATGACACGGCATGGCATTACCGGCTTGGACCCGGTGCTGCTACGTGGCGGCATGATGCGGCTGATGCCATACAGTATCGATTTCCGTTAGCTCGCAAGCCCGAAAATGCAGAGCGCCGCCGGTTCGCCGACAAATCGATGAGACGGATTCGTGTCTGCATCTACGGCGGCACGGACCTGCCGGAAACTGCCGCGGACTTTATTTCCACGCTGACGTATCGAATCCTTAACTCGATGCCGGCGGTGATAGTTACCGGCGGATTCCTACACTCCAACGTGCAGCCGGAGGCCATTTCCACGGATGCGGCGGCACTGAGGGGCGCTCGCCGGTACGCCGAAAGGAAGGGCGCCGCACTCCCGGAGTTTTTTGAAGCCTGGATTCCGGAGCCGCGACTCGACAAACGGCCGGAAATCCAAGATGCCGTCCGTATGTCAGAAGAAGACGGTGTGACGGTGCGCATCATGACCGGCCGGACACCGCTGGGCCGGCGCCTGGCCATGGTCGCCGGCGTGGATGTCGTGGTGACGATTTCCGGAAAACAGCATACGGAGGTCGTGGTTGAGCAAGCGCTGGAGCTGGGTTTGCCGGTCCTTCCGATTCCCTATGCGGGCGGAGACTCGAAGGATTTGCTGGATAAGTACCGGCCGCGGATCGCGGGAAACTTCGATTCCGGCGCGCTGAATCGATGCTTGGATACTCTCCACCAAACGATCGATTCCGATCTTGACGCTGCCGCGGCGGCTGTCGTCAATCTGCTGCGAACCGCGAAGATCGGGCGCTGCCTGATCCTTCTTCCCTTCGATGAAAAGCATGACCGGTTGTATGCCACCGAGATCGAACCGGCCGTCGCCCGGCATATGGTGCCGCTGCGGCTGGACCGATTGCCTCGAAGCGACGCCATTTACACAACTTTTGCGGAGGCTATCGGAGCTTCCGGCGCGATCATCGCCGACATTACCGATTTGAATAAGAACGTAATGTATGAGATCGGCTTTGCCCATGGGCGCGGCTTGAGGCCGTTGATCTTTACCTCCGACCGCGCCACTCTGGAGCGGCTGCCCGTTTATTTCAAAACGTTAAATGTGCGAGTGGTGTCTCCGGAGACACCCGTGGGTTTCCTGATTGAGGAGTATTTGCGGTCTTTCAAAACTCACGGGGCGAGCGGATAGGCGAAGCCGATGCCGACGGCACTGGTTCAGCTTTAGCGATAAAATGAAAGAGCGTTAAGGAACATGCGCCGCATCGCTTCCATCTCCGTTTTCGCGGCGACCACGTGCTTCGCCGCGGCCTCGCCCACCATTGATTTCCAAAAGGAAATCCGGCCGATTCTTTCGGATAACTGTTTTGCCTGCCATGGTCCGGATTCCGGCACGCGAATGGCGGGATTGCGGCTGGATTTGAAGTCGGCGGCATTGGAGAACCGCAAGACCGGCGCGGCGATTGTTCCCGGCAAATCCGCGGAAAGTCTTTTGTACCGGCGAATTACGGAGGCCAATGCGGCCCGGAAGATGCCGCCGGCCTATTCGCACAAGACTCTGACTCCGGCACAGATTGCTCTATTCAAGCGCTGGATCGAGCAGGGCGCGCCATGGCAAGAGCATTGGGCATGGAAGGCTCCGGAGAACGCGCCATTGCCGACGGTGCGGCAATCCGCGTGGGTCAAAACTTCGATCGACCAATTCATTCTCGCGAAGCTGGAAGAGAACGGCCTGGCTCCCGAGCCGGTGGCGGACCGCCGCACGTTGATCCGGCGAGTCGCGCTGGATACCACGGGCTTGCCTCCCACTCCGAAGGAAATCGAGGAGTTTCTGAACGACAAGTCTCCCCAGTCTTATGAGCGGATGGTCGATCGCTATCTTGCCTCTCCGCGCTACGGCGAGCACCGGGCGCACTACTGGCTGGATGCGGCCCGCTATGGAGACACGCACGGGATTCACGTCGACAACTACCGCGAAATGTGGCCGTACCGCGACTGGGTAATCCAAGCCTATAACCGCAACATGCCGTTCGACCGCTTCACGCTCGAGCAGCTGGCGGGCGATCTGTTGCCGAAGCCCACGCTGGACCAGCGGATTGCGACGGGATTTCACCGATCGAATGTAACGACGAACGAAGCGGGTCTGATCGAAGACGAGTACGCCGAGATCTATGCGAAGGACCGGGCGGATACGACCGGTGCCGTGTGGCTGGGAATGACCGTCGGCTGCGCGACGTGTCACGATCACAAGTTCGACCCGATTCTCCAGAAGGATTTCTATGCGCTGGGGGCTTTTTTTCGCAATACCACGCAAGGTGTGATGGATGACAACATTCCCGACACGCCGCCGGTGGTGGTCGTTCCTCGAGAGGAAGATGCGCAGCGATGGCGCGAAGTGAGCGCGAAGCTGGCAGAGGGTCGTGCGGAGATCGCTAAGGTTCGAAAGGCGACTCCCGCTGGATTTGAGGCGTGGCTGTCCGCTCCACGTCCGAAAGATCCGAAGCCGCTGGATGCCGCTTCAGAATGGTACGTCGCCGATATCCAAAAGCTGGCGCAGAGCAGCGACAAGGTGGCTCTACGCGAGTCCAACATGCCGGGCGTGCCTGCCATTGGATTCAAGGAGAACGAAGGCTTACCGGTCACGGACCTGCCGCGTCTGGACGCGGACAAGCCATTTTCCATTTCCGTGAGCTTCTTCTTCCCCGAAGCCGAGCAGGGATACACGATCGCCTCACAGCAGGACACCAGCGTGAAAGAAAAGACCCGAGGATGGGTCATCAATGTCGGCGGCCGCGTGATCGGCGCCAGTCTCTCCGGAAGCGACGGCAAGAGCATCGACATTCGAGCGGCACACCTGGATCAGATCAAGCACGGTTCCTGGAACCATCTGGTTCTGACCTACGACGGAACCCGTCATCAATCCGGATTGGGTCTGTTTTTGAATGGAAGGGCGATTAATACGCAAGGCGGCGGAAACCAGAATCTGGAGCTGCGCGGCAGCATGACTGTGGACCAGCCGCTGCAGTTGGGCCGCTCGCTGAAAGATGGCGCCATTTCGGATTTCCGGATCTACAAGAACGTTCTCAGCGAAAATGACGCATACCTGCTGAGCCGGTGGACGGCGATTGAAGCCGCGCTGGCCCGTTCATCCTCTCCGTCCGAGGCGGATCGAGATGCTCTCCTGCTGTATTACCTGTTTCACCAGGACGAAAGTTTCCGGAATTTGCTGCGGGATCAGGCGCAGTTGAGCGCCGAGGCGAAAGCGATTGCGCGCCGGGGCGCCGTCACGCTGGTGATGCAGGAACGCCGGGATCATATGCCGAGCGCGCACATCCTTTTCCGCGGCGCGTACGACCAGAAGCGTCAGGAGGTTGCCGCCGACGTTCCGTCGATTCTGCCGCCGATGCCAAAGGATCTCCCGAAGAACCGGTTGGGCTTCGCGCAGTGGCTGATGCGGGAAGAGAATCCGTTGACGGCGCGTGTGACGGTGAACCGCATGTGGCAGGAGGTTTTCGGAACCGGAATCGTGAAGACTCCGGATGATTTCGGCAGTCAGGGGGATCCGCCGTCAAACCAGGCGTTGCTGGACTGGATGGCCATCGACTTTCGCACGCATGGCTGGGACATGAAGCGCTTCTACAAGCAGCTTTTGATGTCGGCGACCTATCAACAGTCGGCGCGAACCACCCCGGCGAAATTGGCGAAGGATCCGGAGAATCGAATGTTGAGCCGCGGGCCGCGTTTCCGGATGGACGCGGAAATGGTGCGCGATTATGCTCTGGCGGCGAGCGGTCTGTTGGCTCCGGAAATCGGAGGACCCAGCGTGAAGCCGTACCAGCCCCCGGGAGTGTGGGAAGCGGTCGCGATGATCGGCTCCAACACGCGGTTCTACCAGCAGGACCACGGCGACGATCTTTACCGGCGCAGCCTTTACACCTTTATCAAGCGCAGTGCTCCGCCGGCGAGCATGGATATCTTCAATGCACCGACGCGCGAAGCGTGCACGGTGCGGCGCGAGCGCACGAATACACCGCTGCAAGCGCTGGTGACGATGAATGACGAGCAGTTCGTGGAAGCGGCGAGGAATCTTGCGGAGCGAGCTTACCTGGCGGCTCCGGTGCTGGAAGGACGGCTGGATTTCCTGACGGAGCAGGTGCTGGCCCGGCCGCTGGTCGGGAAAGAAAGACAAGTAGCGGTGAAGGCCTATCACGACTATGCCAGCTACTATGACTCTCACCCGGCGGACGCCAAGAAACTGTTGAAAGTGGGAGAGAAGAAGGCCGATGCCGGGTCGGATCCGGTGGTGTTTGCCGCGCTGACGATGCTGGCGCATCAGCTTTTCAATCTCGATGAGGTACTGACGAAATGAAACGGCACACGCACCCAATCGATTCGATTGCCAGCGAGATGGCTCGCGAAGAGTCGCGGAGGCAGTTTTTCGGACGCGGCATCCAGGGTATCGGTGCGTTGGCGCTAGCTTCGCTGATGCAAGAGGACGCCGTCGCGGGTGAGGGCTCTCCTTCACCGATGGGCGGATTGCCGGGCCTTCCGCACTTTCCTCCAACCGCAAAACGCTGCATTTATCTCCACCTGGTGGGTGCTCCGCCACAGATGGATTTGTTCGACTACAAGCCCGGCATGAAAGATCTTTTCGACAAGGATCTGCCGGAATCGATTCGCAAGGGACAGCGCCTGACGACGATGACCAGCGGCCAGAGCCGCTTCCCGATTGCTCCCTCGATTTTCAAGTTTGCGCAGTACGGCCAAAGCGGGACCTGGATTTCAGAGCTTCTTCCTCATACCGCGAAGATGGTGGACGATATCGCGCTGGTGCGGTCGATGCACACCGAGGCAATCAATCACGAACCGGCGATTACCTTCTTCCAGACGGGCAACATGATCGCGGGCCGGCCGTGCATCGGGTCGTGGGTCAACTACGGCTTGGGCAGCATGAATCAGGATTTGCCGGCGTTTGTGGTGTTGCAGGCAAAGCATACGCATCCCCGGGCGAACGTCCAGGCGATTTCCAGCCGTTTGTGGAGCGCCGGCTTTTTGAGCGGCCAGTACTCCGGCGTGAGCCTCCGCAGCAGCGGCGACCCGGTGCTGTTCATCACCAATCCGGACGGAGTGCCGCAGGAGATGCGGCGGCGGATGCTGGACGCTTTGGGAGAGATGAACCAGCAGACGTTCCAACGCCTGGCCGATCCGGAGACGAAGACGCGTATTTCGCAGTACGAGATGGCGTTTCGCATGCAGAGCTCGGTTCCGGAATTGACGGATGTGAGCAAGGAACCCGCCAGCACTTACGAACTGTATGGCGAGGAGGCGAAGACTCCCGGCTCTTTCGCGCAGACGTGTCTGATGGCCCGGCGATTGGTGGAACGGAACGTCCGGTTCGTCCAGGTTTACCACCGCGGCTGGGATGTCCACGGCAATCTGCCGGAGGTCTTGCCCAGCCAATGCAAGGACGTCGATCAGGCCTGTTATGCGCTGGTGCAGGATCTGAAGCAGCGCGGTCTGTTGAAGGACACGCTGGTGATCTTCGCCGGGGAGTTTGGCCGCACGATTTACTCGCAGGGGAAGCTGACCGCAACCGATTACGGCCGGGACCATCATCCCCGGTGCTTCAGCCTGTGGATGGCGGGAGGCGGGATCAAGGGCGGCGTGGTCCACGGAGAGACGGACGAGTTCAGCTACAACATCACGAAAGATCCGGTGCACGTTCGCGATTTCCAGGCGACGATTCTGCGCCTGTTCGGAATCGACCACGACAAGTTCTCGTATAAGTACCAGGGCCTGGACGTGAAGCTGACGGGCGTCGAAAAAGCCGAGGTAGTCAAAGCCCTTCTGGCCTAGCTAGCGGCCAGTCTGGAGATATTGTCCGGTGGCGGTATCGACGAAGATCGAGTGGCTGCTCTTCGACACCGACTCGCCCCAGATGACGCGCCAGGCCGGGCTGCCGAACCGCTCCGTTCTTTCCAGTTGGAAGAAAACCGGAACATCGGGGTTCGCTTTCATATACTTTTCGCTTTTGGAGACTGCGATCTCCCAAGCCTTGTCGGTATCCGTCTTCAGGGCCTCGATGCGAAAGGACTGGGACTGGCGGGTGTCGCCGCTCCAGGACTCATCATGCCCGGCAAAGGCGTCTTTGTGAAAGTCTCCCTCGACGGTCGAGTAGGTATACATTTTCTGCTTGCGCAGGGACGGCGAGACGAAGACGGCGGACCAGGCCCCCGCGCGACCGTTTTCACTTTTGGGTTCCGCGATGTTGTAGCTTTGCGCCTTCAACGGCATGGCATCGGGAGCCCAAGTCCGGGCCAGGCGATACATGTTGTAGATCGCCGAAAGGCCTGTGACAGGCTTCGGAGGCTCCGGAGCTTTCTTCTCAGCGACAGGAGCGGTGGAACATCCCGCGAAAACCAGCAGCATGGCCGGGACAACCCGGCGACCAGGAGCCATAAACAGATTTTAACGTCTTGTGCCATAATACGGTCGAGTTTCGACCAGGAGGTGTCTTATGCCCACCCTGTCCTTCCGCCTGTTATCCACGTCAGTTCTTGTTGGCTCCATGGTTTTCGGTCAAGGTGCTCCCGGAGGCGGCGGTGGCGCTGGGACGCCAGCCGGTGGCGGTGGCTCGACGGGCCCGTCCAACCCGGGTGCTGGCGGTGTTGGTGGCCGGCCGGGTGGAAATCCTGGCGGAACGCCGGGAATCGGCCGCAATCCTGGATCGGACCCGATGCAGCGCATCCCGGACCGGCAGCAGATGCCGATCTTCCTGACCGGGAAAGTGATGTTGGACGACGGCAGTGTTCCTGATACTTCCGTGACGATTGAGCGCGTCTGTAACGGAAATACTCCGCGGGCCGAGGGTTATACCAACTCCAAGGGGCACTTCAGCATCCGGTTGGGCGATAGCATGGCGACGATGCCGGACGCGAGCATGGCTTCAAGCAACGACTTAAGCGATATTAACGGCGGGCGGCTGGGCAATGCGGGTAATCCCGGATTTGGCTCGGGTCAGCGGGGGTTCAGCGAAAGAGAGCTGATGGGCTGCGAGATTCGAGCGAGCCTGCCGGGCTTCCGGTCGCAGTCGATTTCGCTGGCGGGCCGCCGCGCGTTGGACAATCCCGACCTGGGCACGATCATCCTGAAGAGGCTGGGGCACGTCGAGGGAACGGTGACGAGCATGACTACGCTCGAGGCTCCGAAGGACGCAAAGAAAGCATACGAGCACGGCCTCAATATCCTGAAGAAGCTGTCGAGCGGCGACAAGCCCAAGAAACCGGAAGAGGTCAACGCGAAGCTGGACGAAGCGAAGAAAGATCTGGAGAAGGCGGTCGAGATTTATCCGCGCTACGCCATTGCCTGGCAGGACCTGGGGATGATTCATGAGAAGCAGGGGAACGATGCGGAGGCTCGGAAGGCTTACGAATCGGCTCTGAAGGCCGACGCGAAGTTCGTGAAGCCTTACATGCAGCTTGCGGGGTTAGCGAACAAGACGAAGAACTGGCAGGAGATGGAAGATACGTCTCAACGGGTGTTGAAGCTGGATCCGTACTCCTACCCGGCGGCTTATCTTTTCAATGCCGTTGCGAATCTCAATCTGAATAAGCTGGACGCCGCGGAAAAGAGCGCGCGCGAGGGCATCAAGCAGGACGAGTCTCACCGGATGCCCAAACTGGAGCATGTTCTGGGGATCGTGCTGGCGCAGAAGAACGATTTCACCGGAGCGTCGGAGCACCTGAAGTCCTATCTGCGGCTGGTGCCGACTGCCGCGGATGGCGATATGGTGCGCAATCAGTTAACGCAAGTGGAGAAGGCCTCGACGGAAGCCATGGCGGCGCAACCACCGGCCGCGAAGCCCTAGCCCGATCGATACAGGATGGACACGCGCTGGATTGCGCGGGCAATTCAACTCGCCGAAGGAAATGTTCGCGCGGGAGGCGGTCCTTTCGGCGCGGTGATCGTTCGGGAAGGGCAGGTGATTGCCGAGGGCGTGAACGAAGTCACCCTTGTCAACGATCCGAGCGCCCACGCAGAGATCACGGCCATTCGGGCGGCAGGGCGATCGCTTTGCACCTTCGATCTGTCCGGTACCGAAATCTATGCCAGCTGCGAACCCTGCCCGATGTGCCTGGCGGCGATTTATTGGGCTCGAATCGGGAGGGTGTATTACGCCGCCAACCGGCACGATGCCGCCAACGCAGGGTTTGCCGATGAGTTTATCTATCGGGAGCTGGCGGCGGATGCGGCGGCACGAAGGATTCCTCTGCATCGTGTCTCCAACCCGGATGCGCAGCGGCCGTTCGATCTGTGGCGGCTGAAAGAAGATAAGACGCCGTACTGATCAACGACGGGCGGGCGGCGATGCCCGGACGGCGCGTTCGAACGCCCAGCTTCGGATCTGGCCGATCTGTTCCTTCATCGTGCGGGAGAGCGGAACGAACTTTGCCGCAATCAGGACCACGTCGCGATCGGTTACAGGACGTTCTTCGAGTTGCGCCTTCGTCAGCGCGGAGATGACGCACTGTTCGATTTCGGCGCCGGTCCAGCCATTGGTGAACTTGATGATCTGGGGGAAATCGAAACCTGTGATGTCCACGCCGCGGCGGGTGAGGTGGATTTTGAAGATCTCTGTCTGCTCCGGTTCCGTGGGAAGGTCGACAAAGAAGACTTCATCGAAGCGGCCTTTGCGGATCATTTCGGCGGGCAGAAGATCCACCCGGTTGGCCGTGGCCGCCACGAAGAGTCCTCGCGTCTTCTCCTGCATCCAGGTGAGGAAGAAGGCGAAGATTCGCCCCTGCTCGCCGCTGGATTCGGTGGAGGTGATTCCCATTTCGATTTCGTCGAACCAGAGGACGGCGGGCGCCATGTCCTCCATCATCCGGCAGGCCTGGACAAACGCTCCTTCGGGTTTTCCGTGACGGCCGGAGAAGATTTCGATCATGTCGATGCGGTAGAGGGGCAGGTCGAAGCAGGAAGAAATCGCCTTGACGCAAAGACTCTTGCCGCAGCCGGGGATGCCCATCAGCAGCAGGCCCTTGGGCACGATTTCGGCGCTGACGCTCTCGCGCATTTGAAACAGCTTGCGGCGCTCCACCAGCCATTGCTTCAGGCCCTCCAGGCCGCCGATTTCCTCCAGGCTTCGGTTGCCGGGAATGTACTCGAGCACGCCGCTGCGGTTAATCAGGAGATGTTTTTCTTCGAGGAGCGTGTGGACCGAACCGGGTCCCAAGGTGGCGCCGCCGGCGGTGGCCCGGCGTAGGGCGTAGCGAGCTTCCTCCAGCGTGAGACCCTGCAGCGCCGTTGCGAACTTAGATAGGAGCGCCTCGCTGAGACCGGAGGTCTCTTCGCGAAGAAACTCGATCAACTCCGTCGCATCGGGAGGCCGAAGCTCCAGATAGACGAGGTTGCGCGAAATCTCTTCCGGGATGAACCGAATCGCCGATGAGATGACGACAAACTTCCGCTGATCAATGCAGGTGTAGTAAATGTCTCGCAACCGGCGCCGGACTTCCGCGGAATCGCGCATCGGCTCATGAAAATCCTTCAGGTGAAAGATGCCGGCACTGGGATGAGCGGCGATGAAATCCAACGCTCCGCGTGCGGATTCACTTCCGGGTTCGGCGGGTTGGCCTTCCTGGCGCAAGCCTTCGGTAATACTCCAGGTCCAGACCGGTGTTCCCCCGGCGACTTCACGGAGGACACGCTCCACTCGCTGTTCTTCGGCGGACCGAACGTACGTCAGCGGCCGGCCGGATTCGAAGATCTCCCGGAGCGTTCGGGCGGCACGGCTTTCGACGGGGAGCTTCTGAGTAAGCTCGATAGAGTGAGACGCCATTCGGTGGGACTCTTTCATTATCAATGACACACTGGCAACCGGTACATGTGCTGTATGGGGGCGCGCATTTATTCCGCCCGGATCTGATGACGCGCGCCGGCGAGGTGGCGTTGGCAGCTTTGGATGCCCACGGCTATCCGGAATCGCTGGCGCCGGGGGTGGAAGAAAGGGTGCGCGAGAAGCTGCGCTCTGCCCCGGTGGAAGACTTCCGGATCGATTTTGAAGATGGATACGGCATTCGCAGCGATGCTGAAGAAGACGAGCATGCACGCAAGGCGAGTCGCATGGTTGATGCTGGTGGGGCGTTCCCGGCGAGGCTGGGTATTCGGATTCGCGCGCTGAGCGGCGCTACCCGCGAGCGCGGTCTGCGGACGCTGGAACTGTTCCTGCAGGAAGCTACGCGACTTCCGGAAAATTTTGTCGTCACGCTTCCGAAGATTCTCCATCCAGCGGAAGTGTCCACTCTCGTCAGGGCGTTGGACGCCGTACCTGAAGTCAAAATCGAGCTGATGATTGAGACTCCGCAGGCAATGCGGAACATCGGCGCGTTTGTCGACGCCACCGAAGGTCGATGCATTGGCGCTCATTTCGGAGCATATGATTACATGTCCGCCTGCGGGATCACGTTTGCAGGGCAGACGCTGCTGCATCCGGTGTGCGACTTCGCGCGGGCGACGATGCTGATGCAACTGGCGGATCGTGGAATTGACATCGTCGACGGAGTGACAAACCTGATTCCGGTTGGCGATCAGGCCGCAGTGCACGCCGCTTGGCGCGGTCATGGTGAGGGGGTTCGGCACGCGCTGTTCTCCGGGATTTACCAGGGATGGGACATCAATCCGGCGCAGCTGGTCAGCCGGTACGCCACCGTCTTTCAGTTCTTCGCGGAGTTTGCGGACCCGGCCGCCAGAAGGCTCCGGAATTTCGTGGAACAACAACAGCAAGCCACGCGCCTCGGCGTTCAGTTCGACGATGAGGCCACAGTAGCGGGGCTGAGGAATTTCTTTATTCGAGCTGCGCGATGCGGCGCGATGGAGCCGGCAAGGATCCGGGAGATGACGGGCGATGACTTCGCGGCTGAAGGTACCGATGCCGCGACCGCGGCGCGGCGGTAGAATCGGTGCCATGAAGAAGCTGGGCCTTTTCATTGCCTTGGCGGCGATTGCTCTCTCGCAAGCTCCGCAGCGGTCTGAGCGGTTCCGGCAGATGTCCGAACAAGCGGAGCAGAAGGGCCTGGCTGAGCCGTTCAAGGGGATCACGACGGACGGCAACGTCCTACCGGGACTGTTCAAGATCCAATCCACCGGCGTATCGACGGAGCCGGTTCGCAAGGCAGCGGATGCGCTGCTGGCCAGTCTTACCTCAGATCAGAGGAAGGCCGCTAAGTTTCCGGTCGACGATCCGGAATGGCGCAAATGGATGAACCAGCATTTCTACGTGCGCCAGGGTGTCAGCTTCAAAGAAATGAACGAGGCTCAGCGAGAGAAAGCATTCGACCTGCTGCGGGCGTCCTTGAGCGCAAAAGGCCTGAAGCTATCGCACGACATCATGCACTTGAACCACACTCTGGGAGAGCTGAACAACAACAACTTTGAAGAGTATGGCGAGTGGCTGTACTGGATCACCATCATGGGCGATCCGTCTTCGAAGGAGCCGTGGGGCTGGCAGCTGGACGGCCACCACCTGATCATCAACTACTTTGTTTTGGGCGACCAGGTTGTGATGACTCCTTTCTTTGCGGGATCCGAACCAGTGATTGCCCACTCCGGCAAGTACAAAGGCACGGAGATTCTTCAGCCGGAGCAGGCGGGCGGATTGAAGTTTGTCAATGCGTTGACCAACGAACAGCGAGAGAAGGCGATCCTCTCCTTTTCCAAGACCGGCAATAACAATGTTGGGGAAGCATTCAAGGATAACGTCGTGCTGGACTACAAGGGTCTAAAAGGCTCAGCGATGACTGAAGCACAGCGCCGGGAAATGGCGGCTCTGGTCGAGCTATACGTCGGCAACATGAAAGAGGGGCAGGCGCGCGTTCGGATGGAGGAAGTGCGAAAGCACATCGACGATACGTGGTTTGCGTGGATTGGCGAGACCAAGCCGGATAGTGTTTTTTATTACCGAATTCACAGCCCCGTGATCCTCATTGAGTTCGATCACCAAACGCCCGCTGGACTGCGCAATATCAATCCACCCGGCAAGCCGAACCGGGAGCATATCCACGCTGTTGTCCGGACGCCGAATGGCAACGATTACGGGATGGATTTGCTGCGGCAACACTATAAGGACCACCCTCACAGTCGTTAGGGGGAAGTCCGGATCAGAAGAGTTTCAACTGCCCGGTTCCCATCGGCTTGTCATCGAAAACAGAGCGTCCGCCCAGGCTTGTGGAGATAGCCTCCTCATGCGCGATCACCGATTCGAAATCCGCCACCGGCTGGGCATCGTTCTCCACGGCACGAACAAACCGCTCTAACCGTCGGATGCCTTCGAGTTTGTCTTTGTCTCCGAGCTTGGCACGATCGAGCGCTTGCTGGAGAACTCCGATGGTCTCGTCGTAAGTCTTCAAAGGCACGGGAAACGGGTGGCGATCCTTGCCGCCCAACGCAAACGAGAAGCGCGCCGGGTCCGAAAAGCGCGCAGGTGCGCCATGGACCACTTCCGCTACCTGCGCCAGCGTTTGCAGTGTCCGGGGGCCTAGCTGCTCGGTCAGGAGAAATTCCGCGAAGTCATGGAGCTGCTTGTGATAGGAAACGGCAAGCACTGCTCCCAACCTCTTGAGATCGACGTCCCGCTCCAGCACTTCATGACGGCGCACCATGGTAAGCGTCCGCGCGGGATTCTCGCGGCTGACTTCCAATAAGGCCGCACGCGCGGGAGCCGCGCGCTTGTCGACGAGATTCAGAATGTCTCCCTGCGGCTCCCCCACAATGGCCGCATGCGGATCGTTCACAAAATCGCGCACGGAAGCGGAGTGCCAGTGGTACCGTCGCGCATAGCCTGTGGCATCGTTCATGCCTTGCTGCACCACGGCCCAATCGCCTTCAGCCGTCAGGAGGAACCCATGCAGATAGAGCTGGAAGCCGTCTCCCACCGCGTTGTTGTCGATCTTGGCGGTCAGCTTGCTGGACCGGACAAGTGCATCGCCGGGCAAACCTGTTCGACTTGCAATCTCAAGCAGTTCGTCTGGGGTGCGCCGCGAGTGGCGGCCCCGGCCGCCGCAAACCCAAATCCCCAGTTCTTGAGCGCGAGGATTGAGACCGCGCTTGAGGGCTCCGAGAACGGACGTCGTAATGCCAGACGAATGCCAGTCCATCCCCATGACCGCGCCGAAGGCTTGAAACCAGTGCGGATCGCTCATGCGGGAGAGAAACTCCGGCCGGCCATAGTGAATCACCACGGCTTCCGTGATCGCCGTGCCCAGGAGGGTCATGCGATCTGCGAGCCAGGACGGGACGCGTCCGCCATGCAGCGGCAAATCAGCGTGCCCGGAGCGTTTCACGCCTTTATTGTCTACCCGCGCTACGCTCCTCTTGCGCGCAGACCCACCAAGCCAGCAACGTCACTCCTATTCGGCATGGGGATGTTCTTCGGCGGACGAACTCCTCCCTCCAGGACGCCGTGCGAGGGAAAGTCCAGGGTCGCTTCCTGGAGAAAAGTCTCGGGCGCGGAGAACTGGATGATGTCGTTTGCCGGCTGCGTGAGCAGCAGCAGCGTATTGATGCTTCGAATGGTGTCGCCGATTTCGCGGATTTCCTTCATCGGAATTCGCACGCCGGCCCGGAACAGCTCCGCGTTCTGAAAGAATCCGAAATCATCGTATTGACCGATACTGACGCTTCCTTCCTGTTCCAGCTCATTCCAGATCGCTGAGCCGGGAATGGTGTTGTACCACTGCAGGTAAATGCGCACGTTGTACTTCAGGAGCAGGTTGGATGCGAATGCGACCGTCTTGCGGCAATCCGCGGCAGTCTCAAACGGGAAGCCAATCACAAACGAAAACACGCATCGTTGGGACAGTCCCGCTTGCTGGAGCATGGACGCTGCCCTCTCCAGCACTGCCGTCGTGCACGCCTTGTTGATGCGACGAAGGCCCTCATCGTATCCGCACTCCGCACCGATCAGCATGTGATTGGTGATGGGCACCAGCGCCTCGCAAACATCTCCTCGAATCACATCCGTTGCCCGGGCGTCCAATGTTGCCTGGATCGACAGCCCTCGCCTTCGAATCTCAGCCGAAACCTCGGAGACCCGGCCGATATCCAGCGTGAACAGGTCGTCGATGATGCCGAAGACGCCGTAACGGGTCTTGGCCAGATACGGCAGAAGCCGTTCCAACCGGTCGACAAAGTTATTGGCCGATACAGCTCTCCAACTTCCGAGAAACTTTGTTGAACAGAAGGTGCATCGGAACTTACAGCCGCGAGCGGACTCAATCGAGAGTGACTCGTAGATGCCCTCCGGCAGCAAGTCGTAGGCGGGATCGGGAAGTTTCTCCAGCTCGGCTGAGCTAGCCAAACCGCGATTCGGAACCGTGACAACTCCGTCGCCGGATCTCCAGCCAAGTCCCGGAATGGACTGATAGGACTTTCCATCGCGGTAAGCCGTGAGGAACTGAACGATCGGTTCCTCGCCTTCGCCTTGGATGACGAAGTCCGCCTTACATGTTCTCAGCACATGTTCCGGCCAGCCGCTGGGATGGATTCCGCCGACGATCACTGGAAGATCGGGATACGCCTTCTTGATGGTGTCGACAACCACGCGTGCGCTGGGCCAATTGAGACTGTTGCAGGAGATACCGACGACGTCGGCTTGACCGGCTCGTTCGCGCAACAGTTTTGTATCCAGACGCCCCAGAGCGATGAGGTCCAGGACATCGACATCGAAGCCCTCGTTGCGGAGAACGGCCGCCAGCCAATAGACCCCCAAGGGCGGATTGGCTTTGATTCGATCCATGGCAATGGGCCGGAGCTTTCCCTGCACCCGGTCCATTAACGGAACGGCGATGATTAGAAATTTCATGCGGAAGGTCTACACTTTCCGCCGGCGCGGTTTGGAGCCCGCCTCAAGCCGTTTGTTAACTTTTTCCAGGTCGGCTTTTTTCACCCGCTGGTTCTCCTGCCGAGCAGCGAGTCCGGTCCATAGCTCCGCTTTGTGCTCAAACGGAGCGGTCTTCTGCGTGAAGCTGAAAGTGGATGTTCCGGTGGCGACTGTGACACCGACAATCACAACAGGAGCTGTTCCGGGATCGGTTCCCACGGCCACTCCCACAGCGGGAAGCACCGCGGCATTCTCCGTCCCATAAGAGTTCTCGATCAGTTTCTCCAGTGTGGCGTTGACTTTTTCCCTGGTAATTTTTCGCCGGATTCTTTCGGGTACTCGAATACCCACTGCACGTAATTCCGAGACCGGGTCTTTGTGGAACGTGTCGCGGAAGCCCGAGTCCGTGATGAGCTTCTGCATCAGTTCACCAATCTTCAGGGGGTTGGCATCGATTCGAATGTCCTCAACATTGAGAACAACCCGGGGATCTTTGCGATGGTCACTTTTGGCCATCTCCTCTCCTTTCGTGAGCGAGATCCTGTGCCGTTCGCGAGCAGAATACACCTCGAATTTTTACGCTGCAACGGGTTTTGTTGGTCGATTTTGTTAAATGAACATGTGCTTCAGCGTTGCTACACTGGCGACCGAAGGCGAAGAAATGACGGAATTCCAAGCAGCTGATCCTGGCCGCCTCTCATTGGGTGACGTGCGCATCATCGACCTGAGCGTTGCACTGGAGCATCAGGCTGTTGGCGAACTAGCTCCGCCGAAGATTGAGTATCTCGATCATGCCGCCGGTGGAAGGCAAGCGGCTTCGGATTTCGGATGCTCACTGGAAGATCTAGGATCTGCCAATGGGCAGGCGTGGGCGGTTGAGCTTCTGACGACCAGCAGCCACACGGGCACGCATGTCGATGCTCCGTATCATTACGGCGCGATTTCGGAGGGGAAGCCTGCCAGAAGAATCGATGAAGTACCGCTCGAATGGTGCTTTGCGCCGGGCGTTGTGATCGACATGCGGCACAAGCATCACGGCGATCTGATCACGGTGGAGGATCTGCAGCTTGCCTTGGAGAAGATCGAGTACCGGCTGAATCCCGGCGATATCGCGCTGATTCATACCGGCGCCGGCGCGCGGTGGGGAACTCGCGAGTTCTTGCAGCAGCCGGGTTTGGGACGCGAGAGCACTCTGTGGCTGGTGGAGCAGGGCATTCGCGTGATTGGAATTGACGCGTGGACTCTGGACCGTCCGTTTGAATCGATGGCCGCGGACTTCCGCCGGACCGGTGATGGCAGCGTGTTGTGGCCGGCTCATTTTGCGGGCGTCACGCGGGAATATTGCCAGATTGAGAAGCTCACGAATCTCGACCTGATTCCGCGACCGTTCGGCTTCTACGTTTCCTGCCTTCCCGTTAAGATTAAGGGCGGCAGCGGGGGCTGGTGTCGCGCGGTGGCGCTGGTCCCGCGATAGCGTCGCTTTCTCCGAGGGATCGAAATGAACTCCAAGATGCGTTCGGTGAGTTTTCTTCTGGCTGCTGCGGGGTTCGCGCAGAGTCTTCCGGAGCCGTTGAATTGGACGACCGAGCAGGATCATCGCAACATGATGCAGCAGCTGGGAATTACGGCGCTGCGCCCCGGCCCGAGCGGCCGCGAAGGCGCGCCGAATCCCGCGAACTACGACGAAGCTCTTGCCAATCCTTATCCGAACTTGCCGGATGTTCTGACTTTGAAGAACGGTAAGAAAGTAACTACGGCTAAGATGTGGTGGAGCGAGCGGCGTCCGGAGATTCTGGAGGACTTCTCACGGGAGGTTCTGGGCCGTGTTCCCGCAAAGACTCCGGCGGTGAACTGGAGCGTGAAGCGCACCGTGAACGCAAAGGTGGGCGATCGCCCAGTTGTGGCTCGGGAGCTGGTGGGGCATGTGGACAACTCGGCGTATCCGGCGATTTCCGTTGATATTCAAATGTTCCTGGTGACGCCTGCGGACGCGCCTGCACCCGTGCCCGTGATGATGATGTTCTCCTTCCGAACCGGACTGCCCGGCGATCCGCTGCCACCCAGCCGTTTTCCGGCGCCGCCCGTGGGGAGCGATCCTCCCGCAACGGAACAATTGATTGCCGACGGATGGGGCTACGCCGCGGTGGTGCCCGCCAGTATTCAGGCGGACAACGGCGCCGGGCTCACGAAGGGCATCATCGGACTGATCAACAAAGGACAGGCCCGGAAGCCGGAGGATTGGGGATCGCTCCGCGCCTGGGCCTGGGGCGCATCCCGCGCTTTGGATTACCTGAAAACCGACGAGACAATCGATGCGAAGCATGTCGGGATCGAAGGGGTTTCTCGCTACGGCAAGGCGGCGCTTGTGACGATGGCGTACGACCCGCGCTTTTATGTGGTTCTGGTGGGCTCGTCCGGAGAGGGCGGAGCAAAACTGCACCGGCGCAACTTCGGAGAAGCCGTCGAGAATCTCACGGCTGCCAATGAGTATCACTGGATGGCGGGGAATTTCCTGAAATACGGTGCTTCGGAGGCGACGTTCGGCAGCAAGAATGCCGGTGATCTGCCGGTGGACGCTCATGAGCTGATTGCTCTGTGCGCTCCACGGCTGACGTTCATCAGCTATGGGATTCCGGAAAAGGGTGATGCGAAATGGCTGGATCAGCAGGGCAGCTATATGGCGGCAATCGCGGCGCAGCCGGTGTTTCGCCTGTTGGGGGCGAAAGATCTTGGGAAGTCCGACGACTATCGAAACGAAAAGATGCCGGCGGTCAATGTGAATCTGCTGGATGGGCAGTTGGCATGGCGGCAGCACGATGGCGGGCATACCGACGGGCCGAACTGGAAGTATTTCATTCCCTGGGTGGACCGGTATATTCCGCGTAAGAGTTCAGTGGGCTCGCAGTAATTTGTAACATTTGTAACTGATGGTGGTGAACTAACTTCGCTAATCTGGAGTAACAATGTGGTCCAAGTTGTCGCTTTCCCGGCGGAATCTCCCTGGATTTTCTGTCGATGATGTTAAGCCCTCGAAGGAGCGTCTCTCGGGAATGAAGATGGCTCCCAAGCTGGAGAAGGACCTCCGGCGGAAAGTTCTTGCCGTTCCGGATCCGGAACGGGGAATCGTTCATTCGCGCGGATATCATCCGCTAATCGGTGCCGTGCATACGGCATTCAGTGGGCATTACGCTCTGTGTCTGTCGCCGGACGCCATCTGGCTGACCATCGCGCAGGGGTTCAGCGACCACGTCAACGGACATGCGGAAGAACTCCGCGGACAATTGGTGAGCGATGCAGGCGAGAAGAGACTGACCGCCTCGGTTGACAGATTGAATCTTGATTCTTTCTCGGCGGCGATTGAGCAGTTTTCCGCAATGATTCGAGCCGAAACCGACCCGGCGATCCACGACGTTTGCCTATGTGACTTTTCGACCACTACTGCCGCGGTCCGCACGGCAAGTCAGTTGGTGCTGATGGATACGTATTCGCAGTATTTCGAGTATTTGATCCGTGCGATCTGTGGAATTCCAAGGATCTGCGTGACGGGATCGGTCGAGGATTGGGAGAAAATTCGCGCCCGCATCGAGATTTTTGATACGTTCGGCCTGGGCTGGTGGACCTCGCGGCTGAGACCTGTGCTGGATCAGTTTGTCCGCACGGCGGCGGGAAAACCAGACCTTGACTTTTGGAAGTCGATTTATTTGCTGCGCGGCGAAGAAACAAATGGCTGCCTACCACCCCGTGACGGGCCCTCAGATGGCCCGGTGCGCATAACCGGCTGGATTGCGGACTTATTTCCCTACCTCGGAAAACGGCGGAATTTGCGGCGAAACCCTATCTTCGAAGCGCAGCGAAGGCCGTGGACGACAGTGGGCGGAGAGGGAGTTCGGCCCGGCGAGTTTGGTACGGGAATCTCGACAGTTTCCGTTACGATAACTGGTTCTGGTGGCTCCCAGAAGCTCGATTTTATGGCTGGATTTGTGGGAATCGAACAGGATCGGGACAATCTGTCGATATCGCCAGTAATTACGTGGTGGTTCGCGGAACCGGCCCCAGCTTAGGCGAATCCAGTACTTTCTTCACGATGGAGAGCGAACCGAAGCGCATGGTCCTGATTGCCGGTGCGGTAGGGGTGAAACGGGAAGCTGCTTCGACGGGTAAAAAGTAGTAGCATTACCGACAATGAAAACCTTCATGCTTTTCGTGGTGGCTGTGACGGCTTTCGGACAGGCGCAGCAGAATCAAGCCCCGGCTCCGATGACCTTTTTCATAACGAGTGTAGGAATCGGCAATGGCGCGAATCTCGGCGGCTTGGCGGGGGCGGATGCGCACTGCCAGAAACTCGCTGCTGCGGCAGGCGCAGGCGACAAGACCTGGAAAGCCTATTTGAGCACTTCCGGAGTGGACGGCAAGCCGCCGGTGAATGCCCGGGATCGCATCGGCAAAGGACCGTGGCACAACAAGAAAGGCACCATGGTTGCTCGAGATCTGGCTCACCTGCATGGCGACACGCTGGAGCTGGCGCGTACCGGAAATCTGATCACCAAGAACAATGCCATTACTGAAAAGGGCGATCTGGTGAACGGCGTCGGCGATAAGCCGAACATGCACGACATCCTCACCGGTACGCAACCGGATGGTAAAGCTTATACCGACGGCGCAGATCACACTTGCAAGGATTGGACAAGCGGCGGCGACGGGATTGCCCAATTGGGCCACCACGATCGCAACGGCGGCGGTATTTCCTGGAATTCTGTACACCCCTCGCGCGGATGCAGCCAGGAGAATCTGGTCGGCACCGGCGGCGCGGGTTTGTTCTATTGCTTCGTGCCTACCGGTAATTAAGGCGCGGCGACGGCAAGGCTGGCAACGGTGCGAGGACCGATGCGGAGCTCGTTGACGACCTTGCCCTCTTTATTGAGTTCAACGATGCGGCGTCCGGTGTAGTCGGAAATCAGCATCCCTCCATCCGGCAGGACAGCCATCCCGGACGCCCATCCGAACTGAACATCTTTCTTCGCTCCCGCGATAGAGCGCACGACTTTCCCCGCCGGATCTACTTCTACCACCTCTCCCGGATCATTCAGGCTGATGAGCGTGTTGCCATTGTCCAGCCGTAGCGCCTGGTAAGCGCGGCGCTGGTCGCCGTTGGGCGCCTGCCATTGCCAGACGATCTTTCCCGATTTGTCGACTTCGATAATTTTCGCGATGGCTTCGATGGCGATCAGCGTAGTCCCGGCAGCGGTCCGGCGGCTGTTTCGCATCCGCATATTCGCCAGATCCGCGCTTTCGTACTTCCAGACGATTTTCTTGTCGGGAGTGACTTCGATGACCTTGCCCATCTTGGCGTCGCCAATTAAGGTGTTGCCGTTCGGAAGACGCTGCGCGGCGAGTGGATGTTCCAGACCTTCGCTGTAGCTCCAGACGACCTTGCGGTCTTTATCGATTTCGACGACTGTCTTCTTCGGTCCGATGGTGAACAGAACATGACTATCGGGCAGCGGCTGCACGTCGTGCCCGCGTTCATTTAGGACCGTCCACAGCTCGCGGCCGGAAGGCCACTCCATCGCCACGATCTCTCCCTTGGGACCGTGATCGGAGAGGAGAATCTTTCGCTGCGGGGGAGCGGTTTTCAAATGCTTGTCGAAGAAGGCAAAGGTTCGCTGTTCGGCGCGTTCCGCATCGGCTCCACGTAAACCATGCCCGGCTCCGGAAAAGGTTTCCAGTTCGGCTTCTACTCCCGCGGCTAACAGGCGCTCGGTGATCCAAACGGACTGCTCGTAGGCGACGTAATTGTCTTTGGTGCCGTGCAGTGACAACACTGGTGCGGCGTCGGGGGTGACCCAATTGAGCGGGCTGGCCTTCTGATGAATCAGACGGTTGTGGTCGAGATCCGCGCCCAGCCAAAGCGGCAACACCTCGGCGGCGTCCACTGATTTTGAATAGGACTGCGTGAAATCGCTGGGTCCGTAATAGTTGGCGACGCAATGTACCCGGCTGGACTGGTCGAGATTCGGGCCTGTCCCTTCGAACTCCTTGACGCCTGCTGTCAAGCCAAGCATCAGGACCAAGTGCCCTCCGGCGCTGCCGCCCATTGCCCCAATGTGATCGGGATCGAGGCCATATTTTGCCGCATTCGCGCGGAGAAATCGTACCGCGGCTTTCACATCCTCGACGGCCGCGGGAAACTGGTGGCGAGGCGCGAGGCGATAGCTAGCCGTGGCTGCGACGTAACCTCGCTCGGCGAGTTTGATGGCGGTTGGCAGATAGCTTTCGCGGCGACCGGCTCGAAATCCGCCGCCATGCACCAGAAGGACTGCGGGCAACGGGCCGGTGGCGTTCCTCGGGCGGACAATGTCCATCGCGGTGCGCTGGCCGACGTTCGAGTACTCAATATTCGCGTCATAGATGACCGACGGGGGCATCTGCGGCACCGCAGGCGGAGCTTGGGCAAGCAAGAAAAGCAGGGGAAGCATGCAGGCCGAGCATATCATTGAGATCGATGCCAAAGCTGATTGAGAGTCCCACGAAAATCCCCGTACCGGGCAACAAGATCATCGAGGAGTTCATCGGACGAGTGAACTCGAAGACTCATACGATTTCGATCGCCAAAATGAACTCACCGGCAGGCTGGAGCGAGCCGGGGCAGCGCCCGGAATTTGACGAATACACGGTCGTCTTGCGGGGAACGATGCGCGTGGAACATGAAGGCGGAGTGATCGAAGTTCACGGCGGTCAGGCGATTATTACGCACGCCGGCGAGTGGATTCGATACTCGACACCGCATGCGGAGGGCTGCGAATACCTGGCGATCTGCGTACCGGCTTTTTCGCCGGAGACGGTGAATCGGGATTCTCAAGCTATGCAAAGCTGACGAGCCTCGGTTATACTGAGTTTTCATGTTCGCCGTTGCCCATTTCGCCCATCATCATCACCATGCTCATGGTGTGGGGCGACGGGCGATCTCCTAGTAGGGTTGGACATTCAGGAAAGGGAGCCCGCCGCGGAATCGGCGGGCGTTTCTGTATTTATCGATATGAATCTCGACTTTGACAAGCTTGACGGCCTTGTGACCGCCGTCATCCAAGACGCCACGTCCGGCCGTGTCCTCATGGTTGGATTCATGAATCGCGAAGCGTGGGAGAAGACCGTAGAAACCGGTGTCGTCACTTTCTATTCGCGGTCGCGAAACAAGCTGTGGGTAAAGGGAGAATCCAGCGGGCACAAGCTGATGGTTCGCGAAATCCGTACGGACTGCGACACCGACGCGCTGCTTATCACCGCGGAGGCACTGGGTCCGGGAGTCTGTCACGAAGGATATGAAAGCTGCTTCTTCCGCAAGCTGGACGCGGGGAAGGATTGGAAGACGGTCGATGAACGCTCCTACGATCCGAAGGCTGTGTATGGAGGCTCGAAATGAGCGGCAAGTTGAAGCTGGGCATTCCGAAGGGCTCTCTGGAGACGGCAACCATCGACCTGTTCCGGCGCGCGGGATTTAACATCACCTCTTCCAGCCGTTCTTACTTTCCGGCGATTGACGATCCGGAAATCGAGTGCATGCTGATCCGGGCGCAGGAGATGGCTCGGTATGTCGAAGACGGCTACCTCGACGCCGGCTTGACGGGGCTGGACTGGGTGATGGAAAGCGACGCCGACGTGGAAAAGGTGTCGGACCTGGTTTACTCCAAGCAAAGCTTCCGCAAAGTTCGATGGGTGCTGGCGGTTCCTGAGACGTCGACGATTCATAGCGTGAAGGATCTGGAAGGCAAGATCATCGCAACAGAGCTGGTTGGCTTCACCAATCGCTATCTGGCCAAACACGGCGTGAAGGCGAAGGTTGAGTTCTCCTGGGGGGCGACGGAAGTGAAGCCGCCGTACCTGGCTGACGCGATCGTCGAAGTGACGGAGACGGGCTCGAGCCTGCGTGCGAACAAGTTGCGGATTGTCGAGACGCTGCTGGAGTCGAATACGCAGTTCATCGCCAACAAATCGGCGTGGGCGGATGGATGGAAGCGGCGAAAGATGGAGGACATCCAAATGCTGCTGGAAGGGGCCATCGCCGCGCTCGGCAAAGTGGGCCTGATTCTCAACGTGGAAAAGAAGAATCTCGACAATGTCCTGAGCATTCTGCCCGCGCTGAAAAATCCCACGGTTTCTTCGCTGGCCAACGGCGATTGGGTAGCTGTGAACACCATCCTCGACGAGACGACAGTGCGTCAGATCCTGCCGCGGCTGAAGGAAGCGGGCGGGCAGGGGATTGTCGAGTATCCGCTGAACAAGATTGTGATGTAACGATGGCCACGATTCGAATTCTTAAAGCTGTTGAAGCCGGTAAGCTGCTGACGCGGCGGGCTGCCCGAATGACCGAAGCGGAAGAGACGGTGCGGCCGATTCTCGAAGCCGTGCGCAAGCGCGGGGATGCCGCCGTGCTGGAGTACGCGCGAAAGTTTGATGGGTTTTCCGGCAAGTCTCTGCGAATTGCTCCAACGGAAGATGGAGTTTCGCCGAAGTTCAAGAGCGCGGTACGAGCGGCGGCGCGCAACATTCGCGAGTTTGCGAAGCTGCAGCTACCTAAGCCCGCCTCCAAAGTGCTCGCGCCTGGCTTGAAGGTGGGCCAAATCGTTCGCCCTATTCCTGCCATGGGGGCCTACATCCCGGCCGGCCGTTACCCATTACCGTCGACTGTTCTGATGACCGTAATTCCCGCGCAGGTTGCCAGGGTTCCGGAGATTTGTGTCACCACGCCAAAGCCGGTTCCTGAGATCTTGGCCACCGCGGCGATGCTGGATGTACGAAACGTCTTCCAGATCGGTGGCGCGCACGCCATCGCGGCATTCGCCTACGGAACCCGGACGGTGCCAAAAGTCGATCGGATTGTCGGACCGGGGAATATCTATGTCGCTGCCGCGAAGAAGATTTTGGCAGGCGAAGTGGGCATCGATTTTGTGGCCGGACCGACGGAGATTCTGATCATCGCGGAGGAAGGCAATCCCCGCTGGATCGCCGCCGACATGCTGGCGCAGGCGGAGCACGATACCGATGCATCCGCGATTTTTCTCACAACGTCTAAGGCTTTGGCTGCTGCGGTGGAAGCGGAGCTGGACTGGCAGTTGACCAGCCTGCCGACCGCACCTACGGCGAGGGTCGCGTTGAAGAAAAACTCCGCGATCCTGATTGTCGACTCGCTGGAGCAGGCGTGCGAGATTTCCAATGAGTTTGCTCCGGAGCACTTAAGCCTGCATCATCGAGAACTGCTGCCGCAAATCGATAATGCCGGCGGGATTTTCCTGGGTTCCCTTAGTCCCGAAGCAGCCGGCGACTATGCCGCTGGTCCGAACCATGTGCTGCCTACATCCGGCGCCGCTCGGCTGCGGGGCGGACTGTCAAGCGCGGATTTCGTGAAGGTGATCGCTACGCAGGAGTTGAATGGCAAGGCATTAGCGAAGCTTGCGCCGGCCATTACAACTTTGGCTCGGGCGGAGGGCCTGGAGGCTCACGCGCGATCCATCGAGGTTCGCCAGTGAGCTTGAATCCCCGCCCGGCCGTCCGCAGGATGGCCGCCTATAAACCGCCCGCCGAAGACCGTGCCGGTAAGATCCGGCTGGACTTCAATGAAAACACTGTCGGGGCATCGCCCAAGGTAGTAGCCGCATTGCAGCGCGCGATCACGGCCGACGCGCTGACGCTTTACCCGGAGTATTCCCAGGCGCGTCCGAAGCTCGCGAAATATTTTGGCGTCGGCGAAGACCAGATCTTGCTGACCAACGGTACCGACGAAGCGATTCAGGTGATGGTGAACGCATTCATCGACGACGGCGATGAAGTGATGATTCCGGAAGTCAGTTACGCGATGTATCGCTTCTATAGCGAGCTCGCCGGGGCGACCGTCACGCACGACATCACCGATCGAACCCGCGCGGCATTTCTCTCAAACCCGAACAATCCTACCGGCTCCTGGCGGGAGCGCGATGAATGCATTGCTCTGCTGGAGAAATACCCGGATATCGCGTTTCTGTTCGATGAAGCGTACTTCGAATTTTCCGGAATCACGGTGCTGGATCTGCTGGATCGGTATCCGAACCTGTTTGTCAGCCGAACCTTCTCCAAGGTCTACGGAATGGCCGCGATGCGCATGGGCTGCCTCTTTTCCAATGCGGAAAACATGGCCTGGCTGCGGAAGTCCCAGTCGCCTTACAGCGTCAATATGCTCGCGATCATTGCGGCTTCGGCGGCCGTGGACGATCCGGAGTACATCGAAAACTACGTACGCGAATCGAACGGCGCGCGCGACTATCTTTATGCGCAGTTTGCAGAGATGGGTATCGAAGCTTTTCCCAGCAAAGGAAACTTCATCCTGTTCCGTGTCGGCGACCGGTCTCTCGCCATTCGCGATGCGCTGCGAGACCGTGGAGTCCTGGTTCGGGATCGCAGTTATGAGCTGCCGGGCTGTATTCGAGTAACCTGCGGGACTCGCGAGCAGGCTGCACGGTTTATTGGGGAGCTGCGGAAGATATGGTGAAGCCGGAAATCCTGGTATTCGATATGGATGGCGTGCTGGTGGACGTCCGCGCCTCCTATCGCGACTGCATCATCGCGACTGTCGAGCAATTTACCGGAAAGACGATCAGTCACGAACAGATCCAGCAGTACAAAAACCGCGGCGGGTTCAATAACGACTGGCTGCTGTCCCAGACCATCTGCCGGGATTTGGGTGTCGAGCGCGAGTACTCCGAAGTGGTGGCGCAGTTCAACGATTTGTTCTTCGGAACCTACATGGAACGGGAAAAGTGGCTTCCCTCGGAGGGATTGCTGTCCCGGCTTGCCGCGCGTTACCCGATGTACATCTTCACCGGGCGACTGAATGAAGAAGCTCAGATGACCTTGCGGCGGTTCGCCGCTGTCGCGCATTTTGCCGGCGTAATTGGTGATGACAATGTTGCGCGGTCGAAGCCGGATCCCGATGGATTGCACCAAATTCAGAAACTGCACCCGGAGCGAGGCATCTTGTATCTCGGCGATACGGTGGACGATGCGGCTTCCGCCCAGGCGGCGGGCGTCGCGTTTCTGGGCGTGGGGCCGCACAGCGGGTCGCTCTCGGTGATTTCCGAAATCAACGAACTGGAGTCCTATCTGGCATGAGAAGCGCGAAGATTCAGCGCGACACGAAAGAGACGCAGATTCGCGGCTCGCTGAAGATCGAGGGTCGCGGCCGGTATGAGATCTCCACCGGCATTCGATTTTTCGATCACATGCTGGAGCTGTTCACCAAACACGGTGGCTTTGACCTGGCGATTCAGGCAACGGGAGACCTGGACGTCGATCAGCATCATACGGTGGAAGACGTCGGCATCGTGCTCGGCCAGTTGTTCAGTAAGGCATTGGGTGATCGCAAGGGAATCAATCGCGCGGGTTATTTTGTCCTGCCGATGGACGAAACTCTGGCGGTGGTTGCCGTGGATCTGGGCGGACGTGCCGCGCTGGTCTACGAGGACAAAGTCAAAACCCGCCTGGTGGGCGATTACATCACCGAGCTGAGCGAAGACTTCTTTCATGGCTTTGTCTCCCACGCGGGTGCCAACCTGCACGCGAAGATTTTATACGGACGCTCGAATCATCACAAGATTGAAGGAATCTTCAAGTGTTTTGCACGCGCGATGCGGTATGCGTGTTCAAAAGACGCCCGGCTAAAAGACCAGCTGCCCTCCACCAAGGGCCTTCTATGATCACGATTCTCGACTATGGCGCCGGGAATCTCCGGTCTGTGCAGAACACTCTGGGAGAGATCGGCGCAAAGTATGAGGTGATTGATTCGGCGGCGCCGATTGCGAAGGCGGCCAAGATCATTCTTCCCGGAGTCGGCCATTTCGGCCAGATGATGCGATCTCTGGATGCGATGAAAGTCCGCGAGCCGCTGCTTGCTGCTATCCGGGGCGGAACGCCGTTTCTCGGGATTTGTTTGGGTCTGCAAGCGATGTTTACCGATAGCGAGGAAGCTCCAGGTCTTTCCGGTTTCGGATTGTTTCCCGGTACCGTACGCCGATTTCAGGGCGATCTGAGAATTCCCCACATGGGGTGGAACGAGCTTCGGTGGACGAAAGCTCCCCGGCTACTGCGGGGTCTGCCGCAGCAGTCGCATGTCTATTTCGCGAACAGCTACTACTGTCCGATTGTTGCGGCGACGGCCGCCGAATGCGACTACGGTATCCCGTTTACCGCGGTGCTGGAACACGAGAACGTCTTCGGCGTGCAGTTTCATCCCGAAAAATCGGGACCTGTCGGATTGCAGATTGTCAGGAACTTTGTGGAACTCTGATGCTTGCCAAGCGAATTATTCCTTGTCTGGATGTGACCGCGGGCCGTGTCGTGAAGGGTGTGAACTTCGTCAATTTGCGAGATGCCGGAGATCCGGTCGAACTGGCGGATCGGTACAACAAGCAGGGCGCCGACGAAGTGGTGTTTCTCGATATCACCGCCTCCAGCGATGAACGCAAAACGATGGTCGATGTCGTGTTTCGCACGGCGCAACGGGTTTTTATTCCCTTGACGGTCGGGGGTGGAATCCGCGGAGTGATGGACGCTCGCAAGGTGCTGGTGGCGGGTGCCGACAAAGTCAGCGTCAACACCGCTGCTGTCAACCGGCCCGAGCTGATTACCGAGCTGAGCCAGGAATTCGGCGCGCAGGCCGTCGTGCTGGCCATCGATGCTCGCCGGAGCGGGGGCTCCTGGAATGTCTTCGTCAAGGGAGGCCGTGCGGATACGGGAATCAATGCGATCGAATGGGCGCGACGCGGCGAGGAGCTGGGAGCGGGTGAAATTCTGCTCACCTCGATGGATACAGACGGAGTGCAAACCGGCTTTGATTGCGAACTGACGAGGACCGTTTCGCGTGCGACTCGGATTCCCGTGATCGCTTCGGGCGGCGCCGGAAAGCCGGAAGACTTCGTGCGAGTTCTGACGGAGGGAGAAGCCGACGCGGCTCTCGCAGCATCGATCTTTCATTACGGAACCTACACCGTGGCCGATCTAAAAGAAGTGATGGACAAAGAAGGAATCCCTGTCAGGAAGGCTGCCGCGTGATCATTCCGTGCATTGATTTGATGGGCGGTAAGGTGGTGCAGCTGGTCCAGGGTCGCGACAAGGCTCTGGAGGGTGGAACGATTGCGGAAATGCTGAAGCGCTTCGCCGGGTTTGACACGATCCAGGTCATCGATCTGGATGCCGCGATCGGTTCCGGCGAAAACTCCGCTTTGGTGGAAGAGCTGGCGGCGAAAGCAAAATGCCGCATCGGCGGTGGAGTCCGGAGCGCGGAGCGATTTTCGAAGCTGATCTCGCAAGGCGCCGACCGGGTAATCGTGGGAACGGCCGCGTTCAGCTCCAACGGAATTCATCGCGAGTTTCTGCAACAGCTCGATCCAACGAAGGCGATCATTGCGCTGGACTCCAAGGACGGCCGCATCGTGGTCAAGGGATGGCGCGAGGCCGTCAATCTGACCGCCGAGGAAGTGATCGGCGAGCTGCAGCCGTACTGCTCCGGATTTTTGTGCACCTATGTGGACAAAGAAGGGATGATGCAGGGCACGGATCTGGACTGGTTCGCCCGGCTTCGCACCGCGACATCTCACGAGATTACTGCCGCGGGTGGCATTACGACTCTCGATGATGTCCGGGCGCTCCAGGCGATGAAGATTCACGCCGCGTTGGGAATGGCGATTTATACCGGCCGGCTGAGCCTGGACGATCTACGCGCGCTGAACCGTTGATACAATCGGCGGTCAATGCAGTTTTACCGCCGTCAATTCCTGCAATGGCTGGCTGCCAGCCCGCTGGCCGCCGTTGAATCCGACATTATCACCGATCCCAAGCAGGCGATCAACGTCTTCGACTTCGAATCCGCCGCGAGGAAGGCGCTGCCCCCGGCGCATTTCGGCTACATGGCGACCGGTGTGGATGACGATGCGACGTTGCGCGCCAATCGCGACGCCTTCGGCAAGGTGAAGCTCCGCCCGCGGCGGCTGATCGATGTTCGGAACCTCGATACGACCGTCGAGTTGTTTGGCACCAAGCTGGACTGCCCCATCCTGGCCGCCCCGACGGGGAATCAGAAAGCGTTTCATCCGGAAGCGGAGGTTGCCGTCGCGCGCGCCGCGAAAACCCGAAAAGTCCAGATGATTCTTTCGACGATGACAACTTCGACAATCGAAGATGTCCTGGCCGGCGCCGGGCGTCCCCTTTGGTACCAGCTCTACGCCACGTCGCGCTGGGAAGTAACGCAAGTGCTGGTCCGCCATGCGGAAGCCGCCGGATGTCCGGTGATCGCGCTGACGGTCGACACAAACTCCGGCCGGCGCATCGATACCTTTGAGCGTTCCAAGCGGGCCGACTCGCGGCAGTGTCTCTCGTGCCATCCGGTGGGAAAGTTCTTCGCCCGCAAGTCGATGTTCGCGGGAATGAATACTGAAGGGCTCTCGAGTGGCAACCCCGGAATGGACTGGACATTCGTGCGCAAGCTGCGGGATTTCACCAAAGTGAAGCTCCTGATCAAAGGGCTGGAGACTTCTGAAGATGCACAACTGGCGTGCGAGAACGGAGTGGATGGGATCATCGTCTCGAACCACGGAGCTCGCGCGACGGAAACGGGGCGGGGCACCATGGAGGCTCTTCCGGAAGTGGTTGAAGCGGTCAAGGGCCGCATTCCGGTTTTGATCGACGGCGGCTTCCGCCGGGGTACGGATGTTTTTAAGGCGCTTGCGCTGGGAGCGAGAGCCGTCTGCGTCGGCCGTCCCTATCTCTGGGGATTGAGCGCATTTGGAGAGCCGGGTGTCGAGCGGGTATTCGAGCTCATGCAGGCTGAATTTGAGCTGGTGATGCGCCAGTGCGGAACTCGCTCCGTCGGCGACATCACCAGGGCATTTGTCACTTCCTGACCGCGGGGCCTGACCGAGGAAAGCAGAGCTACGACTTTGGCCAGGACTGCCTGCGCACCAGCGAAATGTGCTTTTTCTTCGGACCGCGTGGACTCAACTTCACTTCTTTTTCGTTGGCGGCGCTCTTCTTCGGAGCAGACTTCTTCTTCGCCGCGGGAGCCGTCTTCTTCTTCGCTGCCTTACTGACGGTCGCAAGATCGGCGACGCTGGCGCCGAGAAAAGCGGCCGTGCGCGTCTTAGCTTTCGCCTGGGCTTTTCCGCTGCTGCGGCCATAGAAGCTCGTCAGGTTGCTCTGCATCTTGCGCAGCGCCTGGCCGATGGCAGCAGCCAGCTTGGTCGCGGTAGCGCTGGTGGTTCGCGGCTGCGCGCCCGCGGGCCGCGCCTCCACCAGGCAACGTTTATCGGCTTTCCCCGTCTTCAGGTTGTTCACGTCGTTCAGGTGAACTTCCACCCGGGTCAGCCGGTCGGCGAATCGCGCCAGGATTCGTTCGGTCTCATCCTTTACGAATCGCTTCAGGCTGAGATCGACCGCGATGGTCTTATCACTATTAATGAGAGTTTTCATAGAAAGTAATGTCTTGCCCTACGGCTTGGCCTGCTTGTTCTTGGCGAGAGCACTTCTCACTTTGCCGGCAAACTCGGCAGCGGCTCGCTGCTTAGATGCATCGTCGCCGTTCAGCGCGAACTGATGCCAGGCGATCACCTTGTTCCGCTCCACATCGCGCAGTTCCAGGCGATGCGTTTCGTTCCGGCCCAGCTTGTGCTTGTAGAGAATTTCGCCATACGCCGAATGCATCTTGGCGAGCGTAGCCTTCATCTCAGGTTTCTTTTCCTCTTCGATGAAATCAAATGGCAGCTCCGCATCCTGCAGAGCTTTTTCAACGAACGCTTCCAATCCTTCCATGCGATCCACATATACGGTCTTCCGTTCCTGTGCCAGCGCTGGCAAGAGGAAAGCTAAACTCGTGACGGCTAATGTGATTAATTTCATTTAATCCTATCTAACTACACCTAACACGCCGATCACCCTAAAAGCGAGTCTTATTGCTCTTAACGAACCGCCCGGCGCGGTTCTTCCGCATCCACCACCGGCCGGGCGGCGTATCGGCGGGCCAGCACTGCGCAGACCATCAATTGAATTTGGTGAAAGACCATCAGCGGCAGTACCATCAGCCCAACCGCAGAGGCAGGAAACAGAATATTCGCCATGGGAATTCCCGTCGCCATGCTCTTTTTGGAACCGCACAGCACCAGCGCGATTTCATCTTCCACGGGAAATCGCATCCGGCGGCTAGTCCAGGTGGTCAGAAGCAATACGACAGCCAACAGCATCCCCGAAGCGAGCGCCAACACGAGCAGTTTCGCGGCATCCAGCCGATGCCAGATACCCGTCACGACGCCTTCGCTGAACGCCGTATACACCACCATCAGGATTGAGCTTCGATCGACGTAGCCCAGCACCTTCCGATACCGAAACATAAATCCGCCGATCCACCGGCGCAGGAGTTGGCCGATCGCAAATGGAACCAGTAATTGCATGACAGTCGCCTGAATTGCCTGGGCGTTGAACTCCGCGCCGCTCTTCGAGCTCAGCAGCCAGCCCGCGAGAAGGGGCGTGATGATGACTCCCGCGATGTTCGATACCGAGGCTGCGCATAGGGCGGCCGGCACATTGCCGCGGGCGATGGAGGTAAACGCAATCGACGACTGCACGGTGGAAGGCAGCAGACAGAGAAACAGAAATCCCGTGTAGAGGGCTGCTCCCAGCCAAGGTTCGATCAGGGGCCGCACAAGCAGTCCCAGGATGGGAAAGAGTGCAAACGTGCTGATCGCGACGATCAGCTGCAACCGCCAGTTTGCAATGCCCTGCACGACGGATTCCCACGAAAGTCGAGCGCCGTACAAGAAGAACAGTAGAGCGATCAACCCGTCGACGACATGATCCAGCGCGCCCGCGAACTGGCCGCGGGCCGGGAAGATCGACGCCAGCAGCACCATTCCCAGCAGAGCCGCGATGTACAGATCGACCTTCGAAGTAATCGCTTGAATGCGATCGTGAATTCTGCTGCGGGAGGGCTCCTGCATGCGCGTCTAGCTGACGCGATCGAGGAATCGCTTTGCGGCCTGGATCCCTTCGAACTCTGGGAGGCGGCTGCCTTCGTACTCGATGCCTACCCAGCCCTTGTAGCCAGACTTGGCCATGATTTGCATGCACCGGTCCAGGTCCATGGTTGTTTCTTTGCCGTCCGGACCGAAATCGAGACACTTGAAGCTGCATCCTTTCGCGAAGGGAGCCAGTTTCTCAACGGCCTGATATCGATCGATCTCCTTCGGGAAGTTGCCGAAGTCCGGAAGAGTGCCGAAATTCGGAAGATTCACCATCTTCATCAGGCGAACCACGACATCGGGATTCGAAGAGACTCCACCGTGATTTTCGATGATCACGTTGATCTTGGGCCCCTTCGCGTAATCGCAGAGCTTGGTGAAGCTCTCTGCGCAATACTTCAGGAACGCATCGATCTCTTCCGGAGTTGCGGGCTGTTTCTCCGGATACATGTTGGTTCGAATGGCGGAACATCCCAGCTCAGCCGCGATATCGACCCACTTGCGATGATTGTCGGCGGCGATCAGCCGCTGCTTCTGGTCGGAATGGCCCATCATTCCTTCTCCGTCGCACATGATCAGCACGCCCGTGGTTCCGGTCGTTTGCATATTGCGCTTCAGCCGGGCGACATAGCTCTGCGTCGGAGCTTCCCAAAGCTGATTGACGAACTCCAAGCCTTCGATACCGAAATGCTCGCGGGCAATTCGAGGGAAGTCAAGATTGGTGATCAGACGGCTCTGAATCGCCTTATGAAGAGACCACTGCGCCAGAGAAACCCGAAACCACTTCCTGGCGGGCGTCTGCGCCTTTGCCAACTCCGGCAAGGCGGTCAACACGGGAAGAGCGTTCACGGCACGAAGAAAGCTCCGGCGATTCATATAGGCTCCATGATAGCGGCCCAGTAGAATAGGCATCGTGAAGACTGCGCTTGTCACGGGGTCCAGCAAAGGCATCGGTAAGGGAATCGCATTGGAACTGGCTCGTTCCGGATTTCGAGTCGCCGTGAACTACAATTCCGATCGCGCGGGCGCCGAACAGACTGCGGGGGAAATCACCTCCGCGGGAGGCAACGCCCTGATCGTTCACGGAGACGTTTCGAAATCTTCCGACGTGGAACGAATGGTCGAGGAAGCGGGAGATGTGGAAGTTTTGGTCAACAACTCCGCCACCCAGGTATTCAAGCCGCTGCTGGAGCTTTCGGAAGAAGATTGGGATCGGGTGATCGACACGAACCTGAAGGGATGCTTCCTGTGCACCCAGGCGGTTGCCCGGCGCATGGTGACGTCGAAGATTGCCGGATCGATTATCAACATCGGTTCGGGCTGTAACAAGATGCCTTTTCCGCATCTGGCAAGCTATACCGCGTCGAAGGGCGGAATCGAAATGTTCACCAAGGTTTCCGCCGTGGAACTGGGAGCCCACGGAATTCGGGTGAACTGTGTCGCTCCGGGAGCCATCGAAGTGGAGCGCACGAAACAGGAGTCTGGCGACTATGCCGGTACGTGGGCTCCCCTGACGCCTCTGGGGAGAATCGGAACACCGTATGACGTCGCGACCGCTGTCGCCTTTCTGGCTTCGCCTGCTTCCGCATTTGTCACGGGGCAGACCATCTGGGTGGACGGCGGACTGTTTGCCAAACCGCAGTGGCCATACTGATCTTCGAAGGGCGCGGCGGCCGCCGCCTGGACCAGTTCCTGCAAGACGAGCTGCCTCAGTACAGCCGCAGCCGCATTCAGCAGTGGATCAAAGACGGCCGGGTGCGTGTCGATGGAGAAGTCCGCAAGCCTTCCGCTTCACTCGCGGGAGGAGAGCGCATCGAAGTGGAGCCGTCCGATCCACCACCCCTTTCCGCTACGCCCGAGGACATTCCGCTGCGAATCCTCTATGAAGACGCCGATGTGGTAGCGATCGACAAGCCGGCGGGAATGGTTGTTCATGCGGGAGCGGGAGTCCATTCCGGAACGCTGGTGAACGCCGTGCTGCATCGGTTCCAGCAGCTTTCCAACGTGGGCGGCGAGGAACGCCCGGGAATCGTCCATCGCCTGGACAAGGACACCAGCGGAGTTATCCTGATCGCTCGAAACGACGGCGCGCATCGCAACCTAGCGGAGCAGTTTTCTTCCCGCGAAGTGAAAAAGGTGTATCTGGCGTTGGTACAGGGCGTAATGAAATACGACCAAGGGAAGATCGAAAAGCCCATCGCTCGCGACCCTGTACGCCGCACTCGCATGACGGCGAAGCTGGCCAGTGGGCGAGCCGCCCTCACGGAATGGAAAGTGCTTCGGCGTTTCGAGCAGTATTCTTTCCTGGAGGTGCGAATAGGAACCGGGAGAACCCACCAGATTCGCGTCCATCTTGCTTCCATCGGGCATCCCGTCGCGGGAGACACGTTGTATGGAGCAGCCGGTCAGGCGCAGTTGGATCGATTTTTTCTTCACGCTCATTCCATCTCGTTTCGAAGCCCCACGACGGGCGAACTGGTGAACATCGTTTCGCCGCTCGCGCCGGAACTGAACCAATTCCTTACCGGATTAAAATAGGGAGCATGAAGAAGTTCCTGGCCCTATGGGGTGTTTGGGCCGTCACCGCAGCGTCTGCGCAGCAGGCGCCGGCTTCCGCCAAGGAAGTTCCGCAATCGTCCACCGGCACCATCAGCCTAGACGTCACCCGCGTGAACTTCCTGTTCACCGTGACGGACAAAAAAGGCCGCTTTGTCACGAACCTGGTGCAGGACGATTTCGAGATCATCGAGTCGAAGAAGACCCAAAACATCCTGGAGTTTGTCGCCGAGTCTAATCTCCCGCTACGTTTGGGCATCCTGGTGGACACGTCTAATTCCATCCGCGACCGGATCCGCTTCCAACAGGAAGCGGCCATGGAATTCCTGAAGAGCGTGCTGCGGGAACAGGATAAGGCCATCGTGGTCAGCTTCGACAGTTCGGCGGAACTAATCGCGGATATGACCAACGACATGGACAAGCTGGAAAAATCGGTGCGGCAACTGCGGGCGGGCGGCGGAACGGCGCTCTATGACGCGATTTATTTCACATCCCGCGACAAGATGATGCAGGATCAGCCGATGCACAAGTTCCGGCGGGCGATCATTCTGCTGTCGGACGGAGATGACAATCAAAGCCGCTACACCCGGGAACAGGCGCTCGAAATGGCCCAGAAAGCGGATACGTCTATCTACACCATCTCCACCAACATTACAAAGATGCCGTCCGATGGGGACAAAGTGCTGAAGTACTTTTCCGAACAGACCGGTGGGACCTATTTCTCTCCCTTCAAGGTGTCCGATCTCTCGCAGAGTTTTGAAAACATCGCCAACGAGCTTCGCTGCCAGTACAACGTCCTCTATCGGCCCGAGCCCCTGAAGACCGACGGATTGTTCCAACCGGTTACCATTCGCGTGAAGGCGCGAAAGGACCTGATCGTCAGGGCCCGGAAGGGCTATTACGCCCCCCGCTCCTAAACTTGCCGGGAGACTTTTCGACCGGTAGTCTACACTCAATCTGAGTGGAATGAATTCCACTTGACATTAGGCGAATAAGAGGCGAAACTGAGATGGCAATGATCGACCCGAAAGACCGTGAGCGCTCCCTGGGAACTGTTTTGGGGCAGTTGGAGAAGCAGTTTGGCAAGGGCTCGATCATTCGGCTCGGCTCGAAGGAAGCTCTCCAGATGGTTCCCTCGATTCCGACCGGTTGCATTTCGGCGGACTGGGCTCTCGGCGTGGGCGGATTTCCCCGAGGCCGAATCTGTGAGATCTACGGACCGGAGTCTTCCGGAAAGACGACGATTGCCCTTCAGGTGGTTGCGAGTGCCCAGAAGGGTGGCGGTATGGCTGCCTTCGTGGACGTCGAGCATGCTCTCGACCCAATTTATGCCGGCAAACTCGGTGTCGATATCGACAACCTGCTGGTGTCGCAGCCGGACTATGCGGAGCAGGCACTGGAGATCACCAGTGCGCTGGTTTCCTCCGGTTCCATTGACGTCCTGGTGCTCGATTCCGTGGCTGCCCTGGTACCCAAGGCGGAGTTGGACGGCGAAATGGGCGATCAATTCGTCGGTATCCAGGCCCGGTTGATGTCGCAGGCGATGCGAAAGCTGACCGGTATTGTTTCCAAGTCGAATACCTGTCTGATCTTCATCAATCAGATTCGCGAAAAGATCGGTGTCATGTTTGGAAGTCCGGAGACAACTTCCGGTGGGCGCGCGCTGAAGTTCTACTCCTCGGTTCGCGTCGACATTCGCCGTATCGCCGCCATCAAAGATGGCGACGTAGTCACTGGAAATCGTACGAAGTTGAAGGTTGTTAAGAATAAATTGGCGCCTCCATTCCGAGAGGTCGAATTCGACATTCTGTACGGCGAAGGCATTTCTCAGGAAGGCGATCTGCTCGACCAGGGCGTGGAAAATAATCTTGTGGAAAAGAGCGGTTCCTGGTTCAGTTTTCAGGGTGAGCGGATTGGCCAAGGCCGTGAAAATGCTCGCCAATTCATCCGGGATCACCCGGATGTAAAAGCTACTTTGAATCGCGAACTGCGCGTTCGTCTCAATCTACCGCCGGTTGCCGCCGCGCCGGTTGAATCGGTTGAGAACAATATCAAACAAATCTCTTCCGGAAAAGGCCGATAGCTGCGCGTATTTTTCATTTCTACTGGTACTTTTGGCACGGTACTAGGCCTCTAAGCGGTGTTAACTCTTAGAGTTAGCATTGTTCGCCCTTTTGAAGTGTGTTAACCTGACCACACCTTGCGGGCCTTACGAACAATGAAGCTCTACTCGCGTTTTCTTCCTGTGCTGGCACTGGCCGGTGCGACTGTTTTTGGCGCGACGTTGGAGCCTTCCGATGCCTGCCAGGACGCGCCGCTCAGTGTCTATATAACTCCGGGTTTTAGCTGCAACTTTGCGACCATCATGCATGAGGGGCTGCCCTACTACGTGACGGTGAGCCAGGTTTCCTTTGGCACGGACGATATTGGTCCACGGCAGGGCGGGACCGCATCGACGTTGGCCACTCCCGCACAGATCAATGTCACTGCGCCGACTTCCCTGAATGACACCCTGGGCTTCCGGTCCGACTTTTTTGCAATCGGCCCGGGAAAGCGTACTCTTTACTTTTTCCAGTACGTGATTGACCCGCCTCCGCCGGTCATCCCTGGATTTGATATCGAAATGCTGGCTTTCTCGCCGGTTGCTCCTGGTTCGGCGCGAGTCATCGTGGACGTGTGTCCGGACGGGTCATTCTCCTCGATAGGTTGCCTAACGCCCCAAGGCATTACGCCAATCATTTCCACGGAGTTGTTCCACAACGGGGGCGCAAGCTGCGATGTTTGCAAAGGATCGCTCGACTTTGACCCCGTCAGCAGGCTCAGTGTTCGCGTCACCATTGATCTGAACACTCTGCAAGGCGGGACGTCCGATATCGACGGGTTCCGGACGAATGTTGCGGTGGTCACTCCCGAACCGGCGGCTTGGGTTTTGGCCGGCGCGGGATTGGCCTTGGTCGGCCTACTTCGACGCCGTCGCTGATTTGAACTTTCTCAGATTTGTTTCAAATTCGGATCTCAATTCCGAATTCCCCTCGGACGGCAGTTGAGAAATCGCCTTCTCTTCGAGATCGATGGCTTGGGCGATGTTGCCTGACCAGAATTGGGCCTGCGCGACCGCATCCAATGCCTGCGGATCTGACGTTCCCACCTGCTCCAGCCATTTCTGGGCGTAGATCATCATCTCGGTCGGCCGGCGCAGGTCGGCAAACGGCGTGTGCTGGAGAATCCACAGGTAGTTCTGCAGAAAATACCCTTGCGGAGTTGCCGCGTCGACGTAGGGTTTTAGCGCCGCCAAAGTCCCGATCGTGAGCCTGCGCGCTTCCCCCCGTCCTCCCGGCAATTGCGCCAGCGTATCCGCCAGGCGGCTCATGGATACGATGCGATCTCGCGAAAACTGCGCATTGTTCGGGTCGGTGAGTACCAGAGCTTCCATCACCGCCAGATTCTTTCGCTGAAGCGCCTCGGCTTCCTTGAGGCTTCCTTTTTTGGCATACGCATCCGCGAGATAGGTGGAACAGCTCCAGGTGAAGCGCCGGACGTCGATGACGGGAGAGTCGAAGCCGCCCATCTGGGTGTAAATTGCCATTGCCTTCTTCAGCGTCTCGATGGCGCCATCGAAATTCTTCAGCTGTGTCATGGTGTCGCCGAGAAAGAAAGCGCTCTGGGCATAAGCCTGTTTTGCCCGGTTGTCGTTCGGATGAGCCTCCATCTCCACGCGGGAAACATCCATCGCCTCTTTGTAGGCTTTCTCCGCTTCGTGCAACTGGCCCACCTGGCTGCTGGCGAAGCCGATCCGGATCAGCAGCTTGATCCGGTCCGCACCGCGGAAAGTGGGGAGAATTTTCCGAAATCCTGCGAGCGCAGCCTTGCGATTGCCGTTTAGTACATCCAATTCGGCAAGCCGGAACCGGGCATTGATCACGTCAGGATCGCCGGCTCCTCCGTTGGCTTCCGCCAGGCGAATGGCCTCCGAATAGCTGGCTCGCGCTCCATCGACGTCGCCGATGTTCGGGCCGAAGGGATTTCCCTGAACATCGCCCATTGCGACATATCCTGCGACGACATCGCGCAGCAGGGTCTCGTCGCCTGCTGTTTCGGAGGCGAGATTCCGCAAGTTCTC
>CAZETQ010000030.1:0-60345 GCA_964515165.1 uncultured Solibacteraceae bacterium | reverse complement strand
CCCTCAACCGCTCGAGCGTCGCGCATGAACTTGGGAGAATGCAGCACTTTGATCGTTTCCTGCGCCGCCAGGCCGGGAGCGATCAGCTTCCGCCCGCCGGAAAATCCCAGCATCAGGTGCGGCTCGATGAACCCCAGGGTGATGTGCAGGTCCGCCTCGATGAAGCGCCGGTCGATATAAACGGGAGTTCCGGAAGAAGTTTGTCCGAGATGAGAATGTTCCGCCAGATTTTTCGCGTGATGGTTCAGGACGCGGATTTTGCCGAACAGTTCGGGACCAATAATTTCGGCAATCTCTGCGTCCGTTGCCGGGCGATGGAGACCGGTGGCGATCAGGATAGAAACGTTGTCGCGGGATATGCCGCTTGTTTCCAGGCGATCCAGCACATGCGGCAAGATTAACCGGTTCGGAACCGGCCGCGTGATGTCGCAAACCGAGATGGCCGCCGTCTTCTTTCCTGCCGCTAAGTCCTTGAGGGGCTTGGTCCCAACGGGAGAATCGAGGGCGGCGGAAATGGCCTCGTTTTCGTTTGGAACGGGACGTGCTGAACGGGCTTCCAGAAGCCGATAGTCGTAACCAGGGGGCAGCTCAACCGGCAGTCCGGTTTTGCCGAAAGCGAAATCCACGAGCATGACTCGAACGTAACATACAGGCCGAAAAAATAAGGTACCCGGAAAAAAGACGGCTCAATTTTGAAACGCAATGGCCGATACGCTCACCTAATAGATTTTCGAGGAAAGAAAACATGATCATCGGAGGAATCATCGCGGGCTTCGTAATTAGCAGCCTGTTCTTGTCGATGCTGACTCAGCAGCCGCCCCAGATGCAGGAGGACGAGGACACCTCCTTGTTAGAATTCACGAGTGATTCTCGCTAGTGCTGCTCTTTTTCTTTTTGCAGCCGATTTTGACACCCTTATCCTCAACGGCCGGCTCATCGACGGCTCCCGCAATCCCTGGCGTTATGCCGATGTCGGAATCCGGGGGGATTCGGTTGCCGCCATCGGCAATCTGAAATCCCGCACCGCGGGCTTCGTTGTCGATGCGAAAGGGCTGGTGGTTTCACCCGGTTTCATCGACATCCACAATCACGGCAGACGCAATATCTTCGCCGTTCCCGGCGCTGACAATTACGTCCGTCAGGGAGTCACCACGCTGATCGAAGGCAACGACGGTTCCTCTCCCCTGCCTTTGCAGCCCTTCCTGGAAAAACTTACCGGCCTCCGTCCGGGGATCAATATGGGCTTCTTTGTGGGCCATGGAACTGTCCGGCAGCAAGTCCTCGATCTCGCCAAGCGCACGGTCACCCCCGCGGAGTTGGAGCGGATGAAGGCTTTGGTCGATCAGGCGATGCGCGATGGCGCTTTTGGACTGTCCACGGGCCTGTTCTACGTGCCCGGCAACTTTGCCCCCACCGAAGAAGTGGTGGAGCTGGCGAGAGTCGTGGCGAAATACGATGGCATGCATATCTCCCACATGCGGGACGAAGCCGCCGCCATCGTCGAATCCGTCCAGGAAACGATCCGGATTGGAGAAGAAGCGGGCATTCCAACCCAGGTCTCCCATCACAAGGTCATCGGAGCGGGGAACTGGGGACTGGCGGAGCAGACCCTCAAGCTGGTGGAGGAAGCTCGTGCTCGCGGCGTAGACGTGACCATCGATCAATACCCCTATACGGCCTCGCAAACCGGTTCGTCCGCCCTGTTCCCCCAATGGGCGCTCGAGGGCGGCAGGAAGGCGATGCTGGAGCGTCTGGAAGCGCCGGAGTCCCGGGCGCGCATCAAAGCCGTCATCGCCGGCAAAATCCGGAACGATCGGGGAGGCGGCGATCCCAAAAACGTCGTTTATGTATCCTGCCCCTTTGACAAATCCATGGCCGGGAAGTCTCTTGCCGATGTGACGAAAGCTCGCGGGCTGGATCCGACGTTCGAAAATGCGGCGGAAGTGGCGATGGAGATTCAGACCAAAGGCAACTGCTCGTGCATCTACCACGCGATCTCCGAAAAAGACATCGAACGGATCATGAAATCGCCGTACACCATGTTCGCTTCCGACGGCGAGATTACCCGTCCCGGTTCGGAAGAGATTCCTCACCCTCGCGGCAACGGAACGTTTGCGCGGGTGCTCGGATTGTACGTGCGCGAGCGCCAGGTGATTCCGCTGGAGATGGCGGTCTGGAAGATGTCGGGATTTCCCGCCACCCGCCTGAAACTCCGGGATCGCGGATTCGTGGCCGAAGGATTTAAGGCCGATCTAGCCGTTTTCGATCCCGCAACGGTGAAAGACACCGCCGACTTCGGCAACCCCTACCGCTTTGCCGAAGGTTTCCGGTATGTCTTCGTCAACGGACGTCCCGTGGTCGCGGACGGAAAGATGACCGGGGAACGCCCCGGACGCGTGCTTCGCCACCACCCCTGACCGCTACCGTTGCACCGCGATGGTGACCGGCGGGCTGGTCCGCCCGTTGATGGAAACGGCGAGGGGAACCGCCTCTCCAGCCGCCGCTCCATCCGGAACCCGCACGTTCACCTGGTACAGCCCCGTGAACCCCGGCGCCAGTCCCGCATAGGACACCTCCGCGTCGAGCCCGCCGATCTGCGCCGTCACCGGAGCCGACGTCTGGGCCAGGGGATTGGCGGGAGCCGGCTGTCCGGCAGCGGCGGCCGGCGTAACTTCTCCCAGCCCCGTCGAGAAGACCGCCAGGTACTCTCCCGGCTTGGCTGGATTGGCGCTATCCACGACGTGGAACTCCCGATTGACGACCATGCCTTGCCCGGCCCCTGCCAGGTCCCGCGTGAAAATCCCCGGCTGCGACGAGGTGACGATCACCTGTTCGGGGACCGAAAGGGCCGTACCCCGGCGGATCAACATGCTCTGCGGAATGTCCAGTGGCAGGTTATACGGGACAACGGCGTTGATCTGACCGTCGCTGGCGTGCTGCAACGGCAGGACTACTCCGCCCAGAGTCACCGTGGTGACTCCCAGAGTCGATTGCAAAGGCAACGTCTCCTTCGTGGCGGGGGTGGTCGCCAGCTTCGCGCCGAAAATGGAAATGAACGAACCGGGCGCCAACGGGGCCGAGCCCACAAGACTGGCTGCGTTGACAATTCCACCGTCGAACACCACCGGAGGCTCCGAATTGATCTCGACGCCGCCGGCGGTCCGGAAAATCCCTCGAAGTTTCGTCGTCGGGTCGTCCGCGGAAACCGTTACGGTCACCTGCGGCGTCAGAGTGTTCCGTCCCACCCAGGTGCCGCTCCACCGTCCTCCGCCCAGAGAAACCAGAGAAATCGGAGTATCGCCATTGGAGAACGAAACCGTCACCGATCCCGAGCTTTGCGGCTGCCCGCAATCGTCCAACACCCGCACTTCCACCGGCGTGGGCCAGCCCGCGGGAACGCTGAAGCCGGTGCCTAACAGGGTCGAAACCACGACAAGCTGCGTGGGAGTACACGCAACCGCCGCCGGCCGCGCGCTACCCGCCGATGCTGCCGAAAACGTCGCCATGCTGGCTGCGGTGTTTCCCAGGACGACAACGTCCACCACCCGGCTGGCCGCGCCGGAGAAGCTGAATTCCAGAGCCGTTCTTCGCAGGCCCTCGAATTCCCCCGTCCGGTTCAGCGCCACGGTGACCGAACCGCCGGCGGGAATCAGGCCGGTGTTGGGAGTGACGGAAAACAACGATGTCCCTCCCTCCCAGCCGGTGTAGAACTGAACGTCGGTCTGGCCGCTATTAAAGAGAACGATATTCCGCTCCGTTGTATCGCTGAGAACGACGCCGGTGGGAGAGGGAATGATGACCGGCGTTTCCTGGGGACGGCCGACGCGCAGAACAACCGTGACCAGTTGCGGAGAATTGACGGCGTCCGGCGACGATACGGTCACGATTCCATAGTGGTCGCCCTCTTCCAGTCCCGTTGCCGACGCCCGGACCGTGAAACTCCCCGCCGGCTCGCCCGTGCTGCTGGAAGCGTCGCTGCGAGTCACCGAAAGCCAATCCTTGCCAGACAGCGTGCTCGCCGTCGCGCTCCAGGCCAACAGACCCTCGCCGGCGTTCACGACAGACACCCGCTGAGTCCGCGGCTCTGGACCAGGCTGCGTCGCATAGAACGTCAGGCCCGCGGGCGTCGGCAGAAGGACCCGCCGGGCCGGACTGACCGCCATCGTTACGTACACCGTCTTTCCGGTTTCGATACCCGGGCCGGAAATCCGGATCTGTGCGTGATAGGTGCCCGTGCGAAGCTTCTGCGGCGAGGCTCGGAAGGTCAGCAGCCCCAACTGATCGGAGCTGGCCAGGGCCAGTTCCGGCACACTCAGCCAATCTGTGTCCTGAGAATAGACCACTTCGCTCTTGAACTCCATCGTCGACCCGTTGGTCGTCGCGATCTGAATGGTCCGCAGTTGCTCGGGCCCTTGCTCGATGGCCGAAATCACCAGATGCTCCGGCGCTACCGCGGTGGTGGTTGCGGCCGGCCGGCAAACCACCGTGTATCTCCGCGCGACTTCCTGTCCGGCCCCGTCCCGGGCCACGATATCCAGAGGAAAAGATCCCAGCAGTTTCAGCGATCCGCCCAGCACTCCGTCGGCCGAGAGACTCAGTCCCTCCGGAATCTGCGTGGCGGACCATCGGTAGGGTGCCACACCTCCGGCCGCTTGGAAAATCACTTTGTACGGCATTAATTGGACAGCCGTGGGAAGAGGTGCCGCAGTCAGGATTCGGAAGGGCGCGGTTACGTTCAATCGAAACGAGCCAGTTAAGGATCTTCCACCCTGTTTTTCAGTAACTTGCAAGGAAAATGTAAAATTTCCCTCGAGCGATGGTGTTCCCCTCAAAAGCCCCTCCGGCGTCAGGGACAGTCCCGGCGGCAAAGCAGTACTTCGCAGCGTCCAGGATGCGCCCCCGCGCGCGCCCGCCGCTTGCAGCTGCAGACTGTAGGAGCGGCCGACAACCGCTGGCGTCAACTGCGTCCCTGTCGTAATCCGGAAGGACGGGATCACCACGATGGAGTAGGACCGCGCCAGTACGGTGCCGGAGGAATCCGTCGCCCGCACCGTGAAGTTGAACGTGCCGGCCGTTGTGGGATAACCGCTGATACTTCCGTTCTTAAACAGCAGTCCCCCGGGAATCGCGCCTCCGATGAGGTTTAAAACCGTGGGAGGCGCGCCTCCGGTGGTCGAGATTGTCGCCGAATAAAGACTCCCCTCGATGCCGCCGGGAAGCCCAGCCGGCTGAATGGCAAATGGCTCGCGAACCACCAGGGCCAGAGTGCCCTCTACGCGCGTTCCGCGGGCGTCCCTCACCGCCACACGGAGGGAACCCGTTCCCGGCTGTCCCGCCCGGATGCTGAGTATGCCGTCGGCCGATAGAGTGATATTTGCATCCACCCGAGTCGCGGACACCAGCGTCCAGGAATAAGGAGCAACGCCGCCCCTGGCAACCAGCGAGACCCGAAGGGTACTGCCCGTATTCACCGCCGGCAGACTGGTTGTCACGATCTGAAGGGGATTTTGGGCGCGGAGCATCCCGGCAGCACAGAAAACCAGAAGACTGGCCCATACCGCCTGTCGCAAGGCGCGAATCAAGTGCGTTCTCCGCAGCTGGTACGGTAGTCGGACATCATTGGGGAAGAGGTCTTACCTCGCCTTTCCTCTCAGTTTTGAATTTAGCCGGGAACGCTGTTCATTGGCCGGATGTTCCGCCAATGCTGCCCGATACAGCGTTGCCGCTTCGGTGGTTCGGCCCGCCGCCGATTCCAGGTCCGCCATTGCTTCCAGCACGGCCGGGTTGGCCGGTTGACGTTTGCGAGCCTCTTCCAGTTCGATCCGAGCCTCGTCGCGCCGGCTGGCGGCGGACAGTAATTCGGCGAGACGAACTCTCGCCGCCACCAGGTCCGGAGCGTCGGTAATTACGCGCTGATATTCGCCAATTGCTTCCTCGCCGCGGTCCGAGCGTGCCAGCGCCGCGGCCAGGCTGAGGCGCGAGGGTAGGTAGGAGGCGTCCAGCCGCAGGTTCTCCCGCCACAAAGCCAGCGCGTCGTTCTGTTTGGATTTGTTTCGCCAGAAAAGATTTCCCAGGTTCTGCCGCGCGTCCAAACAGCGGGGATCGCGTTCCAGGGCCCGCTGAAACGCCGCTTCGGCATCGGCCGTCCGGCCCTGCTCGAACCGGAGAGTTCCCAGTGCATTATGAGGTTCCGGCATTTCCGGATGGAGTTCGGCCGCTTTCCGGTAGCGGGCTTCGGCTTCCTCCTTCCGGTTCACGCGCTGCAGCAGCAGCCCCTGGTTGTACGCCAGGTATCCATGTTGAGGAGCCAGGCGAATCGCATCGTCGTAAACCGAAATCGCACGCTCCGTATCGCCGCGTTCGGAAAGAACCAGCGCCAGATTGTGGTGGGGATACGCCCACTGCGGCGCGCGCTGGATCGCTTCCTGAAGAGCCGCTTCCGCCATCTCGAACTGCCCCTCTTCCAGGTACGCCGTGCCCAGCGCATTGTAGAGATAAGCTGCATCCGGATCCAGACGCACCGCGCTTTCAAACGACGAACGGGCCTTGCCGTATTGCTTGTCCAGCATCGCCACCCGCCCCTCGCAGAACAGCAGCCGGCTGACCAGCAGCGGAGTCTCGCCGTTGATCTGAATGGCTGCCGATACCATGCTGGAGGCTCTCAGGTAATCGGCCCGCGTCAGCGGCTTCTGGTTTCCTTGAAGATATTGAAGCAGCGCCTGCTGGTTTTGATCTTCCAGGGCCACCCGGAGACGATTCTCCTGCGCGACAACCTCGCTCCGGCTAAGGCGGCGGGCCAGCTTCAGTTGCCGCAGCGCCGTGAAGGCGTTGGCGGTTTCGTCGGGCAGCAGCCGTCCGGCGGCAAGAGCCTCGTCGAAATCCACAGCCGGACGGATGCTCACAACGCGGACAGGTCCGGGCTGCTGCGGGCGGGCGCCCCCTCGCGCTGTCTCTTCTTTCTTCAGGCCCGGCTGATAAGCGCCCACCTCGATCCCGGGCTTGGATAAATCCGCCACGCGAATCGCCGAATCGAGGGTTCCGCCTTCCCGGGGATGCTGTTTCTCCACCGTGGCCTCGGCTACTTTCTGCTGGACGTAGCCGACCATCTCGCTGACCGTAACCTTCCCGTCCGAATCGATATCGGCGGAGCCGTTTAAAGCGTCCAACAGAAAGAAGCTGAATGCTCCGTGCCCGCCGCCATACTGGCGGCCTTCAAAGGAAACCTCGCCCGGCCGGCTGGCGGTAAACAGAAACAACTGCAGATCGGTCTGCGTCAGGGAATCCAGCGCCGCGTGAACCTTGATCTTGCTCTTATCCGGAATCGTGCCGATCGTTCCGGACCGGCAGGCATCGACGAAGGCCAGCACCCGGGCCGTCTTCCCCAGATCCTCGCGAATGAATTTTTGAACGGCGGACATCGGCAGTCCGGTCGTGGCCAGATCTTCGGGATCGCTGTCATAGGTGACGATGTACGCTCCGTGGGAACGGCTGCGCGGATTCTCGACGACGGTCCCGTGCGTGGCAATGAGAACCAGCACCGTATCTTTGCCCGTCGCGCGGGTGAGGATGGCGTCGAAGGCGGTTCGAATGGCGGCTGTCGTTGCCCGCTCATTGGTCAGCGTGGTGATATTTTCTTCGGGAACGGCGCCTCCCCGGGGACTCTTCAGAAACGACGCAAACAGCGCCGCGTCCTCGTGAGCGTACTTCAAGGGACGGATCTGGGCATTCTGAAACTCCGAGATGCCGATCAGCAGCGCGTACGTCTCGCCCCCGGCCGCCGGGTCCGGTTTGGGCAGGTTCCTCCGCGCCGCTTCCTGCTCCAGCACGAAGATTCGAGTGGTCGCCAGTTCCTTCGCGTCCGGAATGTCTCTGCGAATTGCGGCATACTCCCGCGCGGAGTCTTCGAACAACCCGGCGCGGGCCAGCATCTCCGCCCGCGTCACTCGCGGGGACAGGCCGTTTCCCGGCACCGAAGCCAGCTCATGATTCACGGCTTCCGGTCTGGGTACGGTCCGGGGTAGGCCCATCGTTTCCGAAAAAGACCGCGTGAATGCCGGTCCGATGTTCAACGATCGTTCGGCGGGCACTGGCGGCAAAAGGCACGGCTGCGGTTTCAGGATTTCCGTAGATTGCTCGATCTGGAGACTCGACGTATCGCCGCAGGCGGCGATTGCCGCCTTTCCCACAATGGCGTCGCCTGCAAATAGCAGGTCGCTCACCTTCGCCTGGATCAACAGTTGTGAGCCGGCCCGGCGCAACTTGGTGTTTTGGGCAGACTCCACCACCATGGCTACCGGACCGCTGGCAGTCGCCGCGGCGGAAGCGAAACCGGCAAACAACACTAAAAGTCCAGTACGCAATGGCGGACGTCCACTCTCCGGGGCATGGCTCTCCCGGCTATTATTTATCTAAGCACGAATGATGCGACGAGTCGCGATGGCGCTTGTCGGTTTCGGTTTCGCCATCGACGCTCAAACAGTCCAAGGGTTGATCGCCGGTCGCGTAAGCGACTCCCGCACGGGCGCTGCAATCGCCGAAGCTACTGTTTCCTTCTCCCATAGCTCGACGAATTTTTCGGGACAAGTCGCCGTGTCTCCGGACGGATACTATGCGCTGGTACTGCTTCCGCCGGGCGAATACCAGCTCCGCGTCGAAGCGAACCTCTATCAAGCCCAGGAGATTCAGAAGCTGGAACTGCCGGTCGCCGGCCGGCTGGATATCGACTTCCGGCTGAGGCTGCGCTCTGACGTTTTCGAAGCGGCCAAATCCCGGGCGGGTACTCTCCCGGCGCCGGAGGATCTGGCCGTGACATTGTTCGGGCCCGATCTGGACCAGGCGAAATCCAGCACGGCGTCGCCGCCGCGGAGCTTCCCGGGACGTCTGGAGGCCACATTGTCCGATGTCATGGACCCCCGGCGTCTTCGCGAGCTGCCGCTGGCCGGCCGGGATGTCTATTCCCTGCTGGTCACCCAGCCCGCGGTCGCCTCCGACGCCGGAACTTCTCGCGGACTTGGGCTGTCGGTGAACGGACAGCGGGCTTCTTCTTCCAACTTTCTGCTGGATGGCGTCGAAAACAACGACACGCTCACAACGGGCCCGTCCACCGGACCGGTGCCGGAGTTCATGCAGGAGTATCGGGTTTCCACCAATAATTTCTCGGCCGAGTTCGGAAGAACGTCCGGCTATGTCGCAAACGCGGTCACGCGCGCCGGCGGCAATTCCTGGCACGGCTTGGGTTACTTCAATCTCAAGAACGAGGCGTTCAACGCGAATACGTTCCAGCGCAATGCCGGTGGCCGGTCGCGGCTTCCGTTGAAAGAACTGCAGGGCGGCGGCCAGGTGGGCGGCCCGCTGGTCCGGAACCGGTTGTTCGGCTCGCTCGCGATGGAGCGCCTGCGTTTTCGAGGGGACACGACCGAAGAAGAGTACCTGTTGCCCACCGACATCTTCGACACGTTCACCGAAGCCACCAGCATCGCCGAAAGGCTGTTTCACCAGTTTCCGGCCGTGGCGCGTCCTCAATCGAGGGTACTTCCGATCCTTCCGGTCTCGCTGCGGCCGCCCGTGGGATTGGATCGCTGGACCGGCATGGGGAGAATCGATTGGGTCGCCGGCGTCCACCGCGTCGGCGCCCGGTACGCCCTGACGGACCTCACCAATCCGTTCTTCATTTGGACGCCGTACCCGGATTTCGTCTCCACGCTGGCGCAACGAACGCAGAACCTGGCGTTGCGGCTGGAGTCGATGCTGGCCCCCGGGCGCGCGAATGAATTCCGCTTCAGCTGGACCGGATCCAGCCTGGCCTGGGACCGGCCTCATCCGGAAATCCCGACTTTGTTGGATCAGAACTCCCACACGACCCTTCCGGGGAGCTTCGCCCTCTACGCCTACGAGAACCGTGCGGCGATGCTCGAGCTGGGAGACAGTTTCCTGATGGTTCGCGACCGCCACCTGGCGAAGTTCGGCGGCGGCTTCTTCTGGAGGAATCCCAACGGAGTGCTCACGGCCGGACGCGACGGTATGTTCGCTTTTGCCGATCTTCTCGACTACACCGTCGACAAGCCCAGCTCGCTGCTTGTCGGCCTGTCCCGGCAATCTCTGCCGCAGTTCCAGATCCCGGATTACCGCCGGCAATGGAAGCAGTCGCAGTTCTATCTTTACGCCCAGGACACTTGGCGGATCACAAGATCTCTCGTTGCCAACTACGGCGTTCGTTACGACAGCCTCGGCGCTCCGGTAACGTCCGGAGATACCCTCGTCCGGTTGGGAGCCGGTTCGAGTTTCACGGAGAGGATCGCTGGGGCGGCCCTGGACTTTGCCGGGCCGGGAACTCCTGTTTATGCGGCGGACCGGAATGATGTCCAGGCGCGCGCGGGACTGACATGGTCGCCGGGCAGCTCGGGCCGCTGGCTGTTGCGCGGCGCCTACGGAATTTTCCAGGACCGTCCGTTTGACAATCTTTGGCAGAACATCCGGAATAACGCCATCGTTCTTCCCACGCTGGCCATCGATGCGCCGGAATTCGGCGGTTATAACTATCTGGCGCCGATCGCCTCGCAACTTGCCGGCCTGCAGGGCCAGCGCTTCGCCGGAACGTTTCCCTCGCTGACGCTCATTGATCCCGGACTCCGCAACGGCTACGTTCAAACATTTTTCGCGGGTGGCCAGTGGATACCCAAGTCTTCTCTAACGGTGGAGATGAACGGCAGCGGGTCGTTGGGACGCAAGCTCATCACCACCGATATCGTCAATCGCGGGTTTCGCGACAATCCCGCCCTCCCGGAGATTGCGTGGCGCAGCTCGCAAGGCTCGTCGAACTATTACGCGCTCCAGACCGTCGCCAGGTACCGTCACCGGCATGGGTACGCGCAGGGCTCCTATACCTGGTCGCACGCCATCGACAACCAGAGCGAGCCGCTGCAGGGCGACTTTTTCGACCTGCGCTTCACCGAGCTGGTAACCAGGGTGACGGATCGGCCCCATGCGCGGTTTGCGATCCCCTATGGCAGTTCCTTCGACCGGGGAAACGCCGATTTTGACCAGCGGCACAATCTGGTCTTCTTATCTCTCTGGGAATGGCGCGGATTCCGGCTATCGCAGATCGCCGCCTTTCGCAGCGGATTTCCCTATACCGTCACCACGGGAAGTTTCAATCGCGCCGATCTCATCGCCAATCCCTACCTCTCCGCCCCCGTCGATGGCGGCGAGCGTCTGCTCGATCCCACCGCCTTTCGCGAGCCGGCCGGCGCGCTCGGCAACACCGGCCGGAATGCCTTCCGGGGGCCGGGCCTTTGGAACATCGATCTTTCGATTGCCAAAACCCTCGCCTATCGGGAGCGGTGGAGATTCACTCTCCGCGCCGACGCCTACAACGTGTTCAATCACGCCAATCTGAACAACCCCCAGTCCGCGCTGGGTCTGGACGATTTCGGGATCGCTCTCTATGGCCGGCGCAGCAAAGACGCGGCGTTCCCCGGCTTGGCTCCGTTCACCGAGACTCCGCGGATCGTCCAGCTGATGCTTCGGGTTGAGTTTTAGAACCTGCGCCGCCGGCGGAATCATAATAGTGAATGATGCGGACCTGGGTTCTTTCGGCGGCGCTGGCATTCGGCTCAACCCTCTACGGGCAGGAGTTGTGCCCACCCACGCCGCTCTACTCGGTCTGCGACATCAAGTTCAATATTCCCGGCGCCGATGCGGACTCGCTGCAGCTTTACGCGGAGATGAAATCGCCGCGCTTCCGCACCGTGCTTGCGCCGGCGTTTCCCGCCGGCGGCTCCACCTGGATCCTCCGGTTTGCTCCTACCGACCTCGGAACCTACGAGTTCCGGATGACCAGCAGCCTGCCGCAATTCAATGGGAAATCCGGAACCATCCAGGCAACTGCCTCGGACCATCCGGGTTTCATCCGGCCTGCGAATGTTCATCATTGGATTCACCCGGAGACGCTGACGCCCCACCTCTGGACCGGCGGCATCAACCATTTGCGCGTGGCTCTTCCTTCCGCGGACAGTCCGGAAGCGCTGGCGCCTGTCGAAGCGCGCATTCGTGAGCTGAACGGGCAGGGAGTGACCGCCGATCTGATTCTTGCCCCCACGCCTTCCGGCATCCTCCGGCGCTACCCCACGCCGCAGGCGCGCGAAAAGTGGATTCGTGGAATGATCGCGCGGTTTGCCGCCTTCGACGTCACCTGGCTGATCGCCGGTAAGTTCGAAGGAGAGCGCGGGGCTCGGGCGCTGTTGAAGGAGATTGGCACGCTGTTGAAGAAGGAAGATCCTTACAACCATCCCCGCTCTGCCGGTGCGGCGATGACCACCTCGGCCCTGGCGGGCGACGGCTGGATGGACTACATCAACATCGGCACCGATATCCGCGCCGTTCCCGCTGTGGAGCATCAGTTCCTGGCGATTCCGTTTGTCAATATTGCCCCTGCCCAATCGGGAACCGCTTTCCGCAGCCAGCTCTGGAACGCCACCATGGACGGACAGTATCCTTCGATCGAAGGCGGCGATCCGGCAACCATCAAAGCCTGGCGCGAGTTCTTTGAGCGCACGCGCTTCTGGGAGCTGGAGCCGTACTTTGACGTCGACGGCGGCCGCGCCGTCGCGCTGAATGACATCGAATACGTCGTCTACGTCGAAAAACCTTCGGGCCCCGTGGAGGTCACCGTGGAAAAGCACGGCTATGACGTCTACTGGTTCGATCCGGCCACTGGAGCCTACAACAAGGAGAAAAAGGATTTCAAAGGCGATCACTTCGTCGGGGAGCCTCCCTCCAAAGATCACGACTGGGTGCTGCACCTCTCGCGCGACGGCCGCAAAGAAGGCATGAGGAAAAGCTACAAGTTCGAATCGATGCGCAACGACATGCAGGAGCCCGAAATGACCCCGGAGCGTGTTCCGTTCACCATCGCCGAGCCCGCAACCGACAAACTTTCCATTTCCCGGCCCGTGAAATTCGCAGCCAAACTGAAGCGCGATACGCGGGCGACCCGGCAGATGCTTTATCTCTGGACTGCCGAAGTGGTTTCCGGCGGCGAAGGGTTGCGGGTGATTGGAACGGGCGCGGAAGGTCAGATCTCCCTGACCGAAGACATCGCGCGCAAGTTCCCCGCCACCGCCAACATCCGGCTTTCGGCGATCAACGCCAACGGAAAGGCATACGCCCTGGACCGCGTGGTTCAGCTGGTCCCCTAGATGGCGAGGATCCTCGCCGTCGATACTACGGCGGAGCTTGGCAGCGCGGCGCTGATCGAAGACGACCGGGTTGTCGAAGAGGTTTCGTTGCGCGCTCCGGATGGATTCTCGCCGGTGATCTTCGGTGCGATTCAGCAACTGTTGCAGCGCCATGAATGGCCGCTTGAATCGGTAGATTGCTTTGCCGGCGCTTCCGGTCCCGGCTCCTTTACCGGAGTCCGCGTCTGCCTTACGGCCGTCAAAGGCCTCGCCGAAGCCGTCGGCAAGCCCGCCATCGGCGTGTCGAACCTGCAGGCTCTAGCGGCCCTCGCCGCGGGCGATATTCGAGCCGTCTGGATCGACGCCCGGCGCGGAGAAATCTACGGCGGTGTCTTCGATTCTCAACTACAACCTTTGGCGGAGGAAGTCGTCGCGCCCATGGAGCGATGGAAAAATTCCCTTCCTCCGAACGCAACGATCCTGCAGGGCGGGGAAGTCCCTCTCGCGGCTGCGATTGGGCGGATTGCCATGCGGCGCTACCGGAGCGGCGACTGTCCGGACCCGGCGGCGCTGGATGCGAATTATGTCCGGCGCTCCGATGCGGAGCTGTTCTGGAAAGAATCGTAGTGCTACGATCGCTCCGGTATGGTTCTCACTAAAGACGAATTGATCGGCGCGCTGCAGCATGAAGCGCGCATTCTGGTTCACCTGATCGGCAAGCTGGATAAGGCGCATCTCGACTACCGTCCTACGCCGAAACAGCGAAGCACGCTGGAATTGATCCAGTACCTTTCCATGATGGGGCCTACCCTGCTTCCGATCTTCGAGACCGGCGCGTTCGGACAGGAAACTTTGCAAACGATTTGGACTCCCGCCGAGGAAGCGGCAAAGGCCATGACTTTCGAACAGTGTGCGGCGAAGATCGAAAAACAGGGTGACGACTACGCCCGTCTGTTGTCCGGCTGGACGGACGCCGATTTTCGATCCGAAGCCGATATGTTCGGCCGGAGAAGCTCGAAAGGCGCGCTGATCGTCAACCTGGTGCTGGGAGGCCACGCGGCCTATCGCACGCAGCTTTTCTGCTATTTGAAATCCTGTGGCCGCCAGGAGCTGGGTACGATGGACCTCTGGGCCGGAGTGGACGGTTCGATGACGCTGGCATAGCATCGCAACCCTATCCGGGCAGCCGCCGCCGGAGCCTTCGAACCTCTTCTGCGAGGGCCTTCCCCGCGCCGATGCCGATGGCCATCCAGGGCGGAATTCCGGAGAACGCTGCTCCCACCGCGTAGAGCGTCCGTATCGAAAACCGGCGCTCGTTCGAAATCGCGTACAGCGTCTCCCAGTGCTGTGGCCGCATCTTTACCCGAAAATGCTCCAGGCCGCGAAAATTGTAGAAGCGATTCGCGTGAGCACGGGCGAATTGCATCATCCACTGCAGCCAGACCGGATTTTGCTCGATTTCCCCGCCGGCGGCGTGGGCGAGTGCCACCAGTCCCAGCGTCCCGTACTGAAACCGTTCGGCGGCGAAACGCCGCATGGCCGCATCGATCAACAGCTCGCTGACACCGTTCGGGGCCTCCCGCGAGCGCGCCAGCAGTTCCACCATGAAGCCGTGCTTGGCAGGAATGGGAGAAGTCACCAGGAACGCGACAATCCGGGCATTCCGCCGCGCCACCAGCAGCACTCGATCTTTCACCACTCCCGCCAGCAGGTGCGGCTCCGTCAGAAAGTGCAGCGGCGGCAATCCCCTGGAGGAAAGCCAGTCCTCCAGAATTTCTCGAATCTCCGCGTTCGCCCGGCCTTCGGATGTGGGCATTTCCTCCACTCCCACGGACTTGTTGCGGGACCGGTGCAACTGTGCCCGGAGAGACGAATGCGCGGACACCAGATCCGGCCACTTCTGTGGATTCCAGGCCGGCTGCGCGCCCAGCGCGATCGCCGAATGATCGGCGCGCGGGGCAAAGAAAAATCGCAGCCGTTCCTCGGCGCAAACGTAGCAGACCGAACAGCGCCGGGCTTGTGCGAAGAGCTCGAACTCGCGGCAAACCCGCTCCAGCGCGTCCAGCGCGCAGACCGGTGCTCCGGCGACCAGCAGGACCCCGTGCCGGCGGGTGTAGCCGATGACGGCGTCCGTCGAAAGGGCGAACCAAAGATCGATGCCGGGATTGAGAATCTGGTAGGAAGTGGAGTTCCACCCGAACTCCATCACCAGCTCCCGGGCTCGCTCCATCGCTGCCGTCACGCTTCCAGCTTCCTACGTCCTGTTGTCTCCCATAAGAAAAAAAGCGCGGTCCCTTATAATAGGAGTTCCAAGGCGTTTCATCGCCGAAGGACGCTTCCTCGCGCGACCGCAGGCCTGTCGCGGAGCGTAGAGCCGACGGAAGCGGCGTCCGCAAAAGAGGATTCTGAATTGTCTTTAGAGCAAAGTCTGCTGGAGCAGCGCGCCCAACGCATCCGCGAAATCGAGCAGCTTGGCTTCCGGCCGTACGGGCACCGGTTCGATTTCACCCACACTCTGGATCAGGTGGTCGCCGGGTTCGGTGGAACATCCGCCGAAGAGCTGGAAGCATCGCGCGTCAATGTAAAGGTCTGCGGGCGAATCTATCTGATTCGTCACATGGGCAAGGCCGGCTTCGTCACGCTGGGGCAGGGCGGCGCCAAACTGCAGCTCTACGTTCGCAAAGACGCCGTGCCGGAGCAGGATTTCGCGTTGTTCAAATTGCTGGACAGCGGGGATATCATCGGCTGTGACGGCTATCTTTTCCGGACGCGAACCGGCGAGTTGAGCGTCCACGTCGAAAAGCTTTACTTCCTTTCCAAGATCCTCCTGGCCATGCCGGAAAAGTGGCACGGCCTGGAAGACATCGAGATCCGGTACCGGCAGCGCTATCTGGATCTGATCGCCAATCCCGACGTCCGCAACACTTTCCTCACTCGCGCCAAAATCATCGGATCGCTCCGGCGTCAGCTGGAGTCTCGCGGCTTCGTCGAAGTCGAAACCCCGATGATGCAATCGATCTACGGCGGCGCCGCCGCGCGCCCGTTTGTTACGCATCACAACACGCTCGACATCGACCTTTACCTCCGCATCGCGCCGGAACTGTATCTGAAGCGGCTGATCGTCGGCGGCCTGGATCGCGTCTACGAGATCAACCGCAATTTCCGGAATGAAGGCGTCTCCTTCAAGCACAACCCCGAGTTCACGATGCTGGAGTTTTACCAGGCCTACACCGACTATCGGGGCCTGATGGATCTCACGTCGGAGCTGTTCCGGAGCGTCGCCCTCGACGCCACGGGAGGCACGATCGTCGAATACGACGGCCACCAGCTCGACTTCGGCAATATCCGCCGCATGACCATGCAGGAAGCCGTCCGGGAGTGCGCGCCCGCCGGAACCGATTGGCAGGTCGCCGGTCACCGGCTGGTCGAATTGTTCGAACGCTATGCGGAACCGAATCTCATCCAGCCCACCATGATCTGCGATCACCCGGTCGAGATCTCGCCCCTCGCCATGCGCAAGCCGGAAGATCCGCGCTTCACCGAGCGCTTCGAAATGGTGATCGCCGGAATGGAGCTGGCCAACGCCTTTACCGAGTTGAACGATCCGCAGGAGCAGCGCCGCCGCTTTGAAGCGCAACTGGAGCTGAGAGAGAAGGGCGATGAGGAAGCTCACCAGATGGACGAGGACTACATTCGCGCGCTCAGCTACGGGATGCCTCCGGCCGGCGGCGAAGGGATTGGCGTCGATCGCCTGACCATGCTTCTGACCAATTCCAAATCCATTCGCGATGTCATCCTGTTCCCGCAGCTCCGTCCGGAAGGACCCATCGGCCTGGCCGAGCAGCTGCGCCGTCTTCCGTGAGCGCCATTTCGAGTTTTGAACTGTTCGTCGCCCGCCGTTACCTGATGGCGAAGCGGCGCCAGGCGATCGTGCCGGTCATCACGCTGATCTCGATCCTGGGACTGGCGGCCGGCGTGATGGCGCTGGTTGTCGCGCTGGCAATCAATAACGGCTTCCGGCAAACCCTGCAAAGCCTCCTTCTGGGAGCCACCGCCCACGTCAGCGTCATGGAGAAGGAACCAGGCTCAGGAATCGAAGACTGGCGCGAGCTTTCGAAAAGTCTCAGAGCCGTTCCCGGGGTCAATGATGTTTCCCCGGCGCTCTATGGAAGCGTCTTCTTTGCCGGGCCGATGCAGTCGGCGGGCGGCACCCTGAAAGGATCGGCGGATGTCGCCGGGGACGGCGTTGTGCTGGGGGCGAAGCTGGCGAAGTCCATCGGCATGATGAAGGGCAGCCGCCTGACCGTGATCAGCCCACAAGGCGAGCTCACGCCGTACGGGCTGCGTCCCGCCTATTACCGGATGATCGTCGCCGGGACGTTCGAAACCGGTTTTTGGGATCTGGACGCCCAGTGGGCCCGCGCATCTCTGGCCACGGTTCAGAAGATCCTCGGCACCTCCGACGTCGTCAACATGATTGAGCTGAAGCTGGACGACATTCAACAGGCCCGCGAGATTGCGAAGACTGTTCAGGCGCGGCTGCCGAAAAATCTGGCCGCCACCAGCTGGATGGAGCAGAACAAGCCGCTGTTGAACGCGCTGACCACCGAACGAACCGTGACCTTCATCACCATCGGACTGATCGTCCTGGTCGCCGCCTTGAACATTCTCATCACCCTCACCATGATGGTGATGGAAAAAAATCGCGACATTGCGGTCCTGGTTTCGATGGGCGCCAAGCGCCGCCACATCCGCCGCGTCTTCGTGATCCAAGGCGGCTTGATCGGCTTGATCGGGACCATCCTCGGCCTCGCGGCAGGCTACGCTGTCTGTTACTTTGCCGGCCGCGGCCAGTGGATTGCTCTGGATCCTGAGGTATACGCGCTGGGCCATGTTCCGTTTGAACCGCGCTGGATCGACGGTCTCGTTGTAGCTTTTGCCGCCATTGCCACCAGCTTGATTGCCACTCTCTACCCCGCTCGCGCCGCTTCTCGTATCGCCCCCGCCGAAGCACTGAGGTATGAATGAGCCTGGGGCTCACCGATGGTGATGAAAAACAAGCAGATCCTCAATGCCACGAGCGCAGGCAGCCGCGACCAGAGGAAGCGGGTTTGTGCGAATGCACGGGACGTTTTTCAGGGGAGCGGGTCTCCTCTGTGATGATGGGCAGATCACCAAAAACGATGATCTGCCCCACGGGCAGGTTCGGGGATTCTCTTAGCCCCAGCCGTAAGGCTGGGGATCCATACGGAATACCAGTTTTCACACGGATTCTTGAATCCTGATCATGTGCGGCATCGCAGGCTACACCCATCTTCGCGGGGAACGGAATCCGGACCGGATTCTCGCGGCGACTCTTTCCCTCAAGCACCGCGGACCGGATCAGCACGGAACCTGGGAAAGCGATGTAGTCTCCCTGGGCGCCGTTCGCCTGAAGATTCTCGATCTCGAGGGAGGCGACCAGCCGATCGTCGCCGGCGGGACGGTGATCGTCTTCAACGGCGAAATCTACAACCATCTCGAAGTCCGGGCGGAGCTGGAGTCGCGTGGCCATTCTTTCACCTCCCACTGCGATACCGAAACCGTTTTGCATGCGTTTCTGGAATGGGACACCGGCTGCTTTTCAAGACTCCGCGGCATGTTCGCCGTCGCATTGTGGACCGAATCGAAGCGCAGGCTGGTTCTGGCGCGCGACCGGATGGGCATCAAGCCGCTCTACTGGTCGATGCGCGGCGACGATCTCTACTTCGGCTCCGAATTGAAAGCTCTCTTCGTCCATCCGGAGATCGAACGTCAACTGGATCCGCAGGGGCTGGCGGTCTATCTGACGCGGAACTACCCGTCGCCTCACCATACGCTGCTGAAGGATATTCATAAGCTCGCGCCCGGCAATTATCTCGAGTGGCAGGAAGGCAAGGTCGAAGAGTCGAAATACTGGCCGCTCCCCTACAACGTGCGGCCCTGGCAATTGGGGGAGGCGAAGGAACAGCTCGACTCGCTGCTCCGGTCCGCCGTGCGGGAACACCTGCTTTCCGACGTTCCCCTGGGAGTTTGGGCGTCCGGCGGATTGGACTCTTCCACGATCCTGCACTATGCCGCCGAGGCCGTGCCGAAGCTCAAGACGTTTTCGGTTTCATTTGCCGGGCGCGCGTTCGACGAAAGCCGCTGGTTCCGTGAAGTGGCCCAGAGGTACGGCACTGACCACACGGAATTCGATCTCAACGAGTCGCAGGGAGTCGCCGACGTCATCGAGCAGCTTCCGTTCTATAGCGACGAGCCCTCCGCCGATGCCGGCGCCGTCCCGGTGTTCTTTCTCTCCCGGATGTGCCGGTCGCAGGTGACCGTGGCGCTCTCCGGCGAGGGCGCCGACGAACTGTTCGGTGGCTATGCGACCTATCTGGCCGACGGCTACGCTCGCGGATTGCGCCTGATTCCCGCTCCGCTGCGGGCAACTGCCCTGTCGGCGGCGAAGTTCCTGCCCGTCTCCGATGACAAGATCAGCTTCGAGTACAAGGTCAAACGATTTCTGGAAGGTTCGCTGCTGGCCCCGATGGAGGCTCACTTCTTCTGGAATGGAACGTTTCGCAATGGCGAGCTGATGCCGCGATTCGAGATTCCGAACGCCGCTCCTGATTTCTGCTACGTCGATCAGCAGCACTATCTTCCGGAAGACATCCTGAACAAGTGCGATCGAATGTCGATGGCGCATTCTCTGGAGGTTCGGCCGCCGTTTCTCGATCACCGGCTGGTGGAGTTCGCCAATTCCCTGCCGCACGACCTGAAAATCCGCAACGGTTCGTTAAAGTTTCTGTTGCGCCAATTGATGCGGGACAAACTGCCGTCTTCGGTCATCGAGCGGAAAAAAGAAGGCTTCGATATTCCGGTACACCAGTGGTTCCGCACCGTCCTTCGTGACCTGCTGATGGACACCTTGAACAGCGCGCCGCCGGTACCCTTCGATATGGCCAAGGTGCGCCGTGTGGCGGATGATCATCTTTCCCGCCGGGCCAACCGCGGTTATCATCTCTGGGGCTTGTTGATTCTCTTCTTGTGGATGAAACGGTGGAACGTCGTTACCAACTGATCGTACTGGTGGTGGCGGCTGTCGTTTTTCTTGGCAGCGTAATCAGCCCGCCGAATCTGATGGACGACGTGGACGCCGTCCAGGCGCAGATCGCGCGCAACATGCTGGAGTCGGGCGACTGGGTTACGGCGAGATTGAACGGCGTTCCCTATCTGGAAAAGTCGCCGCTCATCTACTGGATGATGGCGGGCTCCTACGCCCTCTTCGGAGTGCGCGACTGGGCCGCGCGCCTGCCCCTTGCTCTTTGCACCGTCCTGCTGTGCTGGGTGACGGCGCGTTTCGCGGCCTGGGCCTTCGGAGAGCGCGGCGGATTGTTGGCGGGCCTCACGCTCGCTTCGTCGATCGGACTCTGGCTGTTCACCCGCATCCAGATTCCCGATGCGATGCTGACGCTCACCGTTGCCGTGGCAATGTGGGGATTTCTGCGCGCGCTGGAAGGCGACCGCAAGTGGGCGGCGATCGCCGCGGCGGCCATGGGAGTCGGACTATTGCTGAAGGCGCTGATTGCCGTTGTGTTCCCCTTGGCGGCGATGGCGATCTTCCTGCTGGTCACCGGCCAGTGGCGATCGCGGGAAACCTGGCGGCGTCTCCACATTCCCGGCGGACTGGCGATTTTGCTGGCCATCGCCGCGCCCTGGCACATCCTCGCCACGCTGCAAAATCCGCCGTATTTCGATTTCACCTGGCGCTCGGCCCCCGGCGAATACCACGGGTTCTTCTGGTTTTATTTCTTGAATGAGCACGTGTTCCGCTTTCTGAACATGCGCTACCCGCGCGACTACAACACCGTCCCGCGCATGTGGTTCTGGCTGCTTCACTTTGTTTGGCTATTTCCGTGGGGCGGGGCACTGCCGGGCGCCGTACAGCTCAGCTACCGGGCGGCGGACCGGGCTTCGCGCGCTCGTTTGCTGGCGCTCTGCTGGCTGGGCTTTATCCTGGTGTTCTTCACTTTTTCGACTACGCAGGAATATTACTCGATGCCCGCCTATCCGGCATTTGCGCTGTTGATCGGCTCTGCGATGGCCAGCGGCAACCCCGCGCCACGGTTCGGACTGCGGATGGCCGCCTGCACCTTCGGGCTGGCCGCGCTGGCAATTGCATTCATCCTTGCGCAGGTTTGGAGCGTTCCGGCGCCGGGAGACATTTCCCAGGCCCTCACCCAGAATCCCGACGCCTATACTCTGTCGCTGGGACACATGGGTGACCTCACCCTGAAAAGCTTTGCCTACCTGAAAACGCCCCTGCTGATCGCCCTGGCCGCTTCTCTCGCCGGAGCCGCGGCAATCTTCATTGCCCGCCCCGCGCTGCTGTTCACCGTCGCGATGGTGCTGTTTCTCCACGCCGCCAGAATCGCGCTCATCGCGTTCGATCCCTATTTGGGATCCCGGGAACTGGCAACGGCCTATCGGGAGGCTCCAGCCGGAGAGCTGATTGTCGACAACCAGTACTACGCTTTCTCCAGCGTCTTCTTCTACGCCGGTATCGAGCGTGCCTGGCTCCTGAACGGCCGCGTGACCAACCTCGCTTACGGCAGCTATGCTCCCGGGGCTCCGGACGTCTTTTTGACCGATGCCGGGTTTACAGATCTATGGCGGCGTCCGCAAAGATACTATGTCCTTGTAGAGAAGCCCTCGATTCCAAGACTTGCGGCCCTGGTAGGCAGCCAATCGCTACACCTCGTCAAGGAAAGCGGCGGAAAGTTCCTGTTCACAAACCATGGATAACCTGGCGATCGGAAGCGTGATCAACGGGCGCTACCGGTTGGAGCGGCAACTGGGCTCCGGCGGCTTTGGGATGGTCTACCTCGCCCGGGACCAGCAGCTCCGCGACCGTCCCGTGGTGGTGAAGATCCTCCAGGAGAGAGTCGTCGCCGACTCGTGGTTCCAGCGCAAGTTCTCTCAGGAAGTGGAGGCCCTCTCCCGGATTCATCATCCCGGAGTGGTCAGCGTGATCGATCGCGGAGAACTCCCTGGCGGCCAGCCGTTCATGGTCCAGCAATTTGTCGAGGGCGAAACACTGCGCCAGCACATCCAGCCCGGCGGCATGGACTTGGCTCGCGTCGCGCGCGTTCTCCGGCGCGCCGGCCAGGCTCTGACGGCGGCGCACGAAAGGGGAATCTTCCATCGCGATCTGAAGCCCGAGAACATCATGCTTCAGAACGTGTCCAAGGACGACGAACACATCACCCTGATCGATTTTGGAATTGCCAGCGTGATGGATTCCGGCACCAGCGATATCGAAAAAACCAAGGTCACCGGCACCTTTACCTATATGGCTCCGGAGCAGTTCGATGGGCGCCCGGTGGCCGCCAGCGATACCTATGCCCTGGCGGTGATCGCCTATGAAATGCTGGCGGGAGTACCCCCATCCAAGGGGCGTCCGCTCTTTGAAGTGATGCTGATGCAGAAGGAGGGCGGCTGGCCGCGGATTAGCGAGCTGCGGCCCTCGGTCCGGCTCGATGCCCAGGAGGCCATTCTGCGCGGCTTGTCGTTCCTTCCGTCGGAGCGCTTCAGTTCCGCGCAGGAATTCGCGGAGGCTGTCGCCGGCGCGCTGGAGCGGCCCGTACAGGACACTCCGGAGGATGTCTACAGCATGCCCGCTTCCCCGTCCATCTCGGGACGCACGCTGGTCTGGATCCTGGCGCTGACCGTTGTGGTCGTCCTCGGCGCCACCGCCTGGATGTGGACCCGCCGCAACCAGGGACGGTTCGTGCCGGCGGCGTCCAGGCCGCCAGCCGCGGCTCCCGCTGTGCCGCAGCTCCGCTTGTCCTACTGGGTCAGCGTGCAGCCCGTGAAGGATGAGAAACCGGCCGGGGATCCGTTCGTTCTTTCCCACGAACGGACTTTCCATCCCGGCGACCATATTTTCTTTACGTTCTCCAGCGAACGCTCCGGCTATCTGTATATCTTCAATCAGGACCCCGTCCTGCGTGGCGGTGTTCCTACCTATTCCACGCTCTTCCCAACGCCCACCGCCAATTCCGGAGAAGCGAAGATCGACGCCGATGAGCCGGTCCGCATTCCGGGAAAGGACTACTTCGTCTTCGACCGGCAGCAGGGCGTCGAACGGATCTGGCTGGTCTGGTCGGAGCGGGATATCCCCGAGCTCAGCGGAATCAAGGCAAGCTTGAAAGGACTTTCTCCCACCGGCCAAAGGCGCGTCGTGCAGTTTCTGACCGATCATGAGCTGGCAAAGCCCAAAGTCGAGGTCAGCGAAGCCCGCATGCGAACGGTATTGTCCGGCTCCGGCCCGCTGCTGGTTCATCGCATCGATTTCATTCACGCCCCGTAAGGGCGTGGAGACGGGTTGCACGCGGGGCTGCCCGTGGCGGACGATGAACCATGCGCCGCCCGAAAGGACTGGTATTTTCCGGGATCGTGGCCCTTTCCCTCCTGGCCCAGGAACCGGCCCCTCCTCCTCAGCCCGCTCCCACGGATCAGCCGCCCGCCGCTGCCGCGGCCAAGCCTCCGGCGGAGCCCGAAATCAAACCGTATGAAAAGGTGATCACTCCCGCGGCCAAGACGGCGCGAGGACTCTTCACCGTGCACCAGATCCGGAACCGTTACTACTTCGAGATTCCCGCATCGGAGCTGGGAAAGGATTTGCTCTGGGTCAGCCAGTTCAAATCGGCCACCCTGGGCGTGGGCTACGGCGGAACCGAAATCGGAAACCGCGTCGTGCGATGGGAGCGCCGGGGCGACCGCGTCCTGCTGCGCAGCGTTTCCTACCAGGTCACCGCCGACCCCAAGGAAGCCATCTCCCGGGCCGTCGAACTCTCCAATACCAACACCATCATTCAGTCCTTCAACGTCGAGACCGTCGGCAAAGAAGGGTCTCCGGTCATTGAAGTCACCCGTCTGTTCACCGCCGATGTCGCCGAGTTCTCTCCCCGTCCGCTGTTGCGGGCGCGCGGATTCGACGCCTCGCGCACATTTATCGAAACGGTGAAAACCTTTCCGTTGAACCTCAACGTTGAGGTCACGCAAACATTTACCTCGCCGGTAGATCTTCCCAATCCCGGCGCGCCGCCGCCACCCCGCGGCGGGATGAAGCCAGGCAGCGCCACGGTCGTCGTCGCCCATTCTCTCGTCAAGCTTCCGGAAAAGCCCATGATGGCCCGGGCCTTCGATGACCGGCTGGGATATTTCCACCTCACCCAGGACGACTACGGCACCGCGGAGCACGGCGTGAAGAAGCGCTCCTACATCAAGCGGTGGCGTCTGGAGAAAAAAGACCCTGGCGCCGCCGTTTCCGAGCCGGTCCGCCCGATTACTTACTATCTCGATCCGGCCACGCCGGAGAAGTGGCGCAAGTACGTCAAGCTCGGCGTCGAAGATTGGAAACCCGCATTTGAAGCTGCCGGGTTCAAAAATGCCATCGTCTGTCTGGATCCTCCGGACGATCCCGATTGGAGCCCGGAAGACGCCCGCTACTCCGTCGTGCGCTGGCTGGCGTCGGATATTCGAAACGCCTACGGCCCCTCGATTGCCGACCCGCGCACCGGCGAGATCCTCGATGCGGACATCAAGATGTACCACAACGTCCAGCGGCTTTCGCGCGACTGGTACTTCTCGCAGGTCGGCCACCTGGACCGGCGGGCCCAGAAATTTCCACTGCCCGACGACCTGATGGGCGAGATGATCCGCTTTGTGGTCGCCCATGAAGTAGGCCACACGCTGGGATTGCCGCACAATTTCAAGGCCAGCGGAATGTATACCGTCGCCCAGGTTCGCGACAGGAACTGGGTCGCGAAGAATGGGCATACGCCGACGATCATGGACTACTCGCGGTTCAACTACGTCGCCCAGCCGGAAGACGGTATTCCCGTTGCCGATCTGGTCCCTCGAATCGGCCCCTACGACTTCTTCGCAATCCGTTGGGGGTACCAGCCCGTGCCCGGCGCGGCAACGCCCTCCGAAGAAAAGCCCACTCTCGATTCGTGGCTGAAGGCGCAGGAACAAACGGCGTTCTTGCGATTCTCCATGCCGAACGCCGTCGGCATCGATCCCACAGACCAGGCGGAAGCGGTCGCCGAGAGCGATCCGGTTCTGGCAACAACCCTGGGTACGAAAAACCTCCGGAGAACCATGGACCTCGTGTTGAACGCGGTTCCGGTCCAGGGCGAAGGCTACGGCGATACCGCCGATGTCTACGCCGCCGTGTTGGGACAGTGGACGCGCGAGCTGGTTCACGTCACCGTCGTCGTCGGCGGAGTGAACGCTCAGAACAAACACGCCGGCCAGCAAGGGCCGGTCTATTCCGCCATTCCCAAGGCGAAGCAGAAGGAAGCGCTCCAGTTCCTGAACGAGAACGTCTTTACGACCCCCTCCTGGATTGTTCGCCCCGACATCATCTCCCGCATCGAGCCCCAGGGAGCGCTCAGCCGTGTCCTGGCCGTGCAGCGAGCCGTTCTGAACAACCTGATGGCTTCCGCCAAACTGCAGCGGATGATGGAACAGGAAGCGCTCTACGGCGCCGGCGCCTACGGTCCGGCGGAATATCTGGCGGATCTCCGAAAGGGGATTTTCTCCGAGCTTTCGCAGCCTTCTCCCGCCGTCGACCCCTACCGCCGAAACTTGCAGCGGCTCTACCTGGACGTGGCAAATGAGCGCATCAATCGTCCCGCCACTCCATTCATCGCCTCCGGTCCCATGGGCGCGCGGCCCCTCGTCCTGGGCCAGTTCGACGACACTCGTTCGCTGCTTCGCGCCGAGCTTCGAACCCTCGCGCAAGCCTCCGTCACCAAGGCGTCCGCCAGCAAGGATCGAGCCACCCAGGCACACCTCGAAATGGTGCGTGACGAGATTGCCAAGATTCTCGACCCCAAACTCGCGCCCGCCGGTCCGCCCGCCGCTAGCGGAGCCCGTCCGTCGATCGTCGACGACCTGGACATCTGCTGGCCTGACTACCGTCTGATCTACTAGGAGAAAGGGGGGGAAGCATTTGTACCGATTCTCTGCGCATAATTGGTGTGTGAAGCCAGTACATTGGATCGTTGGCGGCTTTCTGTTGGCCACATGCATGGCTGCGGAAGGCGATCAAAGCCGGATGCTGGTCGATTCGGGGCTTGTGAAGAAGCGTCCCCAGGGAGCTTCCTCCACTTCCTCCGTAAAGCCTGTACGCTACCGGCCCGTTGCAAAGGCCGGCTCCACACCATCCGCCGATCTGGCCGATGTGGGAATTACCTTCTGGCGTCTCAGGCCGGCCCGTCCGGAAGACGATCCGGAAACGCGCTTGTTGACTCTCGACGACGCCACCGGCGAAGAAGTCGAGCAGATTGCCGAGCGCATTGAAGCCGGTACACCCTTGAAGCCGGGCGAGCGCGTGCGCCTTTCCGTCGAAGTACCTCGCTCCGGCTACCTCTATGTTTTCGACCGGGAACAATTTTCCGGCAACCGCGTCGGCGCGGCCACGCTGATCTACCCGAACTTTCAAACCTCGCCTGGCGACAACGCCGTATCGGCGGGCCGCCTGATTGAGATTCCCGGCCGCAACGACCGGATCAACAGCTTCAAGCTGGTTCGCAGCGGCTCCAGCCATGTCGGCGAGATGCTGGTGGTGCTGGTAACGCCCGATCCCCTGTACGTTCCCGGCGCCGACAGCCGCAAGGCTCCCGTCGTCGAAGAGTCGCGGCTGTTGGAGTGGCAGAAAAAGTATGGCTCCGTCATGGAGCATCTGGAGATGAACGGCGGCGCCGGCACGGCGATGACGGTCGCCGAAATCAAGTCCGGAGCCGATGCGAAAGTCCTCACCCAGGACGATCCGCAGCCCCAGTCGATCTATCGCGTAAAGGCAAAGCCCGGAGAGCCGATCGTTGTGGCCTTGCCGCTTCCGCTCGCTGTTTCATCCGACGAGAGCCGCGAATAACCGGCCCGCGCGTTCTGTCGCTGGGTCATCGGTGGATCGCCGGCGGCGGAGAGTTGTCCTACCCGCCGTTTGGGATCCCGCTCAAAATTGACCGCGAGTCCGCGCTTCCTGCTTGGTGCCCGATTTCTTCTCAGCGGTGCCACCGTGCGAACAACTCGCACGGCAATCGCCAATTGCAGAGTGCGGCAGGGATGCCTAGCGGCGGACCATCAGCTCGCGGACATGATCCCGGGTCAGGAAAAATTTCGTCGACTGAAAATCGGCGAATGTCCGTTCCAGCATCCGGTTGGTGAAGATATGGTTCGCCGGCCTCCAGCTGCGCGGGATCACCCGCATCGTCCGGGCGCCCTCAATGCGGTAGGAGCTGGCGGGGATCCATCGCCGTTTCTCATCGGCATGGAAAAACGCGAATACGTAGGCGTTCGGTTCCAGCAGCCGGTGCAGATGCCCGATTGCATGGTCCAGCAGCGGTGGCTGCAGAAACTGCATTGTGTCCCACACCAGCGCTCCGTCGAACGGTCCCTGCAGGCTGGCGAAAGTCTGGGAAAGAAAACGCTCCATCAGATCTTCGTCCGCCTGGCGCGCATAGAATTCTTCAGAAGCATCGTCCCCGAAGACTTCCTGCAGCGTGGCCATCAGATCCTCGCAGTACAGATGATGGCCGTACTGAAGAACGAAGTTGATGTTTGCCTGGCTGGCGCCCGATAAATCGAGAATCCGAAGACCGTCCTGTCCCTCCAGGCTGGCAAAGAACTGCTCCAGGGCCAGACTGTTGCGGACGGAAGGCTCCGGCAGCGGGCGTGCCGCGCGAGGAGCGGGCGGGGGCGGAACGATGGCCGCGCCGCCGTCGAATCGACCGGGGGCGGGCCGGCTAAATAATGCCTTCAAGGCGTCCCTGAACATGATCACGCTCGCCCCGCAACGCAGGGCGATACTACCGTTTTATTTCTTGTGCGGGCGGTGTGGCTACGGCAGCGGCGGCAGCCTGGGGCTTCGGTGGCGCGGGAGCGGCGGATTTCGGCTCCGATTTGACGATGTCGATCGCTCCTTTGAAGACCGCCCCGTCTTCGATCACAATGCGTGATGTCTTAATGTCGCCCTTCAGGCGGCCATCCTTGCGGATTTCGACTTTTTCCGTCGCTTCGACATTCCCCTCCACCGCGCCGATGATGATCACTTCGCGGGCATGGACTCCCGCTTTCACCTTGCCGCTCGGCCCGATTGTCAGCTTGCTTTCCGCAAGCTCGATAGACCCCTCCACTTCACCGTCGACGAAGAGATCTTCCCGGCTATAAATCTGGCCGGTGATGGTGACGTTCTTGCCGATCGTAGCCTGGCTCCGCGCCGGCTCAGGTTCGGGACGAAATACGGGTGAAGACATGGACGCTCCTTGCGCTGGGATGGCCGCCTGCTGCGGCGGCGGAGTAGGCTGGTATGCCGGACGCGGCGGCTCCTCTTCTTTTTTTCGATTCCACATAGTGAATTCCGATGCTTGAACCTTCATCGTACTTTCGATATCTGCAAAAGGCAAACAAAAACAAATTCGTAGTAATTTGTTTTTTGTCCCGCTCCCCCTGAGTACCGCTCCCACTCGAACCCTTTGCTATACTCGGCGTTCCCAAATGGCAGAAAGACAAGTATTCGGGCTGGTTCCCCAAGCGCCCGGCAGGATTTATGCGCGGTATTGGATGGAATCCGCTTGGCCTCTCGAAGACGCCGCCGCCTCGCTCGCCGGAGAGCAGTCCAGCGGAACATTTCTCGCCGTGCCCGGCGAAACCGGCGAGCTGCGCGCCGCCTCCGGAGCGCGCATCGAATCGCTCCGTCCGCTCGATACCGCCGGCGTTCCGTCGCTTCCCGGCGCCGGCGTTCCCAAAGGCCAAACTAACCCGCGCTGGCGCCGCGCAGACCTCGTCGTCTCCTGGCCGCTTGCCAACATGGGGCCGTCGCTGCCCAATCTCTGGGCCACCGTCGCCGGAAATCTGTTCGAGCTCCGCCAGTTCTCCGGATTGAAGCTGATGGACCTCGTCCTGCCCGCCGAATTCGCTGCCGCCTACCAGGGCCCCCAGTTCGCGGTCGAAGGGACCCGCCGCCTCGCCGGCGTCACCGGCGTCCCTCTCGTCGGCACCATCATCAAGCCCAGCGTCGGTCTTTCTCCCGATGCCACGGCGGACCTGGTCGCCCAACTGGCCGAAGGCGGCATCGATTTCATCAAGGATGACGAGCTGCAGGCCGACGGTCCGCATTGTCCCTTCTCCGCTCGACTGGAAGCCGTCCTGCCAGTGCTCAATCGCCACGCGGACCGGACCGGCAGGAAGGTGATGTTCGCCTTCAACATCACCGGCGAAATCGACGACATGCTGCGCCGCCACGACGCCGTCCGGAATGCCGGCGGCACCTGCGTCATGGTCAGCTTGAACAGCGTCGGCCTGCCCGGACTGGCGCACCTCCGGAAATTCTCGCAGCTCCCCATTCACGCCCATCGCAACGGTTGGGGAATGTACCAGCGTTCTCCCTTCATCGGTATGAGCTACCTCGCCTACCAGAAGTTCTGGCGCCTCGCCGGCGCCGATCACATGCACGTCAACGGACTCCGCAACAAATTCTGCGAGGACGGCGCATCCGTGCTCGCCTCCGCCCGGGAGTGCCTCACTCCCATGTTCGATTCGCCGGCCCCGGGCTGCGAAGTGATGCCCGTCTTCTCCTCCGGCCAGACTGTCCGTCAGGTTCCCGATACCTGGAAAGGTTTGCATTCCGCCGATTTGATCTTCGCGGCGGGCGGCGGACTGATGGCCCATCCCGCCGGCCCCGCCGCCGGAGTGCGAGCCATCCGGCAGGCCTGGGAGGCGGCCATGGCCGGCATCCCTCTCGACCGCCACGCGGAGTCGCACCTTGAATTGAAGCAGGCTCTTGAAAAGTACGCCGCATGAGCGACCTTCTCCTCACCTATTACGGCGACGACTTCTCCGGCTCCACCGACGTCATGGAAGCCCTCACCATCGAGGGAGTCCCCACGGTCCTGTTTCTCGCGCCCCCCGCGCCGGAGGATCTGGCACAATTTCCCGATTGCCGCGCCGCCGGAGTGGCGGGCATCAGCCGCAGCCAAAGCCCCTCCTGGATGTCGGAAAATCTCGCGCCCATCTTTCAGGCCATGCGCCGTCTCGGCGCGCCGCTGTTTCATTACAAGGTCTGCTCTACCTTCGACAGCTCCCCCAACGCCGGGAGTATCGGCCGCGCCATCGAAATCGGGCGTGAAGTTTTCGAAACCGCCACCGTGCCGCTCGTCGTAGGAGCGCCCGCCCTCCGGCGCTATGTCGCCTTCGGAAATCTCTACGCCGCCGCCGGAAGCGAAATCTTCCGCATCGACCGCCACCCCACCATGTCGCGGCATCCCATCACTCCGATGGCTGAAGCGGACCTGCGCCTGCACCTGCGGCAGCAGACTTCTCTTCGGGTCGCGCACATCGGCCTGCTCCAGCTCCGTCGCGGCACCGCGCTGGCGGACTATCAACAGGCGCAGCAGTCCGCGGCGCCGGTTGTTCTCTTCGACACTCTCGACAATTCCGACCTTTCCGCTATCGGCGCCTGCCTCTGGCAATCGCGTCAGCCGCAGGGTTCGTTCGTCGCTGGATCTTCGGGCATCGAATACTCCCTCACCGCCTACTGGCGTTCCGAAAACCTGATTCCTCCGGCCCCCTCCATTCCCGGCGCCGGAGAAGTGGATCGCCTTCTGGTTGTCTCCGGCAGTTGCTCGCCCGGAACGGCGGAACAGATCGCCTGGTCCCAGGCCCACGGCTTCCAGGGAGTAGCGATCGATGCGCGGAAGCTGGTGGAGCAGTCCGCCGAACAGCAGCGCGTCCTGGCAGAGACCCTCGCCGGACTCCAGGCCGGAAGAAGTGTCGTCGCCTATACCGCCTTCGGTCCCGATTCCCCCATGAAGATCGACGGCGGAGCATCGTTCGGAAACGCTCTCGGGCAAAAACTCGGCGAGCTCGCGTCCTCTTTGGTGGAACGCTCCGGCGTCCGGCGCTGTGTCATCGCCGGCGGCGATACCTCCGGCCAGGCCTCCCGCGCCCTGCAAATCCGGGCCCTCCGCATGATCCGCCCCATGGCTCCCGGGTCTCCCCTCTGCCGGGCCTGGAGAGCCGCCGGCGAACCCCTCGAAATTCTGCTCAAGGGCGGCCAGGTCGGCGGGCCCCGGCTCTTCGGCGAAGTCAAAAGCGGCAGGATGGATACTCAGCATACCAGCGTGATATGATGCAGTCCGTCCATGTCCGATTCCACTTCCAAGACCATCGCTATCTTCGGCGCCGGCGGCAAAATGGGTTGCCGCATCGCCGGGAATCTCCGCAAGACTCCCCACAACGTTCTCTACGTCGAGGTGGCTCCCGCGGGCGTTCAGCGTCTGGAGGAGCGCGGCTTCAAAACTACGCCTCACCACGAAGCGGTGGCCCAGGCCGGTGTGGCGATTCTCGCCCTGCCCGACTCGGCCATCGGCAAAGTCGCCCCCGCCATTGTGCCCGGTCTCAAATCCGGAGCCATGGTGATCTGTCTGGACCCTGCCGCCCCGCACGGCGGCCAGCTTCCCGCGCGCCCGGACATCTGCTACTTCATCACCCACCCGTGCCATCCTCCGGTCATCCACGATGAAACGGAACCGGCCGCGCAAATGGACTTCTTCGGAGGAATCGCTGCCAAGCAGCACATCGTCTGCGCGCTCATGCAGGGCCCGGAAGAAAACTACGCCCTCGGCGAAAGCATCTGCCGGGAAATGTTCGCCCCGGTCATGAATTCCTATCGCGTCACCGTCGAACAGATGGCCATCCTCGAACCCGCGCTTTCCGAAACCGTCGCCGCCACCTGCATGACTGTCATTCGCGAAGCCATCGACGAAGCAGCCCGCCGCGGCGTTCCGGAAGAGGCCGCGCGCGAGTTCATTCTCGGCCACATCAAGGTCAACATCGGAATCCTGTTCGGCTACATCGGTTCCCCGTTTTCCGACGGCGCCCTGCTTGCCATCGATCGTGGTAAGAAGAAATTGTTCCAGCCGGACTGGAAATCTGTTTTTGAGCCGGAAAATGTAATGGCGGAAGTTCACGCAATCGTCAACAATCCGGGGCGGGCTGCGCAAAAGGCTTCATGACGCGGTGGCTGTTCGCACTTTCGGCGGCACTGGCAGTTCACGCTGCCGATGCCGATCCCACCAGGGCGCTGGAAGTCTTGCGCGCCAACTGCCTGCAATGTCACACCAAAGACGTCGCGATGTCCGGCCTGGATCTCTCCTCCCGCGAGACGGCGTTAAAGGGCGGTACGCGAGGATCGGCGCTCGTCCCCGGTAAGTCTTCCGAAAGCCGCCTCATCCAGGCGGTCCTGCGCAAGACCAGTCCCGCCATGCCACCGGCAAAACCGCTGGCCGATCCGGAGATCGAAATCCTCAAGTCCTGGATCGATGCGGGCGCGGTGTGGCCGGACACCGTTCCGGTATCGAAGGGACCGGTTTCCAATTGGTGGGCATTCCAGAAAGTGAAGCGGCCGGAAGGGGCCGCCGGCACCAGCGCTCAAGTGGACGCATTCATCGATGCCGTGCTGGCGGCGCAAAAGCTTCCCCCGGTTCCCGCCGCCGATCGCGCCACTCTGGCACGCCGCGCGTATCTCGATCTGTGGGGTCTGCCTCCTACCGCCGCCCAAATCGCGGAGTTCGCCGAAGACAAATCTCCCGATGCCTGGCCCAAACTGGTAGACCGCCTGCTCGCCTCCAAGCACTACGGCGAAAAGTGGGGACGCCACTGGCTCGATCTGGTCCGCTATTCCGACACCGCCGGATTTGAGCTGGACCCCTACATTCACGACGCCTGGCGCTACCGCGACTACGTGATTGAATCGTTCAACAGCGACAAGCCCTATGACCGCTTCATCCGCGAACAGATCGCCGGTGACGAATTCTATCCGGAAGACCCCGTCTCCATCACCGGAACCGGGCTCTACTGCGTCGGTCCCAACCGCGACTTCTATCCCGATCAGAAAGACATCAACCGCGAGGAAATCCTCACCGATTACGTCGATACCACCTCCGCCGTCTTTCTTGGACTGACCGCCGGCTGCGCCCGCTGTCACGACCACAAGTTCGATCCGATCTCCCAGGAAGACCACTACCGGATTCGCGCGATCTTCGCGCCCGCGCAGAAAACCAAAATCGCCCTGGCTCGGCTGCCTTCCCTGTCCTGGGATACGGGAGAGATGACCCGCGAATGGAAGCTGCGAGAATACGCCGATCAGATTCGCACCGCGCAAGGGCGGTGCAGGAAAGAGCTGTTTGAGGCGAAGCTGTCCCAACTTCCACCGGACGTGCAGGAAGCCCTCCGCGCCGACGACGCCAGCCGCACCGAAAAGCAGCGTGTGCTGGCAACCGAATACCAGAAAAACGCCCAGGTGCGCGACGACGACGTTCGCGCCTGCATGAGTCCCGCCGAGCGCGACAACCTGCACAACGTCGAAAAAAAGCTGGTGCAGATGTTCGCCAACTACGGGCCAAAACCGTTTTCCTGCGGAATCACCGATTACTGGAATGTCTCTCCCAAGACGTTTATCCCCGCGCGGAGCGGCCATCCGGAGCGCGAAGTCCAGCCGGGTTGGTTTTCGATCCTGGGCGGCGGTCAGGTTCCCCCGCCGGCCGAAAAACGCGAGACGACCGGGCCCATCCCGCTGACTCCCACAACCGGACGGCGGACGGCGCTCGCGAATTGGATCGCCGATCCGGAGAATCCTCTGACGGCCCGGGTGATGGTGAATCGGATCTGGCAATACCATTTCGGTCGCGGTCTGGTGGCCACTCCCAGCGATTTCGGTACCCGCAGCGGAAAGCCCACTCATCCCGAGCTGCTCGACTGGCTGGCATCTGAATTCATGTCGAATCAGTGGTCGATGAAGCATATTCACCGGTTGGTCATGAACTCCGCCGCCTACCAGCGAGGAGCGAATTCCTCTGCTGAGGCAACGGAGCGCGATCCTCAGAATCTCTATCTCTCGCACTTCTCCCGCCGGCGGCTCAGCGCCGACGAGATTCGCGACTCCGTCCTCCTCGCCACCGGAGCGCTCAACATGAAAATGGGCGGAACGCCCGTCGTCGCTCCCCTTTCTCAGGAGGAGTTGACGAATCTCAGCCAGCCGCCGGCCAACGCCTGGGTGGTGAATTCCGATACCACTTTGTTCACGCGCCGCAGCGTCTACATGATCCAGAAACGGACGTTCCGAACGCCGATGATGGAAGTCTTCGACGCTCCTGACTCGATGCTCACCTGCCCGCGCCGCGACTCCAGCACCACCGCCCCGCAGTCGCTGACGCTCCTCAACGGCACCCTCGCTGTAGAGCAGTCGCGCCGCTTCGGAACGGACCTCGCGGCCAAATATCCTGTCGGCGACCAGTTGATCCAGGCGGCATGGAGCGCAATCTTCGCGCGCAAACCCGCTGCGGACGAACAGCATCTGGCCCTGGAATTTCTGAAGACCCAGAGCCAAAATGGAGGCAGCCGCAATGCGGCGGCCGCGGAGCTGATCCGCGGACTTCTGAATACGAACGAGTTTCTTTATGTCGATTAGATCGCGGCGGGAACTGCTGGCCTCGGCCGGCCTCGGATTTGGAGCCGTTGCGGCATCGTCGCTGCTCTCGCCCGCCATGGCGGCCGTGTCCGATCCGCTCGCACCTAAACAGCCTCACGCCGCTCCGAAGGCCAAGGCCGTTATCTACCTCTACATGCACGGCGGAGTCAGCCACGTCGACACCTGGGACCCGAAGCCTCAGCTCGCGAAATACTCCGGCAAAACGCTGCCCGCCGACTTCGTCAAGGGCCTGAAGACCAGCCGTATCGATTTCACCAAGGCCCTCGCCCGGGGCAGCTCCTGGCAGTTCCGCCCGCGCGGGCAATCCGGCATCGAAATCTCCGACCTGTTCCCCCATATGGCGTCCCACGCCGATGAGCTCGCCTTCGTCCGCTCTTGCACCAGCGACGCGTTCGATCACGCTCCGGCGATGTACCTCACGGCCACCGGCTCCCAGTTCCCCGGCAAGCCTTGCCTCGGCTCCTGGATCGTCTACGGATTGGGTAGCGAAAATCGCGATCTCCCCGCCTTCGTCGTCATGACCGACGGAGCGATGAAATGCGGCCCCCAGGGCTACGGCGCCGGCTACCTCCCCGCCGTCTACCAGGGTACGCAGTTCCGCGCCGGCAAGAGCCCCATTCTCGACCTCGCCACTCCCGAAGGAATCAGCGGCAAGGAGCAGCAGGCAACGCTCGATTTTGTCCAACAGCTCGACAAGCGCCACCTCCAGTCGCGCCCCCACGATTCGGACCTCGAAGCTCGCCTCGCGTCCTATGAACTCGCCTTCCGGATGCAAGCCGCCGCCCCCGGAGCCGTCGACATCAGCCAGGAATCCGATGCCACGCGCAAGCTCTACGGCATCGATGAAGGAATAGGTGATGATTTCGGCCGCAAATGCTTGTTAGCAAGACGTTTAGTGGAGCGCGGAGTCCGCTTCGTCCAGCTCTATTCCGGCACCCACCTGGGCGACGATTGGGACGGCGCTCACAACGATCTGGTCGGCTCCCACACCCGCATGGCCGCGAAAACAGACAAGGCGATCTCCGGCCTGCTGACAGATCTCAAGAGCCGCGGCCTGCTCGATTCCACCCTCGTCATCTGGGGCAGCGAGTTCGGCCGCACGCCGCTCGCCGAAGGCCGCAATGGCCGCGATCACCACCCCTACGCATTTTCCATGTGGTTCGCCGGAGCCGGCGTCCAAGGCGGCCGTGTCCACGGATCGACTGACGACTTCGGCCTGCGCCCGGCGGAGAATCCCGTCCTCTGCCACGACGTCAACGCGACGATCCTCCGCATGCTCGGCATGGATCACCTGCGCCTGACGTACTTCTACCAGGGCCGCGACCAGCGTCTCACCGACGTTCACGGCGAAAACGAGTTCACGAAATTCCTTCTCGGCTGATCCGATAGCATCGTTTCTATGCTCAAACTCGGATTTGTCAGCGCGATCCTGCCTGATCTTTCGTTCGGAGAAGTCTTCACCTTTGCCAAGCAAACCGGATTCGATTGCGTGGAGGTGATGTGCTGGCCGAAAGGCAAAGCGGAGCGGCGCTACGCCGGAGTCACGCACATCGACGTGGCGAACCTGGGTGACGCCGAAGTGGCGGAGATCCAGAAAATCGTCGCCGAAACCGGAGTCGCCATCAGCGGCTTGGGCTACTATCCCAACCCCCTGACCCCCGACGAAGCGGAAGCCAAAATCTACGCCGAGCATCTGAAGAAAGTCATCTCCGGCGCCCGGCGGCTGGGCGTCGGAGTGGTCACCACCTTCGTCGGCCGCGACTGGACCAAGACCGTCGACGACCAGTGGCCGCGGTTCCTCGCCACCTGGAAGCCGCTGATCCAGTTCGCCGCCGACAACGGAATCAAGATCGGCATCGAAAACTGCCCCATGTCCTTCACCAAAGATGAGTGGCCGGGCGGCAAGAACCTGGCTTCGTCTCCTCGCATCTGGCGGCGAATGTTCGAAGACATTCCTCACGAAAACTTCGGCCTCAATTTCGACCCGTCGCATTTCGTCTTCCAGTTGATGGACTATGTGAAGGTTCTGCGGGAGTTTCAGCCCCGTCTGCACCACATGCACGCCAAGGACGTCCGCCTGGATCGCGATCGCCTGAATGAAGTCGGCCTGCTGGCGTTTCCGAACGAGTTCCACACCCCGAAGCTCCCCGGCCTCGGCGATGTCAACTGGACCGCATTTATGGGAACACTGGTCGAGGTCTACAGCGGCCCGATCTGCATCGAGGTGGAAGACCGCGCCTTTGAAGGCTCTCTGGAGTCGCGCAAGGCCGCCCTGATCCAAAGCGCCCGCTTCCTGCGCCAATTCATCGCCTGACCCCAGGAGCAGGCAGCCGCGACCGGAGGAAAGCGGGTTGGGCCATTTGTAACCCCCCGCGAACCGCCATCTGGACCAACGCTGCGATAATAGGGTTTCCACGATGAAGATTTGCTATCTGGATGCGTATTCAGGCATCGCCGGCGACATGACCGTCGGTGCTCTGATCGACGCAGGAGCCGACGCGCCGGCAATTCTCCGGGGGCTGGACTCCCTGAATACCGGAGCGACCTTCGGTGTGGAAAAAACCAAACGCAAAGGGATAGCCGGCACGAAATTCAACGTCCAGCCGCCCGAAAACCAGAGCAAGCATCGGCACCTGGAAGACATCGTGGAGATGATCGAAAAGGCTCCGCTGCCCGCTCCAGTCCAGGCTACGGCGACGCGAATCTTCACCGTTCTGGGAGAGGCGGAAGCGCAGGTCCACGGAGTCAATCTCCGCCGCGTGCATTTCCACGAAGTCGGCGCCGTGGATTCCATCTGCGACATCGTCGGAGCGGCGCTGGGTTTCCACCTGCTCGGAATCGAAGCCGTGCACTGCTCGCCTGTCAATGTGGGCGGCGGCACGGTCACCGCCGAGCACGGAGTCATGCCCGTTCCCGCTCCCGCCACCGCGCTTCTGTTGAAAGGCAAGCCCGTCTACTCCAAAGGTCCGCAGGTGGAATTGACCACTCCCACCGGCGCGGCGATTGCCGCCGCCCTGGCTCAATCTTTCGGCTCCATGCCGGCGATGAATCTCGCCAGCACCGGGTTCGGAGCCGGAGATAAAGACTTTCCGCTCCAGGCGAATCTCCTCCGGATCCTCGTCGGCGAATCCAAGCGCGCCTCCGAAGCGACAACCGTCAGCGTGATTGAGGCCAACATCGACGACGCCACGCCGCAGATCCTCGCCTACACCATCGACCGGCTGATGGCCTCCGGAGCGCTGGATGCGTCTCTCGAAACGATCCAGATGAAAAAAGGCCGTCCCGGTTCGTTGCTCCGAGTCATCGCCAAACCCGAAGATCAGGAGCGTCTGGCCGAGCTCGTCTTCGCCGAAACGACAACGCTGGGCCTGCGAATCTATACCGCCGAGCGCCGCGTGCAGGAGCGGGAGCTGGTCGAAGTCACAACTCCCTGGGGAAAAGTCCGCGTGAAAATCTCCCCCACCGGTGCCGCTCCGGAGTATGAAGACTGCAAGCGCCTGGCGGAACAGCACAACGTCCCGTTGAAAGATGTCATCGCGGCGGCCACCGTCGCCTATCGTCCTTAGCCCCAACATGAGCGACCCGAAGCCCTATTACCTGACAACGCCGATTTACTATGTGAACGCCGCACCGCACATCGGCCACACTTACACGACGATTGCGGCGGACGTGATCAAACGCTGGAAAAGCGCCTCCGGCAGTCCCGCATTCCTCACCACCGGCACCGACGAGCATGGCCAGAAAATCGCACGCGCCGCGGCCGCGCAGAACAAACAGCCGAAAGAGTTCACCGACCTGATCGCGGGCGCATTCAAGCGCACGTGGGACGAGTTCGGGCTCAATTACGATTTCTTCCAGCGGACCACCGACCCGAAACATGCCAAGTATGTCGGCGAGCTTTACGCCGCTTGCAAGAACGCCGGCTACATTTATTCCGGCAGCTACTCCGGCTTGTACTGCTTCAATGACGAGCTCTACGTCACCGACGCCAAGCCGGGCGATCCTTGCCCGGACTGCGGACGCCCGCTGGAGCAGATCACCGAAGAGAACCAGTACTTCAAGCTCTCGGCATTCACGCAGCGGCTGATCGATTTCCACGAAGCCAATCCCGAATGGTGCCGCCCCGAGATTCGCCGCAACGAAGTCCTGTCGTTCCTCAAACAGGAAGGCGGCCTGAAGGATCTTTCCATCTCCCGCTCCACGGTGAAATGGGGCATCCCCGTCCCGGACTCGCCCGGTCAGGTTTTCTACGTCTGGTTCGACGCGTTGATGGCCTATTACACCGCTGCGCAGGAACGCGAACAGAAACTCTGGCCGGCAAATCTCCACTTGATCGGCAAGGAGATTCTTCGCTTCCACGCCATCTACTGGCCCGCGTTTCTGATGGCGGCAGCCGAAGCCGAACCGGACAAATGGGAACTCCCCGGCGGAGTCTTCGCCCACGGCTGGCTGCTTTTCGACAACGACAAAATGTCGAAGTCCAAGGGCAACATCGTTCGCGCCACTCCCATCCAGAACGTCCTGGGAGCCGATGCGCTCCGGTATTTCCTCCTTCGTGAGATTCCCTTCGGGGGAGACGGTAACTTCTCCTTCGACGCTCTGGTCACCCGCTACAACGCCGACCTCGCCAACGGTATCGGCAACCTCGTCTCCCGAGTGCTGACGATGGCCCGGCAATACAATGTCCAGCCTCGCCGGGGAGCCACGCCCGAGATCACCGTGCTGCTGGACGAAATGACCGGCGAAAAGCGGCGAGCCTTCGACCGCCTGGAGTTTCACCGCGGCCTGGACGCCGTTTGGAGCGTCATCGCCCGCATGGATCGCTATATCGTCGAACAGAAGCCCTGGGAACTGGCAAAGTCCGGAAATCGCGAAAAGCTCGAAGAAGTCCTCACCAACTGCCTCACCGCCGTCGAACAGATCAACCAGGCGATTGCCCAAGTCATGCCCGAATCTGCGGCGAAAATTTCTCAACAGTTGGAAGGCGCCGATCTCACCGCCGTCTTCCCCCGTGCCGACGCCAAAGAAGTCATACCCAAAATGCAGGAACTCGAAAAACAAGAGCTGGCCCGTCAAGCCGAATTGCTCGGTAAAAAAGAAGAACCGAAACCCGCTGCGGCTCCCGAAGCCAATGGCTTCATCTCCATCGACGATTTCGCGAAAGTCGACCTGCGCGTAGGCTTGGTCCTCTCCGCCGAACCGGTGCCCAAAGCCGACAAGCTGCTTCACCTCAAAATCGACCTCGGCGAAGCGCAGCCGCGCACCATCCTCGCGGGAATCGCCCAGCACTACAAGCCGGAACAACTCATCAATCGCAAGGTCGTTGTCGTCGCCAATCTCGCTCCCCGCAAGATGCGTGGGCTGGAGTCCCAGGGAATGGTCGTCGCAGCCTCCCTCGAAGGCGGCTCGCCTGTATTGGCTGGATTTCTCGAAGACGTGCCCGTCGGCGCGCGGCTGAAGTGATCGACTCCCACTGCCACCTCGACGACCCGGCATTCCAGTCCGATGTCGATGCCGTCATCCAGTCCGCCTTGGATGCCGGCATCCATACGATGCTCACCATCGACGCTCCGGCCGAATTTCTCGACCGTCACCCCTCGCTCCTCGGCAGCGCCGGAGTTCACCCGCATGAAGCGGCAAAAGCCACTGATGGCTTCATCGATCGGCTTCGCCAGCGCGCCCGGCACCCCAAAGTTGTCGCCATCGGGGAAATCGGCCTCGACTACCATTACGATTTCGCGCCCCGCGACGTCCAGCGCGATGTCTTCATCGCCCAGCTTCGCCTCGCCGAAGAACTCGGCAAGCCCATCGTCATCCATACGCGCGAAGCCTGGGACGATACCTTCGACATTCTCGAGCGTCACTGGCGGGGGCAGGGAATCATGCACTGTTTCTCCGGTGGACCCGCCCAGGCGGAGCGCTCCCTCAACATGAACCTCCACCTCGCCTTCGGCGGAGTCCTCACCTTCCCCAAGGCCGTCGAAATCCACGCCGCCGCCGCAATGGCCCCGGACGATCGCCTGCTGCTGGAAACCGACGCCCCCTACCTGGCGCCCGTCCCAAAACGGGGCAAACGCAACGAACCGGCGCTGATGGTCCACACCGCCGCCCGCCTGGCGGAGCTGCGAAATTCCACCGCAGCCGAGGTCGACCGGGTCACGAGCGGCAATTTCCACCGGCTGTTTTCGCTAGACTGAAGGATTCCAATGGCATTCGGTAAGTTCGGTGCGGCGCTAAGTGCGGCCGAAATTCATCGCCTCGTCTCGGACGACTTGGCAAAGGTCGAGACATTCATCAACGAGGAGTGCATCGGATCGGTCGAACAGATCGCCGAAATCAGCCGCTATCTCCACTCCGCCGGCGGCAAACGCATCCGTCCCACCCTGCTGTTGCTCGCCTGCCGCCTCTTCCAGGAGCCCGGCAAAAGCGCCATCCACCTCGCAGCCGTCGTCGAGATGATCCACGCGGCCACGCTGGTCCACGACGACGTCATCGACACCGCCACCACCCGCCGCGGCCGTCCTTCCGCAAATGTCATCTGGGGAAATCACGCCAGCGTCCTGGCGGGCGACTGGATGTACATGCAGGCGTTCCAGGTCGCCCTCCGGCTGCGTAATTTCCACGTTCTCGATATCCTGATCTCCCTCACCCAGATGATGGTCGAAGGCGAGCTGATCCAGCTCCAGCGCATCGGACGAATCGACGTTTCCGAAACCGACTACATGGAGCTGATCGACCGCAAGACGGCGGCTCTCTTCGCCGCCTGTGCGCGACTAGGAGCCGTCGCCGGTGAAGCCGATGCCGCACAGGAGTCGCGCCTGCTCGATTTCGCCTGGAATCTCGGCATGGCGTTCCAATTGGTGGACGATATGCTCGATTTCACGGCACGCGAGAAAGTGCTCGGCAAGCCCGTCGGCAATGACCTGCAGGAAGGCAAAGTAACCCTTCCGGTCATCTACGCGCTGGAAGCGGCAACTCCGCAGGAACGTCAGCTGGTCGAAACCGTCCTCCGCGACGGAAACTATTCCCGCGTTCCCCTCTCCCGCATTCAGGAATTCATTACGGAGCGTGGTGGGCTGGAGCGTGCCAGGGAGCGCGCTCAGTTCTTCACCGACCGTGCCCGCGCGCTGATCGCCGGATTTCCGGAGTCCCGCTACCAGCACGCACTGGCCACTGTCACCGAACTCGTCACCGAGCGCGATCGCTGATGCGCCTGCTGCTCCTGGGTTTGCTCGGTGTTTCGGCCTTCGCCCAGGCCAGCGACTTCGAGAAAGCCGATACCATCCTCCGTGCTCTGAAACTGAAGCCCGGCGAGCTGGTCGTCATCCCGCGAGACCCCGGCTATTTCGACAACATGATCGAGATCCTCGACATGCAGATCAAGCGCGCCGGAGCCGTCTCCGTCATGACCGAGTACTCGCTGAAAGGCCAGCCCCGCCAGGGCGCGTCGTTTCGCGAGCTGCTGTCGAACGCCGACGTCTTCCTGTGGCTTCCGTTCCGCACAGCCCTTCGCGAGATCACGCCGGAGGAAACCCGCGATATCGCGCGTTGGACGGATATGGGCGGCACGCACCGCCAGGTTCATTTCCATTGGGACCAGGGCAGCGTCGAAGCAGACGGCCTGCCGGGCCAGCACACACCGCGCCTCGACGCCATGTACGGATCTGCGCTGAAGATCGACTACAAGGCGCTGGCGGCGCGTCAGGAGAAGGCGGCAAAGCTGCTGTCGTCCGGACCGGTCCGCGTGACTACGTCCGAAGGAACCGACATCCGCTTCGAGATTCGGGATCGCCCCTTCAATCGCCAGAACGGCGATGCCACGGCCTTCCGGATGCAGAACGCCAAGGTACGCGTCGATCGCGAGATTGAGCTGCCTGCCGGTGTGCTCCGCGTCGCGCCGGTCGAAGAGACCGCCAGCGGGACCATCGTGATGCCGGAAGCGCGCTTCGGTACCCAGGTGGTGAAGGGACTTCGCGTCGAATTCAAAGACGGCAAAGTCTCCAGCATGATCGCCAGCGAAGGCCTGGCCGCCGTACAAATCGAGCTCCAGAAAGCAGGCGGCGCCGCGCTGCGATTTCGCGAATTCGGGCTCGGCTTTAACCCCCGCCTCATCCCCAGGCAGGGCCGCATTCTGCCGTATTTCGCCTACGGCGCCGGCATGGTCCGTATGAGCCTCGGCGATAACGAAGAGCTGGGTGGGGCCATCCGTGCCGGCGGCTTCCGCCGCTGGTTCTTCTTCCCCAACGCTACCGTCACCGTAGGAAAGCGCACGCTGGTTCGCGACGGCAAACTCCTGCCGTAGATCCTTGCCTCACCGCCGCCGGCGCACTCGTTGACTGCAAGGTATTGGTTTGGAGAAGATGCGCTTCAGCCGGTAGACTGAAAGAGGTTCCTAGCGATGAGCGATACCCGCCAGCATGCCCACCAGTTGATTGACCGCATGCCTGAAACACAACTTTCCGGCTTGGTACAGTTCCTGGAATCCATTGTCGATCCCGCCGCCGCCGCGCTACGAAACGCTGCGTTCGACGATGAGCCCGAAACCGATGACGAAAGCCGCCATCGCGGAAGCCAGGACTTGGCTACAGCAGAGCGGCGGAAAGGGCATTCCTCACTCCGAAGCCATGCGCAAACTCGGGCTGGAGTAGGTGGAAATTGAATGGACTGAGGCGGCCCTCAAAGACTTGGCCGCTCTCGATAAAGGCCTAGCCCTCCGCGTCAATAACGCCACCACCCTCACCATCCTCTGCATCCGCAATCGCCGGGACGCCCACCGCTAATGGCTTACCGCCGCCGCAGCCAGTCTGCCAGACGAGCCGGCCAACTCGATAGCGCAAGATCCGTCGCCCCCAACCCTACACCGTGCGGACCTTTCTCGTAAATGTGCATCTCCACAGGCACGCCCGCCTTCCGGCACGCCATGTAGAACAGGATCGAGTTCTCCGGCGGCACGCCCTTGTCTTCCGACGTGTGAAACAGGAATGTCGGCGGAGTCTCGCGCGTCACCCGAAGCTCCGTCGAGAGATCCTCCTTCAGATCGGAGCCGGGCGAATCCCCCAACAAATTCTTCCGCGAGCCTTTGTGAACGAACTCTTCATTTGTGAACGTGATCACCGGATAGGCGAGAATCGCGAAGTCCGGCCGCGTGCCCGGAGCTGCAAAGTGCGTCGCCGCCGTGGACGCCAGGTGGCCGCCCGCCGAAAATCCCCACACGCCCAAACGTGCCGGGTCGACGTTCCATTCCTTCGCCCGCCGCCGCACCGTCCGGATCGCCTGCTGCAGATCCTGCAGCGGAGCCGGATGACGATAGCGGGGTCCCAGCCGGTACTTCAGAACGAAAGCCGCGATTCCTTGCGAATTCAGCCACGCCGCAATCTGGCGTCCCTCGTGATCCATCGCCAGGCCACCGTAACCGCCGCCCGGACACACGACGACGGCCAGGCCGCTGCCGTTTTTCACCAGCCACGGAGTCAACGCCGGCTTGTCGGCGTCTTCTTGACCCACCGCGCCGGGGGCGCCATTCGGCCACAGCAGCTCCGAAGGCGGTTCTGCGGGAGGCCGTTGCGCCCACGCGGCCGCCGCGATCAACAGGGAACAGGAAAGGACTTTCATCCTCGGACAGGTTAGCAACTTCTAATATAGGTGACATAATAAAGGCGAAGATGAAAGCTGTAGCCTGTTTCCTCATCGCCCTTGCCCCAGCGATTGCCCAGAACAGGAAAATCGACTTCATTCGCGATATTCGCCCCGTTCTCTCCGATCGCTGCTTCAGCTGTCATGGCCCCGACGAAGGCACACGAATGGCGAACCTTCGCCTGGATACCGCCGATGGCGCTAAAAAAGTTCTAGAATCGGGTAAGCTTCTAACGCGCATCTCTCACGAAAAAAAGGCGCTTCGGATGCCGCCTCCCGGCACTCCGGAGCTGACGCCCCATCAGATTGAGCTGCTGCAAACCTGGGTTCAGCAAGGCGGCGAATATCATACGCACTGGGCCTACGAGGTCCCGAAGCGCCCGGAAATTCCGGCTGTCAAAAACACCGCGTGGCCGAAAAATGAAATCGACCGCTTCATCCTGGCCCGGCTGGAAAAAGAAGATCTGAAGCCGTCGCCCGCCGCCGGTAAGGCCACGCTGCTGCGCCGCGTCACGTTCGACCTGACGGGGCTGCCTCCCACCACGGCGGAATTGAAGGCGTTCCTGGCGGACTCCTCGCCCAACGCCTATGAGAAAGTCATCGACCGCCTGATGGCATCGCCACAATATGGGGAGCGGATGGCGATGCAGTGGCTGGACATTTCCCGCTACGCCGATACGCATGGTTTCCACATCGATTCCCACCGTGAAATGTGGCCTTGGCGCGATTGGGTGATTTCGGCGTTCAACCGGAACATGCCCTATGACAGGTTCATGGTCGCCCAGCTTGCCGGCGATCTCACGCCGAAGCCTTCGAAGGAACAGTTGATTGCCACCGGGTTCAACCGCAACCACATGATCAACTACGAGGGCGGCGCCATTCCGGAGGAGTACCAGACGGAATACGTCGTCGATCGGGTCGAAGCGACGTCTGCCGCGTTTCTCGGCCTGACAATGGGCTGCGCGCGGTGCCACGATCATAAATACGATCCCATCAAGCAGCGCGATTTCTACCGGTTTTTCGCGTTCTTCAACACCGTCAGCGAAAAAGGTCTGGACGGCCAGAAAGGCAACGCACAGCCGTTTCTGATGCTGCCTAACGCTGCGCAGAAGACCGGGCTCGACCGGCTGAACAGCCGCATCGCGGAGCTGGAATTCTGGATGGACAACGCCCTGATTCCGGAGCGGCGGCAAGGCTGGGAAGCCAACGCGAAGCTGTCCGCGCCCCCGGCCGAAGCCGCCTCCGGACCGGTTGCTTCCGTGCGCATCAAGATGAGCGCCCGGCTGGACACCAAGCCGACGACGTTCCTGGATGCCGGCGGCACCAAAATGTGGATCGACGGTGGGCACGCCATCGGCCGCAACCGCCGCGGGTCGTACTTGTACCTGGATCGCAACGGACAGGTTTCGCGCAGCAATGACTACTTTGTCACCGGCGATTGGATGCACATTGTTCTGAACGGGAACAAGGTGTGGCTAAATCAGAAACCCATCGAATTCTCCGCGGCGACGGTTGAAGTTCCGGAGAAGTTCGAGCGCGGAACGCTGGAGAAGCCGCGCTTCTTCGCCAAGGAGTTGACCGCCCAGGAAATCCGCATCCTCGGCGTCGAAGAGCCGGTCCGGACGGCGCTGGAGGTTCCGGCAGAGAAGCGGAATCGCGAACAGCGATTCCTGATCCTCGATTACTACCTGGCAAACGCCGCTCCGCAGTCCATCCGCGACACCGATCGCGAGTTGGAGGCCCTGTACAAAGAGCGGGAAGACCTGCAGTGGGAAACGCCGTCGACGATGGTGATGTCGGAGATGGCCATCCCGCGCGAAACCAAGATCCTGGCCCGCGGCGACTACCGCAACGGGACGACTCCCGTGACCGCCGGAGTTCCGAGCTTTTTGCCGCAGCTTCCGAAGGACGCTCCGCAGAACCGCTTGGGTCTGGCGCAGTGGGTGGTGTCGCCGGAAAATCCACTGACGGCGCGCGTCGCGGTGAATCGCTTCTGGCAGATGATCTTCGGCTACGGCATCGTCAAGACCGCGGAAGATTTCGGCAGCCAAGGCGAGTTTCCCACGCATCCGCAGCTTCTGGATTGGCTGGCGACGGACTTCGTCGCGTCGAACTGGGACGTGAAAGCCCTGCAGAAGAAGATTCTGCTTTCGGCGGCATATCGCCAGGTTTCGAAGGCCACTCCGGAATTGATCGAGAAGGATCCGGAAAATCGCCTGCTGGCTCGCGGGCCGCGCTTCCGGATGCCGGCGGAGATGATTCGCGACAACGCTCTGGCCGTCAGCGGACTGCTGAACGGAAAGATCGGCGGTTCCAGCGTCTACCCGTACCAGCCGAAGGGCGTTTGGGAAGACATCGCTTATGGCGACACGTTCTCTTCGCAGATCTACGTGCAGGATCACGGCGACAAGCTGTATCGCCGTTCCATGTACACGTTCTGGAAGCGGACGGCTCCGCCGCCGAACCTGGCGGCGTTCGACGCTCCGGATCGCGAGAAGTGCGCGGCCCGGCGGCTGATGACAAACACTCCGCTGCAGGCGCTTGTCCTGCTGAACGATCCGACGTTCGTCGAGGCGTCGCGAGCCTTGGCGGCGAAGGCCATCGCGGCTCCGGATCCGCTGGACTACATGTTCCGGACTGTGCTTGCGCGGCCGGCCGAGCCTCGCGAGGCGAAAGTTCTGCGGGCGCAGTTGAACGAGCAGCTCGGCGTTTACAAAAACTATGTAGAGGGAGCGCAGAAACTTCTGGCGGTCGGCGAATCGCCCGCCCCTGCCAAGGCCGATCCGGCCAAGCTGGCGGCGTGGACGACGGTGGCCAGCGTGATTCTGAATCTCGATGAGACGGTGACGAAGGAATGAGCGAGAAAAAGCAGTTTGAACTTGCCATGACGCGGCGCGCGTTGTTTTCGCGCACGGCTACCGGACTTGGGATCGCGGCGTTTTCGTCGCTGGCGCAGGCGGCCACGGGCGGGTTGCAGGGATTGCCGCACTTCGCTCCGAAGGCGAAGCGGGTGATCTTCCTGCACCAGTCGGGCGGTCCTGCCCAGCAGGATCTGTTCGACTACAAGCCGCAGCTGGAAAAGCAGCGCGGCGTGGACCTTCCGGCCAGCGTCCGGATGGGGCAGCGCATTACGGGAATGACCAGCGGACAGTCGACGCTGCCCGTCGCTCCTTCGATTTTCAAGTTTCAGCAATACGGCCAATCGGGAGCTTGGGTTAGCGAGCTGCTGCCGCACACGGCAAAAATTATCGACGACATCACACTCGTCAAATCCATCAACACCGACGCGATCAACCACGATCCGGCGATCACGTTTATCCAGACGGGGTCGCAGCAGCCGGGCCGCCCGAGCCTGGGTTCGTGGGTCAGCTACGGTTTGGGCAGCGAGAACCAGAACCTGCCCGGGTTTGTCGTTCTCGTCTCGCAGGCGAGCGGCCTGAACATCGACCAGCCGTTGTTTTCGCGGCTGTGGTCTTCCGGCTTTCTGCCTTCAAACTACCAGGGCATCAAATTCCGCTCCTCCGGCGATCCGGTCTTGTATTTGACCGACCCTCCCGGCATCGACCGCGAGACGCGGCGGCGGATGCTGGATTCGATTTCATCCCTGAACGGGATGCACAGCCAGATGTTCGCCGATCCGGAGATTGAGACCCGCATTTCGCAGTACGAGATGGCGTACCGGATGCAGACGTCCGTGCCGGAGCTGATGGATCTTTCGAAGGAATCCGACGCGACATTCCAGATGTACGGCGAGGATTCGCGCAAGCCGGGAACGTATGCGTCGCATTGTCTCTTAGCCCGGCGGCTGGTCGAGCGCGGCGTGCGGTTTGTCCAGCTTTACAAGCGCGGCTGGGACCAGCACGGCAATCTGCCGCGCGATCTGCGGCTGCAGTGCCAATCCGTCGACCAGGCGTCGGCGGCGCTGGTGCAGGATTTGAAGCAGCGCGGGATGCTGGACGACACGCTGGTGGTGTGGGGCGGCGAGTTTGGCCGCACGGTTTACTGCCAGGGCAAGCTGACCGATACGGACTACGGGCGCGATCACCATCCGCGTAATTTCGCGATGTGGTTTGCGGGCGGCGGCATGAAGCGCGGAACCGTGATCGGCGAGACGGACGACTTCAGCTACAACATCACGCAGGATCCGGTGCATGTGCACGATATCCAGGCGACGATTCTGCATTGCCTAGGCATCGACCATACGAGGCTGACCTACAAGTTCCAGGGACGCTACTTCCGGTTGACCGACGTTCACGGGAATCTCGTGAAAAAGATGCTGGCCTGAGCCAATCCTCAGTCCGTTGCATTCTGCCGGGACTTGGCAAAAGTCACCTGCAAGGAGAATAGCCACTTGGCGTACGGCTGTGTTTCCGGATGGACGAGGCTGTAGTACGCGGTGAACTCTCCGCCGACGTGATGACTACCGATTCCGAACACGTTTCCGAGCCCTAATCCCACCGGAACCAACCAGCGGTCCCCGCGGGCCGCGGTCCAGTCGGCGATTGCGGTGGGTGAACTGGTCATATACCAGCCCCTCCAGAAGTTGTGCGTTACCTGATATTGAAGCGAGAGGAAATTCACCTCGGGACGGGAAGCGTCGCCGGTGAAGGACTTCACGTTGCTGACGACCGTGCCTATGGTCCAGCCTCCAACATCGGTGAACACAGCGCCCGCGGGGCCGGCACACCATTTGCCTGTTCCCAGCGCCGCATTCGTCGCACTGGGGACTTGGAGCGACGCTCCGATGCCCCATTGCACCTTGAGATTGTCCGGTCCCGCGAAAACATTAACGGTCATGTCGTTCAGCCCACTCCTTCGCCCATTCGCCCGGGCCACGTCCGGCTGAGACGAGACGGGGATGACCGTTTGGGTAATCAAGTCCCAGTTGTGCCCGAGCGGAAGCGGGATCAAGGGCTGAAGCGTAAACGTCTGCTGGGTGCGGTGGTAGCGGCCCATCCCCCGGCCGGTATCGGCGATCACCGGGAAAACATAGGCTCGCGCGAAGGGATTTTTGATGGCCTGCACGCTCTCTCGTGCCGCATCCTGCGCGGGTGTGGTTTGGGCGCAAGCGGCGGGAACCGGCAGAAGGCGACCTGTCAGGGCGATCATGCAGAATCTCAGCACCCTGATTTTGATCAAGCGTATCGTCTCCGGTAGAAATCGCAGTGCGGCGGCGAGCTTGCCGCCCCAAGCCGACACGATCCAGCGTACCCGGCGCAGCCTACCCATGACACGGGACGATCATCCTACACCTGGTTTTCAATTTCCGGCTGACCCGGTAATTCGGTTTCGATTTGAGTTTCGCCGAGGGGCGCCGGAGGAGAGGCGTCCGATGCCGCCGCGGTCTGCCAATTTTCCTTTGGCTCCGGGTACAGGTAGTCGAATTCTTCCTCGGTCATGAGGTGGCGGCTGCGGCAATGGCCGCAAGTCGGGCCTTTTTCGTTGTAGGTGCGGCAGGCTCCGCAGATGAGTTTTGCCTTGGGCCGGACGGGTGAAGAAACGAACCCATTTTTGATTTCTTCTTTTGCGGGAACGGCTTGCAGCTTGCGCAGGGTGGCGATCTGGACGTCGAAGTCTCGCCGGAGCCGGCGGGCGTACATGGAAGTGGTCGCCAGTCCGCGGAGGTCGCCGGAATCGAAGATCGCCGATTCGATGGCGGGGATGCGTTTGAGCTTCCAACCGATGTCGGCGATGTCCTGGATGAGGGCGCGCTCGATTGGGTCGCGATGGGCGAAGCGTTCGAGGTACTCCTGGCAGTGGGCCCGGTACTCTTCCGGATCGTCGCCGGCGAGCATGCCGTTTTTCGCCGTGAGTCCGTGGCGGATGGCGTTCCGGCTGGAGGCGGCTTTTCCTTCCGGAGTGACCGGTCCGGTGGAGAGTTGAGCGTTAGCCTGATTGGCTGCGAGCTGTGGTGCAGTCATGTGCTTATACCGGCTTCACGGTAGCGGGAGGTCTATCGGCGTTTGCGGACTGATGTGGGGAAGTTGTTGGGTTTAGGGGGGAAGTAAATCTGTTTGGGCCGAACTGGCGTTAGTCATTGCCTGTCTAGTCGCAGTTTCGTAAACTAGTCTAAACTGGTTTTAGGAGAGACTTTTGAATACGATTGGCGCCTTCGAAGCGAAAACCCATCTTTCGGCCCTTCTGGACCGCGTTGCCAAAGGCGAAAAGATCACAATCACCCGGCATGGCGTCCCGGCCGCGGTGCTGATGCCCGTTGCTGGAGCTGCGGCTGCGCCAACCCATCAGGAAATCGTGGAGGGCTTGCGGGCCTTGCGGCAGCGCGTCAAGCCCGGCAAGATGACTGTTCGCGAAATGATTGAGGAAGGCCGACGGCTTTGACCGGAGTTGTGCTGGATGCCTCCACGGCGCTGGCCTGGTGCTTTTCGGATGAGAGCAGCGATTCTGCTGATGCCCTCCTTGTCGCGCTTGCGGGAAAGACGATCCTGGTACCTTCCATCTGGCCGCTTGAAATCGCGAATGCTGTGCTGGTGGGCGAGCGGACGAAGCGCTTGCGGCAGCCGGAGATTCAGCGGTTCACGGCATTGTTGGAAGGCTTGCCGCTGGAGCAGGATTCGCAGACAGTTGGCGAGCACATCGGTAACGTTCTGCCGCTTGCCCGCGATTATGGGCTTTCCGCCTATGACGCCGCGTACCTGGAGTTGGCCATCCGGCAGTCTGCACCGCTGGCGACCTTGGACCGCAAGCTCTGGAAGGCCGCCCGGGATGCGGGTGTGACGATTTTCGGCGCGGACGGCTGAGCTCGGTGAGCGAATCCATCACGGAGACGTTACTCATGCGAAGAACGAAGCTGCGTAGGACCGGTGGCTCTGTCATGCCGCCTGCTCCGCCCGTTGAAATCGGCGTTGTGACTGATCTGCAGCAGCGGCCTCGGTATGCCCTGGACCAACTCCTTGCCGAGTGTCCCACAGCCCTGCGGCGCAAGCAAGATCGGGAGTGGCTGGACGATGGGCCGGTGGGAGCGGAGCTGCTCTAAGGAGCGGGGAAATTTGGCTGGTTTGGATCCCAGTGAAGGGCATGAGCAGAGAGTGGTTGAGGTACTTACGAGGCGCGCACCGATCTTTGGGTGAGGGATTTCGACTGTGCCCGCTAGACGAGCTGATCCTTCAATTCGTCGCCGCCATCTGTCTTCTTCCGGGTCATCACTGGAAAGAAGATGAATTTTGGCGGTCAGCCCCATGAGAAGAGGATGTCATAGCGTACGGTTTGCGCGGTACGGACGGGAGTTGTTAGCGGAACCAGATTTTCGAGGGCCATGAATAGGATTGCTGGGATGCTCGACGTGACAAAAGGGAGAACCTCGCTGGCTGGGGCTTCGTGACACTCAGTTGTCGGCAGGTTTTGACGGTGGGCCCGACTTATGGTTCGTAACTGGCAGAGATACCTGCACGCATCACCACAAACCGTAAGAGTGCACTACTTCCCAGATGCCGACTGTGCGGCGCCGGTCCATCACGGATGCAGCTGCATCTCCAGGGAATACACGAAGGCCAGTGCCATACTGAGGCGAGAGGCCTGCTTTTGATGTTAGAGGGGTTTCAAAGTTTATGGACCAGCTTGATGTGAAGACACTCTTGATCAAGGAGAGTGATCAGGTCGAATGGAAAGAGAATGTCGCGGATACCGATGATGTAGCGGAGACGCTGTCTGCATTTGCCAACGACTGGGCAAATCTCGGTGGTGGCTACGTCGTCTGTGGTGCAAAGGAAGAAAAGGACGAAAACGGCTTTCCACGAATATCGCTTGTCGGGTTGTCTGCGATCAGACTAAAGGAGATCGAGGGTAAGGTCCTTACGGCTTGCAGGGATCGTGTATCGCCGTCGATCGCCCCCTTGGTCCAGGAGTACGCAGCGAATACGGCGGATCGTCGCCTTCTCGTTTTTATAATGCCGGCTACTCGCTCAGCTCATCTTTTCCGCCGTCGCGACGAGGCTGGCAAGTATTTTGTACGGATTAGTCGAGAAACCAGAGAGGCGCGGAACGGAATACTTCGTGAACTTCTAGTGAGAAAGGGCGCAGTCGAGGCATGGGACAGGCGAGTCTGTGAGACGGCAACCGTGAGCGACCTCGACTTGCTTGCGCTTCGCGACGCCCTTCAGAGGATGGGCGTCTTCCATCAGGATCGCGGCTTAGAGGAGTATCTGTCGGACACGAAGTCGTTAAGCCCTTTCGTGCCTCCCCTTTGCTTTAGACAACCTCTAACCGGAGTTCTCAGGCCTCGCAATTTTGCTGTGCTTCTTTTTGGGCGAAACGTTCAGGCGCACGTCGCTGGGGGTTACTCGTTATTCTCTATCTACGCCGGGACTGATCGCTCCGAGCCACATGCTGAACGAAATGAACTTGCAGGAACGCTGATAGACCAAGCGCGGCATTTGATCGAGCTGTTGGATGTCCAATCATATGTGGCATTTGATAAGACAAATAGGGCCTCCCCAAATGCCGTCAAGTATCCGCCACGAGCTCTGCATGAAGCAATGATCAATGCTCTTGCGCACCGGGACTACGAGATCATTGAACCAACTCGCGTGACGGTGTTTTCCGACCGTGTTGAAGTGCTTTCACCCGGCTCTTTACCAACAGGTATTGCACCCGAGGAATTCAGAGAAGGGCGTGCGCCAGCGAAATGGAGAAATCAGAGCCTCGCCTGGTTCCTCAACCGGCTTCAATTGGCACAGGCCGAGGGGCAGGGGATTCCCACCATCCTGCGCTCCATGCGAGAAGAGGGATGCCCACCTCCTAGGTTTCAACTGAACGAGGTTCAGGTGCTCTGCATTCTTCCCGCCCATCCACGACATGCATTGGCCCGTGAGCACCGCAACATAGAAGAAGCAATTTCTCTCGGCGAATTTGAACGCGCACAGAAAGCAGTGTCTGACCTGCTTGGACAGGATCCGATGAACGTACGGACAATCCAGTTATTTGCCGAAGTGCAGCGCGCCCTGAATTCTGCCGGCCCTGTGCGTGCCTTTCTTGAAACCCATAAGGCCCATCTAACAGCCTTCCCACCTTTGGTGCTGACACAACTTGCAGACGTTCTGACGGTCGCCGATTCGCCTTCACTGGAAGATCGGGCATTGGCTAGAAGGCTGTACCTTGAAGCTTCGAAAGGCCGCTTTGCTGAACGGGAGATTCGGCAGGTTGCGATCGGGTTGAGTAGGGCCGGTGACGACTCAGCAGCCGTAAGATTTCTCAACACGCAGATAAAGGAGCATCCCGAACTGGCGGAAAATCCTTCTCTGCTGCGGATACGAGGCAATGCTCTTATTGGCCAAGCGAAAACCTGTTCCCAAACGGGCAAACGAAGAGATCTGCCCGCCCAGACACGACGGCGTGCCTGGGATGACTGCCGGCGATTTCTTAGGGAAGGGGAACAGGATCTGCGCCGTGCAATGTCCCTCTCGACAGACTTTACCGTGATTGACGGCATCCAAAAGAGCCTTGATTTCGTTAATCAGCTCAAAGAGATTGCAACACCTCCTGAGCGCAGGCATCGTCCGTCTGCTTCCGCAGGAGAACGGAAAAAGTAGAAGACATTCCCAGTGGAAATCTGCTCCAGAAGTCGTATATGCAGAAATCAGCTGTATCGCTGATGGCCTTCTGATCTTCTCCTCGGCACGGAACTCTCCGCCCAAAATGCCTTTGTGTGTCTCCTGTTTTCGCGACTTGCATGACTTCTGGCGAGTTCTAGGCACGGCTTGCGGCGCCTCGGTGTTGGGCGGGTTGAAACCCGCTGCGGGCTGGAAAGCCCGCCCCACCGCGAGTTAGTCGCGGGTGTATTTCGTGAGGTTCTGCTTTGTTGTGCCGCGCCACTCCGACAACGGCGGGGCTCCGATCTTGGTGAACCAAGTATGCAGGTCTTCGCGTAACGCCGCAATTTCCCGAGTTTTTGCGGGGTCATCCAGTTTGTTGGTGAGCTCTCCGGGATCGGCTTTCAGGTCGAAGAATTCGGAGGGCCATTCGGGGGTGCGCTCGATGAGCTTGGAGTTCGCTGTGCGGACGGAGCGGACGAAGGAGTACTCGAAGTAGAGGCGATCGCGTTTTTCTTTTTCGCGCTGGCCGCGGAGTGAGTTGGCATAGCTGCGGCCGGGGCGGGAGGAGTCTGGGGGCGCGGTGACTCCGGACCAGTCGAGGATGGTGGGGAAGAAGTCGTAGGAAGAAACCATCGGGTCTGCGGTGCCGGGTTTGATGCGGCCGGGGTGGTTCCAGATGAGGGGAACCCGGATGGACTCCTCGTACATGTTGAAGGGCCAGGTGCCGTTGCCTTTGCCCCAGACTCCGTGGTGGCCGGCGTTCCAGCCCTGGTCCGCCGTGAAGACCACCGAGGTGTTCTGGCGGAGCTTCTTGTCGTCGAGGAATTGCAGCACCCGGCCGACGTTGCGGTCGGCGGCGGTGATCAGCGCGGAGTAAGACCGCATGGCTTCCTGCTCCAGGTGGTACTGCTTGTTGGTCTGGGTTTGCCAGGGATGGCGCGGGGTGCGGGGGAAGCAGTTGAATGCCGAGTTTTTGTAGGGCGCCCGGTCCTGTTCGGGCTGGTAGGTGTAGGGCGTGTGGGGCGCGTAGAAGGGGACGAGCAGGAAGAACGGCTGGGTGGAAGACTGGCTGAGAAATTCCAGGGCGCAATCGCCGATGAAGTCCTCTTTGAAGCCGGGGACGCGGACTTTTTGGCCGTTCTTGACGAACTCCACATCTTTGAAGGGTCCGCCGCCGCCGGGGACGGTCGCCCAGTATTGAAAGCCTTCCTGCGCTTTTTCGTCGTCGCCCATATGCCACTTGCCGACCATGCCGGTGCGGTATCCGGCTTCTGCCAGGAGTCGCGCATAAGTGGTGTGTCCGGCGAGCCAGCGGCGCGTGTCGGCTCCGAAGGAGTCTTCGGGGCGGAGCCAATCCTGGACTCCGTGCTGCGAAGGCATCTTGCCGGTCATATAGGTGAGGCGGCTGGGGGAGCAGACGGGCGTTGCGGCGAAGGCCTGGGTGAAACGCATGCCGGATTTTGCTAGGCCGTCGATGTGAGGGGTGGAGATTTCGGAGCAGCCGTAGGCTCCGGTGGCCCAGGCTCCGTGGTCGTCGGTCATGAAGACGATGAGGTTGGGGCGACGCTCGGCGGCGGGGGAGGCGAGGAGGGAGGATGCTGCGGCGAGGAAGTCGCGGCGAGTGGTCATGGGGAGATTGTATGGCAGTGGGACAGGTATACTGCGTGCCATGTATCGGATGGTTGTCCTGCTGGTGCTGTGTTCGACGGTGCTTCCCGCTGAGGAGCGGTTTGAACGGCTGATGCGCGACATTCTGATTTTTGACGCGCATATCGACACTCCGCGGTATTTCGTCGACGAAGGTTACCGGCTGAAGGACCGGCACGATTACTACGAGCTGGATATTCCGCGGATGCGGGAGGGAAAGCTGGGGGCGGTGCTGTTTGGAATTTACGCCCAGCCGCAGGACTTTCCGCCGGAGCGCTGGCTGCCGCGCTCGCTGGAGTGTCTGGAGGCGCTGCATCGGGAGGTGGCCGCCAATTCCCGGGACATGGAGTTTGCGTATACGGCCGCCGATGTTGTGCGGATCCACAAGGCGGGGAAGCTGGCGGCGCTGGCCAGTCTGGAGGGCGGGCACCTGATTGCGGACAGTCTTGGGGTTTTGCGCGCTTTCTACCTGCTGGGGGTTCGCTACATGACGCTGGCGCACTTTGCGTCGAACCGGTTTGCGGATTCGATGACCGGCCAGGAAATCCATCGCGGCCTTTCGCCGTTTGGGCGGGAGCTGGTGCGGGAGATGAATCGCATGGGGATGATGGTGGATGTTTCGCACATTTCACCGCAGGCGGTTCTGGATGCGGTGGCGGAGAGTGAGGCTCCGGTGCTGGCGTCGCATTCGTCGTCGATGGCTGTCGCTCCGGTGGTGCGCAACATGCCGGATGAGGTGATTCAGGCGATCGCGAAGAAGGGCGGCGTGGTGTGTTTGAACTTCCACGCCGGCTATCTGGACAAGGCGGCGTACGACGTCTATATCAAGAACCGGGCGGCTCGCGACAAGGAGATCAAAGAGGTACTGGAGAAGCGGGCGGCGGATCCGGCCCGGTGGGAGGCGGTGCGCGAGATCCAGCGCAAATATTTCGCCCGGATGCCGAAGGTGGACTATCATGTTTTGCTGAAGCATATCGATCACATCGCCAAGATTGCGGGAGCGGATCATGTGGGGCTGGGATCGGATTTTGACGGCATCTCCGGGATGACGCCGTCGGGAATCGAAGATGTTTCCAAGTTTCCGCTGCTGGTGAAGGGACTGATCGAGATGGGCTATTCCGATGGCGATATTCGAAAGATGATGGGCTTGAACATTTTGCGGGTTTTGCGCGCGAGCGAGGAAGTGGCGAAAAAGCGATGAGACGCCGCGAGTTCCTTGCCGCAGCGGCCGCAGCGCCGGTGGTTGGCGCACAATCCGGCAGGAAGCGGATTGCGTGCCTTTCGTCGACTTATCACGTGCGCTCGCACTCGGATAATTTTGTCACGCGGTTTTTGGAGGGCTACTGGATTCACGAGAAGTATTACGAGCCTCCGTTCGATGTTGCGTCTTTGTGGATGGATCAGATTCATCCGGGCGATATCGGGCAGCGGCTGGCGCAGGCGTACGGCGTTCCGGTGAAGAAGAGCATCGCCGATGCGCTGACCCTCGGCAGCGGGAAGCTGGCGGTGGATGGAGTGGTGCTGGTGTGCGAGCACGGAGACTATCCGCACAACGAGAAACAGCAGCAGCTTTATCCGCGCTATGAGTTTTTCGAGCAGGTGGTGAAGGTGTTCCGGGACAGCGGACGCTCCTGCCCGGTGTTCGTGGACAAGCATCTTTCCTACGACTGGAAGAAGGCGAAGCAGATGTACGACTGGTCGCGGGAGCTGAAGTTTCCGCTGATGGCGGGTTCGAGCGTGCATGTCACGTTCCGGCGTCCGGAGTACGATCCGCCGCTGGGGATGGAGATGGAATCGGCGCTGAGCGTGGGAGGCGGCTGGGTGGCCGACGGCGGAATTTTCCATATTCTGGAGACGCTGCAGTGCTTCGTCGAGCGGCGGAAGGGCGCCGAGGGCGGTGTTCGGGCGGTGCAGATGCTGAAGGACTCCGAAGTGTGGAGCGCCGCGGAGAAGGGGCTGTGGAATCGGGAGCTGTTGGATGCGGCGTTGTCGCGGAGTCAGAAAGCGCCTTCCGGCAAGCGTCTGGAGGAGATGCAGGCTGCCCTGGGGCTGGTGGAGTACCGCGATGGTTTTCGCGGAGCTGTCCTGGCGCTGAGCGGAGTATCGGAGTACCTGGTGGCGGTGAAGCCGAAGGGGAAGAGTCCGGAAGCGACGCTGTGCTATCTGCCGGCGGAAAACTCGAATAACTTTTCGATGCTGGTGCACGGGATCGTGCAGATGGTCACGACGGGAAAGCCGCCGTTTCCGATCGAGCGGAATTTGCTGGTGACCGGAGCGCTGGCGGACTTGATGGACTCGGGTTACCGGAGCGGCCAGCGTCTGGAGACTCCGGAGCTGAAGATCGCCTACAAGGCTCCGGCGAAGAGCTGGTATGCGGCGGGGGAAGGCTCGTAATGCTGGAAGCGAAATCCGAGAAGTTCTGGCAGTTGATCGAAAAGAACGCCGAGATCCAGCAGGTGGCCACGGGATTCGGATTCACGGAAGGACCGGTGTTCAGCCGCCGGGGATACCTGCTGTTCAGCGACATTCCGAACCAGAAGATCCTGAAGCGGGAGCGCGGCCAGCTTGCCGTTTTTCGGGAGAACAGCAACAAGGCGAACGGGCTGACGTTCGACCACCAGGGAAGACTGCTGGCAGCCGAGGGCGGCGGCCGGGTCACTCGCACGGAGAAGAACGGGAGTTTGACGGTGCTGGCGGAGGAAGGGCTGCAGGCTCCGAACGACCTGGTATATGCGATCGACGGCAGTGTGTACTTTTCGGATCTGCCGAAGTCGCGCGTCTATCAGATCACCCGGCAGCGGAGCGGCGTGGGCGGAGCTCCACCGAAGGGCGAGGTTCGGATTGTGGAGGAGACTCCCGCGCCGAACGGCGTTGCTCTGTCGCCGAATCAGCAGCAACTTTATATTGCCGACGTGAAGACCAATGTGGTGAAAGTTCACGAGATCGGCGGCGACGGCAGGTTGAAGAACGGGCGCGACTTTGCGGGCTTGCGCGTCGACGGGCTGAAGACCGATGAAAAGGGCAACGTGTGGATGGCTTCGCGCGATGGAGTGTACGTCTACGATTCGGGTGGACAGCACCTGGGGACGATTCGAACTGCCGAAGGTCCGAGCAACTGCTGCTGGGGCGAAGGGTTTCGCGGTTTGTACATCACGGCGAGAACTTCGGTCTATCGGGTGGCGACGAAAGTTCCGGGGACACGGACTTTCTAGGGCGGCTTGAAGTCCGCACATCGGGCGATTAGTATCGATGCGTGGCTTGGCATTCCTGCCCGGCAATGCAATGAGAAGATATCGCCATTGGATCCGGAGTCTTGTCCTAAGCGCCGGGTTCTGGCCGCAGGTGAGTCTGCCGCAGGCGCCGGATTTTCGAGCCAGCACGAATCTGCAATCGATCGCGGTTCGGGTGGTGGACAAGAAGGGCAATTCCGTCCCCGGCTTGACCGCCGATGACTTTACGCTGCTGGAAGACGGGCGGGTTCAGAAGATTTCTTTTTTTGGCGCTCAGCATCAACCGGCTAGTGTTGCGATTCTCCTGGATTCCAGCCGCAGCATGGATTTCGGTGGGAAGTTCGATCGCGCTCGTGAGCTGATCGGGCAACTGATCGCGGGGCAGCATCCGGACGACCAGATTCTTTTGATGCCCTTCACGGATCGTGTCGGGGCCTTACGACAGCTGACTTCCGGGCAGCGCCAGCACCCGGACCTGATCCAGATTCCGCGCGGCGGCATCGATCGCGGCACGGCCTTGTATGATGCGCTTGCCTCCGCATTGTGCCGAATGCGCACGGCCGAGCATCTGCGCCGGGCCGTCGTGGTGCTGACCGACGGCGCCGATCAGCACAGCCGCTTACGCCTGGCCCAATTGATCGAACTGGCTCGCCGCTCAACACCACAGATCTTTGTAATCGGCCTCTTCAACTCCGGCGAATCGCAGATTTTTCAGCAAGGCCATCGGACTGTGACACTTTTCGGACAGCGGGATATCGATAATCCGATGGTCGTATTTGAAGGGCTGGCAAAAGAATCGGCGGCCGAATCCTTTTTTCCAGCTTCTGAAAGAGACCTGCAACTGGCGCTGGAACGGATCTCGGAAATGCTGGAGACGCAATATACCCTCTCTTACTACCCCGAGAGCGTGGACCGATTTCGAAACATTGAGGTGCGCGTACGCCGGAAGGGCGTGCGGACCATCGCGCGGCGTGGCGTAGGCGGTTCCTCGCTGGAGGGCCCGGTGGTTTTTCAGGCATCGGCATGCGAAGTGTCGGCCAAGGATCATCCCTATCCCTGGGAGGCAAAGACTGCTATCGAGCCGTCCGGCCGTCTGGTGTACCGAGAGGATTTTTCGGATTCCCATAGCGGCTGGCCCGACCGGTCCGAAGACTTTCCAGCCGGACTCTCTTCGGCGGATCGCAAACGGCTGATGGCTCGCGGCGGTTACAAGCGGAAATTCGGATACGTTTCCGGCGGCTACGAGATTCTGCATCGTCCGCCGTTCGGCCTGACCGGCGCCGGCTCCATTCTCGATGGCATCGTCGCGGGTTACGGCCCGACTTGGCACAACTCGCGTGCGTCGGTCTCCATTCAATCCAACTGGGCCCAACCCTTTCGGAGAGAGCTTACGCCTCCGTCGAAAGACAATCTGCTCTCCTATTTCGAGTTTGCGCCGGGCCTGGTGTTTCATCTAAACAATGACGGCTATTATGCGCTGGTTCTGGCCGGGGGAGCACTCAACTATGCGACGAGCGACAGCGAGAACCTGAAACAGTTCAAGTTGG
>CAZETQ010000029.1:0-62288 GCA_964515165.1 uncultured Solibacteraceae bacterium | reverse complement strand
GAGGAACTACTCACGGTTTCGTGGATAGCATCCGATGGCCGAGTGTTCTTAATGGCATCGGCCGACTATCTTCTGATCTACGACAAGAAAGCGGGAACCGTAATAGAGCGTATTCCCAGAGGATTTCCCATAATGACGTAGCGGTTGCGCCGGGCAGCGGCGATTCCTACTTGGCCATGATGCATCGGGGAGTTCGACGACTAGCGTGGAAAAGCCCCGAGTGGAAACAGATTACCCGCGAGGGTTGCCCATATTTTGTCGATATCGATCCCCGTACTCGATTTTTACTCGTTAGTTATCAGTGCGGTGGCCCGACTGCCGCGAGGGCCACGACACATAGAGTTGATCGACTTGCAAACATAGGAACGATTAGCGGTCTTTTCAGGGCCACCGTTGGTCGGTGGCCGGCACAAGTTCAGCCCGGACGGTCGCTTGGCATTGCTTGACGGCCAGGACGCCTGTCGTACTGCAACTTATGATCGGCAAGGAAGTCCTTTCGTCTCCGCAGCCATTTCGAACGTCTTTGATATTGCAGACCGACAGGTGTAGTTCGGGGAAGCGATTGAAGATTTTTTGACATCAATGACTCGCATCTCGTGCCGGCTCTGGGAATTCATATGTTCTCAAGGCAAATAGTCTGGGTCGTTGGATTGTAGTTGCGTCTGCACAGGCACCAACACAGAATCCACCGGTAGAAGTGAAGCGTGATCCGACGCTAACTCCACCTCGTCCAACAATTCTCGAGCGATATGATTTCGACGCTCAGGTACGAGCTCTTCAAGACAGAGGTGGCGCCCCAAATTCGACCCTGCCTACAATTGCACCGCCTTCCGAGGAAGTGGGAGTTGTCACAAAAGACTTTGTTCCAAAAAAGGACGTTCCCCTCACTCCGGCTGCCATTGAGGCAGTTCGGGTTAGCGAACGTTGGCTTGAAGAGACAAACTCCCCGGCTGCAGGTCGATGGGAAAGTTGTCTACTCATTCGGTGCTGGCCTACCCACGATAGTTTGCGCTCCGCTTCGCGTATGCATGATTGAACTTCAGCCTGGCGAACATATCGTTGGGGAGCCGCATATCGGAGATGCTGTCCGATGGAACATTTCTCCCGGATCCTTTGGTTCAGGCGATGAAGTGACCTCCATCATCATTCTCAAACCTCAGCAGCCAGGCCTGGATACGAACCTGCTCGTTACAACAGATCGTAGAGCCTACTACTTCCGATTGATTTCAAAGGTGTATCTGGCCTACTATCACGAAGACCGTACGCACATCGGCTTGGACAAGACCACGCCGTCCAAGCGAACCATCGAACTACGTCCTACCGCAACGAGCCGGATTCAGTCTCGACCTCGAATCGGCGGTCTTCATCACCGCTACTATTGGACGGAAGCCGCCTGACCCGTGATAGAAACTTTTGCGTTAATCATCTCGGCTTAGAACTGACGGCTGAGCAACTGGACTATGCCTGAGTGGCGCAAATAAGCGACTCGGCCCACTTCGACTGACTTGCCTCATCACGCGCATGGACCGCCAGTTGAAGCCTCTACGCTTGTCCTATGGAATTTTGATGACCTACAGCACCAATAATCGGGCGAAGGCTCACAAGGCGAAGACACCCACTCACTGAGTCTGCACGTCGGCGAAGGAGAAACTGTCCTCTATTGTTGGACCGACCAACATGACAATTTTAGTCCGAAGTGAGGAAATCGGGGAGTGCCTTCGTTTATCAGATAGAAGGTAGATGGCAATCACATTCTGGGTACCAACGAAGATTACCAGGTAGGTTATGAGCCGGCTTATTGTCGGTCACATATAACTGTGGAACCGTCACTTTCTCCATGGAACTATCCACTACAGCGATGTAGTGTATTTGACAAATGTATATAAAAGGAGACCACTATTATGTCATTCGAAACGGAAATGCGAGCGCTCCGCGAGAGTTATCGTACCAGCCAGCTAGTCGAAGGCCACTCTTATACTGCCGCTTCGTTCGAGAGTGTCATGAGCGATATGAGAGCTCATTATAAAGGTGAGCCCCGTGTCAGCTTAACGATACCCGAAGGATGGAGCGACTTTCCCGTCCTTGTTTCGTGAGCAGTCCTTCTGGCTCCGTCGGCGTTCACCACAGACCTATAAAGTACATGCAATGTAAAAAGGTTTCTTGGAGATTAGTGAGCGAGTCAGAAAGTCGGCCGCTCCACGGCCCAGCGGTTTCGCAGAGCGAGGAGTTGACGCCAAACAGGCGCGGTCGGCGATAAATCCAAGTCTTGCGATCTCCAAATCAGTTCCCACGTGACTTACTCAAGTAGGTTCGTTGCGCTCTCCAAGGCGGGATCACGGTCGGCGCGCAGGGCCTCAGCCGCCGGCGGAACTTCAAGATCAGGCTGCGCACCCGTCCCCTCCAGCAGCCGATCATTCCACGTCATCCATCCACCAATCGGAATTCGGAGCCGGTAGCCTTCGCCCACCAGAAAATTCACCGCTCCGAGCACCTCACCGGCGGTCCGGCTGCCGACAAGCGTCGCCAATTGGTTTGTATGGGCGAATTCGGCAATCATCTTAGCTGCACTCTTCGTATGTTCGTTCGGCTCAACACCAGCTACTCCCTTCCAATGGGGCTATATGTCGTAACAGATGATCCGGCAGCGCAACTCATCGAGTTTTGCCCGCCGGATCGATTCGCAAAGCAATCAAGCGAGCGCGGCTACCGAACTCCTGGGATTGCCTGCCCGGATGGCGGTTCCCCTGCTAAAGCCCATCGTTGCGGGAGACGGAGACTTTGTCGAAACGACGCCATTAGGGATCAAGGTCAATGGCCTGCTCTTGCCAAACACGGCACCCTTGCCGAGAGATTCGCAATCCCGATCATTAGAGCCGTGGCAATTCGGAATTTACCGCGTACAACCGGGTACCGTCTGGGTCGCATCCACCTATCACCGCGGTAGTTACGATTCGCGGTACATGAGGCCAATCTCTACGTCCCAGATCCGGCGGAGGCTGAAGCCGTTTATGGACACTCTGAGCAGCAAAATATCTGCCACCCTGAGTGTCGCCGCAAGCGTCGCGATCGGTTGCCTCGCCTGGCTGACGAATACGGCGTTAATTCCAATCGTCCTTCTCTTTCCGCCGCTGACGTTTGCGCAGCCCAGTCGGATGCGCGCCGCCCTTGCCTCATTGAGTTACTACGGCATTTCCCAGTCTGCCGGTAGTGCAGATCTCAGCGAAATATTTTGCGTCTGGGGACAGACTCGCGGGCATTATGGCTTGGGGAGCAGCCAGCAGCATCCTTGCGGCGCCTTGGATCATATTTTGGGATCGGAATCGCAATCGGCTGTGGTGGCGCTTGCCAGTGGCCCTTCTGCTGGTTACGGTGCCCCCAATCGGCATCATTGGATGGGCGTCGCCACTTGTCGCGGCAGGCTCTATCTTTCCGGGCTTCGGGTGGCTCGGCGTCCTTCTGCTCTTGCTCGGGATGATTGTACTCGGACAACGTTCCGTGAGATTTACGGCAACGTTGGCGGTTCTTTCTTTGATCGCGAATCTTTCCTACAAAGGCCCGCGACCAATCGAGTCCAGTTGGCTGGGGGCGGACACACGGCTTGGCAACATTCACGGCTCGAATGACCCAAATGCGGAGTTCTCTATTGCGGAGAGCATTCAGCGGGCCGCTCTCGCGACTGACCGCCGGGTCATTGTTTTCCCGGAGATGGTACTTCGTCATTGGAGCGAAAGCACCGATCTATTCTGGCAACCGACGTTTGACGCACTGCGGGAACGCGGCAGAACCGTTGTCATTGGAGCCGCACTCGCCAGCCCAGAATCGGTGGATGAGTATCGAAATGCCGCCCTCATCAGAGGCGCGGATCACGCATCGATTTTCGAGCAACGGATTCCTGTTCCTCTCGCGATGTGGAAGCCGTGGGGCGGTAAGAATCGCTTCCCGCTGAGGCTGGCTGGACCATCAACGATTCAGCTCGCCGGAGGGCGTGCCTCCATTCTCATTTGCTACGAACAGCTCTTGCCGTGGACGTATCTTAGTGCACTTTGGGATCAGCCGACGGTGATCGTCGGAATGTCCAATGCGCACTGGACAAAAGAGACGGTGATTCCCCAAAAGCAAACTGCCGCCCTTGAAGCTTGGGGTCGGCTCTTCGGAAAGCCCGTAATTACTGCCACAAATTACTAGATTGCAAAGGGGGACGAGATGAACCCTAGTCAGAAAACTGTACAGCAAAGCGACCTGCAGAACACTATCGAAGACCGCCTGCTTCGCGCTTCGGAAGTCCAGCGTGAACTCGGCATCAGCCGGGCGACCGCCTACCGCATGATGACGGACGGAACGCTCCCGGCATATCGGTTCTCCGGCCAGCGCCGTGGCCGGCCCATGGTGCGCGTTTCTTATAAGGATCTTCGCGAATGGCGTGAGGCCCATAGAGCCCAGCCCCAGACTGTTGAATCAAAGGCCGCATTGGCGGTACTTGGCACGACGTGGTGATGGTATGAATTCGAGATCGCAAATGAGCTTCATGACCTCATCGAAGGTCATGTCAGATCGAGACCTTCGCCACCGGAATTCGAAATGGCCTATCAGGCGCGCGTCGCAATCGAACGGATCAGGTTTGCCATCGAGCATACCGAGCAATTTGCTCCGCACAGCGATCAAACACACGAGGTCGGTCTTCAGCTATTGGATGCGCTTGAGAGATTGGAATCGGCCGAGCGGCATTTTCAGCGCCGATTTCGTGCACTGAACGTAACTGGAAACAGAATAGCCGACGAATCCCTAAGCGGAGAATCTGCCAAGAACAACGGCGGGTTATCGGTCGGGGAGCCCCTTCCAAAGCGTTGAATCTGCAATTGTAGGATTGCCCAGTCGATGCCTACCTGCTGATTCTGTGCTGACAAACCAGGCTATGCTGCCAACCGTGAAGCTGTGAGGGCATTTAAGGTTCGCCGAAATGGTCAGGACTACTTCCGCGTTGAACTGCCGAAGGATGCATTCGCAGACGGCAAGCGGCGAGCCGTCATGGCCAAGACCAGGCGCGAGGCGCTTGACAAGGCTCAACAGCTTGTCCAGCAACGCAAGAAGGGACTGAAGACAGAGGAAGCAAAGGCTTCTGTTGGCGACTTTCTCCAACGGTTCCTTACCTTCTACAAGTCTGAAGGTGGGGTGAGCCTTCGGACTTGGCAGGATTATCGGTATCAGATTGAGAAGAACGTCACTCCTGGTCTCGGAGGTATCTCTCTCGCAGAACTCAAGCCCAGAGAGGTGGACCTGTGGATGAAATCGCTCCGTGAGCGCGGTTTGGGAAACCGCACCGTTGAATACGCACAAGCGGTCCTGCGACGAGCTCTGCAATTCGCTGTCGAGTGGGAGATTCTCGACAGGAATCCGGCAGCTGCCCGATTTCGTGCAGCGAAACGGAAGAGAACGCCCACGACGAACGCTATGCGCATCCGATTTCTTGATCCAGATGAGACAAGAACATTCCTTGATGTAATTCAGGGTGATCGTCACGAGGCGCTGTACGCATTGGCCGTAACGACGGGGTTACGGCCCGAGGAGATCTATGGCCTTCGTTGGAAGGACGTCAATCTGGACGGCTGCAAGCTGACCGTGAATCAGGTCCTGTCCAAAACCAGGCGGAGGAAGGGTGAGCAGGTGCCTCGATTTCAGTTCGGCCCGCCCAAAACAGAGAAGAGCCGACGCACCATTGATTTTCCGGAATTCGTTCGAGACGTACTCCAGGACGAACGCAGGCGTTTAATGGAAGTCCGTGCCTTAGCTGGAATACGATGGCAGGACAGCGGGCTTGTCTTTCCGTCCGAAATCGGTACGCCGCTGGAAGAACGGAACGTCCTTCGGCGATTCCAGAATATCTGCAAAGCCAACGAACTTCCGAAGCTCCGGGTTTACGACCTGCGGCACACCCATGCCTCCTTGCTGATTCACGAGGGCGTTCATCCGAAGAGGATCTCCGAGCGCCTCGGTCACTCATCAATCAAGTTGACGATGGACACGTACGGGCACTTGTTCGAAGGCAGCGATCGTGATTCGGCTGCAAAGATGGAAAAGCTGCTTGGGCCTAAACGCAAGCGCTCCAGTGCGCAGGTCCGCGTGCTGCCGAAAAAGGCTTCCTGACTCAGCGAGAGACACGAGGGACTTTCCGTTTGTGCTCAAGATGTATTCAAACACCTCGTGCTGACAAAACTGCTGACAAAAACGAAAAAGCCCGCGTCGCGCCGGCTTGTAAATCATTGATTTTAAACTGGAGCCACCCGCCGGGATCGAACCGGCGACCTGCTGATTACGAATCAGCCGCTCTACCAACTGAGCTAGGGTGGCGCCTCTACCAATTATATGCAACCCCTTCCGCTCACCGCCACTTTCAGCACAAAGTAGAAAATTCCCCTTTCTTTGCAAAATAGAACGCTTGCTTCCTAACTGCGTATTCCGGCGATGTGAATGGAGCGTTCCGACGCGAAGCGAATAAAGTCGGAGCGAAGCGACGCCAGCAAAGTCATGATGCCTGAGTTATTCACATCGGTCAGCCGGATCGAATTGAGGGCTGGATCTAACACACGATCTCAGCGATTCGGATTGCCGCGTTTCAAGGCGGCGCACGCGTTCGTCGTGCTTCAGGTCACGCTGTCTTCCGTTCTCAATCCCGAGAACTTGATTCTAATGAGGACTGACGCCAGACTCGCGGGATACCAGCCGGAGCGCCTGTTCCCACTTTATCGGCAAATCCACGACAAGCTGAATGCCATTCCCGGAGTCGCTTCCGCCAGTATTGCGGCGTAACCGGTCCCGCTCCTTCTCACTCAACCCCACGATCTCGTCCACCTCCTCAGCTTCTGCTTCCGAGGGGATCGTTCTACTTTGCTACCTAGGGGAACTTCTCACGTTGCGCCGACACCTGTTGCGACATCCTTGACAGCAGGTGTCATCGGTTGTTAACTTCAAAAATTCAACCATTTTAATGCTTGCGGACGGCAGTAGGGTTCTACCGCATCCGAATGAGCGATTTGGTGAACTTTTGCAGCAGCCTTACTTTATCGTAGTCCTTGCCCACTCGCTGCATGGCCGCTTGCGGCGCATTCATGTGCCCTATTCGGTCCTCTATACCGTAGTCGCCCTCGCAACCATCGGAGCCGTAACCGTCTGCGGGTTCGCGGCAAGCTACCTTCGGATGGCCCTGAAGGTCAGCAACTATAACGACCTTCGCTCAGAGGTTTGGACCCTCCGCGAGCGTTATGACAAGCTTCGCAAGGCTTCCGAGGAGCAAAACAAACAACTGGCTACTTTTCAACTATATGCAAGCGAAGTTTCAAGTATTTTCGGGCTTCGTCCGAAGATGGAAGGACCCGCTAGCATCGCTAAAGAATCGCCCCTGATGCCCACCGTCGGCGAATCTCTGGAAGAGTTCAGCACACTCCGGACGATTACCTACTCCCGCATCCCCGGACGAAACCAGTTCATGCACGGTGGCTCGATGCCCAGCCTTTGGCCGGTCAGCGGCAGCCTGGTCAGCTTCTTCGGTAAGCGCACCGATCCCTTCTCCGGCGAAGGCGCGATTCACACCGGGTTGGATATCTCCGTACCATCGGGTACTCCCGTCCGTGCCGCTGCCGACGGAGTGGTCACGCAAGCCGGCCCATTCGCCGGCTATGGCCGCATCATCATGGTGAATCACGGCGGCGGCTGCACCACCTACTACGCCCACCTTTCCCGCTTTGAAGTGCTGCCCGGCCAGGCAGTCCGCCGCGGCGACGTGATCGGGTATTCCGGAGCCACTGGACGGGCGACTTCCCCGCACCTGCATTATGAGGTTCGGATGAATGGCGTGCCGGTCAATCCCTACCCCTACCTGATGCGCTCGGTGGCGAGCGTCGCTCCGAAGCGCGATTTCGCATTCTGAAAAAAAACAACCTGCATTTGCCTTCCCGGTGACATATAATCCGCAGTGATGAAACGCGTCACTCTGCGGAAGGATTTCGTACTTGCGGCTGTCTGCGCGGCTGCTATACCGGTGCTCGTCGCAGCCCACCATAAAGTGAATACTCCGGCGACCCTCACCGATACGGCGAACCGGTTCCTGGCCGCCCTCACGCCGGAGCAGGTGCAAAAGGCCAAGCTCGATTTCAAATCCGCAGACCGGTACAACTGGCACTTCGTACCGGATAGCAACTTTCAGGAGTTCTACAAGACGGGCCGCAAGGGGCTCACCATCCGCGACATGACGCCCACTCAAAAGCATCTGGCGCATGCTCTCCTGGCGGCATCCCTCAGTCAGCGGGGTTATATCAAGGCGTCGAGCATCATGAGCCTGGAAGACATTCTTCGCATTCTGGAGAACGACTCGGGAGAGCGCCGCAACCCTGAGAAATACTATTTCTCCATTTACGGAACGCCTTCCGAGAAAGAAATATGGGGCCTGCGCGTGGAAGGTCATCACCTCAGCCTGAATTTTGTTATTTCCAACGGACGCATTTCCGGAGCGCCGACGTTCTTTGGAACGAATCCGGCCGAAGTGCGGGAAGGTCCTCGCAAAGGTCTGCGCGTTCTGGCGCAAGAAGAGGACCTGGGCCGCGAAGTGCTCGCCTCGCTCACGCCGGAGCAGAAAAAAGCCGCGATTGTCGATCCCAAAGCATATCCGGATATCCTCACCACCGTGAAGCGCCAGGCGGCGCTGGAAGGTCAGCCGTCGGGACTCTCCGCTTCCAAGATGACGGCCAAGCAGCGGGAGCTTCTGGCCAACCTGATGTCGGAATACGTGAACAACGTCCCGGAAGAGATTGCGGCGGCGCGGCAGGAGCAGATCAAGAAGGCCGGCAACAATATCTTCTTTGCGTGGGCCGGAGCCGAGCAAAAGGGCGGTCCTCACTATTACAGGGTGCAGGCTCCGTCGTTCCTCATCGAGTACGACAACACGCAAAACAACGCGAACCACGTCCACAGCGTATGGCGCGACTCTGCCAGCGACTTCGGTGAGGATCTACTGAAGGCGCATTACGCTCAGTCGCACACCATCCAGGCGAGCGCAAAGTAAGCGCGGAACTCTCGATTGATAGGATGAAGGCATGGGCGCCTCCTGGACGCGCCGGGCTCTTCTTCTGTCGCTGCCGGCGCCGCTCTTCGCAACCCGAGGGCAAGTGTTGCCACCGGAGCGCAAACGTTACGCAGATGAAGCCACCGAACTCGAGGTAAACAGGCTCACCAGCCCGGAGCATCAAAGCTTTCTTCCCGCACCGCATGCCCGGTCCGCATCGTCCCGAGGCGGGTTCCTGATTTACTCCTCCGACCGCGGAGGCTCTCTGCAGGTATGCCGCATGGATGTCCGCAGCGGTGAATCACGCATCCTGACGGAGGCGGTCGAACTGGCGCCGGACTCCGTCACCATGCTGGCGGATGAAAAATCGGTCTTGTATTGCGATGGACCCACCCTCAAACTGGCGGCAATCGGCGGCGGCAACCGGGACCGGGAGTTGTACACCTGCGATTCGGGAGCTTCCTTCGCCGAAGGCGTCTCTTCGAGCGAAGATAGCCTTCAAGCGGCCTTCATCGTCCGGAACGCGTCGAAAGCGACGCTGATGTATGTCCCTACGAACAAGGGAACGGCGCAGAAAATCGCTGATGTCCCGCCAGAGGCCAGCTTGCCGCTGCTGCGTCCCAAGCGGGCGTCTGTCCTCTATCGCACCGGAGATTCCCTCTGGCTGGCCACCCTCGACGGGCAGGAGAACCGGCGCCTGAAGATTCCGCCGGGCGCGATTTCCAGTCCCCAATGGTCGCCCGATGGCCGGTCGATTCTCTACTTGCTGGGTACCGAGTTGCGCGAGCATACGCCCGACTCCAACTCTGACGTCCCGGTGGCGAAAACCAGCCAGTTCGGAACCTTCGGCCGCAACGCCGACGCCAGCGTCTTTGTCGGAGCCAGTAAGAGCCTCGCCGCACCCTACGTTCTGTTGATGCTGCGAATCTCCCGGCGCGAGCTGGCAATCTGCGAACACCGGTGCTCCAACCCCCTGCTAGTCAATCCGGTATTCGCTCCCTCCAGCCAACGCATTTATTTTCAAAGTGATCAGGATGGAAAAATGGCGATCTATACGATGGCGGTGGACCGGCTGGTCGAAAAGACGGAAAGCTGAGCGTAACCAGCGGCTTGCACCAAGCGCCCTCTCTCAAAAGGCCTTCCGAAAAAGAGGATAATCGAAGAAATCTCATGAAAGCGATCCGCCTCGCGTGCCCGTGCCTTGTGCTTTTGTTGAGCGCCGGGTGTCAGAAAACACAGCCCGCGCAAGCCAAGCAAGACAAGTCCGGCCCTATCGCCGTGACTGTCGCGCCAGTGCATGTCCGCCAGATTCAACGGATTGTCGATAGTGTCGGGACGATGTTTCCGTTCGACGAGGCGCTGATCAGCGCAGAGATCGAAGGCCGCGTCGATCAGGTCAACGTCGACTTGGGCGACTCCGTGAAAGAGGGCCAGGTGATGGTGCATATCTCCGATGAGGAGCAGCGCTATATCCTCGCCCAAAATGAGGCTCAGCTTCGTTCGTCCATGGAGCGGCTCGGCCTGAAAAACGAAAAGGACAAGGTTCAGGACATCAACTCCACTCCGGACGTGCGGCGGGCCCAGGCGGATCTGTTCGATGCCCAGCAACGCTACAAGCGGACACGTGAGCTCCGCGATCAGGGAATCGGCAGCCAGGCGGACCTCGATCAAGCCCAGGCTCGATTCCAGTCCATGCAGGCGACCCTGGACGCTACGGTCAACCAGACTCGCAACCTCATCCAGGAAGTCGAGCGGTTCCGCGCCATCGTCGAGCTCCAGCGCAAGAAGCTCCGCGATACCACCGTTCGAGCTCCCTTCAGCGCCCAGGTCAAAGATCGTCAGGTAACGGTCGGCCAATATGTCCGCGCAAACTCCCCGCTGATCACCCTGGTGAAAATCGATCCCATCCGCCTGCGGCTGGAGGTTCCGGAGCGTATGGCTCCCTGGATTCGAACCGGCCAGGTGGCACAAGTCAGCGTGGAGGCTTTCGACCGCCAGACTTTCGAGGGAAAGATCTGGCGCATCGCCCCCACCGTCGACCAGACCAAGCGCACTTTCGTCGTGGAAGCGCTCATCAGTAACACCAACGGGCAGCTCAAGCCAGGCAGCTACGCGCGAGCTCGCGTTCCCACCGGAAAGGTCGATCGGGCGCTCCTGATCCCGGCCAAGGCGGTCTCCTACGTTCTCGGCTCGAATAAGGTTTACGTGGTATCGAATGGAGTGATCGAGGCTCATGAGGTCAAGCTCGGCGACCGGTTCGACAATGACATCGAAATTCTGGAAGGCTTGAGCGCGGGCGAGCAGGTGGCGACTTCTCAGTTGACGCGGCTGGACGCCGGCGTGAAGGTCAGTATCTCCCAGGAACCGCCCGACAAAAAAGCCGGCGCGGTCAAAGCCGACTGAGCGGCAATCGGGCCTTAAATCGTACAAACCCGACCGGTTCCGGGAACTGGCGGGTTTTTCAGCCGTAGTAGATAGTATGCTGGAAACCCTGCGTCAGGACGCGCGGTATGCGCTGCGGACCTTGTTCCGCGACAAAGCATTCTTCGCCGCCGCCGTAGCCATCATCGCGCTTGGGATTGGCGCCAATACCGCTGTTTTCAGTGTCGTCAACACGATTCTGTTCCGTCCCCTACCCTTCCGGGACTCCCCGCGCCTGGTCTGGGTGGCGAACTGCTGCGGCGACGGTGGACTCTCCAGCGTCACCTCCCGTGTGGCCAACTATCTCGACTGGCGGTCCATGAACCAGTCGTTCGAAGACATGACGGCGTTTTTCGCGTTCTTCGACTACGGCACCTACACCATGGTCGGAGCCGGTGAGCCGGAGCGGTTGGTCGGCGCCAACATCGCGCATAACTTTCTTCCCTTTCTGGGGGTTCAACCGCAGCTGGGCCGCAATTTCTCGGAAGAGGAATGCAAATGGAACGGAGCCCGAGCCACGATTCTCAGCTACAACCTCTGGCAGCGCCGTTTCGCCGGAGATCCCAATGTGATCGGCCGGTCCATCACTCTCAACGACCAGGCCGTCACCATCGTCGGTGTCCTCCCCGCCAGTTTCGATTTCGCCTCGACCTTTGCGCCGGGTTCCCGCGTCGATATGCTGGTCCCTTTCCCGCTCACCGAAGAAACCGACCGCTGGGGCAACACGCTCTCGGTCATCGGCCGGCTCAAGCCCGGTGTTTCGGTGCAACAGGCACAGGCGGAGTTCACCCTCCTTTCCGAGCAGATCCGGACCAGCAAGCCCAATCGCTGGCAGTTTGGATCGAAGCTCACATTGCTGCAGGATCAACTGACCGCGCGCTTCCGGCGGGGGTTTATCGTGCTGCTTTGCGCCGTGGCGGCCGTACTTCTGATCGCCTGCACGAATCTGTCGAACCTGCTTTTGGCACGCGCGGCCTCCCGCCGGAAGGAACTGGCCATTCGGGCCGCGCTCGGCGCCGGACGGTTTCGCCTGATCCGGCAGATGCTGACTGAATGCTTCCTCGTCACCGCGATCGGCGCAGCCTTGGGGCTGGCGCTCGCCTACGCTGCCTTGCGTCTGCTGGTTTCTTTCCAGGGAATCAGTATCCCCTTGATTTTGACTGTTCACCTGGATTCAGCGGCGCTGCTGTTTACCGCCGCCGCGGCGATCGCGACGGGCATCGTTTTCGGGATCGTCCCTGCTCTCCACGCATCCGCGGCCAGAGACTCCGAAGCCCTGAATGATGCCGGAAGAGGCTCCAGCGAAGGCCGGAGAGCCGGGGTCACCCGCGGAGTTCTGGTCGTTTCCGAAGTCGCGCTGGCCTGCATGCTCCTGGTGGGCGCCGGCCTGCTGATCCGCAGCTTTCTGCGCGTGTTGGATGTCGATCTGGGTTTTCGTCCGGAAAGTGCAGCTGTCTGGCGCATCGACACAGGGGACCGATACAAAGACGCCGCCTCGCGAGCAGCCTTCCTCGACCGCTTAGTGAGGGCTGTGGAAGCCGTCCCCGGAGTCGATTCCGCCGGCGTGACCGATGCCCTGCCCCTCAGCCGCGATCGCAGTTGGGGAGCCGCGGCGAAAGGTGTCCAATACGGCCCAGGTCAATTCCCTCTCGCTCATCCCCGCCTGGTGGATTGGCGCTACATCCGGACCATGCGCATCCCGTTGATCTCCGGGCGCGAATTCAACGAGCACGACACGGCCACCAGCCAGCCGGTCGTCATTATCAACAAGAAGATGGCCCGCTCGCTCTGGCCGGATCGCGACGCCGTCGGCCAGTATTTGGTCAACAATCAGCGGGACATCCTGGTCGTGGGAGTCGTCGGCAACGTCCGCCATCAGAACCTCGAAGAGGAAGGCGCTCTGGAAATGTACTTCCCTCTCACGCAGTCGTCGAATTCCTCTGTGGAGCTTGTCGTACGGACCAAAGTGCCACCCGAGTCTCTGGTTTCCGGGGTTCGATCCGCCCTCACTTCCATCGATCCGACGCTGCCCACGGCGGAATTCAAACCGCTCGGCGCGCTGGTGGACAGGGCCCTTTCCCCTCGGCGATTCATGATGGTCCTTCTCGGCATCTTCGCCTTCGCCGCCCTTGTCCTCGCCTCGGTGGGAATCTATGGCGTTGTCTCGACATCGGTAAGCCGCCGGACGCAGGAAATCGGAATCCGCATGGCCCTGGGAGCGACGGCATCTCAGGTCCAGCGCCATGTCCTCAGCCGGACCGTCGCCCTGGTGTCCTGCGGCGTGGCATTGGGTGTTTTAGGATCCCTGGCACTCGCGCGGCTGGCCTCTTCGCTCCTCTTCCAGATGGAGCCGGAGGATCCAGCGACCTTTGGAATCACGGTGACCCTTCTCTTCGGCGTTGCCGTTCTGGCCGGGTATTTGCCGGCCCGCCGAGCCTCCCGGGTCGACCCCATCTCCGCCCTGCGGGCCAATTGACGCGTAATTTGGTGAAACAGCCCTCCGCCGGAATCGTTCTAATCTCCTGGAGGGTGAAGCATGTCCACTAAGCCTGTTATGGCGGCCGTGCCGGAGAAGTCTCCTGCCGGCAAGCTTTCTATTGCTCTCTGGATCGTCCAGTTTGTCCTAGCCGCCGTTTTTGCCATGGCCGGTCTGCCCAAGGTTTCTGCGTCCATGGCGGAAGTCGCGCAGAAGGTCCCGGCGATGGCGCAAGTTCCCGAAGCCCTGATCCGGTTCATCGGGATCGCCGAATTGGCCGGTGCTGTCGGATTGATTCTGCCGGCGGTTACCCGTGTGATGCCGGGCCTCGTTCCTCTGGCGGGCGCCGGGCTGGCGTTAATCATGTTGCTGGCTATGGGATTCCACGCCTCGCGCGGGGAATTTCAAGCACTGCCCACCAATCTGGTGTTGGGTGGCCTCGCTCTCTTCGTTTGGTGGGGCCGCTCCCGCAAGGCTCCGATTGCGCCGCGACCGTAGCGGCTAATGACGCAGTGCTTCCTCGTTTACGGGGTTGTCCGTCCCGCCAGTCAGCCGCGGACGCCGGCCGAACCGCGTCAATCCGGCCAGAATTCCGTGCAAGCCCAGCGCGATCATCACCCACATCTGCCAGTGCGAGAAAAGGCCCCCTTCGATCCCGAAGCTTCCGGCCTGCCCCAAATCCGACGCCACCCGCCACAGCACCAGCGACCATACCCCCAGCAGCGCGGGTTTTAACAAAGCGGCAAATGCCAATGCCAGTTTCTGGTTCTTGGTCCCGGCCAGCCGGACCTTCGGCCCGGAGCGGAAGCGAATTCGGACCAGCATGCCTCGCTCCGTAGTTTATCGAATCTTCCGTATTTGTAGGCCAATGATAAATTGGTTAGGCAAAATATGGGTAAGATTCGCACTGCAATGATCGGCACCGGCTTTATGGGCAAGGTGCATACCGAGGCGGTTCGCCGTTTGGGCAACGTGGAGGTGACCGCCGTCGCAGGCTCCAGCGACGCCACCGCCAAAAAGTTCGCCGACGCCAACTACATCCCAAAATCCACCGGGGACTGGAAGACGCTGCTGGCAGAGCAGGACATCGACGCCGTCCACGTCCTGACGCCCAACTCCATGCACGCCCCGATGTCAGTGGAGTTCCTCAAGGCAGGCAAACACGTTCTTTGTGAGAAACCGCTGGCGATGTCCGCCGCGGAAGCGAAGGAAATGCTGGATACGGCCACGCGCGCCAACCTGGCGCATGCAACGAATCACAATCTCCGCTTCTACCCGATGGTGCAGCAGATTCGCGAGATGATCCGCGCGGGAGAACTGGGTGACATCCTCGCCGCTCAGGGCACCTATTCGCAGGACTGGCTGCTTTACGACACGGATTACAACTGGCGTATCGAAGAAAAGGCCAATGGCCGTCTCCGCGCGATGGGAGACATCGGCAGCCACTGGATGGACCAGGTTCAGCACGTCACGGGGCTTCCGATCACCGCCGTGTGCGCGGAACTGACCACGTTCCATAAGACTCGCAAAAAGCCGAAGCATTCCGTGGAAACCTTCACCGGGAAAACTCTCAGCCCGGAAGACTACAGCGAAATTCCCATCACGACAGACGACTATGGAACGGTCATGCTCCATTTGGGCGACAACGCCCGCGGAGCCTTCACCGTTAGCCAGGTCTCGGCGGGCAACAAGAACCGCCTGTTCATCGAGATCTACGGAACCAAGGGCGGAGTCCAGTGGAACCAGGAACGCCCGGATGAACTCTGGATCGGGCAGCGCAACTCGCCGAACAAGACGGTCATCAAGGACCCGTCGCTGATGTATCCGGCCGCGCAGAAGGCCGCCGATCTTCCCGGCGGGCACAGTGAAGGCTACGACGACTCGCACAAGCAGCTGTTCAAGCGCTTCTATGCCAAGGTCGCAGACCCGAATGCTCCCGAAGACTATCCAACATTTGCCGATGGCTTGCGAGGAATGAAGGCGCTGGAAGCGATTCTCGAAAGCCACAACCGCCGCACCTGGGTCGATCTGAAATACTAACTTCCCTGGTCCCTATTGTTTTAACGGCACCGGCCCGAACACCGGTGCCCCAAACCCCATCTCATCCCGCAGGTTGCAGTACGGATTCTTGCCCGCGCCGTAGTGAAGTACCGCGTCCTCCGGCAGTTTCCCGCCGAAATGCAAAATCACGCTCGATCCGTTGGCGTCGATCTGTTGCTTGTAGATCGACGGAATCTCTTCGCCCGCCTGCGAATGAATCGTAAACCCGCTCAGCCGGTCCTTCGTCGTGAGCTTTCCGTTCACGTCGGAATAGGTCACTCGAATCGTCGATCCCTCCACAAGAGCGTTCACCAGCGCCGGGCCCCGCTTTGCTTTCCCGGCGGCAAACTTGGCCATGTTCTCGCCCAGCCGCTTCAGATCCGCCGTCGAAACATGGATCTGGTCATCCAGGTCGCTGTCGATGGCGGCAAACACCGCGGTGTTGGGAATGGTCGTCCCCAACTGGCGTTGAATCTCCTGCACCTGATTCCATGGCGCTTCGTTCTGGTCGTTCACGTGGCGTCCGATCTGCACAAAATAGAACGGCAGGTCCGGCTGCGCCAGATCCTCCCGGACCTTCGCAATGAAGCCCTGGAATTTATCGCGAAATAAAGGAGCAGCCTTCGGGTTCGCATCGCTCTCTCCCTGGTACCAAAGCACGCCCTTGACCTTTCCGCCGGAGGCCGCGTGCACCCGCCGCATCATCGAACCATAAAGAGACGTCCCCGGATTGTTGCGATCGAACTTCGCCGGGTCCCACTGGTCCATCGACGTTCCGCCGTGGGCGCACGGAATCAAGCCCACCGGAACGTCAGCAGCTTTTTCGTAGACGGCGCCAAACGGCAATCCCAGACCGGCGCCCTTCTTTCGATTTGCGTTGAAGTCGATCAGCTTCTCACCGGTCAGGCGTTCCGGCTGCTTCTGAGCGTTCAGCCGCCAGTGCACCGAATCGACGGACCCCGGGAGGTTATGCAGGGGCTCCTTGGCAATCTGCCAAGTCTCCTGCACCATATCGAACATCCGAACTTTGTCTTCGGAAGGATGGACGTTCACGAGATTGCCGACGCCCTCCATGTTCGATTGCCCGGCCAGCACCCAGACATCTCCGACAAACAGAGGATCGATCGCCGAATCGACTTTGGTGCCGGCAAGCTTCACTTCCAGCCGGTACGGTCCCCCCGCCGGAATTCCGCCGAGCGTGAAGTTAAATCGCCCGCCATCGACCGTTCCATACTTCTTCGTCGTAAAGCCGAACACGGGCACAATTCCGCGCAGCAGCCGAGCCTCGACCGCCCGGCCCTCTGCATCCACCGCTGTGCCGGAAACGACGACATCCGCCTTTCCCGACACTCCCCGCTGCACCACTTGCGACGATGAGGGAGTGACAATCTGAATGCTTTGGGCGGAGCAGGACGCCGCCAGAAGTACGACCCAACCGAAAATTCGCATCTAGCGAATTCTATGCGATCAGGAGGCGGTCTTCACCTGAGCCTTCTTCGGGCTGCCTTGTTCGGAGCTCCGCAGCGCTTTCTGCTTGGCGGCTTCCGTGACTTGAATGTTGTTTACTACGGCGCGAGCTCCGGACGCTTTCGCCATCCGTGTCGCGGCGCCTTTGTGCTGCACTACATCCGCGCGGCCACTCAGATACGCCACGCCGCTTTGCACGCGGACCGTAAACTTCCCTGCCCCGGCTTTCGAATGAGAGAGCTTCTCCTGAATCTTCTGCTGCAGCACCGCATCGGGCGGAACAGGCTTAGTGGTTGTTTTGGACGTCTTGGGCGCTTCAGGAAGCGCCGGAAGGCAAAGGCTGACGATAATCGCAATCAGACGGAGAATCCGCATGTGGAGATAGTGGCTTCGGCGCTGCCGGATTCTCACGGATACTCAACTTCAGCTCGAGATTTCCCGTGGCGGCGGCCGCTTCCATATCCAAAATCGCCTCCAGCTGAGGAAATTCCCTTCCGTTCAGGATCCGTTTCATGTGACGGCGCAGGTACTTCCGGCGCCGCTCCCAGTCGTCTTTGTAGCCACCTGCCGCCACGTAAAAATCCACAATCGATCGCTCGGCCACCAGCATCCCGCTCACGTGATGCCACGACTGCTGGAACTTTCGAAAGATGTCTTCTTTATGCTTCGGACAAAAGCGCGGCGCATAGCGGTGATGAACGGCGGAAAGCATCGAGTGCATGCCCGCGATCGCGCCTTCCATTCCCGCCTTCACCGACATCTCGATGGCCCGGCGCGTATCGCTGTCCAGGACGTCGAAACTGTAGGATCGGCTGTTCCGCGGGCGAAACACGCGGCTCGCCCCGTAGCCCAGCATCACAATCCCCGGAGTGTACTGAAAATCCGACAGCTCCCCGAAAGCCGCGTAGGGCACCCATGCTCGCAAAGCCTCCTGCACCGCGATGGCGACCTTCGGTGCAAGGGAGCAATGGCCCGTGTCCAGATCCGCCGGCATTGCCTGAAGAACAGCTTGCGGCTCGGCGCTGGCCGTCAAAAGAACCTCGATCTCCAGCGGCGTCTGTGGAAACGTTCGCTCCATGCCGTGCCGGGCGAGAATGGGCTCCAGCAGCGCGGCGGCTTGTGCCCCGTGAATTTTCCGGCGGTCGGAAACAATTCTCATCGCTACCTTCAGATTACCCGGAATTGTCAATAGTTTTGCCGTATACCGGCAATCTAGTTCTCGCTTAAAATTCATCTAAAACGTTGCAATCACTGATTTTGAACGTTGTTTGAAATATTTTCGAATAGGCCGTGACTGTCTTTGGGAAAGGTAACGGTTCAGATCTTCCAATGAGGCGAACAAACCGGCAAATCCTTCCACTCGCCGCAGCGGAGCCCGCCGTTTCGGCGAAAAATCGCACGACCGCAGCACACCGTGCGCCGAACCCACAGCCGTCCCCAATGGCTTGTACTCGTGCGTTCCCGCCGCCCAGACCACATCGTCGAAAATCCAGAGCGCGTATCCCATTTCTTGTTGATAGGATAATCGCTGATGAATCGCAGAGAGTTCGCCTCGCTGGCGGCCTTGGCGCCCGCGTTGGCCGTCGCCCAGGACACCAAGGTCACCCGCAAGGGAAGACTCAAACAGGGAGTTTGCGGCGGCGTCTTCGGACGCGGCATGAGCTTTGAAGATCAATGCCGCCATGCCGCTCGCCTCGGCGCCCAATGCTTCGACCTGCGCCAGCCCGCCGAGTTCCCCGTCTTGAAAAAATACGGCCTCGTCCCCACCATCGTCGCCGGAGCCATGAGCCTCACCGGAGGCTGCAACCGCAGACAGGACCACCCGGAAGTCGAAAAGAAGATGCACGCGCTGATCGATGCCACCGCCGCCGCCGGCGGAGTCAGCGTCATCGCCCTCTCCGGCAATCGCCGCGGCATGTCGGACGAAGAGGGCCTCGACAATGTTGTCGCCTTCCTCAACAAAGTCAAAAGCCACGCCGAGGACAAAAACATCACCATCTGCATGGAGTTGTTGAACAGCAAGGTGAACCACCCCGACTACATGTGCGACCACACCGCCTGGGGAGTCGAAATGTGCAAGCGCGCCAGCTCGCCGAAGGTGAAACTGCTCTACGACATCTACCACATGCAGATTATGGAAGGCGACGTCATCCGGACCATCCGCGACAACTTCCAGTACATCGGTCACTTCCACACCGCCGGCAATCCGGGCCGCAACGAATTTGACCTCGACACCCAGGAGATGAACTACCGCGGCATCGCCAAAGCCATTGCCGATCTCAACTACACCGGCTACATCTCCCACGAATACTCGCCTAAATATGGCGAGCCGCTGAAAGTGCTCGACCAGATGCTCGCCATCTGCGACGTCTAATCGCCGCCGTGCCGCAGCCTGGTCCGTCGTCCCTTCCCGCCGCCTCTTCGATGGCCGATTGGGTTCTCTGGTTCATCGCCAACGTGGGGGGAACCGCCGCCGTTCTGGGCGCGTTGTTTGCCTGGCTCGGAAAGCGATATCTCGACCGGGCGCGCGAAAAAGAGCGGCTGGAGAATGCTTCCAAGCTCGAAGAAAGAAAGGCCGCCGAGCGAAAACGCATTCTCGTCCACCGGTCTCAGTTCGAAGTCGAGTTCCGGGCCTACCAAAGCATCTGGTCCACTTGCTCGGAAGTGATGGACCACGTGGCGCGCCTGGTGAACTTGTACGAACAAGTCGAATTGCCCGGCCATGCCGGGGTCAAGGCGGGATTTCGAAATCAGGCCGACGCCGCCCTCCAGGCCGCCATCACCGCCTCGGAGCGTCACGCTCCCTTTATCTCTGGCGAGGTCCGGGACTCCGCGACCGCCTTCATCGTCGCCGCCCGTGCGGAGGTGCAGGCTTTCTCCGGCGCTCTCGCCGCCGAAGAGCAGCAGAAAATGGACTACTCTCCGGAAAGGGCCCTCAAAGAAGCCCAAGCCGGATACGCCACGACAAAGTCCAAATGGAATCTCCTCGAAACCGTCATCCGGGAGCGCGTTGCCGCCCTTTCCATCATCGAACCAGGCTGAAGCGGCCGTGCTTAAAACGATAGACGCGCCCGGGTCAATCGATATCCTGGAAGGCTGGAAACAGAGAAGCCCATCACGGAGCTGTTGCGCCGCTACTCATTTCGCAAGCGCGCCCCCGCGCAGGATCGCAGGCGCTGCTTCGGCAGTCGCTCAACTTGCATCGCCGCACTTATGGAGAACCCATCCCACCGTCGCCCAATGAATGCACGACTTGGCGGACGCGCTCACCGACCGTCAGGCCGGAGTATGAAAACTGGGGACTGGCCGTCTACTCCTCCCGGCTCGCCCCCGTGAATTTTACCGGACTGACCCGCCGTGGGTATCGGATGTCGCCGGTGTTTAGGAGATCTTCGGCACCGACCAGTGCTGGCGGTACTCTCGACCCAGCAGCCCATTGGCCTCGCTATCATCGATAATTTTTTCTTTGGCGGCATCGTACTTTATGGGCCGCCCGGTCTTAGCGATCACATTGCCCAACTGTAATAGGGTGTTGGTGGCATGTAGCGTTTCGACTTCGGCCGCAGGCTTCTGACGGCTCTTGACGCAGGCTACGAAGTTGCGATGGTGGTGGATCGAGTCGCGATCGTCCACTGGATCGTACTCCTCGTGAACCATCTTTCCCTTTTCATCGTAGACCCGGAAACCCCATGGCTTCGGCCAGCGGCCGATATGAACACTGCCTAAGCTGCCGTAGACGGCGACACCGTTTTCCTGTCCATCCATGCCATAGGGATTCCAAATGCGCATCTCCCAAATCAACTGGTGCTCGGGATAGTCGAAGGTCATGTTCATCGTGTCCGGGGTGACCTGATCATCCTGAAAGAACATCTTTCGCGCAGAACCATAGACAGCACGGGGGTAATCGACGCCCAACGCCCACCGGGCGATATCGATCTGGTGGGCACCGTCGTTGCCCATATCCCCAGTCCCATAGTTCCAGTTCCAGTGCCACTTGTAATGGAAGCGATTCTCGTTAAAGGGCATCATTACTGCCGGGCCGGTCCAGGTGTCGTAGTCGACTTCCGGAGGAACGGAGCTGTCACTCTTGTGCCCGATGTCGTCGCGAAGCTGAACATCCCAAGCCTTCGCCATGACGACCTTCCCAATCTTGCCCGATTTAATGTACTCAATGGCGTGCAGAGTCGATGGCCGGGAACGGGAGTGTGTGCCAACCGTGACAATCCGCTGGTATTCACGCGCAGCCTTCACCATGGCCCGCCCCTCCCGCAGGTTATGCGATGGAGGCTTTTCCACGTACACATCCTTGCCCGCGGCGCAGGCAAGAATGGCTGCAGGAGCGTGCCAGTGATCCGGCGTTGCAATTGCGACTGCATCCACGCCCTTGTCATCCAGTACTCGCCGCAAGTCCTTCACTAACTTGGCTGCCGGCTTTCCTGACCCTTTTTCCACTGCCTTGGCGCAGTTGGCATAGACACGCTCGTCGACATCGCACAAGTGGACGATATTGACATCGGGCAGTGTCGCGAAGCTGCCGGCTAAATGCCGTCCCTGTCCGCGAATGCCAATCACGGCGAGATTGACTTTGTCGCTGGCGGCGACTGCCCTTTGGGCAAATGGTACCGCTGCGCTGGCAGCGATAAAACTACGTCGATCCATGAAAATCTCCTATAAGGCGCATGCCTATGCAGTCAACATCTTTTTCACAACCGAACCTTCAACATCGGTAAGCCGGAAATCGCGCCCCAGATGCCGATAAACCAATCGAGTATGGTCCAGACCCAGACAGTGCAGCAAAGTGGCTTGCAGATCGTGCACATGGACCTTGTCTTCCTGAACTTGCAGTCCGATCTCGTCTGTCTTCCCGATGACCTGGCCACCGCGCACTCCCCCGCCCGCGACCCACGTGCTGAAGCAGTTGGGATGGTGATCGCGTCCCGGATCCTCGTCGATGCGCTCCAATTGACCCATCGGCGTCCGGCCAAACTCCCCGGCCCATACCACAAGGGTCGAATCCAGCAATCCACGCTGCTTCAAATCTTTGATCAAAGCGCCGGTGGGTTGATCCGTCATCATGCAGTTTTTCTTCAGCTTCTTGTTCAACTCCTGATGATCGTCCCAACTGGCATGGGCCAGCATGACGAACCGAACGCCCGCCTCGACCATACGGCGAGCCAAAAGACAGTTCACCGCGTAAGGCCGGGTGACTTCATTATTTACGCCGTACATCTCCAGAGTCGTTTTCGATTCTTTCGAAAAATCCAGCAGTTCGGGAGCACTCATCTGCATCCGGAACGCCAGTTCGTAGGAATGGATCCGCGAAGCAATGGAAGTGTCGCCCGTAATCTCAAACCGTTCCTGGTTCAGTTGGCGAATCAGATCTAGCCGTGCGCGTTGTGTTTCCGCCGTGATTCCAGCCGGATTGTCCAGATAGACGATCGGCGAGCCGCCGCTTCGAAAGCTCACCCCCTGATAGGTCGAAGGAAGAAAGCCACTCGACCAGTTCATGGAACCGCCGCTGGTGCCGCGGCCGGAGCTCAAGACGACAAAACCAGGCAGGTTCTGCGATTCACTCCCGAGACCATAGCTGACCCATGCACCCATCGTGGGACGGCCAAACTGAATAGACCCCGAGAACAGGAGAGATTGACCTGGATGGTGGTTAAACGCCTCTGTTGTGGTGGAGCGAATCAAACAGATTTCGTCCGCACACGATCCGATGTTCGGGACATAATCCGAGAATTCCGTGCCGGACTTTCCGTAACGCATAAACTTGCGTTCTGATCCCAACACTTTGGCATCCGGTTTGACAAACGCCAATGTCAAATCCTTCGTCATCGAGGCCGGTAACGGTTTGCCGTGCCATTGCTGCAATGCCGGTTTGGGATCGTAGAGGTCGATCTGACTAGGCCCGCCTTCCTGGAAAAGGAAGATGACATTTTTGGCTTTAGCGGCAAAATGCGGCTTGCGCGGAGCTAACGGATTTACCGCTTGGGGTCCCTCGGCTGCGCCACTCTCCCCAGCGAAGAACTGTGCCAGAGCAGCCGCTCCGATTCCTCCCACAGATTTTCGAAAGAAATCTCTGCGGGTTTCGCTGATCAAGTAATCGCGAAGGTTCATAGTGTGATTACTCCCGCGTTATGAATTCGTCAAGATTTAACACCACGCTGGCGAGAGCGGTCCAGGCCGCACCCTCAGCCTTGGCCTTTCCGGTAGCCTGCGCCGGGGACATCCGGCTGGCTTGAGCCGGGTCTTTCTGGAATGCTTCCGTCTGACTTTTCAGGTATGACGAAACCCAATCTCGTTCCCGCGGGCTGGGTGCTCGGGAAAGGCAAATCTCCCACAGACGCTCCACGCGCTGAGAAGGAGGGACCGGCTGGACTCGAATAGCGAGTGCCTGTGCTGCTTCCACGAAGACCGGATCGTTCAGCAAATTGAGCGCTTGCAGCGGTGTGTTGGAACGTTCCCGCTGGCAGGCCGGTAGACTGGCGTCCGGCTGGTCGAAGTTCATCAGCATCGGATAAGGGACAGTGCGTTGGAAGAGAATGTACAGTCCGCGGCGGTAGCGATCCTTACCGGTGGACTCCTGCCACTTTACCGATCCTGCATACGACAGGTCGACGACTCCCTGGGGAATCGGAGGGCGTACGCTCTTCCCTCCCACGGCAGGATAAAGAAGCTCGCTCACAGTTAGGGCAGCGTCCCGAACAGATTCCGAAGGAAGCCTCAATCGGCTTTGCCGCGCTAACAACGAATTTCCCGGATCCCGAGTGTCCACATCTGGTCGGGCGTGTGAGGCCTGGCGATATGTTGCCGATGTCACCATGGTGCGCAGAATAGATTTCACGTGCCATCCGTTATCCATGAACTGGCTCGCCAGCCAGTCCAGCAATTCCGGATGCGAGGGTTTCTCACCCTGCGCGCCGAAGTCAGCTGATGTCCGAACCAAACCCCGGCCGAAGAGCTCCTGCCAGAATCGATTGACCGTCACTCGCGCGGTGAGCGGATTGTCCGGTGAAACAATCCACTTGGCCAGTTCGATCCTTGTCTTGGTCTTTCCCGGAATCGGTGGAAGAAAGGCAGGAACATCGGCGTGGACTTCCTCGCCTTTGCGCTTCCAATCGCCCCGGACATGGATGTTCGACTTTCGCTCACTGGCGGGCGTCTCGGCGATCACCGGCGCTTCGCTCAGCGAAGGATATTGATCGCGCAGCTCCTGCAGCTTCTTGCGCAACTCGACGAACTTTAATTCCTTCCACTGATCTTTCTCGATCACCCGGTGATAGTTAATGACAAAGTGATCGGTGATCGCATCCTGTGCTTTCTCCGAACGTTTGTCGAGCGGAGTATCGAGAATTCGATCCGAATGGTCGAGGTACTTCTGAAATGCATCGTAGGCGTGGTCCCAATCGGTCCACTTTCCCGGATTCGCTCTAGCCTCTTTCATCCGAGCTTCCCAAGGTCCCTGCAGTTCCGGAACTCGATAGGCGCCTAGCAGCTCGTTTCTTTTTTTCCGGTATTCCGGATAATTCTGAAGAAATACGCCGACTTCGCCGGGTAGCGGCGCATCGATCTCATCTTCGTCGGCGCTATTGAAGAATGCGTAAAGCTGATAAAAATCTTTCTGACGAATTGGATCATATTTGTGGTCGTGGCACTGCGCGCATCCAACGGTCAATCCCAGCCAAACGGTGCCTACTGTTGCCGCCCTGTCGACCACTTGTTCCACTCGAAATTGTTCGATGTTTACGCCGCCTTCCCGGTTGGTGAGAGTGTTTCGATGAAATCCAGTCCCAATCTTCTGATCTAAGGTTGTTCCGGGCAAAAGGTCACCCGCGATCTGTTCCACGGTAAATTGATCGAACGGCTTGTCCTGATTGAAGGCTTCGATCACCCAATGACGCCACCGCCAGGCATTGGGACGCACATAGTCTTTCTCGTAGCCGTCGCTGTCGGCATAGCGAGCGAGGTCCAGCCAATGGCGTGCCCACCGCTCTCCGAAATGGGGGGAGGCAATCAACCGATCGACAAGGCGTTCATAGGCGTCCGGCCGGTTGTCCCGGAGGAATGCTTCCACTTCCTCTGGTGTGGGGGGCAGCCCCGTCAGGTCAAAAGATACTCGCCGGATCAACGTTCTCCGGCTGGCTTCCGCCGAAGGTTCAATGCCCTCGCGCTCAAGACGGGCCAGGACAAAGCTATCGATCGGATTGCGAGACCAGGTCTGATTCCTGGTGGGAGGCGCCTGTGGCCGGCCGACCGGTTGAAACGACCAATGACTGGGGCGCGATTTTTCTGTGGTGGTTTGGCTGGACGGCCAAACAACTCCCTGTTCAATCCACCGCCGCAGCAACTCCACTTCCTGGACGGAAAGCCTGGATCCCGAGGGGGGCATCACCTTGTTTCCCTCACCGCCGGAAACCAAACGGAACAGCTTACTCGAGGAACTATCGCCCGGAATTAGCACCGCGCCGGAGGTTCCACCCTTGAGCGCGGCTTCGCGATTATCCAGGCGCAATCCGCTCATCTGCGTAACAGCGCCATGGCAAGTCTGACAACGTTTGCGCAGAATCGGATCGATGTCCCGCACAAAATCGACGTTCTGCGCCATCAGGCCGGAAGCAGGGAGAAACGCGATAACGAGAAAAAGACGGCCAGAACAAGTCATGCCCGCAGCACCTTGTCAATCACCTCACCGCTAACGTCCGTCAGGCGGAAGCTGCGGCCCATATAACTATAAGTAAGTTTCTTGTGGTCTAAGCCCAGCAGGTGCAGAATCGTGGCTTGAAGATCGTGCATGGATGCGCGATCCTCGATTCCCTGCAATCCGAACTCGTCCGTACGGCCGATAATCTGGCCCCCGCGCACTCCACCGCCGGCTAACCACATACTGAAACAGGCTGGGTGGTGATCGCGGCCGTAGCCCGTATCGGCTCGCTGTTGCTGCGTCATCGGCGTTCGGCCGAATTCCCCGCCCCAGATGACCAGAGTTGAATCCAGCAGACCTCGTTGCTGGAGATCCTGGAGCAGAGCCGCGGCAGGCTTGTCGGTGATCGCGCAGTTCTTCTTGAGATTCACTTCGAGATTGTCGTGATCGTCCCAGTTTCCGTGGGAAACAAGGACAAATCGCACTCCCCGCTCCACAAGCCGTCGCGCGAGCAGGCAATTCACGGCGTAGGGATGGGTAGGTTCCTGGTGCACGCCATACAGTTCGAGCGTTGACTTGCTTTCCTTCGAAAAGTCCAGGAGTTCCGGAGTGCCGGCTTGCATGCGAAACGCCAGCTCGTACGACGCGATCCGGGCTTCGATCTCAGGGTCCTCTGTCTCCGCCAGCCTGCGGCGATTCATCTGCGAGATTGCGTCCAGCCGTGCGCGCTGCATCTCGCGGTTGTATCCGGCAGGACTGGCAAGGAATGGAATCGGTTCACCTGAATTTCGAAAAGGAGTTCCCTGGTATTCCGATGGCAGGAAGCCGGACGACCAATTGTTTGAGCCGGCACTTGGCGGAACACCGGACGAGAGCACAACGAATCCCGGAAAGTCCTCCGACTCGCTCCCGAGGCCATAGATCACCCACGAACCGAGCGACGGCCGCCCAAACTGTGTGTGCCCGGTCATTAGAAACATCTCTCCGGGGTCGTGGTTAAATGCCTCCGTGTGAAGCGCTCGCAGCACGCACAGGTCGTCAGCACGAGCAGCGAGATTCGGCAGCAGGTCGGAGATCGGAATACCGCTCTTCCCGCTCGGAGCGAACGTGCGAGGACTGGCCACTACATTCGCCGTCGGCTTTATAAAGGCCAGCTTCAGATCCTTCGTTGCAGTCAGAGGCAAAGGCTTTCCATGCCATCTTGCGAGTTCCGGCTTCGGATCCAGTAGATCGAGCTGGCTGGGACCACCGGGCATGTTAAGGAAGATGACGTTCTTCGCGGTGGCGGGAAGGTGCGGCTGCCGGCGCGTGTCCCCGGCATTCAACAGTTGGCTTAGCGCCATCATCCCGATCCCACCCGCCGTCCGCTGCAGCAAATCTCTTCTCGTTGTCATTGCTATTCCCGAGTTAGAAATTCGTCCAGGTTCAATAGGACGCTTGCCAGTCCAGCCCAAGTGGCAAGCTCGGTAATGGGTTGGTCACCGGCTAGTTCCGGAGCAATGATCATTCCCGCATTTTCCGGTCGTGCGGTAAGTAGCTGGCGCTGCCGTTCCAGATACGCGCGCAGGTCGCCAGATTCCGCAGCAGCCGGAGGTCTACCAAGGGTAAGCAGGAACGCGCGGCGGATACGCCGGTCGAAACTCGATTCTTCGCGAGTAACACGTAGCGCCAGCCCTCGGGCGGCCGTAGTGAAGACCGGTTCGTTCAGCAGATTCAATGCCTGCAACGCCGTCGTCGAGTTCAGTCGCCTGCACACAGAGGCATACCCGTTGGGCGCATCAAAATTGGCCAGAAAAGCATTCGGCTTGTTGCGATGCACCCGGAGATACATTCCCCGTTGGAAGCCCTCGTTAACGCTTCGGCCGTCCGATCGCTCATCTAACAGCCCCGAAGCGGCAAGCGCCCCGTCCCGTATTTGTTCGGCAGAAAGCCGCACCCTCGTCTGCCTCGCCAACAGAGCATTTTCCGGATCGCGATCCAGAAGGTCTTGCCGGCGCTTGGAGGACTGCCGGTACGCAGTAGAGCAGACGATCATCCGATGCAGCCGCTTCATTTTCCAACCGCTGCCGGCAAAATCACGGGCAAGCCAGTCCAGCAATTCGGGATGGGACGGCTGCTCTCCCTGACTTCCAAAATTCTCAGAGGTTTTGACCAATCCCCGGCCAAAATACTGCTGCCAGATACGATTGACAGTGACCCGGGCCGTTAATGGATTTTCCGCTGACACCAGCCATTGAGCCAAGTCCCATCGAGTGGGTGCATCGGTCATTGACAGTTGGGGAAGACTCGCAGGAGTACCAGGCTTTACCGCTTCCGCCGGATTTCGAAAACTGCCTCGCTCCAGCAGGTGCGTCACGCGTACAGGTAATTCTTCACGAATGATCGAAGCTTCACCGAACGGCGGTAGCTCTGAATCCAGCTTCGCCAGCTCACGCCGCAGCACGTCGAACTTCAGCTGTGCTGCGCGCTCTTTGGAAATCACGCGGTGGTAGTTGGCTATAAAATAATCCGTCAACTCCTTCTCTTGCCGCGGCGTCCGGTGATCCGATGGCGTTCGAAGAATTTTCTCGCCGGCCGACAAAGCGGTTCGCAGGTCGTCGAAGGCCATATCCCAATCGAGCCACTTGCCCGGCTGCGAGGCGGCCTCGATCAATCGGCGCTCCCACTCCAGTTGGAATTCCGCCACCAGGTTTTTACGCAGAAGCTCCTCTCGCCGGAGATCGTACTGCGGGAGTTTGCCCAGATACGGTCCCAGCTCCCCCGCCAACGGAGCATCAATAGTCCATTCTTCCGAGGTATTGAAGAACGCAAACAGACGGTAATAGTCGCGCTGCGTAATGGGGTCGTATTTATGGTCGTGACATTGCGCGCAGCCTACGGTCAGGCCCAGCCAGACGGTGCCAACCATGTTGGTTCGATCCATGACGGCTTCCACTCGAAACTGTTCAGGATCGGTTCCGCCTTCGTGATTGGTTAGTGTATTTCGTAAAAAACCCGTGGCGACCCGCTGGTCCGTTGTTGCATTCGGAATCAGATCGCCGGCGATTTGTTCGATGGTGAACTGGTCGAAGGGCATGTCGCGATTCAGGGCGTCGATCACCCATCGGCGCCATCGCCAGCTGTTGGGGCGAAAGGCGTCGCCGCGATATCCGTCGCTATCGGCATATCGGGCTTGATCCATCCAGTGGCGTGCCCACTTCTCTCCATAACGCGGACTGGCGAGAAGGCGGTCGACCACACGCTCCCAGGCGCCAGGACGTCCGTCCGCGGCGAAAGAGGCTATCTCCTCCGGCGTGGGTGGCAAGCCGGTCAAATCCAGCGTGACGCGCCGCAACAAGGTCAATTTGTCGGCAGTGGGTGAAGGTTCAATGCCCAGCGACTCCAACTTGGCCAAGATAAAGGAATCGATCGGAGTGGCCGCCCAGGAGGAATTCCGGACTTTTGGCGTAGGATAATCTTTCGGAGGTTCCAACGACCATAGCCCCGCAGCGCCGTTCCAGGCTAAGAGGGCCAGGATAATACAGTCGGCAGCCATTCCTCGATCAAGTTAAGCCAGGTCCGCCTCCCGCCGGAAGTCCTCCTTGAGAAATCTTTGGTTTAGGAGAAGTTCCCCGACGTTCCACGACGTTCCGTCGGCGAAAACATCATAACCCCAGCAATGACTTAGACAACAATTCGTCTTTTAGGCGCTTTTTAAGGAGGTTAGCTCTTGGCGAAAGTAATAGAAGCGGGCAACCACGGGGTCTCCACCGGGTTTCCAACTGCTCCGCGACACATGAAAACCAATGGAACAATCGTCGCCCAACTCGTGCATTGGAACCTCAATTGGGATCTTGTAAAACCGTTGGTAATCCCAACTAAAGCTTCCCTGGACCCGTCCACTTCGAGCCGTCATGCGTAAGATCACTGGCGGCGCGCCTTCGGCATCCTTCGCATTCACCTGGCGCACTCCCAAATGCTCCGCCGTGATCGAACCGCCGTCCAAGTCCCACCGGATTAGACGAAATCGGCTTTTCGACCCGGTGACAACCAGTCCGGGTGTAACTCCGTCCCTGGGCAGGAAGTCCAGCCGGGTGGAAATTGTCCAGTCCCCTGCTGGCGCAGGAGTCACCAGTTCGCCACTTCCGGCAAGCGCCAGACACTCGCCGTCAAAAACAGCGGTGGGATTTCCCGTTGACGGCGCTGTCATTCGCCAGCCGGGGAAACGGGCAAAGTCCGCCGGACCGGCGGGATAGTCATGAAACGAAATTCCGATGCTGACGTTGTCGAATCTTGCCTCCGCGGCAACTGCATTGGAGCGGCCATTGTGGGCGTAAATCGCGGGCCTTGCGTCGTCCATCGGCTGAGGCATCTGAAGGACATTTCCTAACGGCCGCCATCGGGAGCCATCGTTGCTGATAAATGCCCGGAACTGAGAAGCATCCCATCGAATCTTCAGCCAGACCGGTTGGCCATTGTGCGCTTCCGGATCAAAGGTAAAGGTGCCGGGCGGCTTCAGATAACGGCCTTCGGTTTCAAGGCCAAACTCCAAAAGCGGCCGGGCCAAAAACTGCCGGCCCAGCTTCACGTACCGATCGGCATCGCCATAAACCAGAATGCCGGCTTGCTGGGTCGCTCTTTCCGGAGTGAATACAAGCCGGGCAGTCATTTCTCGCGATGCCCCCAGCGCCGGGCCAAAGAGAATTGCGTTCGGCGCGACGTCATTCACCTTGTGCATGATGTCGCCTTGATGGGACTGGATGACGAACGCTGGAACTGGATCTTCGCCGGCAGATCGGCGCCACCACCAGGCTGAACCGCCGGCCGCAGCAACCGCCGCTCCACTGACTACAGCGATCAATCTACGCCGGGAAGGAGACGCTGGAACAATCTCCACCGGAGGGGGATGTGGCGGTTCGGGACGAATTTCGAAAGATGGAACATAGGAGCGCATCGGCAGCGTCACCCGCACCGCATCTTGCACCCCTTCCGTCTCGTAATAGTTTTGAAGGCGTTGTCGAAGGGCCGTGCCGAGCTTCCGGACGGAAGCATCGTCTAGCGGGTTGAAATCAGCACCCCGCTTTAGAACCTTATCTGCAATTTCTGCCTGCTCTAGATGGGTTCGACCATCAAAAGCAGCCTCGCTGACGTACTGCAGGAATTCCCGCAATTGCCGGGAGGAGGCGAACTCGCGACTGGCGAGGATTTTCTGGATTTCCCGGCGGCGTTGGTCGATATCCTGCTCGGCAACTGGCATAGATGGACGCCACGATTATATACATCGAAATGGAAGTGTCGAGATGAGGGGACTATCGAGTTGTCTGGGCGCGGGTTCCAATTAACGCAGCGGGGCAAAAGGAACCCGGTAAAACCTCATTCCGGGTCAGGAGACCTTTCGCAGCTTTGTGATCCGCCCAACTTCCACCCACTCTGCAACGAAAATATTGCCGTCATGATCGAAGCATGCGCCGTGAGGGCTGACAAACTTTCCCGGAGTAAAGTGATCGCGGCTTTGCGTCCGCAATTGCTCCCAAGTGCCGGAATCGTCTTCGCCCAAATGGAGGATCACCTGATTCTGACGATCCAACAACGTAACTCGCGCCGCCAGATCCGGAACAAGCATGACACCCTTCCGCTCGTCAAAATGGCACGGGCGCTTGATCCCGCCGCCAAAGCTGATGTGCTTGCCGTCCATCGTAAAAGTCTGCAGGCGGAAATTCGACCGGTCCGCCACAAGCAAAACAGGCTCCGGGCCACGCGTATCGACGATCAAGCCATGCGGTTTAAAAAGCTGCCCCGCCTCCTTGCCGTAGCCTCCAAACGTGCGGATGTACTTCCCGCGGGAGTCGTATTGGCTGATCGCGCTGGAACCGTACCCATCGGCGACGTATATGTCACCGTTCGGCGCAATTGAGATGTTGGTGGGGCTAAAGGCAGTGAGCGGTTTTCCCGAGGCATCGGTCTTGTAGAGCGACGACTCTTTTGGATAGCCGATTCGAAAGACTTCCTCCCCTTTGAGCGTCATCTTTACCATCCATGTGTGCGCCGGATCGACGCTGGGACTACGCCCTTTACCCGTATCGACGACGTAGAGGAACTCTTCCTTGCCTTCTTTGCGGATGTAAAGACCATGCGCGCCACCCTTGAATTCCGGACCCCAACTTCGGATGAACTTGCCCTTCTCATCAAAAACGAGGAGAGTATCGTTGCTCTTACTGGTGGCGTGAACGGTGTGTGCAATATAGATACGGCGTTCGGAGTCTTGCACTACGGCGTGGGTATTGCCATAGGTGATGCGATCCGGCGGCGTGCCCCAATCGTGGATTGCTTCGTATGTGTACTCTCCCGAACCGATGACGGGCAAGCGGCGCCCGGACTTGTTGGAAGCGCACACAATTCCCACAGTGCCCGCCGCGGTTGCGATAAACTTCCGGCGATTTGTCATGAGATTGACCTCCGATGCAAACTTTTACTGATGGCTTGGTTCTCGAACCAGCCAAATGGCAACAATTCCCAATGCGTAGATCATGGCGCAAACGGTTCCGACACGCTGATAATCTCCGCCGAGTGATGTAAATAGAAACCCTGCTCCGAGCACTCCACCCGCGGTGGCAAAGCGACCGAAGTTATAGGCAAGCCCACTTCCCGTGGCTCGAACCTGCACAGGAAAGAGTTCGGGCAGGTACAGCGCCAACCATCCAAAGAAAAGAGTCGCGACTAATCCTTGTGCGAAAACCACAGCGTGAAATCCGGACTGGAGCGGCGCGGTGAGTTGGAACATGGATACCGTCAGGATTGTCGCTCCAGCGCTAATCAGTAGATAGCTTCGGCGCCGGCCCAATCGACTGGCCAACTGAGCGCCCAGCACACTACCGATTGCTGCGCCGATCGCCCACCAGCCTTGTGTTTCCGCCTTATAGGTTGCATTCGCACTCGCAACTTTGTCTGCCCAGGGGATCATCCATTTGCTGGCGGCCCATGCGCCAACCATGGGAATCGAGCTGATCACGATGCTGGCAAGAGTCAAACCGATCAGCGCCGGCTGGAACAGGTCGCGAAGAGGAGTTCCAGACTTTCGAGTGCCGCTGGCCCGGGATCGCAGCCACTCGGGCGATTCCGGTAGAGCAAAAAGGACGACAAGCCCCAATGCCGCGGGAACACCGGACAGGCGGAAGATCCACCGCCAGGAGTCCGGCGTGACGGGCCAGATGCGCGCCAGTTGGGAAAGCAGCAGGATGCCGACGTTCAGACCAGCCATCATTACGCCCGAAACCAACGGTTTGGAGGCACTGGGCCAGCATTCGGCCACCAACGCGATGCCATTCGGCCACATTCCGCCAACGCCCAATCCGACAAAGAATCGCAGAACGAACATTTGCTCCTGTGTCTGTACCCACGCGCCCATTGCCGCAAATATCGAATAGAAGAGAATGCTGATACCCATTGCGCGAGTACGGCCGATTCGGTCACCAAGATTACCCAGCGCGATGCCACCGACGGCTGCGCCTAGCATTAACGACGCAGTGAATCGGGCGAACCAGTCACCCCCCAATGTGGCGTTGAACTCCGGACCAAGCAGACTTTTCGACACCGACAAGGACGCCAGCGGCATCAGACCCAGTTCCACACCATCGAACATCAGGCCAAGAAAGGACGCGCCGAGAACAGCCATCCGTGCCCGGGGAGAGAGCATCATGTCCTCAATTTCTCAATAGCCTGAATGATGGCCGAATTGTCCAAATCGCCGAGCCCCATCTCCTCTGCGCGTTCGAGCACGTGTGCGTGAACTTGCGAAAATGGCAAACTCCGACCTCCGGCGGATGCGGCCTGGAGAATCAACCGCACATCCTTCAAGTGTTGCGACAACCTTGCCTGAACCCGAAAATCGCCGTCGATCATCTTCTGACCCTTTACATCCATCGCTCGCGAGTACGCCATGCTACCGCGGAGAATCTCCAGCGCCGCGGTCTTATCGACGTCGATTGCGGACGCGAAAGCCAGCCCTTCCGCGAGAACGGCGCGATTCAAGCCCAGGACGAGATTCGAAATCAACTTCATCTTGGCCGCGCTACCGCTGGGACCGACATAGAACACATTGCGACCTAGCACCGTCCAAAGGTCGGCGCACGCATCGAAAGCTGCCCGGCTTCCCCCGACCATCGTCGTCGCCTCACCCCGGCGAGTCTGTTCGCTCGATCCGGAGATGGGGGCGTCCAGATAATCGATCTTCCGCGATGACAGGTCCACACTCATGGCTGAACTTTGCTGCGGCTCGCCAGTTGTCGTATCGACGATAATCTGTCCGCTGCGCAAACTTTCGCGCATCTGGCTTAGAACTTCCTTCACCACGTCGCTGGTGTACAGGCTGATCAGGATTCGATCGGACTCTGCAAACGGATCCTGTGTCCAACGGGCTCCCACGGAAATCAATGGATCGGCTTTATCGCGAGTGCGATTCCAGACAAGCACTTGCCATCCATGCTCAAGAAGCCTTTCTGTAATGGCAGTGCCCATCAGGCCAAGCCCGACAACGCTGATTCTTTTGGTTTGCGATTCCGCTCCGCTCATCACCCTGATCCTATTCGGGGAAGTGCCGCTCGCCATCCGGCGCGCAGGCGTTGGGACAGGTGCTCCTGAACCGATCTCAATTCCGGCTTTCCGGCCAGGTTTTCGAGTTCCCGCGAGTCTTCGTTGAGGTTGTACAGCTCAACTCCCCGCTCCCGGTTGTCCCATTCGGTGTAGCGCCAATGGCGAGTTCGAATGGTCCGGCCCAGAAAGTCTACTTGATTGGGATCGTCGAAGTCATCCTTGCGCCGCCCCACCAGTGTAAAGGCCGCTGACTTCCATGGAAGAGCAGGATTCTTCAACAGCGGTGCGAAGCTGAATCCTTCAAGATTCGACGGCGGACTGAGATTGCAGAGTCCCGCCAAGGTTGGATACAGATCCACGAACTCGACAATCTCTGTGCACCGCCCACCAGCCTTCATACCCGGCGCAGCGACAAGAAAAGGCGCTCGCGCGGATGCCTCGAACAATGTTCTCTTGTGCCACAAGCCGCCGTGATCCCCCAGGTGGTAGCCGTGATCTCCGAGGAAGGCCACGATGGTCTTGTGTTCCAAGTTCAGCCGGTTTAAAGCTCTCATAACTTTCCCGACCTGCGCATCGACAAACGAAACACAGGCATAGTAGGCAGCAATGTGTTCGCGCACGACGTTGGGGGCCAGGGAATGCAGAGGATGACTATGGTTCACCGCCGCTGCGACGCTCGGCGGAGGATCGGCAGGAAGTGGAATCTCGTTTGGGGGATACAGGTCGAAGTACTTGGAAGGAGCCGAATAGGGAGCGTGCGGACGCCGGAATCCGGCCGCAAGAAAGAATGGGCGCTGGTCTCTTGCTCGATCCTCCAGCCACTCCACGGTTTGGGTTGCGACAACACCGTCCGGCGTTCTCTGATCCGGAGTGCGAAGCATATCCCATCGGAACGTGTGCCCGGATAGGTCCGGATCATTCCCGCTGCGAAGAATCTCAGCGGCTGGCGGATTCTTCCCGAATTCACGTTTTTCCAGATCCCACGACCGCGGATCCTCCGCATGTTCTCCGGTGTGAAAGACCTTTCCAGCATGCGCCGTGAAATATCCGTTATGACGAAACAGCTCCGGCAGCATCACGGCATCGCCCAGGAACTTCCGCGTGGGAGTGTCCAATGTCCAAACCCTTGTGGATTCCGGCCGCAGCCCGCTCAATAGCGAAGTCCGGGAAGGTTGGCAGAGAGGAAACTGGCAGTATGCTCTCTCAAAGACAATTCCCCGCCCGGCAAGGCGATCGATGTTCGGTGTTTTCGCAATCGGATGGCCGTAGCAGCCCAGCGAGGTATTGAGGTCATCGGCGACGATCAACAGAACATTGGGTCGTTCGGCAACAGCCGCGCTGCCACCAAGCCCAACGATTCCTGTCAACCATTCCCGGCGGTTGATTTGCACCCCATCAATCCTTCTGCGCACCGTTCAAATAATCGAAGCTTTGCCGCGCCACGGTTTCACCATCAGGCTTGAAGTCGAAAATCTCTACGGAGAGCCAGCCAGGGTATTGCAGTTCCCGCAAGGTTCGCAGCACCGTTGGAAACGGAAAGTCGGCTGCTCCCGGCCGGCGCCCATCCATTTCATTCAAGTGAACATGGCGAATCCACGGAAAGTATTTCCGGATCAACGCGTCCAATGGCAGACTCTCCGCAGCCGTATTGTGCGTATCCAGCACAGTCTGCACAGCCGGACTGTTCACCGCACGAACAATTTCCATCGCCTGTTCCAGCGTCGTAACGACATCGGATTGGTGTGGAGCGAGAGGCTCCATCAGGATCGTCGCCGAGCGCTGATCGGCGTGAGATGCCAACTGTTGCAATCCTTCTATCAACCGGCTGGTTGCATCCCTGACAGTCGAACCGCTCACCGTTGACCGTTGCTTCGAGGACCCCAGCACCATCACCGGCCGATCCGACAAATCGCCTGCAAGGTCGATCAGACGGTCCAGGTAATCCCACGATTTCCGCCGAATGCCTTCATCGGGCGTTGTCAGGTGCAAACCAGCAGGCGACTTGAGCATCGAATGCATTCCCACACAAATCAGCCCCTCGCCATCGATTGCGGAGCGAATTTCCCGCCGCTGGGCTTTGGAAAGGGTGGCAGGATCAGAGCCGAGATGCACAGGCTCCACTTCGATCCCTGCATACCCAATCCGCCGCGCGGCCTGGCAAGCCGCGACAAAGCCGGCCCCGGCGAACGTTTCGCTACAGACGGCCCATCGATTCTTCGCCGCAAGTACGGGCAATGCTCCGGCAGCCAGTAGAAAGGATCGACGGAGCATGCTCACAGCCGGAACAACTGCTTGGCGTTCCCCATGTAGATTCTCTCTTTGTCGGCGGAGCCAAAACTCCGCGACTCCACCTGATCCACGATCGTTTGCGGGTCCACCCAAGGATGATCGCTGGAAAAAAGAAGCTTACCCGGACCGGAAAAGTCGTAGGCATACTGAATCGCAAGCCCGATCGGAGTTACCGTGTCGACCCACACGCGTTTGAGATATTCGCTCGGTGGGTGGTGAATGTTTTCCGCTCCGCGCTTCAGCACCATCGTCTGGTGATCGACGCGGCCGATCAGGTAAGGCAAGGCTCCACCAACGTGCGGACAAACCAACTTTAGATTTGGGTGCTGATCGAGCACTCCCGATAAGATCAGCCTGCACAAAGCGATCGTTGTGTCGAACATCAGCCCCAACATCGCCGTCATTTCATATGCCTTTACGGCCTGATAGGTCACAGGGACGGCGGGGTGCAGGAAGATCGGGATACCACGCCGTTCCGCTTCGGCGAACAGCGGCCGGTACGGCTCCTCATCGGCAAACCGTCCATTCAGATTCGAATAGAGGAGTATCCCCTTCAAACCAAGTTTGCCGGTTGCCCGGTCAAACTCCTTTAGCATCGAATCCGGAGTGTCAAACGGCAACGTCGCGAAGCCAAAGAATCGGTCCGGGTGTTGTCGTACGGTTTCGGCAATGAAGTCGTTCAACAATGTCGCCATTGCCGGCGAGTCTTTTCCGAACAGTTCCGGTCCGGGATCGTTGATGCTGATCCCCGCCATACCGATACCGGTGCGATCCATGTCGGCGAGCTTCGCCGCGACGTCTGTATGCTTCGGGAGAATGCGGCGCTTCCACTCGCCCACAATCACGTAGCGGTCCTTGCCCTCCCGAATGACGTAGGGCGATTCCTTACGCTTTTCCAGCAACTTCAGGAACTCTTCTGAGAAGAGATGACTCTGGCAGTCGATCCGCCCAGTAGAAGGTGCTGCCGCACTGCTGGAGGCAATTACCCCAGCACCACTCATCTTCAGAATGTCGCGGCGAGTATTCTGCATCCTCAGTACATCCCGCTTGCGCGAAGCAGTGCTTCTTGCACCATCAGATCTTCGTCGTAGGTGACACGCAACTTTTTCTCGCCGCGAACGGCTGCTGCCAACTCGACCATGTCATCGACGTAACGCTCGTATGGCGGAATTGGGATCTTTTGAACTCCCTTGGAATAAGGGCCGGCTGGTTTGTCCAAGTCGATTGTCAATACCGGCGGCTCGACCGGGTTGACGATTGCTGCGCCGTTCGTACCGTGAACCTCAAAAGCGCGATACCGGGAAGAACCCGGCTGGAGATTCGACCCGTGCACGATCCCCAAGGCCTTATCCCATTGAAAAATAGCTAGCGTGTTGTCCTTTAAGGTGTCGCTGAAATCACCATCCTTTCGGAGGATGGATTTCACATCCCTAGGCTTTCCCATCAGCCGAATCATGGGATCGATGACGTGTCCACCCAGCTCGAACATGTTGCCACCCGCAAACTCAGCCCATTCCGGGCGCCGCTTCGGGGCCAGCTGATTTCCCATCGTCGCCTTCACCAGATACACGGATCCAAGCCAACCATTCTTGGCTGCCTCCATTGCCGTCGCGATGGCCGGATGATAGCGCCACATGTAACCGACCTGCAGCAACAGAGACTTGTGCCTGGCAAGCGCGACAATCTTCTCAAACCCTGCCATCGAATCCGCCGGAGCCTTCTCGAGATGAAGATGCTTTCCAGCCTGCAGCACCGCCAATCCATCTGGAGCGTGGTCGCGAACGGCCGATTCCACCGCGATCACCTGGATATCCGGATGCCTCAGAAGCTCATCGCGTCCCAACAGGGGAGTGCCTTGCTTCCGAAGCGCCTCTTGCAGCTTGGGATCACTTTCGCAGACTCCCACAATTCGCCAGCTCCGCGGAGCGGCCCGAACCACGGTCATCTTTCCTTCCGCATGAGAATGGCTGGCACCAAGAAATCCTATTCCGATCGGTCCTCTATTCTCTCCGCGAGCCGCGATCCCTGCTGCCGCTAAGCTCAGTGCTGTTCGCCTGGTCATCCCTGCCCTTCTGTCCTTAAAAACTAAGCCGCGCGTTCAATTGAATGCCGCGAGCTCCTGCACTGGTCAGCCGCCCGAAGTTCCCTGCCTGAATATTCGTGGAGACGCCGCTCAGGTTGGTGTGGTTGAACGCATTGAACATATCGACGCGGAACTGAAACCGCACCGTTTCTGTGAAATCAAAATTCTTTGCCAGGCCGGCATCGATGTTCCATCGGCCCGGATTGCGAAGGAAGTTGTTGCCCGTCGTGCCCGGCCGGGCCGTCGCACCGCTGGTGGCGATTACGGGTACGCGAGCGAAGGTCGCCGTATTCAAATATTGGAGCGTGTCCTGATAGTCGCTATTGATGGCTTGCCCGCCGATATAGTCCGGCCGGCTGCCGGGAACGGATGAGGGTTGAGTCAGATAGAACGGTGTGCCCGTTTGCGCGGAAAACACACCGCTGATCTGCCAACCGCCCAGCAGCAGTCGCATTCCCCGGCTGTCGGCGCCCGCCCAACGCGCGAGCGGAATCTCGTATAGGAAATCTGAAACAAACCGGTGCCGGGCGTCATAGGGCGTGGGACCCTTCTCGGCCTGGATGTTGAAGTTATTCTGCGGCCGCTGGCTCGTCAGGAGGAGGTCACCCTCGCTGTAGGAAATGTTGTTTGAGTAGGTGTAGTGGACGTTGAAGAGAAAGTCCTGCGAAAAGCGTTTGCGCAGGGACGACTGCCAGGCATGGTAGTGACTGGACTCCGACGTGTCATAGTACCGGTTCTGGCTGAAGTTCGGATCGCGAAGTCCGGTAACCCGGTCGACCTGGTTGAAGTCTCGGACCATGATCAGCTTAACTCCGCGCGTTCCGATGTATGCGGTCTCAAAGACTAGCGTCGAGGTGATGGCATGCTGAACGCTCAGGTTGAACTGCATGCTGTAAGGATTCGGGAAATCGGTGTTAATGCTGGTTCCGGACCATGGTGCATTCGGATTCCGGACATATTGAAGCGTGTTGGCATTGGTAATCGGATACGCCAGGCCCAACCTTTCAATATCCGCGCGCGTAAAAATGAACCGGTTCGGCTCGTCGATCGCGTTGCGGACCAGCTCCACCGGTCCACCGAATAGAGTGTGAGGATTCATGAACACACCGAATCCCCCGCGGACGATCGTTTTCGACGCAGAATCCACGGTGTAAGCAAAGCCGAACCGGGGGCTAAAATTGTTCCGGTCGGCATCGTAGACGCTGTCCGCCGGGCGAAGCGGTCCGAACCCATAAGGTCCGCTGCGGTTGAAAAGGCGGTCGTCCCGCTCCTTTGGGACCGACATGTAATCGTAGCGAATGCCGAAGTTCAGTACCAGCCGCCGGTTTACGCGGAAGTCATCTTGCGCAAAACCGCCTAACGTCCAGCTTCGCAGCTGGAATGGATTCACACCCCAGGTGACCTGCGCCTGCAATACACGATTGGCAAGAAGATCAGCGACGCTCTCGTACCGGATCTCCGGCGTTTCGACGTTTTCCCGTCCGGCGAGACTTTGGATGAATAGTCCGCCAAACTTCAGGGAGTGGCGCCCCTTCGTGATCGCAACCACGTCTTCGAAGCTCTTGGTCGAACCACCCTTGAAAAGGGTTTCGCCGGCGTCGCCGAATCCCAGGTTGCCGACGATCGGAGGCGCGCCCAAATTGTAGATCGCATCCAGACGATTGACGTCGTTCCGGTTATACCCAAAGCGAAACTCGTTACTGAGCGCTGCCCGGATATGCGTGTAGCTCAAAGTGCCGACTTCAGTCAAGCCGGAGAAGGTTCTCGTATTCGTTGTCACGCGCGGCTGCAACTGCATCGGACGCCCCCTTGTATAGCGGGCGCTGATAACGTCGTGGCTTGACACGTTGTAGTCTCCCCGGACGACGGCGTGATTGTCCGATGCACTATTCGATCCGGCACCTTGATAGAAACCGGTCGTCGCGCCGGACGCCACCGGAGTATTCGGCAGGGGGAAGATGTCGAAAAAGGTCTTGTAGGCCGGAACAGCGGCCACTGCTGCGGAGCGAAGTTCCTCACTCGGTACGTTACCGTTGATGGAGCGAAAAGCTTTTTCCCGGTAGCCTTCGTAGACACCGAAAAAGAAGAGCTTGTTCTTGATCGCAGGGCCTCCCAACGATCCACCAAACTGGTTAAAAACTAAGGGAGCCTTCGTCGTCAGAAATTGATTTCGCGCCGCATAATTTTCTGTCTGATTGTTCTCGAATAAACTGCCATGAAACTGGTTTGTGCCGCTCTTTGTAATGAGATTCACATTCCCGGACATGGTGTTGGAGATTTCCGCGGATGCGATTCCTTTGGAAACGGCAACTTCCGAAATGGCCTCTAGGCTCACGCCCTTAACGTAGTTGAAGTTTTGATACAGGGATAGTGAGGGAAGCTCCGGGTCGCCGGCCGCATCTGTACCGTCGACGGTCATCCGGAACGAGGCTGGGGGCAGTCCGTTCAGTGTCAATCCCCCTGTTCCCGCGGTCGCGACCCCGTTTCCGATGGCCAGAAGGTTCGTCCAATCCCGCCGGGCGGTTGGCAATTGGCGGATCTCCGACGTGCCCAAGTTCTGCCGCTGCTCCGCAGTGGCCGTTTCGAGAAGGGGAGCGTCTGCAGAGACCGAAACGGTTTCCGTCGTCGATCCCACCTCCAACTTTACCTCCAACTGTACTCTCTGACTGGCTCCCAACTCCAGACCGGTTTGCTTGTATGTTTTGAACCCCTTTGCCTCCACTTGAACGGAGTACTGTCCGATGGGTAAAAAGGTTAAGGTGAAGATGCCTTCAGAATTGGAGGTCGCGTTGGAAACGGCTGCCGTCGCGTCGTTGGTAATTGCAATCGATGCCTGTGGCACCACCGAGCCGGATGAGTCGATCACGGTGCCATGAATCGTCGCCGTCGTGACCTGTGCGGTCGCACACTGTGCCACAAGGACACCCGCAGCGAGCCAACGGATCAGCGCCGGTTTCAAGAAGTTGCTTTTCATATTTCCCCTGACTTCCCACCACTCGGTGAAAAGGAACTAGCCCACGGACTGCTATGTTTACCACGGACATGGAGATTGCAATAGTTCTTCAACAGTTCTCTGGGGTTCCGGGACGTTCTTCGCCTACGTTAATTCAATGAGTCCTCGAAAAACGGCGGCGAAAATTGCTCCCGTGAGAAGCCGCGAGTGGAGCCGCTTTTCGGCGGAGACGCGGGGCGTTCATCTAAACAGTACAGTGACCGTCTACGGAGCGAGTCGGGCGGGACGTAACGGTTATGCCGGTTCGACGGAGCGGATCCATCGCCGCGCATTCACCTACTGGGAGAGTTCCTGCTCGTGTTCTGGAGGTATTGGGGACGCCGCCGGGCGACCAGCGCCCGTACAATAAGGAATCCCACTCCGGCAAAGGGAAGCAAGTATAGGACAAAATCGAGCAACGGCCCCTGGCCGGGTGGTGTAACGGCAATCACTTGGTCCGCCTCGGCTTCCTCCTTCCCGCAACGCACGATGATCCGGGCGCGCCAATCCTCCGCCGCATCGAAAGGAACCTCGCCCAGATAGTGGTAGCGGGCTTCATCCCGCCGTATGAGCTTCGTTTCATGCCGAGCCTCAGGCAGACGGCCGGTAACTGGCTGCACCGCCACATGAACCACGCATGCCGGCGGCAGCGGCTTACCCTTCTGTGGTTCCAGATAGATGTGAAAGGTTCCGGTACCGACGTCCGGATCGGTCCACACCGAGAGCAGCACCGCTCCCGCCGGACGATCCACAAGGATCGGATAGGGAGCCCCGTCGTGCGCCCCGGCCGGCAGCATCACACCGGCGATCGCCGCAAGCGCCAGGGTGCTGTACCATTTCGCGGCGGCGGTCACCCGAGAAACGTCCCCCGCATTTGCATCGGCAGCGAAAGTAGCCATCCCACCGCGCACAGCAGAATCGTCTGCAGCGCCAACCAGGGCGCAAACGCGCGCAGCGGCCGCGCCGGCGCATCCGCCACCGCGATCCGCCAGGTCACCGCAACAGTAAGAATAAAGCCCAGCCCTAAAAAGCCGATCTCAATCGGCAGCGCCGACTCTGGCTGCAAACCTCCCACCGACCAGTCCGGTAAACCCAGGAGGGGTACGCCGGCGCTCGCCAGCAGCGATTGCAAGACCGGCAGGAACGTCAGCACGCCCGTCAGAAAGTGAAAGCTGTAGTGCGACAACCACACTCCAAACCCGAACGGAACCAGAGTATAAACGTAGCGCCGCGCAATCCGCGGCAGCGTATCCGGAATCCCGGTGAGCCGCCGGTAGCTCCAGGCCGCCATGCCCAGCAGGAACAACGGTTCCACCAGCAGCGCCACGAAGAAGATTGTGCCGAGAATGGGCGCTTCGATCCGGATCCCCGTCAGGTTTGCCAGCCACTGCTCCAAGGCATAGATCGGACTGACCATGCCGAAGACGTTCAACAACGCTCCGAAGACGAACAGAACCGTCAAAAAAGCCAGGTCGTTTCGCCCCGCAATCCGTCCAATGCCGGAGCGAGACCGAGGATCGTCCAGCTCCGAAGCCGGAACGCGCGCCAGGATTCCCACATTGTCGTGTGGACACGCATACACACAATCCAGGCAAAACGTGCAGTCGAGATTTCCCACTTTGTAGGGCTGAAACAGCTTCAGCTCGCAACCGCGCCGTGCCGCTCGCATTGGTTTGGCCGGCGCGCCGCGGATACAGTCCTTGCCGGCGCAGCCAGGGCAGACCTGATGATCGCGAACGGCGACTTCGAGTGGCGAGACGGTCGAAGCCAGAAAATTGAACTGCCCTACCGGACAGAGATATTTGCAGAAAGAACCGCCGCGAAACAAAGTGTCAACCACAACCGCTGCCCCGAAATAACCCGCAATCAACCACGCGGTTAGCCACGGATCGCTCCACAAGTCCAGCAGCTCGTAAACGAAAAGCACCGCGGCAAACAGGATCCCTACAAGCCATTTGTTCTGCAGGCGGCGCGGCCATCGCCACGCGGGATGGAAGATCCGCCGGACGGCGTCGCGAGCCAGCATCATCGGGCAGGCATAGCAGAATACGTTCCCGGCGACCAGCAACCCCAATACCAGCAGACCGCGGTAGTGCACCCACGTCAGCAGTGTCGAAAGGTTCTTGGGCGCCAGCTGCGATCCGAACCAGCCGTGCAGCACCATCGCCATCGCCAGTACCAGCAGGAGGAACCGGGCAGCCGTCCGAGTGCCAGGCCGCGACAGCAACTTACCCGCAACTGGCAGGCGCAGCAAATCGAAGGGCGGTGCGAGACCTTCGGGCCGCCACCCGGCGTCCGTCATTGCGGCGCCACTCCGCGAAGCTCCATCGTTCGTTCGATCTTGCGCCCGTCCGCCAGCTCCGCCTGAACCAGCAACAGCCAATCGCCCTCCATCGTCAATTCCAGTCCGGCAAGCCAACGCCCCTCCTGCATCCGGCGAGCCGTAGCCAGGCTGGGCCGCATACCGGCATGGGACATATTGCCTTCCAGCCTTACGGCTGTAGCCTCCAGTGGCTTTCCCGCCCCGTCACGAAGAAGCACTTCGACATACGCGGTTCCGGTCACCGGAGGCTGCGGCCGGACGGCGACTGTAAGCTGAACGTTCGCCTCGCCGGTTGGGCGCGGCCTCGAGCAACCGCACACCGCGGCCTGGATCAAGCCGGCGATGAGAAGACGCCGGTGAATTGGTGTGCCGGCTGGCTCATGCCCGGACGTGAAGGGCGCAGGCACAGTGGTGCTGGGCCTCCTCACTTGGGCTGGGGAATATGTGATAGTACATCGCGACGACCATCGGAATGAACACAATCGTGTTGTAGAACAGGTGAAGCTCCACGCGCGGAAACCACAACTGCAACACGCTGGTCGGAACCGGCGCATCCATCAAATTACGGCCCAGGATGGCTTGGCCCTGCAGGAGGGCGTGTTCAATGTGATGCCAAAACTGAATCCAAAACGCGATCATCCACCAGAGGTACGACCGGCCCTTGAATCCGCTGCGGAGCACCCAGATCCCGATCAGCATGACCAGCGCGTAGGCATAGTGCAGCAGTTCCGATTTGATGAGCCATGGAAACCACAATCCCAATACTCCGCGTGCTTCGGGAATCGGCCAATGGAGCGCGTAGATTTGAAAAGCCTGCGCCAGATGCTCCGCCCAGTGAGCAAGAATAATTGCCGTAAAAGTGAGGAGAGCCGGTTTATGCCACTCTCCGTTTAGTCGAAAGAGAAAGCTGCCGCACGCGGGGGCAGAACTGAAAACAGACGATGCGACACTTGACTGCGCCATACCTGGCATCCTCCGGGCACTTGGTGAGCATCAGGCGGCGTCGAACGGATCAACCCACCACCGGACTGCTCTTGCTCCTTCTTTTCGCTTGGCGATCGACATCAATATATAAGACTGCTGTGGCATCCGTCGGTAGTAGAAAAATATTAGTCACTGGACTGACGCCGGCAACAACACGACGTCATTTCCCCACGAAACGCCTGGTTGCTCTTCTTTAGTATTTGCAACTCGATTGCTAGTAGGTTTCAAGGCACTTTCTCCAGACCATGAACACATTGAGAACTCGGACGGTTGGCTTCTCGTTCCTCCCCATCTTCTTTCTATTGCCCCTTTTGCTCAACAGGCTGAGGTTTCGGGCTTCGTGAAAGATCCGACAGGAGCAGTCCTGGTTAGCGCGCAAGTTTCTGCGCTGAATCGAGCAACGAACAGGAGGCAGTCTGGGCAACGCCGCGGAACCGCCGGACACCGTGTCGGCCGGTTCCGACGCCACGCTGGATCAGTTGGTGGAGCGCGGCAAAGCCAAATACCCCAACATGTTCCTGCAATACATGGTGTGGGACCCCGATGAGCCGAATGTCGTATCGCTGAGCTATGCGCCGGACGCCACCGCGCTCGTGGAGCGTGTCGTGAACTTCGATATTCGGACCGCGGCCATTCTCAACGAGCCGAAGATTCAGGAAGGGTTCATCTACATCATGTTCCGCCTGCATACGGACATGTTCGCGGGCCTGGGCGGAAAGTTGTTTCAGGGCATCATGGGCATTCTTTTCGTAGTTGCCGCCGTTTCCGGAGTGGTCGTCTATGGTCCATTCACCCGGAACCTGGACTTCGCTTTCCCCGGAACCGTCCTGTCCAGCCCACATCACTACGCAGTCTTCATGAGAGGGAAAGAGCCTTTGACCTCTCGCCTCTATACTCCCGTTTTGGTCGATGCGGGGACCGGTAAGTTCACGGACTACCTGACGCTTCCGTGGTACCTGACTGCGTTTCTGCTGTCGCAACCGCTACACTTCGGCGACTATGGCGGAATTACATTGAAAGCCATCTGGGCTGGCTTCGATATCGTCACCATTCTTGTTCTTGCAAGCGGCCTATATCTCTGGATGAAGCGTCAAGGCGCCGATCGAGGAAGCTTTGGACGCGCTGGTCGAAACAGAACGCACTGGGGCGGCTGTCGCATGAACAGCCCCCGCGGCTTCCAAAAAATCTACGGAGTGGCCATTTGGCTCGGCGGCATTAGTCTGGTGGGGCTTGTCGCCGCTTTGGTGAGGGATGGAGCGTGGGATGTCATGTCCTGCCTGGCATTGACCCTCCCTCTAGTCGTCATTTGCTGGCGTTGGATCAGCCGGTAAATCGGCCGCGCTTCCGGATCAGCCCTTCTGAAACCAGGATTCCTTCGGGGCGGTGTACCGCACCGCCAAGGGTGTCTCCACCGGACCCTTGTTCCGGCGCGATTCGAATAAGTAGGCCAGTGCTCCCGTCGTAAGCAGTGTCCGCTCTACCGGGTAAGTTTCCTTCCCCGTCAGAAACATCTGCTCGATCAGATAGACCATTCCGTCGAAGTGCGGCAGCGGGCGGTTCCACGGCGGACCGAACAGCGTAGCCTGCATCCCGGCCGGAGTGCGCCAGGCGACGCTCCACGCTCCCGACTTCAGCATCGGTACTGTCGCCCGAAGACCGTCCCGGTAATCGATGCGGAACACCGCCGTCAGGCTTTCGAGGGTCGCATTCTGCACCTTCAAGGCTTCGGCCACCAGCGGAGTATCGGCCGCCTTCCGCGCCGCGTCTCCTTCAATCATCTCCACCCGGGCAATGCCCGTTTCCCCGCCCTTCCGGCGTTCGACGATGCATTGCATCGCTTCCAGCGTATGGAAGCCGTACGCATCCAGATCGGCGTAGCCCACCGCGGCCACTTCGTTCACCGGAGTATCCAGCGCCAGGTCGGCTTCGGGACGCCGGATCGTCACCGGAATCGAAGATCCAGCCATGAAAGGAAATCCCAGCTTCCGCGCCCGCCGGTACATCTCTTCCGCCTTCGGCCAGGAATAAGAAAGGTGCTTGTCGAAGAACGTTGGCACGCCGCGGCCGCCCGCTTCGTAAACGTCCAGAATCTGCGAAAACAGCTCGTGCCGCGGATACAGTTTCTGGCCCACGTCGTTGACCGGGTAGTTGCCGTGCTCGCCGATAAAGACGACGGCATCCACTGCCAGGCGATCGCCGCCCAGGGTCAGCGCCTCGCGAATGCTGGGGTAGATCTTGAATCCGCAGCGCGCCGCCATATCGCGGCTCATATCATTATTAGGGACCTGCGCGGTGTACATCGAAACCAACTGTGTCCGGGGCTCGTGCCACGTGCCGTTGGCGGAATTGCCGCCCAGCAGGCGCCCGCAGATCACATCGGCGTGCGAGTACCAGCGATACTCGGTGACGATCGCGGCAACGCGCGGCTTCCTGGCGGGTACGGCGGCGGCGCCCAAAGCGCCCATCATCTCGCGGCGGGTCATTCTCTCCACAATAAAGGAGAGACGGAAGAGAAGGCGAACCGCATGATACGATGGGGTTTCGCATGGCGGACATTCTGAGCCGCATCCTCAATACCAAACGCCAGGAGATTCAGAGACTTCGCGAGCGCCGCGGATTCCGCGCGTCCCTGCTGGGGCGCAGCCCGGCTATTATCGCCGAGGTGAAGCAGAAATCTCCCAGCAAAGGCCGGCTGGCCGGAGATGTCTTCGATCCTGTGGCGATCGCCAAACGATACGAAGCTTCCGGAGCCGCGGCGGTTTCCGTGCTGACCGATGCCGAGTATTTCGGAGGCTCGCTGGACGACCTGAAGGCCGTCCGCGCGGCGATTTCCCTGCCGGTTCTGCGCAAGGATTTCATCATCGATGAAATCCAGGTGGCGGAGGCGGCGGTTGCGGGCGCCGACGCGATCCTATTGATTGCCGCCGCGCTGGACGTGGCGCATCTGAAGACTCTGCGGGAGCTTGCGGAAGCCCTGGGAATGGACGTTCTGGTGGAGGCGCACGACGCCGAAGAGTTGAAGAAGGCCGCCGATTCCGGCGCCAGCATCATCGGCGTCAACAACCGCAGTTTGAAGACATTCGAGGAGTCGCTGGACGTTTCCGTGCGCCTGGCCGAATCGTTCCCGGCGGGAGTGGTGCGGGTCAGCGAAAGCGCCATCCGCAGCCGCGCCGACATCCGGCGCCTGGCGGCCACCGGATATCACGCGTTTCTGATCGGCGAGCAGTTTATGCGGGATCCTTCCACGCTCCTGGAAATGGCGTCGTAGCGATGGTGGTCAAAGTTTGCGGCATTACCAATGAGGCGGACGCTTGCGCGGCGATCGAAGCCGGAGCGACGGCCCTCGGCTTCAACTTCTGGCCGCAGAGTCCGCGATTCGTGGAGCCGCAGCCCTGGATGCGCGATCTTCCGGTCACCAAAGTGGGCATTTTTGTCGGGCGCGTGACGCAGATGGAAGGGCTGGATGTTGTCCAGGTTTACGGCGATGATTCTCCCGCCGGGGTGCGTGTCTGGCGGGCGGTGAAACCGGGCGCGGTGCGGACGAATGCCGAAGCGTATGTGATGGACGTCTCCGAAGGGACCGGCAAGTCGTTTGACTGGACCCTGGCAGCGGGACTGCCGGAGCGGATCGTGCTGGCCGGCGGGCTGAATGCGTCGAATGTCGCCGAAGCGATTCGAGCCGCCCGGCCCTGGGGAGTCGATGCCTGCTCGGGAATCGAGGCCTCGCCGGGAAAGAAGGACCACGCCAGGATGCGCGACTTTGTGGCGGCGGCCAGAGAAGGATTAGGAATTCGATGATTTCGCAACCAGACACGAGCGGGCATTTCGGGCCGTACGGCGGCCGGTTCGTGCCGGAAACGCTGATGTCTCCTCTCGAGGAGCTGGAGCAGGCCTACCGCGACGCGTGCGCCGATCCGGAGTTCCAGGGGGAACTCCAGCTGCTGCTGACGACCTATGCCGGCCGGCCCACTCCCCTTTTCTACGCCCGGCGCCTCAGCGAACAGTTGGGCGGCGCGCGCATCTATTTCAAGCGCGAGGATCTGCTACACACCGGCGCCCACAAGATCAACAACGCCCTGGGACAGGCGCTGCTGGCGCGCAGGATGGGCAAAAAGCGAATCATCGCCGAAACCGGCGCCGGACAGCACGGCGTCGCAACCGCCACATCGTGCGCGCTGCTGGGACTGGATTGTGTCGTCTATATGGGCGAAGAGGACATGCGGCGGCAGCGCCTGAATGTCTTCCGGATGCGGCTGCTGGGTGCCGAGGTCGTAGGGGTAAAATCCGGACAGCGTACGCTCAAGGACGCGATCAGCGAAGCGATGCGCGACTGGGTGACGAACGTCGAGAGCACCTACTATCTGCTCGGCTCCGCTTTGGGGGCGCACCCGTATCCTATGATGGTTCGCGATTTTCACCGCTGCATCGGGCTGGAGGCGCGCGAGCAGATTCTGGCGGCGGAAGGACGGCTGCCGGACGTGGTGTTCGCCTGTGTCGGCGGCGGCTCCAACGCCATCGGGATTTTTCATCCGTTCCTCGCCGACACGTCCGTAAAGCTGGTGGGCATCGAGGCCGGCGGGCGTGGGCGGAAATTGGGCGAGCATGCGGCGAGATTCTCGGGCGGCGCGCCGGGAGTGCTGCATGGCGCCTACAGCTATCTGCTGCAGGACGAGAACGGCCAGGTTTCCCTGACGCACTCGATTTCCGCGGGCCTGGACTATGCGCTGATTGGCCCGGAGCATGCCTGGCTGCACGATCAGAACCGGGCGGAGTATGTGGACTGCACCGACGATCGCGCCATTGAGGCGGCCGTGAAGCTCTCCCGGACGGAGGGGATTATCCCCGCGCTGGAATCGTCTCATGCGGTGGCCGAGGCTCTGGACCGCGCTCCGAAGGCGAAGGGTCAGATTTTCATCGTGAACCTGTCCGGACGCGGCGATAAAGACATCGACAATTACCGCGAGAATCTGCCCCAGCTGGACTCCTGATAACGACATGACCAGAATCAGCAAGGCGTTCCAAAAGGGGCGCAAGGCGCTGGTCGCCTACCTGACGGCAGGCGATCCGAACCTCGACAAAACCGCCGAATATATCGCCGCGCTCGAACGGGGCGGCGTCGATCTGATCGAGCTGGGAGTTCCCTTCTCCGACCCGATCGCCGACGGGCCGGTGATTCAGGCAGCCTCGCAACGGGCCCTGGATGCCGGAACCACGCTGGCGGGGGTTCTCGACATCGCCCGAACGGTCCGCAAGACTTCGGAAATTCCGCTGCTGCTGTTTACCTATATGAATCCCATCGTGCGGTACGGCTTCGAGGCTCTGGCCCGGGATGCGAAGAAGGCCGGGGTGGACGGCTGCCTGATGACGGACCTCAGTGTCGAAGAAGCCGGCGACTACTTGGGGGTGATGCGCGGTGCGGGCCTCGATACCGTGTTTCTTGCCGCGCCCACCAGCACCGAGCGGCGGCTGGAACTGGTAGCGAAGTATTCCACCGGGTTTATCTACGTGGTGTCGCGAACGGGCGTCACCGGCGAGCGGGATTCGCTCGCCGGCTCGGCGGCGCCGCTGCTGGAGAATCTCCGCCGCAAGACGGAGCTTCCGCTCGCGATAGGATTTGGTATTGCCAACGGCGCGCAAGCCCGCCAGGCGGGAAAGCTGGCCGACGGCGTAGTTGTCGGAAGCGCGATTGTTCGCATGATCGAACAGGGGGGCGATCTGGAGTCTTTCGCAAGCTCGTTACGAAAGGGACTGGATGGCACGGACTGAAGACCCCCGGATTAAACTGACGCTCTATCGAAAGAGAATCGACGCCATTGATCGAAAGCTGCTGGCGCTGCTGAACCAGCGGGGCCGGATTGCGCAAAAGATCGGCATCGTGAAGAAAGAATTCAGCCTGCCGGTGGTGGAGCCCTCGCGGGAGCAGCAGGTGGTGGCGCAGATGATCGCCGCCAACACCGGCCCGCTGCCCGCCGACAGCATCGAGCGAATTTTCGCCGGCGTGATGATCGAGATGAGAAATCTGCAACGAGAAGGAAGTGAAGGTAACGAATAAATGCTGGTAGTCATGCAGGAAGGGGCAACCGAGCCCCAAATTGACGCCGTTCAAGACAAGCTGGTGCAAATCGGCTACAAGGTGCACCGGATTACCGGAGTCACGCACAGCATCCTGGGGGGAGTCGGACCCGACGCGGCAGAGCCGGCCGAATTCGAAGTGATGCCCGGTGTGAAGGAAGCGCACCGGCTGACGTCGCCCTACAAGCTGGCCAACCGCAGCATCCGGCCGGAAGGCACGGTGATTTCGATCGGCGACATCAAAATCGGCGGCGACGAAGTCGTTGTGATGGGCGGGCCTTGCAGCGTCGAGACGCGGGACCAGTTTTTTACCTGCGCCGAAATCGTCAAAGACGCCGGCGCGAAGCTGGTCCGCGGAGGAGCGTTCAAGCCGCGTTCTTCGCCGTACAGCTTTCAAGGCCTGGGCGAGAAGGGCCTCCAGATCATGCGGGAGGCCGGCGACAAGTTCGGATTGAAAGTGGTCAGCGAGGTGATGGACCTTTCGCAGATTCCGGTGATGCTGCCGTATGTCGATGTGTTCCAGGTGGGCGCGCGCAACATGCAGAACTTCAATCTGCTGAAAGCGCTGGGCGAGATTCGCAAGCCGATTCTGTTGAAGCGCGGCATCGCGGCAACGATCGAAGAGCTGCTGCTTTCGGCCGAATACATTCTCGCCGGCGGCAACTATGAAGTGATGCTGTGCGAGCGCGGTATTCGCACGTTCGAGACCTACACCCGCAACACGATGGACATCTCGGCCATCCCGGTGGTGAAGGCGCTTTCGCATCTGCCGATGGTGGCCGATCCTTCACACGGAACCGGCCGGCGCGACAAGGTGCAGGCCATGGCCCGGGCTTCGGTCGCCGCGGGCTGCGATGCGCTGATCGTCGAAATGCACAACGATCCAAATAAGGCGTACTCGGACGGGGCGCAGAGTCTGTTCCCGGAGCAGTTCGCCGAAATGGTGAACCAGTGCCGCGTCGTGGCGTCGGCCATCGGCCGGACCATCTAGCTTGTGAATTCGATTGCCATTGCGGGCGTCGGGCTGATTGGAGCGTCCTTTGGCCTGGCGTTGCGCAAAGCGGGATTTTCGGGACGCATCGCGGGTGTCAGCTCGCCCGGTTCCATCGAATCCGGCAAGAGAAGCGGCGCAATCGATGCGGGCATTTCCCTGGAGGAGGCGGCCGGATTCGATCTGATCTTTCTGGCGCAGCCGATCTCGAAAATTCTCGAGACTCTTCCCCGGCTGGCGGGCTCTCCGGCGCTGATTACCGATGCCGGCTCGACCAAGCGGGCGATTTGTGAGGCGGCGCGGGGTCTGAAGAACTTTATCGGCGGTCATCCGATGGCCGGCAAGGAAACCCGCGGGGCGGAATCGGCGGATGCCGATCTGTTTCGCGGCAGACCCTGGATCCTGACTGCCGAGCCGCCGGCCGAATTCCGGAACTGCCTCGAATCGACCGGAGCGCACATTCTGGTCATGTCCGCCGAGGAGCACGACCGCCGCATCGCGCTGGCCTCTCACCTGCCCCAGGTGGTTTCAAACGCTCTGGCCAAGGTGACCGCGCCGGCGAAGGCCGTGGGCGGTCCAGGCCTGGAGTCGATGACCCGCCTCTCGCGGAGCTCATACGATATCTGGAAGGATATTTTCGCAACCAACCGGGATGAAATCGGCCGCGCGCTGGAACTGTTTTTGGTCGAGACCGAACGGCTGAAAAAGCGGCTGGAAGACGCCGATTCGCCGGGACTTCGGGAGTACTTCAACGGAAACTAGGGGAAGTTTCGCCAGATCTTCGCGTGTGAATGGACGAGAGAGGAAACTTTTCTTGACCTTCCGGACAAGCCTACGGTACGCTTTCGGGAAAGGCGATGTAACCCGATTTTCAAAGAGATACGGGATTTTTCTAGAGAGATACGGATAAGAGTGACTTTGAATTTCCGAGCTGCCCTAGCTGCCCTCGCCGCGGTTGCATCCAGCGGCACCCTTCTTTCCCAGGTACTTCCGGTTTCCATCGAAGCCGCCGGCGCCGCCAAACCCGCAGAATCGCGAACCATCCCCGCAACCGTAGCGCCGATTGCGCCGACGGAGCTGGATCAACGGATCAGCCGCGCGCAAGAGCGTTTCCAGGCCGGTAAGCGCATGCTGCAGGAGGGAGACCGGGAGGGCGCCCGTCTGGCATTCGACCGGGCGGTTGAGATTTTGCTGGCCGGTCCTACCGATGAAAATCACGCCCGGACGGGACGCCGTCTGGAGGAACTGGTCGACCTGATCTATCGCTATGACGTCGACGAACTGGGCGCCGGAGAGGCTCAGGACAAGGTTGCCTTCGACAAATCGCCGCTGGACGAGATCCGCGACTTGAGCTTTCCGCTGGACCCGAAGATGAAGGGCCTGGTGGAGCATCAGTTGACGGCCACCTCCAGCCAGCTTCCGCTGGAGATGAACGACACGGTGCTGAGCTTCGTCAACTACTTCAGCGCGTCGAAAATCGGGCGGAACACGCTGGTGAACGGCTGGCGCCGCGCGGGTCGGTACCGGCCAATGATCGAGAAGATTCTGGCCGAAGAAGGAGTTCCCCAGGAATTGATCTTCCTGGCCCAGGCCGAGTCTGGATTTTTGCCGCGAGCGATTTCGCGGAAGGCCGCCGCGGGGATGTGGCAATTTGTCAGCTGGCGCGGCAAGGAATACGGTCTGGACCAATCGAGCCATTACGACCTGCGGCTGGATCCGGAGCGGGCCACGCGCGCAGCCGCCCGGCACCTGAAAGACCTCTACATGCAATTCGGCGACTGGCACCTGGCGCTGGCGGCCTACAACTGCGGCCCCGGCTGCGTGGATCGCGCCGTGCAGCGGACCGGATACGCCGATTACTGGAAACTGCGCAGCATTCGGGCGATTCCGCATGAAACGACGAACTACGTTCCGATCATCATGGCGATGACGATTGTCACCCAGAACGCGAAGGACTACGGAATCGTGCTGGACGATCCCGCTCCGCCGCTGGAGTACGACCGGCTGACGCTGGAGACGAACACCAACGTCGACCTGATCGCCGACGCGGCCGATCTTCCCGTTTCGTCGGTGCGCGATTTGAATCCGGCGCTGCTGCGGAATATCGCACCGGCGGGTTATGAGCTTCGGATTCCCAAGGGACTGGCCCCGGACATTCAGGCGGCCATCGAAATGGTTCCCGCCGCCCAGCGCGCGGCCTGGCGGCTGCACCGGGTGAAGGAAGGCGAAAGCCTGACCCAGATTGCCCAGCAGTACAGGACGTCCACCAAGTCGATCCTGACCGCCAATAACGACGCCAGCCCGGCGATCGAAGCAGGCGACATGCTGGTGGTTCCCGCCGCATACGTCGAGCCTGCCGTGAAGCGTTCCTCCAAGACGAAGGCAACGGTTCAGGCGGTGGCCAAGAAGGGCAAGACGACGGCCCGAAGCGCCCGGTCGGCCTATCGGACCAACGGAAAACGGGCTTCTCTGAAGTAGTCGTCATTCCCCGGGGAAATAGTCTTTCGCGGGCTGACTTCCTTCGTGTAAGATGGAGCCGCGATGCGAGAAATGCGCTTTTCGCCCGATGAATGGGACGATTTCGAGTACGAAGACGAACACGTCGAGTTCGAGTCGGAAGTCAGCGAATTCCGGAGAGAAGGAGAGGACGAGAAGCTCTTTTCGGATGACGATCCCATGATGCAGCCGGATCCCGCAGCTCAGGGGGAGGCCGGAACCGTGAGCATCGTGGTGGAGCGCACGGTGGAAGTGGTGAGCGTGCCGCAGGCGCCACCAAAGAAACCCGTCAAAGCCGCGAAGGAAAGCGCACGGCCGGCGGCGGCCGGACCAGCCCAAAAATCCGTGCCCGCCCCCGTGAAAAAGGCGCCGGCGCCGGTGAAAAAGGCGGTGCTCATAAAGAAGGCCGCCCCTGCGGCCAGGAAAGCGGCCGTTTCGAAGTTGCCTTCGAAAAAGAAGACCGCCGCGGCCGGCACCGGCGGAGTGAAGGGAAAAAAGGTCGCGCCCGCGAAAGCGAAAGCACGAGTCACAGTCCCGCCCAAACCGGTGAAGAAGGCCGCCAAGCCGGTGAAAAAGGCAGCCCCGGCAGCCAGGAAAGCTCCGGCGAAAAAGCCGGCCAAAACGAAGGGCCGGCGATAAATTACTTCAGCGGCTTATTTACGGCGGAGCGGCAGCGGTCGAAAAGCTCCAGAAGCGATTCTGCGTACTCTTCGGGAGAACGGTTTCCCTTCTCGCGCGCGAAGCCAGCGCCCGGTCCGCCCTTCCCATATCCCGTGGTCACAGCGATGAATTTCATTAATTCCAGCGCGACGTGTTCTTTCTCCGCGGCTTTCTCGGATTTGGACTCTTCGGCCACTCGACGATCTCCTGACTTATCTTTCGTAACTTCGGTAAGCTTCTAATTTATCGCAACGGATGCCGGTCCAAGCTCGAAAGCTCGTCCGGAAGATGCGCGGCGGAGCCCAAGCCCATCTGGTTGAAGCCAGCGACGGGAACCACTACGTCGTCAAGTTCGTCAACAATCCCCAGCACCGGCGGATTCTCGTCAACGAATGGCTGGCCTCCACGGTATTCAATTATTTGAAGATTCCGACGCCCGATCACGCGGTGGTGGAAATTTCGGCGGAGTTTCTCGAAGAGAATCCGGAGGCCGGCATCCAGCTCGGCGCGCGCCGGATGCCGGTGGAGCCGGGATTGCACTACGGCTCCCGCTATCCCGGGGACCCGAACCGGCTTGCGGTTTACGATTTCCTGCCGGACCAGCTACTTTCGGGCGTGGGAAATCTGGCCCATTTTCTCGCCGCCCTGGTTGCGGACAAGCTGCTGGGCAACTCCGACAGCCGGCAGGCGATCTTCTTCCGCGGCGAATCCCGGTACTGGCTGGCGCAAGAGGCGCATGCATCGCGAAAATCGCTGGGAGTGCAGATGATCGATCACGGCTATGTCTGCAACGGGCCGCACTGGGACTTTCCGGACGCGCCGATGCAGGGTATCTACTTTCGCCATTGCGTTTACGACTCCGTACAGTCGCTGGACAGCCTGGAGCCGTGGCTGTCGCAGGCCCGGGCCATGCCCGCCGAAGTGCTGGATGCGGCGTGGCGGAACATGCCCCCCAACTGGCTGCGTGAAGAGACTCCGGAGACCTGCGAGCGGCTGATAGAAACCCTGATGCGGCGGCGCAAGCGGCTACCGTCGATGCTGGACGACATCCGCCGGGGCCGGATCAATCCTTTTTCAAACTGGAAGTGACATCGCGAGCAATCAGTTTCGCCGTCACATCCGCCAGCAAAATTCCATTGCGGAAATGCCCGAAGGCGGTCCAGATGCGGCGGTCCCCCAAACGGCCGACTTCCGGAAGGCCGCTGGGAGTGGCGGGACGAAAGCCGCACCAGGCATCGGCGGGCTGAAGGCCGCGGAGCGGTGGCCAGAGATCTTCCCCCCGCCGGCGGAGAGCCGCCAGGGCCTGTTGGTCGAGGGCGCGGTCGAATCCGACATTCTCTTCGGTGGAACCGACGATGGTATATCCGTTAGCTCGTTGAACGATGTAGGTGTGACCACTGCGCAGAATGGCCGGAAGCGTTCCCGCTTCCAGGCGATAACCCAGGAGATGGCCGCGAACCGGGAAAGTGGCCGGCATTCCGGGGATCTGGCCGCTCCAGGCACCGGCGGCGATGACAGCCGCGCGCGCCTGGAGATCCCGGACCCTGACGGATGAGCCGTTCTCTTCGATGGAGGAAACGGGGGCATGTTCCCGAACATCGAGGTTGGCCCGGAGAGCGGCGACGATGTCGCGCGGGTCCACCTGTGCCTCGTCCGGGAACTCGACGCGGCGGCCGTTTTCGATCGAGACCGAACCGCAAATTCGAAAGTCGATCGAAAGACCGCTCTCCCGCTGCAGCGCCGCGACGAAGTCCGGATAGGCGGCCAAAGCTTCCATGGCCCGGCTTTTCCAAACCGGATCGGGAAAGCTTTCCCCGTGGGGCATCAGCATTCCGGCTCCGGCCCAACTGGATTCCTTTCCGGCCTCCTGGCGGTCCAGAACGATACAGTTCCAGCCGGAACGGGTCAATTCCCGGGCGATGCTGAGGCCGATGATTCCGGCGCCGACAACGACGATATCTGCGTCCAAACCTCCATCGTATCGCCGCACGCTAACCTAGGATCGAGATGCACCGCTTCCTGCTTCACAACGACGAGATTCGCGACGCAGGCGATCGTCTGCTGAGCGCCGGACAGGTCGGTTTGCTGAACGGCTGGGGAGTATTCAGCACTCTGCGGGTCATCGACGGCGTGCTGTTCGCCTACCGCCGGCACTGGGAACGGATGCTGCGCGATGCCGCGCTGCTGCACGTGCCGATGCCCGCCTCGCCCGCATGGCTGGAAGAGCGCCTGCTGCGCCTGGTGGCGGCCAACGATGCACGGAATGCGACGCTTCGCGTGGCGATTGTGCGGAACCGGGGCGGAATGTTTGAAGGTCCGGGAATCGCGACGGATTTCGACGCGATCGCTTTTACCAAAGAGCTGAAGGATTGGGGGACGGAAGCAAGCTTGGGACTGGCTCCGCGGACCCGCCATGCGGATACGGTTTTTGCCGGGACGAAGATGCTCTCCTGGTCGTTCAATCTGGTGCTGCTGGAAGATGCCATCGCGCAAGGTTACGACGAGGTGGTTTTGCTGAACGAGCGGGGCGAGGTGAGCGAGTGCACTTCGGCGAACTTGTTTGCCGTTTTCGGGAACCGGGTGGTGACGCCGCCCTTGCGCTCCGGCTGCCTGCCGGGAATCACGCGCGCGCTTCTGCTGGAAGAGATTTCGGTGGCCGGAATTGAAATTCTGGAGCAGACGCTGTTCCCCAACGATCTGGAGAACGCCGACGAAGTGTTTATGACTTCCTCGACCCGCGATCTTCTGCCGGTTGCGCGGATTGAGGGATTGGTACTGAAGCCTCGCAAGGCGGGATCGGTCCAGGCGCGCCTGCTGGAGGCGTTTCACGGGTATCTGGCGGACTATGCGAAGAAGGCTCCGGCAGCGCTGAAGAAGTAGGGGTAAAAGGAAGTGGTTCCAAGTGACCTTTGGATGCGGCTGGTTTCCCCACCTGCTAGCTAGGCGGAAACTCGGCGGACCGGGCATCGATCAGGCCGGTCCGGAAACTCCCCCGCAGCGCGTTTCGACGCCACGGCTTCAACATCTCCGGTCCATCTGACCAAACTTCCCGCTCCGAAGCTGGTGACTCACAGCGACCTTTCGCTCGCCCTCAACGGCTGCCCGCTTCCGGACATCCCGTGAAAGGGTCAACGCTCCCGGCCTACTGTTTCGCTACGGCCTCGACCGGTTCAGAAGTCCGTTCGACTCAAAACTCGCCGCCTCGATGGCTTTCGCCTCCGGGGACGGGTTATCGCTTTGAACCCGTTACTTCTTCCACTGCCGAAGCTGCTCGTCTTTCCATCCGCCGCTACTCCCCGGCCCGGGTCGACCTTTCGGCTTTTCCCTTTCCGGATCGAACGCACTCGACGGACGTACCGACGCTCCAGCTTGTCTTCCCGTTCGATCCGATTTTCCATTGCTCCCCGGCTGGCTTGATTTGATCTCTACCTGCCGGATCGACGCTCCGGATTCGCCTTCGAACCGTTGGACTCGCCGTTCCATCAACCTCTTGGAACCAAGGAAAGTATGGATCTCATTCATTGTTGTGTAAAGAGGAAAATGCAAGTTTGTGGTACTTTTCCAGCGACTTTTTATCGCTCTGCAATCAGACAGTTGGCGCCGTAAACTCTTTGAAAACAGTGAACTTTATGTGGATAAAACAGAACTGGGCGAAATTGATTTATTTCAAAGAGAGAATCATGCCCAGATCTGTGACTGCCCAGATCTGGCCGTCGGGAGTTTCGGTGAGACGCACGTTGCCGGCGCTGGCGCGGTAGTCAACGGGGATGCGCTCCCAGAGAGTATAGGGTTCACCGGCGCTCTTCAGCAGGAGGACGTGGCCGGGAATGGGAAGGCCGGGGATCTCGCCGGGAGATTCGACAGCGGCGAGATAAGCCGTGCCGTCTTTCTGCAGGAGCACGTCGGTGATGCGTTGGCCTTTTTCGCGATAGGCGCGCTCCGTCCGTCCCTTTCCGGCAAACCGGAAAACTTCCGAGCGCCAGGGGAAGTAGTAATCGAACTGGAATACGACGAAGCCGCGGTCCTGGGCATTGATGACGAGGTGGGAGGGGCGTCCGAAGACGGAGCTCTTCTCCGACTTCCAGGTTTCGCCGGCGTCGCGAGTTTCGAGGTCGAGCAGTACGGTGGGAACCTGACGGCGGCGAGCCTCTTCCGGCTCCATCCAATCCGGCAACCCTCTGCCGCGGCGCGTTCGCGGCGGCATGTAATGCCCGGCGATGATTCCCTGCTTAGGTGTGGCGAAAGCGATCACCGACAAGACGGAATGATCGGCCTTGGTTTCGATCTTTTCGGCTTCCGGAAGGGGAGTCCACTTCTTTCCGCCATCGACGGTGCGGATCGCTGTTTTCCCGGCGCCGACGGCGAAGCCGCGCTGCGCATCGAGAAAGTGAATATCCAGGAGATTTTTCTGGGACTTGATCTTTTTCCAGGAGCGCCCGGCCTCTTCGCTGCGCCAGATGCCGCCTTCTGTGATCATCCAGCCCAGAGAGTCGTCCAGGAAGAACAGGCTGCGCGGAAGATCTTTCAGGGTCTCCATCGTCCAGCTGACGCCGGCATCGTTGGTGGAAAGCTGCACTCCGGTATTTTTTCCATTCTTGCCGAGAATACCGACGGCGATGGCGCGCTGGCTGGTGAGGAAGCGGACGTCCTGCAGCGCCAGCTCCTCGTCGTTCTTGTCGTAGAAATAGCGCAGGGTCAGCTTTTGGGGCTGAGCGGCAGTACTGCCGGCGAGGAGGAGAACTGGAAGAAAGAACCGGATCATCGATTTCCCGTGGGTGACGGGAAAAGCAATTCTACGTGGTTGGCGGCCTCGACAGCGCTGGGCTCCACACGGGCCAGCAGCAGGAGGGTGCCGATCTGCTCGCCTACGGTGGTGAGAAGCTCCATTTCCGCGCCACTGTGCTGATGGGGGTTTCTGTGCTGGACGTTGATGACGCCCACGACGCGGCCGCGGGCGACGATGGGTACGGAAAGAAACGCCTCGAAGGTGTCTTCGGCCAGGGCGGAAAAGCGTTTGAAACGCTTATCGCGATAGGCTTCGGAGGAAATCGAGAGCAGTCGCCGCTCCCGTGCGACCCAGCCGGTGAGTCCTTCGGACATTTTCAGACGAATCGTTCCCAGCGCCCCGGGACTTTTGTTCGACGAGCACAGTACCAGCTGATCGCCATCGATCAAGTAGATCAGGCACGAATCGCACTTCATGAAGCCGACGAGAAGCTTGTTGATACCGGAGAGAATGTCGGCAAGACTCATCTCGCGGACCATGAAACGGCTGATGCTCTGCAATAGCCGGAGTTGCTCTTCGGCACGCTCCAGCCGGGCTTCGAAGTCCTTGGCTCGCGACACTATCGTTATTATCCCAAAAGGATCAGACGGGAAACAGAAATTCCGGCGGGAAATTCATACTGGTCTGCTCTTTAGCATGCGATACCATAAGACCACCGCATTCCGCCCATATGGACGAGTTTATCCAGCGCCGCAAGCTGTCGACAGAGATCAAGGATCGCCTGCTCGCCATGATCCGCGAAGGCGGCTTGCATCCGGGCGACCGTCTTCCCTCGGAGCGGGAGCTGATGGCCCGTTACGGAGTGGGGCGTCCGGCGGTGCGCGAGGCGATGCAATCCCTCGAACGTGACGGGCTGATCGAGATCCATCACGGAGAGCGCGCCCGGATCGTGAAACCGGACGAACGGGACATCATCGGACGGATTGGGGAGACGGCGCTTCACCTGCTGAAGAGCAGTCCGGCGGCGCTCGAGCATCTCCGCGAGGCGCGGATGATGTTCGAAGTGGGAATGGTCCGAACGGCGGCCAAGCGGGCCACGAAACAGGACTTGGGGCGCCTGGAAGACCTCCTGCGGCGGCAGCGCGACGCCGATGAAAACTCCGGTGCTTTTGTCGCCGCGGATATGGAGTTTCACTCGGCCATCGCTTCGATTTCGGGCAATCCGATTATTGTGGCGGTCAGCGAAAGCATGCTGCAGTGGCTGTTCCGGTTCCGGGAGGACATGCTGCGGGTGAAGGGCGCCGAACGGATCACCCTGACCGAGCACAAGAAGATTCTGGACGCCATTGGAGCTCACGACGAGGCGGGGGCGGTTAAGGCAATGACGAATCACCTTTCGCGCTCCAACCAACGCTATCGGGCGCTGCTCAGCGCGTGAGTCTTTTTCTTAAACCGGTGCTATAGCCCATCGTGGAAGATTCAACAACGAGTCCTTCATTTCAACCCAAGTTCGAAGTAATCAAATCGGGGACAGACGGAACAATTCCGGATTCGACGACCTACTGGCTGCTTACCGATTCTTTGCTGCCACCAATGTTCAGAAATCCGCGATTTCACTCGGCCCATGCCTCGGTCAGTTTCAGCGACGCCAGCTTCCCGGCACGTTCGCAAGTTGTTGGATCGCGCCGGACTCAATAGGCGGAGGCATATCAGCCTGATCTCATTCCCGCTGACACGATTGAGAGCCTCAAATGGGTAATCCTAGCGATGCGTGCGGATCAGCCCCAACGAATCGCCCGCTCTGGTGGAGAGCAAAAAAGACACCAAGTCGCTTCTTCGGCCGCAGAGAAGTCGAGACCGCAGGAAAACGCTCAGAAAAGGGTCAAATTGTCGGCCTCGGATCCGCACTTTGAAAACGATCTAATTCACGGTTGCTTAGACATGAGAAAGACGGCACACTGATTGAAGCTTGGGCGGGCCAGAAGAGCTTTCAACGCAAAGGGC
>CAZETQ010000028.1:0-62450 GCA_964515165.1 uncultured Solibacteraceae bacterium | reverse complement strand
AACCCCTATTTAAGCCTTGAGAGGGCTCCGTCCTAACCGTTAGACGATAGCGCCACTACGCTGTCAGGATACCACGCGATACAATCGCGTCGATGAAGAAACGGCTCGTTTTCGTGGTGGCTGCGGCCCTGTTTGCAGGAAGATCCCCGGAGGTTCCCTTCGAGAAAATCACGCTGGATTTAGGGGCGAATGAGCCGTGCGCATTTGTCGATCTGAACCGTGACGGAAAGATGGATATTGTCTGCGGGGAGAACTGGTTTGAGGGTCCCACATGGAAGAAGCACCCGTTCCGGGAGTTGTTCTATACGAACAACTACATCGATGATTTTAGCGATCTGATTGTCGATGCGAACGGCGACGGATATCCGGATATCGTCAGCGTGTCGTGGTTTTCGAAGTCCATCAAGCTTTGGACCAATCCCGGGAAGTCCAAGGCGGCGTGGAAGGCGGAGCCGGTGGAAGAGGGCTTCAATGTCGAGTTTGCCTTTCTGGTGGATGTCGACAATGACGGGAAGGCTCAGGAAGTGCTGCCGCAGTTCGGCAACAAGAACGCTCCCCTGGCGTGGTACGAGTTTCGGGATGGGAAGGCGATCAAGCATGTGGTTGCGAATCAGAGCTACGGACACGGCATCGGCGCGGGCGATGTAAATGGCGATGGCCGGACCGACATTCTCACGCCGCAGGGATGGGCGGAAGCTCCGGCGGATCCGAGGTCGGGCGAGTGGAAGTGGCATCCGGATTGGAAGGATGAGAAGGCTCCGGCGCTCGGGTTTATGCACGTGATCGACATTGACGGTGACGGGAAGAATGACATCGTTACGACTCGGGCGCACGACTACGGCATCTATTGGTGGAAGAACCTGGGCGACGGCAAATGGCAGGAATCGATCATCGACGACTCCTGGTCCGGCGCGCACGCGACGACTTTTGCCGACATTAACGGAGACGGTAAGAAGGACCTGATCACGGGCAAGCGTTTCATGGCGCACAATGGCCACGATCCCGGAGAGAAGGAGCCTCTGGGCGTCTATTGGTACGAATACCAGCGCACGCCCGATGGCGCGCGGATCGAGTGGGTCAAGCACATCGTCGACTACTCGACACGCGCGGGCGGCGGAATGCAGATTCCGGCGGCGGATCTCGACGGCGACGGCGATATCGATTTTGCCGTCGGGGGAAAGAGCGGCGCTTTCCTGTTTATCAACAAGACCAAGTAAGGATCGTCATGACCATCTCCCGTCGCAGTCTGATTGCCGCCGCGCCGGCTCTGCTTTCGGCGCAGTCTTCTTCCACGGAGCTTCGCGTTGCCTACATCGGCGTCGGCAATCGCGGCAGCCACACGATGCGCCAGTTGATGCGCGTTCCCGGAGCCAAGGTCGTTGCGGTGGCCGACATCGATCCGGAGCATGTACAGAAAGCTCTCGATGCCATCAAGGAGCAGGGCGGGGAAGCCAAGGGTTACTCCGATTTCCGAAAGATGCTGGACGAGATGAAGGACATCGACGCGGTGGTGATTGCGACGCCGGTCGATACTCATAAGGACATTGCGATCGCATCGCTGGAGGTCGGCAAGAACGTTTATCTGGAGAAGCCGGTTGGCCTGAATTCCCAGGAATGCAAGATGATCGAGACGGCTTCGCGCTCGGCGAAAGGAATCCTGCAGTTGGGATTTCAGCTTCGGCACGATCCCAACCGCGCGGCGTCGATGAAATTCATCCAGGAAGGCGGCATCGGTAACGTGCTGTATTGCCATGCGACGCGGCACGGCGGCGATCTGCCGCGCGGTTCCACATGGTATTTCGACAAGAAGCGCTCGGGAGATATTATCGTCGAGCAGGCTTGCCACATCATCGACCTGATGGTTTGGGCGATTGGAGCGCCGCCGCTGCGAGCCATGGGCTCCGGCGGAATCAATCTCTACAAGGATGTCCCGCCGGGCCGCACGATCATGGACAACTGGAGCGCGATCTGGGAGTTTCCCAATGATGTCCGCCTGAATTTCTCGCAGATCTATTTCGATCCATCCGGGTTCAGCGGGACGCACGAGCGGGTGTTCGGTTCGAAGGCGGCGATCGAGTTGGGCAACGCGACGTGGGGAGAAGTGGAAAAGCGCGGAGAGCTGAAGAAGCTGGAAGTGAACGCGGAGCCGGGCAAGACTGCCGACTACTATGCGATGGAGGCCTTTGTCCAGAATTCATTGGGGAAGAAGAAGCCGCTGAACAATATCGAGTCGGCCGGGCTTTCCACTCGCGTTGCGATTATGGGACGCATGGCGATCGAGCAGAAGAAGATTATCGCCTGGGAAGACGTCGCTTAACGAGTCAGTTTCAGCCGTTTGATCCGCTTGGCTTTGCCGGTAGCAGGGTCGACTTCGATCACGGTGCCGCGCAATTCGACCATATTCTTTGCTGCTTCCATCCGCACGGGAAGAGATGTCTTGAACTTCCGTAGAACGGTTTCCTTCTCGACGCCGATGACGGAGTCATAGGGGCCGGTCATTCCGGCGTCGGTCTGATACGCCGTGCCGCCGGGGAGAATTCGCTCATCGGCAGTAGGGATGTGGGTGTGAGTTCCGATCATCGCGGAAACCCGGCCATCGAGATGCCAGCCCATGGCGACCTTCTCGCTGGTCGCTTCGGCGTGAAAATCGACAAACCGCACCCGCACTTCCGGATCGAGAGAGGCTAGAAGCTCGTCCGCTTTTCGAAACGGATCGTCGACTGCCGACATATGAACGCGGCCCTGCAGGTTGATCACGGCGACCTGGACGCCGTTGCGAGCGCGGACGACCGCAAGGCCTTTCCCTGGCAGCTCCGGCGGATAGTTGGCCGGCCGGAGGAGCCGGGAATCGCGTTCCAGATATTCGTAGATTTCCCGCTTATCCCAGACGTGATTACCGGTGGTCATCACATCGACGCCCAGAGTGAAGAGATCTTCGGCAATCGCCGGAGTCACTCCAAACCCTCCGGCGGAATTCTCGACATTGGCAATGATCAGGTCCGCTTCCTCGCTGGTAGCAAGCTTCTCCAAATGATCGTTGACGATCGAGCGTCCCGGCGACGCAAAGATGTCACCGATAAAAAGGAGGTTCATGGAGGATTTTCAGGGAGGTTTCCCGCCCGAGGGACGAGAAATCCGAATGGAGCGCCCGCCGAAAGGCCAGCCGCCTATCGTCATTGACCCCTCAACTCAATAAGGGGGGGACCCTCCGCGCGCCATTAGGCGTCTCCGTCGCCGGTTTCCCAGCCGGAGCTTGCACACCGGCGCGAATACCGAGCCGGATCCCATGACATTGACTATCGGATCAATTTTTGATCGACAGCCAAACGCTCTCTGAAGAGCGCTCCAAGGGATATGATAACCCGCCTGTCCAGAGAAGCGGTCTTTTTTGAATTTCGGGGAATTTTGGGGAATAGAACTACCAAAACCAACCTCCTATTCCTCCTCGACCGGGGCTGCGATCAGAATAAAACCTTTCGCCCAATCAAATCTCGTTCCCCATGTACCGCCCTACTTTGCGAACGAGCGTGGCGTGTCCCTTGGCGACACGCCTTTACGCTCATCCCATCATGGGAATATTCCGCCGCCTTTCCGTTCTATTCCTGACGGCCTTGTCCGTCTTTGCTGTGGATTGGAAGCCAATGACCTCCGCCGAGCTGTCCGTGGCTGCGCCCCGGATCGACAAGACGGCCGATGCCGAGGCTTTCTTCTGGGACGTTCGAGTCTACGACATGATCCGGTCACTGCCCTATGTGGAGCATCATGTCGAGCACTACATCCGGATCAAGGTTTTCAATGAGAGGGGCGTGAAGGATCATGCCACCGTCCATATCCCTTACGATCCGGCGGTCAGACAAACTCTGTCCGATGTACGCGCCCGGACGATCAAACCGGACGGCACGATTCGCGAATTGCAGAAAGATGCGGTTTTCGACCGGACCGACGTCAAGATCGGCAATAAGACACTTCGCAAGACCCGTTCGTTTGCGATGCCGGATGTGACGGCCGGCTCGATTCTCGAATATCAGTGGCATGAAACATTCTCGGAGTACCTTCCGCGCTATGTGCGGCTGGAATTCCAACGGGATATTCCGATCCAGAAGGTCACCTACTATGTGCGGCCTCTCTCGCACGAGTTTTTCAGCGCGCGCATGAGGGTCTACCCATTCAACTGCGAGCCGGCGCCATTTGCGCTGCACACCGAGGGCGCGAATCATTACCACGTGACTTCGATTGAAAACGTCCCGGCGTTTGTGGAGGAGCCGGACGCTCCGGCGGCGTTGGAGCTTCGCCAATGGATGCTGCTTTATTACACCTCCGACGAGACGACGGATCCGAAAAAGTACTGGCCGAAGCTGGGGAAGCGCTTACAGGATCAATTTGAGCAACGGATCAAGGTCAACGGCGATGTGAAGGCTCTTGCGGCCCAGGCGGTGGAAGGTGCCGGTAGTCCGGAAGAGAAGCTTAGGCGGTTGGCCGATTTTTGCCGGACCCAGGTGAAGAATCTCGTGTATCAGAATTCCGGCTTGACGGTGGAAGAGCGGCAGGCCTTCAAGGTGAAAGACACCGTGACGTCTGCGGATACGGCCAAATCCAAGAAGGGATTTCCCGAGGACATAAACATTCTGTTTGCCGCCATGGCGCGGGCGCAGGGGTTTGAAGTCAGGGGTGTTCGCGTGTCGTCACAAGTAGACGGATTTTTCCGGATGGACCTTCTGGATCCCTATTTCCTGAGGGAGGAAGTGGTGGCGGTAAAGTCCGGCGATTCCTGGAAGTACTTCAACGTCGGGAATCCATATGTTCCCGCGGGGATGCTGCCGTGGTATCAGAACGAGGTTCCGGGTCTGCTGTTGGATGACAAGAAATCGGAGCTGGTCACTCTTCCCGCCGGTCCGCCGGCATCGAATACGATCACCCGGACGGCTAAGCTGACGCTTTCCGAAGACGGGACGCTGCAGGGAACTGTGGAAGTGACGGTGGATGGTTTAGGCGGCGCAATGCGCAAGAGCTATCTGGAAGATCTTTCCGACGCCAAGCGCAAGGAGGACTTCGAGGAAGACATTCGCAGGAGCTTCGGCGATGTGGATATCTCCGGGCTCACCATTGAGAACGTCACCGATCCGAACAAGCCCCTGGTTTATCGTTACGGGCTTACGGTTCGCGGCTATGCGGAACGAACCGGGAAGCGTCTGTTCCTGCAGCCGGCTTTCTTTCAGCACGGGAAGGCGGCTCGCTTTGTCGCAAAGGAGCGGAAGCACTCCCTCCTGTTCCGGTACCCGTATCAGGAGAAAGACAATGTCGTGATTACCTTGCCTGAGGGGTACGAATTGGAGAAAGCAGAGGGTGTGCCTCCGCTGGCGATCGGTAAAACCGGCAACTATGACCTTACGCTGCAGGTGACCAAGGACGGCCGAAGGATCATCGCAACCCGTACGTTCACGTGGGGCGAGAATAGCCAGATCTACTTTCCGGCGACCGCGTATCCGCTGGTCAAGGCCGCCTGGGACGAGATTCACCACCGCGATGGTCACACGCTGGCCGTGAAAGCGAAGCAATGACGCGTCACATTCTGACGATTGTGCTGGTATGCGCACCGGTGTGGGCGGCTGCGCCGTCGTGGCTGAAGGAAGCAGCGACCAGCTCCATTCCCGCGTATCCGGCCAAGACTCCCGCGGTGGTGCTTCTTCACGAAGAGTCCGTTACTTTGGAGCCGAACGGGAAACAGACGAAATCGGTGTGGCGGGCGGTGAAGGTCCTGACCCGTGAGGGAGTGCAGGAGGCTCGATTCGGCCAGGTCTATTACTCCGACACCGGCAAGCCCAAGGAGATGAAAGGTTGGCTGATCGCGCCCTCGCAGAAGGTAACGGATTACGAAAAGGATCGAGTTGTCGATGGCGCGTATGCCGACGGCCTGTATGAGCAGATTCGTTTTCGTGGGTTAAATGCCTCGTCCGCGGCGGATGAAGGGGCAGTATTTGGCGTGGAATCGGTGATCGAGGAGACTTCGATTTTCAGCCAGTTTGCCTATACGTTCCAAGACGACCTTCCGGTGCTGCGCTCCCGCTTCTCGCTGACGCTGCCGGCAGGCTGGCGCGCGGAGGCCAAGCTGGTCCGCGGATCTTCCGTGGAGGATCTCGCTCCGGAGGTCAGCGGAGCCACGTATAGCTGGGGCATGAAGGCCCTGGATCCGTTCGAAGTGGAATCGGACGCTCCCCCGCGTTCCGCGCAAGTCCCGCGAATCCTTGTCAGCACCTTTCCTCCCGAGGGCGCGCCGCTGAAGGGAAATTTCCGGTCCTGGGCTGGAGTTTCCTCATGGCTGGATCAGCTGATTGAGAAATCGGCGGAGGTAACACCCGACATCGAATCGGAGAGCCGCCGTATCGTTTCCGGCGCGACTTCGCAATGGGAGAAGATCCGCGCGCTTGCCCTGCGGGCACAGCAGGTTCGGTATGTCTCAGTCCAACTGAACCTCTCGCGCGGCGGAGGCTATACGCCCCGCCGGCCGGCGATTGTTCAAGCCAAAGGGTACGGGGACTGCAAGGACAAAGCCAACTATCTACGCGCCCTGTTAAAGGCGGCGGAAATCCAGTCGTATCCGGTGGTCATCTATTCCGGCGATCCGCGGCGGACTCGTCCGGAGTGGCCGTCACCGCAGCAGTTCAATCACGCAATCCTCGCGATTCAAGTGGCCGCGGATACAAAAGCACCTGCCGCGTTCGACTATCCCGGGCTGGGGCGGCTTCTTCTTTTCGATCCGACTGACGAGGTTGTTCCCTTCGGGTGGATCCCTCAGCATGAACAGCAATCGAATGCGCTCCTGATTGCTCCGGAGAAAGGGGGGCTGTTTGTGACTCCGGCGGTTCCGGCGCCGGAAAACTCGGTGGTGCGAACGGCGACGATCTCCGTGGATGAAGACGGAACCTTGAGGGCTCAATTGACGGATTCCCTGAAGGGGCAGCCGGCCTTCGACGCGGAGAGCCTGCTGCGCGGAAGCGCTCTCTCGGAATATGTGAAACGCCAGGAGCGCCTGGTTGCCGCCCGGCTGAAGGGAGCGGTTCTGGAGAACGTGGAGCCGAAGAACGGCTCTCAATCCTTCGATGTGCGAATGCAGCTGAGGGCGTCAGGCTACGGGCGGTCGATGCAAGGGAGGCTGATGATGGTGCGTCCTTTTCCTCTACCCGTGGAAGGCTTGCCGGATGTGGCCAGGCAAAAACGAACCCAGCCGATTGTGCTGGATGCGGCATCGTTTCGCGAAGAGGTGGAATTGCAGGTTCCACCGGGTTACGAGATCGACGAACTGCCCGGTTCGGGAGAAGTTGTCTCCGACTATGGAAAATACAGCGTTCAGCTGATAGTCGACGGATCGAAAATCAAGGCCAGGCGGCAGCTGGAGCTTCCATCGGCGGTCATCCCGGTGCAGGACTACGCGAAGATTCGGGAGTTCGTGGGGAAGATCGGCGGGTCCGAGCACAATCCGGTGGTTTTCACGCGGAAGTGAGAGAGTTTCGCGAGGCGGAGCCTCCCTCGACCAGTTCGAGAAATGCCTTTGCCGCATGGCTAAGGGCCCGGCGAGCCGGGTAGGAGAGTCGGATCTTCCGTTCCACGGTCAGTTCCTTGACGCGGATCTCCGTCAGCAGTCCCTGGTCAATTTCCTGGTCCACGCACATCTTGGGCAGGAAAGCGACGCCCTCATTGCGCTGCACCATTTTCCGGATGGTTTCGACCGTCGGCATCTCGACGTCCATGTTCAAGGGAACCCGGGCGCGCTGGAACTCGTGCAGAACGGTTTCCCGGTAGGGGGACATCACGTTGTGCGCGATGAAGGTTTCCATGTCGAGCTCCGTGATGGAGACCTCTTCCCGGCCGGCAAATCGATGTTGCGGCGAGACGACGAAGGAAAGGTGGTCCGTGTAGATCACATGAGAGACCAGGCGGTCGTCATTGGGATCGTAGCTGAGGACTCCCAGTTCCAGGTCGCCATCGATCAGCTGCCCGGGGATGCGGCTGGAGAGGCTGCGCCGGACCTGGACTTTCACCTTGGGATAGAGCCGGCGATAGCGGGAGATATGCTGCAGCAGGTAGAGCGACGTTGATTCGTTGGCGCCGATGATCAATCGGCCGGCGGAGTTGTCGCGCAGCTCGGCGAGTGCGTTCTGCATCTCACCTTCCAGGTTTTGGAAGCGGCGGGCGTAATCCACGACAATCCGGCCCGCATCGGTCAGCAGCAGCTCCTTCGCGGACCGGTCGATCAGCTTTTCGTTGAGTTCGGCTTCCAGCCGCTGGACAGCCAAGGAGACGGCTGGCTGGGTTCGCATCAGCTTCTCTGCTGCTCGGGAAAAACTCTTCTCTGTGGCAACAGCGAGGAAAACCTTTAATGAATGCAACAACATAAGGAGTACCCCTCGGATAAATTACGCTTATATTATCACGATCCCTTATCTTATTTGAGTAAATTATAAATTTGCTAAATTTACAAGGTCAACGGATAATTGGCATACGGACGCTAACCCGGTGTCCTGGTTTACCTGGAGGTCGCTACCCGATGACGACGGCGAAAAACGCGCGAGTCTATATATTCGACACGACACTGCGGGATGGGGAGCAATCCCCCGGCTGCAGCATGACGGTACCGGAGAAACTCCGGATGGCGGCCAAGTTAGTGGACCTTGGGGTGGACATTCTGGAGGCCGGCTTTCCCATCGCTTCCGAAGGTGATTTTGAGGCCGTAGAAGCTGTCTCGCGTGAATTTCCGTGGGTGCAGGTAGCGGCTCTTGCTCGCTCGGTCCGCGGAGATGTGGAGCGGGCGGCCGCGTCGCTGAAGCATGCCAAGCGTCCGCGAATCCATACGTTCCTGGCCACCAGCGACATTCACTTGAAGTTCAAGCTCAAGAAATCGCGGCAGCAGGTTCTGGACGATGCCGTTTCCGCCGTCGAACTCGCCAGGCAATACGTAGAAGATGTGGAGTTTTCGGCAGAGGACGCCACTCGAACGGATTGGGATTACCTGGAAGAGGTTTGCCGGGCAGTCGTTGCCGCGGGTGCACGAACCGTTAATCTGCCGGACACGGTTGGGTTTTCCGTCCCTGCGGAGTATGGCGAAATGATCGGGCGGATGGTGAAGGCTCTGGGGGACTCAGCGATTGTCAGTGTCCACTGCCACGACGACCTGGGATTGGCGGTCGCCAATTCGATCGCCGCGGTCCAAGCCGGGGCGCGGCAGATTGAGTGCACGATCAACGGCATCGGCGAGCGCGCGGGCAATTGCTCGCTGGAAGAAGTCGTTATGGCGATGAAGACCCGTAACGACCGTCTGCCGTTTGAAACGAAGATTGTCACGGAGCAGCTTTATCCGTGCAGCCAGATGCTCACGTCGCTGATCACGTTTGGTCCTCAGCCCAATAAGGCGATTGTGGGAGAGAACGCCTTCGCGCACGAGGCGGGAATTCACCAGGACGGATATCTCAAGGAGAAGTCGACCTACGAGATCATTGCGCCCTGCTCGGTCGGAGTGCCGGAAGGCCGCCTGGTTCTCGGGAAGCATTCGGGGCGCCATGCGCTAGGCCAGCGTGCGGAAAGCCTGGGTTGCCCGGTGACGAAAGAAGAACTCGATACCTTGTATCATCAATTTACGGCCCTCGCCGATCGCAAGAAGGGCGTGCGTAACGACGAGATCCTCTCGCTGATACGAACCATTAAGGAAAGTACCGCAGCAACCGCATGAATTTGAAGATTTGCGTCTGTCCCGGCGATGGAATCGGGACGGAAGTGACCCGTGAAGCGATTCGTGTCCTGGAACACGTCGCAAAGAAGTTTAACCATACCTTACAGTTGAGCGAAGCTCTGTTGGGCGGCATCGCCATCCACAAGACCGGCAGTCCGTTTCCGGAAGATACCCGGAAGAAGGCCGTCGAAGCGGATGCCACGCTGATGGGCGCCGTAGGACTTCCGGAATTTGACAACTGGCCGCCCGAGAAGCGTCCCGAGCGCGGACTGCTGGGGATTCGTAACGCTTTGGGCGTCTATGCGAATCTTCGCCCCGTTCGCAGCTACAAAGCATTGCTGGAAGCGTCTCCCCTCAAGAACGACCGCATCGACGGCACGGACATGATCATCGTCCGGGAGCTTTTGGGCGGCGTTTATTATGGCACTCCGCGAGGGATCACGGGGTCCGGTCCGGAGCAGCGCGGCACCAATACGATGACGTACACGCGTGCGGAAATCGAGCGGGTCGCCCGGATGTCATTCAATCTCGCGCGCGGCCGGCGCAAGAAAGTGACGAGCGTCGACAAGTCGAACGTCCTGGAAGTTTCGCAGTTGTGGCGGATGGTCGTCACGGAAGTCCACAAGGATTTTCCGGACATCCAGTTGGATCACCTGCTGGTGGATAACTGCGCCATGCAGCTTGTCCTGAAGCCCAAGGGCTTCGATGTTGTCCTGATGGAAAACATGTTCGGCGATATCCTGTCAGACGAGGGCGCCGTGTTGGCAGGTTCCATCGGTATGCTGCCATCGGCTTCCATCGGCGATAAGAAGCCGTCGGGAGCGTGGGTGGGGCTTTATGAGCCTGTCCACGGTTCTGCACCTGACATTGCCGGCCAGAACAAAGCGAATCCACTGGGCGCGATCGGCAGCGTGGCCGCGATGCTGGAGTACAGCTTCGGGCTGAAGGAAGAAGCGGCCAGTGTGAATTCCGCCATGGAATCGGTCTTGAATTCCGGCCGTGTCACTCGCGATCTGGGCGGCAGCGCCACGACGGAAGAAGTGGGTCAGGCGGTTGTAGCCGCGATTTAGCAGTAGCAGGTCACTCTCGATGTCAAAACCACGTACCATCATTGACAAGCTCTGGGACTCGCATGTCGTTGCGGAGAAGCCGGGCGCGCCCGCGCTTATCTACATCGATCTGCATCTGGTTCACGAGGTCACTTCGCCACAGGCCTTCGCGGGCTTGCGGGAGCGCGGGCTGAAGGTTCGCCGGCCGGACCTGACGTTCGCCACGACAGATCACTCGACCCCGACGACTCCCAAGTCGTTGCCGATCGTCGACCCGATCGCCGCGGCCCAGGTGAAACAGCTGGAAGCCAATGCGAAAGAATTCGGCATTCCCTGCTTTGGCTACTATTCGCCCAATCAGGGGATTGTCCACGTAATCGGTCCGGAGAACGGGCTGACGCAGCCGGGCATGACTGTCGTCTGCGGCGATTCCCACACAGCTACGCACGGAGCGTTCGGAGCGCTGGCATTCGGGATCGGTACGTCGGAAGTCGAGATGGTGCTGGCGACGCAATGCCTGCCGCAGCGGCGCTCGAAGACTTTCGAAGTTCGCGTGGATGGCACTTTGAAGTCAGGCGTGACGGCGAAAGACATCATTCTCGCTGTCTGCGCGAAGATCGGAATCGGTGGAGGGACGGGCTCCGTCTTCGAGTACGTCGGTTCGGCCATCCGCGCGCTGACGATTGAAGAGCGAATGACGGTCTGCAACATGTCGATCGAGGCGGGTGCTCGCGCGGGTTTGATCGCTCCCGATGACACGACGTATCAGTATCTGAACGGCCGCCACTTCGCTCCGCAGGGCGCGGCTTGGGATGAAGCGGTAACTCGCTGGCGGACGTTGCCCACCGATGACGGCGCGACTTACGACAAGTCTGTCAGCATTGACGCGTCATCTTTGGAACCGATGATCACTTTCGGGACCAATCCCGGTATGGGGATTCCCATCTCCGGAGCGGTGCCGGAGCCGAGCAGTATCGCGGACCCGATCGAGCGGGAGTCGCTGAAGAAGGCTCTGAGCTATATGGCGCTGGAGGCGGGGAAGCCATTGGCGGGACATCCGATCGATGTCGTGTTTGTGGGAAGCTGCACCAACTCCCGAATCTCCGATCTTCGCGCTGCTGCCGGCGTTCTCAAGGGCCGGAAGGTCAATCCCAAGGTTCGCGTCATGGTTGTGCCGGGATCACAGCAGGTGAAGCATCAGGCTGAAGCCGAAGGGCTGGACCGCATCTTCCTGGATGCCGGAGCGGAGTGGCGCGAAGCCGGCTGCTCCATGTGCATCGCCATGAACGGCGATCAGCTTTCGCCGGGTCAATACAGCGTTTCGACTTCGAATCGAAACTTTGAAGGACGCCAGGGCAAAGGGGGACGAACCTTCCTGGCCAGCCCGCTGACTGCCGCGGCCAGCGCGGTGACGGGTGTTGTCACGGATGTAAGGAAGCTCGCCCAATGATCAAGTTCACGCCTTTCTCCAGCAAGATCGTTCAGTTTCCAATCGATAACATCGACACCGATCAAATCATTCCCGCTCGCTTCCTGAAGACGATTTCCAAAGACGGATTGGACGCCCAGCTATTCAATGACTGGCGCTATGAGGCGGATGGAACGCCGAAGCCGGATTTCGTTCTCAACCAGGATTGGGCCAAGACGCGCCAGGTACTTCTGGCGGGAGATAACTTCGGCTGCGGATCGTCTCGTGAGCACGCCCCTTGGGCTCTGACGCAGTATGGATTCCGGGCCGTGGTCTCCACGTCGTTTGCCGACATCTTCAAGAACAATGCGCTCAAGAATTCACTGCTGCCCATCGTTGTGGATGCGGAGACTCACAAGAAGCTGTTGGGTTTTCCGAAGGACGCGGAAGTTTCCATCGATTTGGCGGGTCAGACGCTGGCTCTTCCGGACGGTTCCAGTGTGAAGTTCCCGGTCGACGAGTTCTCGAAGTATCTGTTGCTCGAAGGCGTGGATGAGCTCGGCTACATTCTGCAGCAGGATTCTGCGATTCGTGCATTTGAGGCGAAGCGCGTTGACTCCATCAATACGCTTTCCTAAGTCTGATTCTGGCGCGATAAAAATAAGGGGTGTGTCTTGCGACACACCCCTTTAACTACAAGGTGACCTGGCGTCTATTGATTGTTGGATTTATTCCTGCGGCCGATCGCACCGATCAGCAAGAGCGCTGCCCCCGACAGAGCGTAGGTCGCGGGCTCCGGAACCGCATCTGACGCGCCGGTACCGAAACTGACATGCAGAGTGTAGAAGGAGTTGCCCGGTTGCGTTCCGTTGAAGTCATATGTTGCCACGTCCGGAGCTACTCCGGTGACTGCCAATCCCCTGTCCTTTCCGTCCAGATGAGCGATGGGCGGATCGAACGTAGGATTCGTGTTGTCCATGTCCAGGTAAACCCAGCCCGGATTGGCGAAGAAGCTGAAGAAATCGACCTCGTCGCCACCGTTGCTCCCTTCCAGTGTTGCTGTCACGTATCTCGAAGGGTTGAAAACTTCAGCGGGAACCGGCGTTGTAAAAGACGCGCCGGCGATGGCTGGTGCCGGCACAAGCGAATTGTTCGCGGACGTCCCATCGATTTCTGTCGCCGTGACGATTGCTGCATGCGTCGGATCGGCGAGGGCTGCGCACAACAAGAACGTGCAAAGAGGCCGAATATTCATAATTTTTATTCCTTCTTTCCTGGATTCCGAAGCCACCGCGGCGCGCCGCTGCCAAGGACCGTGATCGCCAAGGTGATTCCCGGGCTTTGGATGTTCACGAACAGGGCGGAACCGTCCGGTGAGAAGCAGGAGCCGGCAAATTCACCGCTACCCAGTGCGTTGCGAGCGATCTTGTAGACCGCTGCGCCCTGAGTAACTCCGTGTACGAACTCATCGCCGCAGCCGTCCTCACAAACAATCACGCCGCCCCAGGCGCGATGCAGATGTTGTCGGGATCGGCGAACTGCGAAACTCCTGGGCTGTCGCCTGGGTCCGAAGATCGTCATTTCGCGATTCCCCGTCGTTTAGATCAACCCATTCGACTTCAAGAAAAGTCCTGGAAATACTTAGCGAATGTTGTTGCGAGTGTCCTGATAGCTTGCAGCGCCACTGGAGCCTGTGCTCCGGTCTGATCGGTAGCCGAAACATCGAATACCCAACCGTGATCCTGCGACAAAGTCGAGCCGCTCTACCCGGCACGCGGTGTTCATCGTCCATCACCCTGCTGCTCCGGCGATTGCCGAGCGAAGAATTCCGCGCCGAGTGAAACTCGCCGTCATTTTCTTGCCTCCAAAGTTTGCGTCTTACAGCGAGAAACCGCTGTCGCGCTGAATAGACGCTAACAGTGCAAGATTTCTGGATGGTAAATGTTCAGCAACATCTTGACGAATGTGCGCTGAGTTTTACGCTTCGAGCGCTGCGAAGACAGGTTTGCAGATAGGTAAGTAATAGATATAAAAAGAGTTATTGTCCGGTGAGGTGAGCCAGTAGTTATTTTTGAAAACCAGAGGAAATCGCAGCAGAAATTCCTGGTTTAAGCCAGAATTTCCGGAATCACTTGGCCGTGCACGTCGGTGAGCCGCCGGTCGATGCCGTTGTTGCGGAACGTCAGGCGCCGATGATCGATCCCCAGCAGATGCAGCATCGTGGCGTGGACGTCATAGCAGTAGACGGGATTTTCAATGGCCTTGTAAGACCATTCGTCGGTAGCGCCATAGGTAGCGCCGCCCTTGAAACCGCCGCCCGCCAGCCATGAAGTGAAGCCAGCCGGATTGTGATCGCGGCCCTTGCTGCCCTGGCTGCACGGCATCCGGCCGAATTCCGTTGTCCATTGAACGATCGTGTCGTCGAGAAGACCGCGCGATTTGAGATCTTTTAGCAACCCTGCGATCGGAGCGTCGATGGACATCCCCAGCTCGCCGTGGTCTTTCGCCAGATTTTCGTGACTGTCCCAATTGCGGCGGGGAAAGCCGTTATCGGCTCCGCTCCAGACCTGCACGAAACGGACGCCGCGCTCAATCAGGCGGCGAGCCACCAGACACCGGCGTCCCATGTCGGCAGTCTCGGGGCGATCCATCCCGTACAGTTTCTGCGTGGCGACCGATTCCCCCTGGATCGCGAGAACTTCCGGAGCGCTCAGTTGCAGTCGCGAGGCCATCTCGTAAGACGCGATGCGAGCATCCAGCCGCGAATCGCCTTCGTGATTGGCCAGGTGCTGGCGGTTGATTCGGGCCAACAGCGCCATGCCGGCGCTTTCGCTTTCCCTGGTGATGAACTTTGCGGAGGCAGGAGGATCCAGGTCGGAGATGGGATCTGCCGTGCCTACGCGAATTGTCGTCGCCTGATGCGCCGCGGGCAGGAATCCCGCTCCCCAGTTGGCGGGGCCATTGGGAGGGACGCCGCGAGGGTCGGGAATCACCACGAAGACGGGCAGATTGTCGCTGAGGTTCCCGAGCCCATAAGAGATCCAGGCGCCCGCGCTGGGAAATCCCGGCAGCACGAAGCCCGTGTTTTGCATGAACGTTGCGGGCCCGTGGACATTGGACTTCGTCATCATCGACATGACGAACGCGATGTCATCGACACAGCTTGCGGTGTGCGGCAGCAGATCGCTGACCCACTTGCCCGATTGCCCGTATTGCTTCCAGCTCCACGGGCTGGGCATGACGACTCCGGGATTGCTTTGGAATAACTCGACCTTTTCTCCCGGATCCCACTTCTGGTTGGCGTGCTGGATCAGGCGAGGCTTGTAGTCGAAGGTGTCGCACTGGCTGGCCGCGCCGGACATGAAGAACTGAATGACCCTTTTTGCCTTGGCCTTGTGATGAATGCCGCCATTCCATTCCGGCCGAGGAGCCGGTGATTGCGCCAATGCGGAGTCTTGCCCCAGAAGCTGGGCTAGGGCGATTCCGCCCAAACCACCGCCCGAATTCCACAAGAAAGTTCTGCGATCCATCCTTCAATCCACAAATAGAAATTCGTTCGTATTGAATAGCAGCCGGCAGAGGTTGGCCAGACCATAGCGCTCGGCGTAGGTTTCGTAGTCCTTCAGCTCGGCGGCGGCGGGCGCGCGTCCGAACATCAGCTGCGAGGCCGCGGTGATTTGCGCCGGGAGCCCGGAGTTTTCCTTCTGCAGGCGCTCCGCAAAATGCTGCGCCATACGCACCATGAAGGGGTTGTTCAGCAGTGTTAAAGCCTGGATGGCCGTCAGCGTTGTCGATCGCTTAGGAGCAAGTCCCGAAGGATCCGGACAATCCAGGCGTTCCAGAAACGGATCCGGAACGCTCCGCACGATAAACCGATAGATACTGCGGCGGTAGGAGCCGGAGTCGTCCGGATCGAATTTGGTGTAGTCGTAAACGGGCGAATGGTCGTCCTTGAATGCGAACAACCGGGCTCCGGGGCCGCCCATCGTCAAGTCCAGCCGGCCGGCGAATGCGAGTACGGAGTCGTGTACGGCTTCCGCCTCCAGCTTTCCCCGATTCATTCGCCACAGCAGCCGGTTCTCGGAATCGAGCTTCTCACCATCGGCGCGGTTTGCGCTGGATTGGCGGTATGCCGCGCTGGTCACGATCAGGTGGTGCAGCTTCTTCAGAGAGCCTTGGGCATCGTCCCGGAACCAGATGGAAAGCCAGTCCAGCAACTCCGGATGAGAGGGCTGAGAACCCATGCGGCCAAAATCGCTGGGGGTGTCGACGATTCCGGCGCCGAAGTGATAGTGCCAGACACGATTGACGATGGATCGCCAGGTGAGGACGTTATCGCGATGGGCGATCCATTGGGCGAGGGCTGCGCGGCGGGCGCCTTCATCCGATCCCGGCGGAACGCCGAACGACGCCGTCAAGCCGGTGACGCAACGCAAAGCTCCCGGAGATGCGAGCGCGCCGGGGGTTGAGACGCTACCGCGCACCAGGAGGGAGACAGGACGAGGCTCCAGTGATGGGCGGAAGGCTCCGGCACGCGCAAAGTAGCTGGCGGCGGAATAGACCAGGCGAGGCGCGGGAAGCGCCGCTAATTTCTGATCCACGGATTGCAACTCGCCTTTGATCCGCTCGATGGCAGCGTAGGTTTCCGCGCCGACCAGTTGATCTACCAATTCCTGACGGCGCTTTCGGCCGGTAACTCGGCGAGCTTCCAGTTCCGCCTTCTCCGCTGCTTCTGCGGGAGTCTTCGGCTCTCCAATGTGAACAATCTGCAGTCCGGCGTCCTGGATTCGATCGTTTAGCGCAACGATTTCGGGAGTGGAAGCGAACTCCACTTTGTCCTGCAGCGGTTGAAGCCGAATCTGAATGGCGCGCTTCTCGCGCATCAGCTCCTGCCGTTTGAGGTTGACTGCCGGATCTTCGTCGTACGGGCGGTCCGCGCGATCCACGCCCGCGAAAACGGCTTGCAGGTTGTAGTAATCGGCTTGGGGAATCGGATCGAACTTGTGATCGTGGCAGCGCGCGCAATGCGCGGTCATGCTGTTGAAGGTGGAGACGGTCTGCGCGACCATGTCATCCCGATCCAGCAGCCGGGTTGTATCTTTTTCCGTTGTTCGCTCGCGCAGCTCTTGGTGGCCGACGAAATCCCAAGGCCCGGCGGCGATAAATCCCGTAGCGACGAAGGCTGACGGATCGCTGGGAAACAGGACATCGCCCGCCAATTGTTCCTGAATGAAGCGCGCATACGGCTTGTCGTCGTTGAACGCGCGAATCACATAGTCCCGATACGGCCAGGCATTTGATCTCGGCTTGTCCTTGTCATAGCCATGGGAGTCGCCATAGTGGACGACGTCCAGCCAATGCCGGGCCCAGCGCTCTCCATATCTCGGTGAGGCGAGCAGACGGCCGGCAATTTTTTCATAGGCATCCGGCGCCGGGTCGGCGAGAAATGCGGCGAGCTCCGCCGGCGTGGGCGGTAGTCCGGCGAGATCGAAATACAACCGGCGGATCAGGGTCCGGCGATCGGCTTCCGGGGACGGCGCAAGGCCCTTCTTACTCAGCTCTGCCAGGATGAACGAGTCGATGGAATTCCGGCCGCCACTCACCGCCGGGGAAGTTACGGGCCGCAACGGCCTCAGCGACCACCACACATCGTCAGACCCGCCAAGGGAGTCGTCCTTGGCTCCTTCGGTAATCCAGCGCCGGATGAGGGCCACCTGCGTCTCGTTGAGGGGTACGCCGGCTTTCGGCATCCGCGGCTTGCCGCCGCTGATGAACTGGAGCAACGGGCTGGCATCGGGATCGCCGGGTTTGATCGCAGCACCCAATTCGCCGCCCTTTTGAAGACCGGCGTACGATGCCAGCGAGAGCTTGCCTCCGCCGTTCTGCGCCTGGTGGCACATGACACACCGGGAGTTCAAGACCGGCTGGATATCGCGCTGAAAGCTGACAGGCTGCGCTGTTAGCAGTCCCGGCGCAAAAACTGCAACGATCGCAACTCGGCGACTGACTCTCATCCGTTTAGTTCTTCAACGTCCGTTCAAAGAAATTCGTAATCGCCGTGCTCAAATGCGGCTGCAACTGCCCACCGACACCGTGCGACTTATCCGGGTACATCATCAACTCGAACTGTTTGCCGGCTTTTTGCAGAGCGCTCAGCATCTGGAAGGAGTTTTGGAACAACACGTTGTCGTCGCCGAAGCAGTGAATCAGCAGCAGCTTGCCCTTCAGATTGCCGGCATACGTCACAGCCGATCCTTCGGCGTAACCCTTCTCATTTTCCTGCGGCAGACCGAGGTAGCGCTCCGTGTAGATGGTGTCGTAGTTGCGCCAGTCGGTCACGGGTGCTCCGGAGACTCCCACGGCGAAGTAGTCCGGAGCGTTCGTCATCGAATAGAGGACCATGTATCCGCCGTAGCTCCAGCCGTTGATTCCCACGCGGGAGCCGTCAACATAGGGCAGCTTCCGCAGGTAATCCACACCCGCCTTCTGGTCTTCCAACTCCTGTTTGCCGAATCTCCGGTAGAGCGTTGTTTCCCAGGCGTGCCCGCGGCCGGCCGACCCTCGATTGTCCACCTGCCACACGATGAATCCCTTGTGCGCCAGCACCTGGTCCAATCGCATTCCCGCCCACATATTTCGGATGGCCTGGGCATGCGGGCCGCCGTACACCTGAACAATCACCGGATACTTGCGTGACGGATCAAATCCCGCCGGCTTGATCATGCGCGCGTACAGCTTTGCGCCGTCGGTTGTCGAGAATGTCACGATCTCGGTGGGAAGAATCTCATATTCGTCGAGGGCTTTGCGGTCGACTTCCCGAAAGACCGCTACTTCGGCGCCGTCTGCGCGATGCAACGTAGTCTTGCCCGGATCGCTGAGGTTGGAGAATGTGTCCAGGTAGTAGTCGGCGGCGGGGCTCATCGAGATGGCATGCGTTCCGGCGCTTGTTGTTAGTGCGCGTTTGTTCCCGCCGTCCAGATCGACCACCCAGAGTTGCCGGTCCAGCGGAGTCGTCTCCGTCGAAGTGAAGTACACCTTGCCTTTTTTTTCGTCGACCGCGGTGATACCGGAGACTTCCCATTCGCCGTTCGTCAGCCTCTTCAATTCGCGGCCGGTCATGTCATACAGATAGAGATGCCGGAAACCGGATCGCTCGCTGGCCCAGAGAAACTGATTGCGCGATGGAAGAAACCGAAGATCGTCGTTGATGTTGATCCAATGCGGGTCGGTTTCTGTGAACAATGTCTTGACAGAGCCGTCCTTCGCATCGGCCAGGACGAAATCCAAGCGGTTCTGCAGCCGGTTCATCTTCTGCACTGCGATGGAGGCTGTTTCCGGAACCCAGTTGATCCGGGCTAGAAGATGCTCGCGAGTGTCGCCTAAGTCCAGCCATTTGGTCTGGCCTCCCGTTGCCTCCACCACACCCAATCGCACATCGGGGTTCGGTGTTCCCGCCTTCGGATACTTCTGCGGTTCGGTGACTGGAGTGATGCCGGACAAGTCCGCATGCGGATAAGTGCCGATTCGGGTAGTGTCGAACTGCATGTAGGCCAACCTGCTGGAGTCCGGCGACCACCAATAAGCCGTGCCGAGGTCGAGTTCTTCCGGATAGACCCAGTCCAGCTCTCCATTCAGAAGATTGTCGCCACCATCCTGAGTCAGTCGCGTGACGTTTTTGGTGGCGATGTCCATCGCGTACAGGTCGTGATCGCGGCGAAAGGCGATTCGCTTTCCATCGGGAGACGGCTTCGGATCTCGCTCCGCTACAGGTGTCGACGTCAACTGCTCCCACTTCCGATTCGTCAGATTGACGAGGAACAAGTCTCCCTCGATGCTAACCAGAGCATCGTGCGCGCTGGGCATCCATTGAAGGGTCTGCTCGGAAACCCGCCGGTTCTGCCAGTCGAACCGTTTTGCCGCAGGCGGCTTGACCGCCGTCGCCTCCAGCTTCTTCAACTCAACGATCTCTTTGGCTTTCTTCGATGCTGCATCGTAGAGGAATAACTTGCCGTCCTGCTGGTAGAGAAACTCCTTGCCGGCGGGCGACCAGATGGCTTTGGGGGAGCTGCCGGGACGCTGCCCGGCGATCGCTTCCAATGTCACCGGTTTTTTCGCCGCAAACGCAGCGAAACAGCACAAAAACAGCGTTAGGGCGGTTCGAAGCGGCATTGATTTCATTGTAACGTTCGGGTTCCATCCGCCCCCTGTGAGATTCTCGAAAGTGAATGCGAATCACGTTCTGGGGCGCGGCACAGACTGTCACCGGCTCCATGCACCAGGTGGATGCGGCCGGACACCGCGTTTTGCTCGATTGCGGTCTGTTTCAAGGGCGTCGCAAGGAAGCGTTCGAAAGGAACCGATGTTGCGCCGTTCCGCCACCGTCTGTGGAGGCGGTCTTGCTATCCCACGCTCACATCGATCACTCGGGCAATCTTCCGTCTCTGGTCCGGCATGGATTTAACGGCCCCATCTATACATCTCCGGCTACAGCGGATCTTTGCCAGGCCATGCTTCGCGATTCTGCGCATTTGCACGAGCGGGACGCGGAGTTCCTGAACCGGCGGGCGAGGCGAAGAAAGAGCGTTCTGGCACAGCTGGAAGACGCCCCTATCGAGCCGCTCTACACGATGGAGGACGCCGAAAAAACCTTACCGTTGTTTCGGGCGGTGATTCCGCATAGTCCCAAAGAAGTCCTTCCCGGCATCACGTATCAGACGGCGAATGCCGGGCACATGCTAGGGTCCACACACATGCGAGTCTCGGATGGAAAGACGAGGCTGGTCTTTTCCGGAGATGTCGGGCGAGTCGGGCTTCCCATCATCGCGGATCCGGAACCGCCTCTCGATTGCGACTATCTCATTCTGGAGAGCACATACGGCGACCGGCTCCACAAAGAGCCTGAAAATGTGAAGCAGAAGCTCGCCAGCGTGATTGGACGCACGGCTGCTCGCGGCGGCCGTGTCGTGGTTCCGGCATTCGCGGTGGGCCGTACGCAACAGCTGGTCGTGCTGCTGCATGAGCTGATGAACGAACAAAAGCTGCCGAATATCCCGATCTTCGTGGACTCGCCGCTTGCTGTAAACACGACGGAAGTCTTCCGCCGGCATACGGACCTTTACGATCAGGAAACCAGGGTATTTCTGGAAGACGGCAAAGATCCATTCGGGTTCAAGCGCTTAATTTACATTCGCGAGGTGGAACAGTCCAAGGCTCTGAATGATTTGAATGGGCCGTTCGTGGTGATTTCGGCTTCGGGAATGTGCGAGGGCGGCCGAATTCTGCATCACTTGAAAAACTCGATTGGAGATCCGCGCAATACCGTGCTCATCACCGGGTATCAGGCCGAGAATACGCTGGGCCGCAAGCTGGTCGAGAAGCTTCCGCAAGTTCCGATCTTCGGCGACCTCTATAGCCGTCGAGCCGAAGTGGAGATTATCAATGAGCTGTCCGGACATGCCGATCAGCATGAGTTGCTCAACTGGATCGCCCCCGTTGCGAAGAATCTTAAGCGAATCTTCCTGGTCCACGGCGAACTGCCGGCCCAAAGAGCGTTGAAGCGCGCCATTGAGGAGCGCTTCGGGACGAAAGTGGAAATTCCTGTCCGGGGCCAGTCCTACAACCTGAACTAACGCCGGACTAGCTGGTTTTCACGGGAGTTTTCGCCGCGACCTGGCGCAGGACATAAGGTAGAATTCCGCCGTTCCGGAAATAGTCCACTTCGACCGGAGTGTCAATGCGTACCCGGACGCTGAACGTCTTCGCCTCGCCCTTGGAGTTTACGGCGGTTACAGTAGCCTGCTTGTTTCCAGCGACCGCGGTGGCGACTCCGCTGATGGCGAACACTTCTTCGCCCGTCAGGCCAATGGATTCTCTGCTTTCGCCGGGGAGAAACTCGCAAGGGAGGACACCCATGCCGACCAGGTTGGAGCGGTGGATACGCTCAAAGCTCTCTGCGATGACAACCTTGACGCCCAACAGCATCACACCCTTGGCCGCCCAATCGCGAGAGGAGCCGGAACCATACTCCTTGCCGGCGAGGATCACCAGCGGTACGCCGTCCGCCTGATACTTCATTGCGGTATCGTAAATCGGCATCTGGGCACCGTCCGGCAAGTGCCGGCTATAGCCCCCCTCCACGCCGGGCACGAGGGCGTTCCTCAATCGAATGTTGGCGAGCGTCCCGCGAACCATCACTTCATGATTTCCGCGCCGCGCCCCATAGCCGTTGTAATCCTGCGGAGCGACGCCGAGCGAGGTGAGATATTCTCCCGCCGGAACATCTTTCTTAAACGATCCCGCCGGTGAGATGTGATCGGTGGTGATCGAGTCACCCAATACGGCGAGCGCTCGCATTCCCGCTACATCGGCGAGCGGCTTCTTCGGATCGCTCATCATCTCGAAGTACGGAGGCCGGCGAATATACGTCGACTCCGGATCCCAGGTGAACAGATCTCCCTTAGGAGTTTTCATGTTCTTCCACTGGGTGGTGCCTTCGAACACTTCCGCGTACTGACGGGCGAATTGTTCTTCCTTGACGAACTTGCCGACTGCTTCCGCAATCTCTTCCTGGCTCGGCCAAATGTCTTTCAGGTAGACCGGCTTGCCATCCTTGCCTGTTCCCAGAGACTCCGATGACAAGTCCAGATCCACGCGGCCGGCAAGAGCGTAAGCGACAACCAATGGCGGGGAAGCCAGGTAGTTGGCCTTCACCTGGGCATTCACGCGGCCTTCGAAGTTTCGATTGCCCGAAAGCACAGCGGCCACGACCAGCTTTTCGTCCGTCACCGCCTTGGCGACGGGTTCCGGCAACGGCCCTGAGTTCCCGATGCAAGTTGTGCAGCCGTAGCCCACCAGATTAAATTTCAGCGCTTCCAGGTACGACAGCAACCCGGAGTCTTTCAAATAGTCCGTGACGACCTTCGAGCCGGGAGCCAGAGAGGTCTTCACCCAAGGTTTGGAGGTGAGTCCCTTTTCGACTGCTTTTTTTGCCAAGAGGCCGGCGCCGATCATCACGCTTGGGTTGGAGGTGTTGGTGCACGACGTAATGGCCGCGATCACCACGCTACCGTCGCCAACGGATGTAGACTCGCCGTCCATCACGATCGGCGCAGACTTCGGCGACGCCGCTAGGAAGTCCTGGAAATTCTTCTTGACGTTCGGCAGCTCAATCCGGTCCTGCGGCCGCTTCGGTCCGGCCATGGATGGCACGACGGTGGATAGATCCAGCGAGAGCGTGTCGGTGTATTCCGGATCCGGCGAATCGGCCGTCAGGAACAGGCCTTGTTCTTTCGAATACGCTTCCGTCAGGGCCAGGACATCGGCGGGCCGGTTGGTCAGCCTCATATAAGCCAGTGTCTGCTGGTCCACCGGGAAGTAGCCGATCGTGGCCCCGTATTCGGGAGCCATGTTGGCGATGGTGGCCCGGTCTGCCAGGGCGAGGTTCAGCACGCCCGCGCCGTAGAACTCGACGAACTTGCCGACGACACCCTTCTTGCGGAGCATCTGCGTGACGGTCAGGACAAGATCCGTCGCCGTCGCGCCCGGCGGCAATTTGCCGGTCAACTTGAAGCCGACGACCTCCGGCAGGAGCATCGAAATCGGCTGGCCCAGCATGCAGGCCTCGGCCTCGATACCGCCGACGCCCCATCCCACAACTCCCAGGCCGTTGATCATTGTCGTGTGCGAATCGGTGCCGACAACAGAATCCGGATAGGCAAAGCCCTCGCTCGCAAAGACGACGCTGGCAAGATATTCCAGATTCACCTGGTGTACGATTCCCGTGCCTGGAGGGACGGCACGGAAATTCGATAGATTGGCCTGTGCCCAACGGAGCAGGGCGTAACGTTCGTGATTGCGTTGAAATTCCAGCAGGACATTCAGATCGAAGGAGTCCTTGGTTCCGTAATTGTCCACTTGCACCGAGTGGTCAATGACGAGATCGACGGGAATCAGCGGATTTGCCAGCTTCGGCTCCGCGCCCATCGTTTTCAGAGCATCGCGCATAGCGGCGATATCGACGACGCAGGGGACTCCGGTAAAGTCCTGCAGCAATACTCGCGCCGGCCGGAAATTGATCTCCGCGGCGGCGGCGCCTTTCTTCCAGCGCGCGACATATTCGATATCCGATTTCTTGACCGTATTGCCGTCTTCGCTGCGAAGCAGGTTCTCCAGCAGAACGCGAATCGAATAGGGGATCCGCGACAGAGAAAAGCCTGCTTTTTCCAAGGCAGAGAGCCGAAATATCTGATACTTCTTGCCGCGCACGTCGAGCGTCGCGGCTGCGCCGAAAGAATTCAAACTGGGCATGGGGCTAGTCTTATCGTAACGCGGGCTGCGAAATTATGGCCGAAGCTTGGAAGACATTCGGACGGTGAGTGGCGGCATCCTTGCGTAAGGCGCTTAAGTCCCGCCGGAGATAAATTCGCCGCAGCCAGCGCTCTCCCCGAATCTCTTCGCGTCCGTGCAGGGCGGTCTGGTTGCTGAACACCAGCAAATCCTCCGGCTCCAGAACAATTCGCGTAGGCTCGGTTTGCTGAATTGTGGTTTCGAGCACGGCTAAGGCGGCCGCCGTTTCGTCGTCAGTCGGCCGGGTCCCCTGGGCGCTGTAGGCGATTCGATTTCCATCCAGCACGCGATGGGCGGAAATCGGCTTCTCGAGCCCGAACGTCAGGGGAGCATGCTGCACAAATCTCGACTGACCCAGGATGCGCAATGTCTTCTCATTGATGGCCGCGATCAGGGTTTCCACCGGCCAAAGCAAAGTTGCGGCCTTTGCTTCATTAGAGATGCAGTAGAGCGAGAGAAACTCGGGACGATATCGCGCGGGTAGAAACGTGCAATCGGTATGAGCGTGAAATTCCGCCCGGCCTTTGCTGGATTGCGTTCCTTCGTACCCTGCTTCGGGCCGGACGTCATGAACCAGCGCGCCGCCTCGCTCTTCCTCATAACCGAAGGGTTCACCGAATTCCCGAACCGCATCCAGAAGCTGCGACTGCGGGATACCGCGACGAAGCCGTATCACAATTTCATTATCGCGCGATTTCGAAGAGTATCCGGCAACTCACTTACATGTAAGCCGGCGACGGAATTCCCAGAACGCCAAGCGTCCATGACAAGCGGGCCGCAAAATAGCCCGTGAGCCATACCAGCACCTGCCGCTTTCCGGCGTCCGCTTCACTGATCACGGGGTAGTCGTGATAGAACCCGCTGAACGATTGCGCTAGTTGGAACGCATATCGGGCGACGTGGGAGGGCTCGCCCGATTCCACTGCCCGGAGGATCGCGGATTCGGCGCGGGCACATTGCAGCAGGAACTGCCACAGACCCTCATCGGTCAGAACCCGCTGAAATGTTTCCTGTTCAGGAATGGTAGCCGTCTGATTCAGTTTTCGCAGAATGCTGCGAGCACGGACCGCGGCGTACTGGACATACGGCCCTGTTTCGCCCTCGAAGCTCAAAGCCTCCTGAAGATCGAAGGCGATGACCGTGTTTCGCGTGAACTTCAGCATGAAGTAGCGCAGGGCTCCAACGGCGATCTCCGTCGCGATCTTCAGTTTTTCTTCCTCGCTGGCTTCCGGATGACGGGAGCCGACTTCGGCGGAGGCCGTATTGATCAGCGTGTCGATCAAGTCGTCCGCCTTGACTCCCAGGCCCTTGCGGCCCGAGACCTCCACATAGGGGCGCTGCTTATCTTCTTCCGACAGTTCGATACCCAGCTCGACACAGGTCCGTGAGGACAGCGCGACCATCTCGTAGGAAAAGTGAATGGACTGCTCCGCCTGCTGCTCGAAGCCCAGGGCTCTCAACCCTGCCACGACGACGTCCTGCAAGTAGGACTGCCGGGAATCGATCACGTTGTAGACTCGCGCAGCGCCGCCAAACTTCGGAGCATCGAGAGGAACCGGTTCATCCGTGGAAACCCAGATGCCGGGAAATCCGTCGAGCGGCTGGTAGTAGAAGTCCTTACCCAGGAGTCCGAACTTCCACATCTGGTACGCGATGTCCTTGCCGACATACGTGACAGTGCCGTTGGACCGCACGATCACCTTGGAATCGCCCTCATCGTTGGGATTCTGCTTGAAATGCTCGGCGGCCATGACCCAGCAGCCGGCGTTCTTCCCGTCGGTCTCGAAGTAAATCGCCTTGCGCTCCTTCAGCTTTTCGAACGCGCTGGCCCAGAACTTCAGGTGCAGAATTTCGCTCTCGCGCGGTAGAACGTCATAGACGATGCCCAGGCGGGCCATCGTTCGCAGATGACAGACGACGATCGAATCCGCCACGATATGGCCGATTTCGGCGAGCGCACCTTCATTCTCCTCAATGGCATGCAGCGTCGCGGCGCGCCATTGTTTTGCTTCGGGATTTCCTGCGAGGTCCGCCGAGACTCGGGCATAGAGATCCCAGCAAACGTAGTCGAACCGCGGCTGGGACGCGAGTGCCGCGACTTCGGCCGGAGTCTTCTTTTCGACGTAGTGGAACCCGACAACGACATCGGCAACTTGAACGCCGGTGTTGTCGATATAGTTCTGAACTTCGACGGTGGAGCCGGTCTCGCGCAGCATTCGCACGAAAGTGTCGCCCAGGATCGCATTTCGCAGATGCCCGATGTGAGCAGCCTTATTCGGATTGATGTTTGTGTGTTCGACGATCGTCTTTCCCGGCTTTGGTGCTATGCCGGACGCCTTCGGGGTTGCCGCTGCTGTTGCGAGCGCTCCCCGATCCAGCCGGATATTGATATAGCCGTTGCCGGCGATCTCCAGCGCTGCAACTCCGGGAATCGCGCCGATTCCGTCGACGATCTCCTGAGCGATCGCCTTGGGAGCTTTCTTCATCACTCGGGCAAGCTGAAAAGCCAGCGGAACGGCCAGTTCTCCGAATGCCGGGTCTTTCGGCGTCTCCAGGTTTACCGGCGCCTCGATTCCGCGAGATTGCAGGTACCCAGAGAAAGCCTGCGCGATAGAAGTTTCAATCTGATGGAACAAATTGCAATTATCGCAAGGACTACGGAAGATCCTGGATCACGAAACGAACAATCGCCTCCAGCAAGGCCGACCGCGGAAAGTGATTCTTGTCCGCCTGGCTCCTGATCGCTTCGTCGGAAGTCTCAAACGGAAGAGCCACCGCGAAGTGGTCCCCGTTGAGACGACCGAGAAACTTCGAGCCGGGAACAATCTGATCGGGCTCGGTCAATTGGCTGTCGTTGGTCTTGGAAAACGCATCCAGAAGCAATTTTGGTTGCGCCAGCAGAGCGGATGTATTGGCAGCTCCCGAGACCGCGCTTAGCGAGTAACTGGGGACGGGAACTTCCGGATTCGTGTTGAGAAACGCTTTTCGGACGGCGCTGCTCAGGCTCTTGAATCCCACTGCCAGGTCTCCTTCGCAGTTGGGAAGATTGTATTGCCGGATCCATTTGTCAGCCATTCCCGGAATACTATCCGCGATCGGAGATCCGGAAATTGCCCCAGCCAAGCTCACAAAGGCGGCCGTTGCGTCCTTCACTCCAGATTCCTTTGCGAGAGCCACCTGGAAGTCGGGAGCGCCCTTACTGTAGCCCACGGCGATGTACTTCCTCGAATCGCCCTGCATTTTTCCCTTCAGAAATTCCGCGATCTTTTTAGCATTGTCTTCGCTGGAATCGTTCGGCAGCGGGATCATATCCACCGTCAGGCCGTACGTCTTCTGCAGATAAGCGATGCCCTCCTTGAACGGAGGAGCCCCACGGAAGCACGTATTCATCAGGCCGGGGACGATCAGAATCCGATACTTGTTTGGAATCGCGGCGAGTGTCGCGGAACCTTCCTGCGGCGCGCCGTCGATCCATTGCGAACACTCACCCCAATCGCCGCCATCGGGATTCTTAGCCTTCAGGACGGGGCAAAACAACGAAGAGAACTGCGATCCCTGCTCGCTATCATCCGGCGCCATCACAATCACCAGTGTCCGTCCATCGGAGAAGAACTCCTCCCCATGCGCGGTCTTCGCTTTCGTCACAGGATCCTTGCGAGTCATATGCGTCAGCATCGCCACCCGTCCAGTGGACTGTAGCGACTGACCGATGAACTCGCGCTCCTTATCGGTATCCGGGTCAATCTTGTGAGTCAGATTGCCGTTCCGCTGATCTTTGTCGAAGCCGATGTCGTGAGTTCCGGCGCCTACCCAAACCTGCTGCCCGCCTGCGGTAAACGGAGCCTTCCAGATTCGGAAATGGTGGCGTGCCAGGATCACTTCGACTGGATCGCCCATGGCGAAGCCATAATCCTGTCCGCGGCCGAACATCATGAGAGTGCTCATCGGCAGTTCGGTGTACCCGCGCCGGTTCAGGACGGAGATCGCCGCTCCGATGACGGCATCCTTGTTGGTGCGGTTCACCTTGATCCATCCCGCATCCAGCAGCGAACCCACCACCTTTTGTTCGGACCCGATGATGATGAAATTGATGCGGTCTCCCTGGGTCCCCGCCGCGTCGACCACTCGAGAGGGAATACTGTCCAACTGTTGCTGCGTCAGTTTCGGCAGCTTCGCGAGGTCGATTGCCGCGACCGGCGCTCCGGCAGTCAATTCCACGGTCGCGTGCAAGCTTCCTTCGGGTCCTTCCCCGTTTGGCTGGTTGAGTCCCAGAAACAGGCGGCCCCCAATGGGTGCCTTGAGGACGCGGCTTTCCCCGACAAGAAACCCTCGAGCTGTTGCTCCATCGCCAATCCGGCCTACCAGAGCGCCACGTCCGGCATCGTTAACGGGAAACGTCTTCAGCAGATCCTTCCAGCCCTTTTGACCGCCGCTGGGTGAGATCTCCGGAGTGCCCGCGTAGCGAATGGTGCCAGTGCCTTGCAGCCTCAACGTGTCTCCGGCTTTGACATCGATCCCGGTGTCGGTCCAATCGCGGATATCGAACTCCCGCGCGCCGGAGATGGCGACAGGTTTTGCTTCGGGCTTTTTCTCCATCGACGGAAAAAACTGCCCGAGAATCAGCAGAGCAATTGCGCTGCAGAGCATGATTGTTCACTATATCTCCCTATACTGAAGGTGTGCCCAAAGTTACATTCCTTCCCGAAGGGAAGACGGTGGAATTCGAGAAGGGAAAGATGGAATCTTCAGATCATGGCAAGCCAGAATCGGTGCTTGATGTGGCACTCGCCCATGGAATTCAGCTCGAGCATGCCTGTGGGGGCTTCTGTGCCTGTACCACGTGTCACGTCATCGTGAAAGAGGGAGAAGCGAATCTTTCGGAAGCCGAAGAGGATGAATTGGATCGGCTGGATATGGCGCCTGGATTGACCCAGCGCTCCCGCTTGGCGTGCCAGGCAGTGGTTAATGGCGATGTTGTCGTGGAGATTCCAAACTGGAATATTAACTATGTGAGCGAAGGGGGCGGTTCCATGAATCTCGGCTCCGCCATTCCGCCCCCCAAAAAATAGAAGGAAGTTATGCCCTTAGGTCCTCTGATTTTTTTCGGGATACTCGCTGTGATTGTGGCCATCGTCTTTGCGATTGCTTTCATGCCGCCGAATAAGCTTTTGGAAAAGGCTGACAAAAAGAAGATGGAGAAGAAATGACAGCCAATGGAGCTGGCAAGAGAATTGTGTCCTCCCTGGATGGGGATTTGTGGCATGGTCCTTCTCTTTGGGAGTTGCTCGAAGACGTGACCCCGGAAGTGGCCGCCAGCAAGCCAATCCCGAATGCGCACTCGATTTGGGAAATTGTCCTGCATCTGACGACTTGGGTGGAAAAGGCGACGGCGGCATTGGACGGGATCATTGTGCCGGTGTGGCCCTTCCCGGAAGATTGGCCCGCTGCGGAAGGCGAATGGAAGACCGCGCGTCAGAATCTGGCACTGGCAATCCGGAGGTTGGGTACGCATTTGGAAGGCACTGGCGACGGTGTTTTGCAGTCAATCGTTCCCGGCCGTGAGTATTCGTTCGATTACATGCTGGATGGATTGGTTCAGCACAGCGCCTATCATGCCGGCCAGATTGCGATGCTGAAACGCGCGAGTAAAAAGGCGAGTTAGCGGTTACCGCAAGGAAGGTGGCTGCCAGGTTCGTTGAATTCCGGCAACTTTTGCGCCGTCCGTGGTCTTCTGCAGCGAAACAATTACCGCCTTGCCGGACTGGCTTTTTTCGATGATCCGGGTCTCGTAGTAGCTTCCGATGTCTGCGTTCTGCCAATCGGCCGGTAACACGGAGCTGTTCTGCCCCGTAAGCGCCTCCGTGTTGGTGCTCCGGTTATCCAGGCGCGACCAGGCGAAATCGTACTGCCGGCTCGGGAGAAAGCCATACTTCACCGCGAGGTCTTCAAATTCCAGGCGATTGTCCGCGACACGAAACTCGTCGAGTGGGAGGACTTTGGCAAAGATCGTCTTTCCGATGATGTCGCGCCGCTCGATGAGCTTCTGGACCAGGTAATCGGCATCCTTCGTATCGGAGTACTGTCCCGTTTCGACGATGGCTCGAATTTCTTCCGTACTGAAGCGCATCACCTGCCGCGCCGCCCAGAACTCATCGTCAGGTCTGCGGCTTTCGAATGCGAGATTGGGAAAATTGCTGACCCATTCATCCGGGTTGAACGTCTGGGAACCGAAGCGGCCGACAGAACGCTGACGCGGATAGTGTGCCGTCTCCCATGGCTTTACGTGTAAGCCCAACAGTCCCATATCCCGCAACATCGGCTTCCATTCCGTGCTGAGGAAATACTCGTAGCCGTCGCGAGCATCCTTCGGCGCGATGCTATCGCTGCCCAGGCTGGACCCGAAATCCAGCAGGCAATGCTTCACAAATTTCACGCCGTTCTCTTCGACGATCACATCCAGGGTGTTGCCGGCTTTGGAGTCGGTGTGGTTCAGCCAGGCGGAAAAGATCGCCAGCCCTCGAAGCTCGCGCCGGTCCTCGTGAGGAATATTGTCATTGGGATCGTCGCTGCGAGTGCCTTCGAACCGGAACGGTCCAATCGGCTTTCCTTCCATCGCGCGACTGGCGACAAATCGAATCCTTCCGCCTTTCTGCGACTGTGCCTTTGCCAGGATCCGATCGAAATCGGGGCGCCGTATCCGGCGCTCCTCCCCGCTGTCGCCGGTAAACTTCGCATCCGCGGCGATCTGGAAGTCTTCGTGCGCCGCGACGAAGATGTAGTTGTCCGGAGTGTTATAGCCCAAGGCGTGGAAGAACTTCGTCCCGATGACATCCGGGGCTGTTGCCAGCTCCGGATGTCCGGACGGATCGAATTTGACGAAGAACAAGCGCGTGCGCGCATCGCGCATCTGGAAACCGGGATTGATGCCTTCGTTTTTTCCTGCGACCACTTCGAACGGCGGCTGCGGAGGCTCGAGGCCGTTCGGACCGCGGCGCAACTCATCCAGGGACATTCGGGTTTTCCCGTGACGGTTCGTGTACCACTCGCTATCCAGAGCCTCGCCGACTGTGTTGATGCCTCGCGCTTCATGAGGGGAGGGTTTGTGCGGCGCCAGACTGTTGTAGAGAAAGTCGAACAGCAATGGTGTCTTGCGCAACGGCAAATCGCCCACGGGCCGCGGGTTCGGCGCACGCGATACCGGATCGTCCGGGTAGAAGCGCGGGGATTGCGCCGTTATCGGCGATGCGACCGCCAGCGCTAGTAGAGCGAACTGCGCGAATAGCCCTGGAAGATGTCGTTGAACGAAAACCAGAGTTTTACTCCTCCTGGGCCGAAGCCCACGTCGAATCGGATCATATTCGGCCCTCCGGACCGAAAGCGAATGCCAAAACCGGCAGAACCGCGCATGTCCGAGAAAGCCATCTGCCCCGGGCGCGAAAAAACTTTTCCCCAATCCGTAAACACGGCCACATCCAAGCGCTGCGTCACTTCATACCGGTACTCCCCATTGAACAGCAGCGAGTTGTTGTCGTAGAAGCGAAATTGCCGGTAGCCGCGGAGGTCATTCGGACCGCCAAGGTTTGCCTGCAGATAGAACGGAACCTGATCCCCGCTGTCGGTGAGATTCCATTCGGACCTGGCTCGCAGCGCAATCACCCGTTTCTTGTTCAGAAAGGGAATGTACTGCTCCGCGGAGACCTGCACCTTTCGAAAAGAGTAACGATCGAACTTGTAGTCGTGAAACCAGAGATACCGGGCTTCATAGCGTCCTCCCGAATGCGGATTGTTTAAATCGTCCGTATAATCGATCACGGCAAAGGGACCCAACTGCGTGTAACTTGCCTGGCGATCGATGCCGGGAGTTTGCTGCGGCCCGAAGAGATTTTCGGTGGACGGATAAGAACCGGAAGTTCCGTGCCCGACGTTGAACTGCTGAATCCCGCCAATCACTCCCAGGGAGAGATAGCGGCGGAACGGTTTGTATCCAATCCGCGCGCCGTTCATCACGTCCTCCCGCATGTAGTTGGAACGAGTCGCTTCCGAGGAGCGATTGCCGGGGCCGTAGTAGGGCATCTGTGGAGCGTAGGTGCGCCGCAGCAAGTAATCGATCTCGATTCGATCCGTCGCCAGGTGGGGAACCGAGATCAACACTCCGGCTGCGTAGTACAGACGCACTGAACCTGAAGCAAACGCGCTGAAGTTGACGTTGTCATTCAGCAAGCCTTTCTTCGTATAGTTCAGTCCCATGGCGAAACTCGAGCCGGGATAGAGACCACCGAAGCGCACGCTCACGCCGCCGTCGGAAGTGAGAAATCCGCGAACAAAAGGATTTTTCAGAACCCGGTAATAGACCTGCTCCGGTTTGGCCAGCGTAAGCTCCGTGGTCGCTTTCGCATCCCGCTCGGCGGCGAGGGACTCCGCCCGGGTGTGGGGGCTCCCGGTTTGGCCGATTGCCGCAGGGAGTAAGGCGACTACTGCCAGGATCGCTGCTGTTCGAAGGAATAGTGTAATCGCCACTATGGTGTTTGTTGTTCGAAAGCCGGCAGCGAAATCGTGGCCTTCGGCGATCTGCCGTTGCAAGTGGATGCAGCAGGCGTACGAACTCCTATTATCTACGGCTCCGCGGGCAATTTCCATGCCGCGCCCGTGATTCAATGATTGCTGGATGCGAACCTCTCAGGATATTGATCTTCCGGAAGCGCGAAAAGTTATCGATACCATTGTCGCCGCGGTTCTAGAACGAAAGAAGACCGCAGTGATCGCAGTGGCGGATTCTCATGGCGAGTTGATTGCCTTCGCTCGAATGGACGGCGCTCCGCTTTCCTCGATTCGCATCGCGGCCAATAAGGCATGGACGGCCGCTCGCGAACGAAAACCCACCAAAGACATCGGAGACAAGGTGCGCGATCCCATCAAGGGATTCGATATTGCCTACTTTGGCGATCCGCAGTTTGTCGGATGGGGCGGTGGAATCCCGGTCTGGCGTAATGGAGAGGTGATCGGAAGCATCGCGGTCAGCGGGCTGCCCTCGCAGGAAGATATCGAGATGGCGGAACTCGGCGCTAGTGCGATCGCTCGATAGCCGAAAGGGAGTCTTATATGATGTCGCTCGTGCGCCGAAATTCACGGCTTTTTCTAACTCTCCTCACCGCGCTCGCTGGTACAGCTCTCGCCGCGGACGATTACTTTCCACCTTCCGACGCGAAGGGCGGCTGGCGGACCTTGAAAGATCCGGCTGCCATCCGCCAAAAGACGGGCGTCGATGTTCAGAAGCTGGATGAGGCATTCGACTATGTCCAGCAGACCAGCCAGCACGGCGGACTGCTGGTCGTACGGAACGGGTACCTGATTTATGAGAAGTACTTCGGGCGCGGCAATCGCGAAGCGCTGCCGGAACTCGCATCGTGCGGCAAAGCCTTCACCAGTCTCGCCGTCGGGATCATGCTGAAAGAAAAGGCTGCTGAGTTTCCCAATGGCTTGGATGAAAAGGTCTTCACTCCGAAGTATCTGCCGCCCGAAACCTTTCCGCTGGACGATCCCCGTAAAGAGGAGATTTCGCTAGGGCAGCTGCTTTCGATGGCCGCTGGTGTTCGGGGAACGAATCCGGTGTACGTGAAGGGAGTCAAACAAACCTGGGAGCATCCGACCGAAGACAACGGGCCCTATTCAACGACGGATGGTTTTGCGTTGAAGCAATCTCTTTGGTGCGCGCCGGGCGCCTGCTATTCCTATTCCACCGCCTCCAGCCACATTCCGGCGATCATTGTGCGCATGAAGACGGGCATGGAGATGGAAGATTACATGCGGCAGCGGCTGACGGCTCCCATGGGCTTTGGAACGTGGGGATATGCGATGTACCGGCCCAAGCTCAAGGGCGGGATCGATTCGAATGGTCGAATGTTCCACACTCCCGGCGGCGGCAGCATCGCTGTGCGGTCCACGGATATGCTGCGATTCGGTTACTTGATGCTCCACGAGGGCAAGTGGGGGAAACAGCAGGTGGTTCCGGCAGACTTCGCTAAGATGTGCGGCCGAATGGTCAAATACAATCCCCACTACAATCACAGCTTCAACTTCAATGTGAACGAGCAGGGGGCATACTCCGATGTTCCGCGCGATGCGTTTTGGAAAGGCGGTTCGGGAGGCTACGCCATCTATGTCGTGCCATCGCTCGATCTGGTGATCTACAAAATGGGAGGGACGGAAGGTCAGTACAATCCTGAATTGACCCGTCTTCCCGTCAACTACACCTATGACGGCTCCCGGTCAAATTGGAAGCCTGCCGATCCGAAAATTATTGGAGATTCTACCGGAAAGACCTTGCAAATGGTGGTGGCGGCGATAGTCAAATAAATCTCCGAAGGCTACGGCTGACTGGGCTTCGGTTTCGGCTTGTAGTCGGAATTGGAGGTCGTCGAGCGACTTTCCGAAACGATGGGAGCTCCCGCTGCCTGCATCACCTGATGAAGAGCCGCAACGGTCACGGCGGACGGCTTGAAGTTTCCAAACCGGTGGCCCTCGGCGATGGTTAAAGGAGTCCAGCCGTACTTGTTCTTTTTGTTCCAGACATTAATATCTGCGCCCCGCTGGGCGAGCAACAGAACTGCTCCCGGTAGATTCTTGTAGGCGGCGCCGTGCATGGCGGTCTCTCCGTTGTTGTCCACGGCATTGAGATCATTGCCCAGCTCCAGCGCGACCTTCATAGCCTCAATCACCTCTTCCTCCGTGCCTGCATCCTCACCGGGCGACCGGGTTCCCAAACCGGCGGCGACGATCAGCGGAGTCGCGTTGTTGACATTGGGAATCTTGGGATCGGCGCCCAGGGCGGCCAGGGTTCGCATCAATTCCGCATCGGCACTCCGGGCAGCCAGCAGGAATGGGGTGGCGCCAGCGGTGTTCAGCCCGGTCAACCCCACATTGACCTTCTTGGTCATTCGCGCATTCAGGTTCGCATCTTTGGAGGCGATCTTCTTGACGAATTCCAGGCTGGTCATCTTGCCCGAGCCCTGAGGAGCGGGATCGTTATCGCCGCCGCCCGGTTTCCGCACCCAGGAAACCGCGTGGAGCGCCGTGTATCCCGGACCGATCGCATTGGGATCTGCGCCCGCATCGAGCAGCAGCGAGGCCAGCTCAAAATGCCCATTAATGACAGCCAGAATCAAGGGAGTCGTGCCAGGTTTCGGGAAGCCCGCTCCGGACGCGAGATTGGACTTCCGGGCTGGAGCTTCGACGGCCTGGTTCACGTCCACTCCGGCTTTCAGCAAGGCCTGCACGACGCCGATCCGTCCTTCGCGAACGGCAAAAAGGAGCGGTGTGTATCCGGAATCTAGCCGCACGCGGTAATCGGCTCCAGCGGCGATCAGGGCATCTACGACGCCGGTATGACCATCTGCCGCCGCCCAGATCAACGCCGTCTGCCCACGCCGCTGCTCTTTGGCATGAATGTCCGCGCCGGCAGCCAGGAGCGTTTTCACCGCTGCGACATTTCCGGTTCTTGCGGCAGTCATCAGCGCAGTCTCGCCGCCGGGGAGAGAAGTATTGGGATCCGCCCCAGCCTTCAGCAAGCGTTGAATGAAGGCTGCGTTGCCATTCGTGCATGCCAGCGATAGCGGAGTCACGCCGTAGCGATTGGCGGCCTTCACGTCTGCTCCGGCGCGAATCAGGATTTCCGCGGCCTTTTCGTCGTCACGATAAGCTGCCCAATGAAGGGCGGTTGTCCCGTCCGGCTGTGACGCTTTGACGTCGGCACCGCTCTTGACGAGCGTCTCCAGAGCGACCGGGTCGTTCGCCTTCACCGCATCGACCACCGGCAAGTTGCCGGCAATCGCGGCGAGACTAATGGCCAGCAATGAACTGAATCGGGTCATTTACAGGGACAGCAGCTCGTTGATCTTGCCTTTGCTGTCAGCGAAAGAATCCACGTGGACGCCCACCTTCTCCAGCAGCGTCAAGTGGAGATTCGCCAAGGGTGTCGGCTGAGAGTAGCGAATGTGGCGGCCACCTTGGACCGGAGCGCCCCCACCCGCGACCAGGATCGGCAGATTCACGTGATCGTGAACGTCCGGGTTTCCCATCCCGCTTCCGTACAGGTACACCGAATGGTCCAGCAGCGTTCCGTCGCCGTCTCGAGTTTCCCTCAATTTGCCCAAAAAGTACGCAAACAGGGAAACGTGAAACGCGTTGATCTTCGCAACTTTGGCCAGTTTCTCCGGATCGCCGCCATTGTGTGTCAGGGGGTGATGCGGCTCGGCAACACCAGCCTCCGGGTAGGTACGGGTACTAGCCTCGCGGGCGAGCTGGAATGTGATCACGCGGGTCACGTCCGCTTGCAGGGCAAGAACCTGCAAATCGAACATCAGCTTCGCATGATCGGCATAGGAGGCGGGCACTCCGACGGGCCGGTCCAGATCCTTTAATTCCGCGTCTGCCGTCTTCGCTTCCGCCTTCTGGATGCGCCGCTCCACTTCGCGAACGGTATCCAGGTATTGGCTGACCCTCGTCCGATCTTCCGGACCCAGTTTGTTCTGCAACCGGGCGATTCCCTCGCCTACCGAATCCAGCAGGCTGGCATTCGTCCTGAGTTCTTTCAGCCGGTCGGCCGTGCTGCCGCCATCCCCGAACAATCGCTCGAAAACGATGCGCGGATGCGCCTCCGCGGGCAGGGGACTGGTGGGAGACGACCACGACAGGTTGTTCTGGTAGACGCAGGCGTAGCCGTTGTCGCACTGACCGACGGTGGTCAACAGATCCATCGCCAGTTCGATCGAAGGCAGCCGCGTCTCCCCGCCCATCCGCTGCGCCGCCAACTGGTCTACGGTCGTGCCGAGGTAATAATCGCTGCTTTCCGTCCACTTTGCCGTCGCGGCGCTGAGGAAGGCGGCGTTGGATGTCGCATGAGTTCCCGGATAGGCGTTCTTCAACTCCATGTTCGACAACACCGTGACGTGGTCGACAAACGGACTGAGCGACCGGAGCGTCGGCGACAGCGCCCTCAGATTTCCTTCCTGGGGGGGAGTCCACTCCGGAACATGCGCACCCATGGGAACGTAGACGAATCCCAGCCGCCGGATCGGTTTGGCGGGAGTTGCCGCCAGCGCCGTCATCGCCGGAGCCATCGCATCCAGCAGCGGCAAAGCCAGCGTCGTTCCCAATCCCCGCAGCAGCGTCCGGCGCGGCAGGGCCTTCTTGGTGATGATCACATCGACCTCCTCATCTGGAATGGAGTGCTATTCACAATCCCCAGAACGATGGACGAAAATCTGTAGTTCTGCGCCGCGGCTCCTTGGGTGACTTTCCGAATCGCCGGCGCGTCATAATACTCGACGCCCCGACCGAGGGCGTAGGTTAGCAGTTTCTCTGTAAAAGTCGTGACGAAAACATCGGGCCGGGCCAGCAGCGCCTGCTCCAGTCCGGCCGCGTTGCCGAACTTGCTGCCATCGGGCAGTCCGCCGGCCGAATCCACCACGATTCCTTCATCGGCGGTTCTCCAGCGCCCCACCGCATCGTAGTTTTCCAGAGAGAAGCCGGGAGGGTCCATCAACTGATGACATCCGGAGCAGGCGGGATTGTCCCGATGCATCGCCAGCCGCTCGCGAATCGTGTGGACTTTGCCCACGCCCGTATTCTCTTTCAGGGCCGGAACGGTTGCCGGTGGCGGAGGAGGCGGCATCCCGACGATATTCGCCATGATCCACTTCCCTCGCAGAACCGGGGAAGTGCGGGTGGCGTAGGAAGTCACAGTTAGGATGCTTCCTTGCCGCAACAGGCCGCCGCGAACGCTATCCGGCTCCAGATCGATACGCCGGAACCGGCTGCCGTAGACATACGGAATTCCGTAGTGTTTGGCCAGCCTCTCATTGACGAACGTATAGTTGGCATTCAGCAGGTCGAGAACGCTCCGGTCTTCCCGCATGATGCTCTCGACAAACAGCTCGGTTTCCTGCCGGAACGCCTGCCGCAGATTATCGTCGAAATCCGGAAACAGCCGCATGTCGGGAGTGACGGATGCCAGATTCCGCAAATGCAGCCACTGATCGGCGAAATTATTCACCAATGTTCGCGAGCGATCGTCGGCCAGCATGCGCCGGACCTGTTTCTCCAGCACTTCCGGCTTGCGGAGTTTGCCCTGGATCGCGGCGTCCAACAACTCGTCATCGGGAATGCTGCTCCACAGGAAGAATGAGAGCCGCGAAACCAATTCCAGATCGCTGACGGAATAGGCGGTACCTTTGGCGACGCCGGGCGGATCCTGCTCCACGCGGAAAAGAAACTCCGGACTGATCAGCACCGAACGCAGCCCCATTTCGATGCCGGCTTCGAAATCGCCGTCCGCCTTTGCCTGCCGGTAGAACTTCATCGGCGTTTGCAGATCGGCATCGGTCACCGGGCGCCGGTACGCGCGGCGCATCATAGGCATCAAAATCCGTTTCGCGCACGCGTCTTCTTCCTCTCGGGAAGCGGGATAGCAGGAGAAGATCCGTTTACGGCTTGGCGTCTCGCCCGGACCTTTCGCCTCGTAAGGACCGTTGATCGATACCGAGTACAAAGCCGGCTGGATTCGCGGATGCCGATCCATGTTGAAGTGCGCCTGGTAGGGCTGCCGTTCGGTTTCGAGCAGCACCGATGGACGCTTCGGGAAAGTTACCGCGATGGTATGCGGGCCAGCCTTCACCGGAACCCGGACGTTCAGGTCCTGATCCACCACGCTGTGGTCCATGCCTTTCGGCGGAGGCTCAACTGTAAACGTCTTAACAAGCTGGTCATCGATCAGCAGCTCCACGCGATAGGAGCCATTCAGACCTTCCACATGTTCATTCCGGTCGCGCGCCAGCCGTACCTGAATCTCGTAGGTGGCGTCCAGCGGAAACGTGTAGGGAATCGCGGCGCCACCCCGGGTGCCCAAAGGCAGATCGTCCACGTGTTCTTCCTGCGTCAGGTCGGGAGGATAGCGAATCGTGTCTCCCCCGGGAGATTTGCTGGGGCTTCCAACGGCCAGCCGCGTGACCTTCCGAGCGGCCGTCAAATAACGTTCCAACAACGTCGGCGAGAGATCGCCCACAGTCACGTTGTCAAACCCGTGGCTCGACTCATCGTTGGGCAGCAGCGCGGTGACATCCACGTCGACCGCGAGAAGATCGCGAATCGCGTTCTGATACTCGGTGCGGTTCAGTCGTCGAAACGTGTCGGTTCGCCCGGGGTTCGCAGATGCTGTAGCGGCGCTATCGAGAGACGCTTCCAGTGCCGATACCAGCGAAGTGTACGTTCCTTCGTCGGGCCGGGGAGCGCCGGCTGGCGGCATATAGCGAGCGCTGAGTTTCCGGACAATTTTTTCCCACGTTTCCGGGTGCTGCGCCGGGTTCGCCGAGCCGTCAATCGCCAGACCGCCGGCTTTTAGCTTTGCATTGTGGCAGTTGACGCAGTAGCGGTTGATAGTCGCAGTAGTCTCGACCGGAGCACCCGTAAGAAGTGCACCGCCAGTGCAGAGGAACGTGACAAGGTACTTCCGCAAGCTACCGCTAGTTTATATAGAAAAATCGGCGAAGGGGGCCTTCAGTATCGGGCAACCGCCGGATCAACCAGCACGCTCCAGGCATCAATGCCGCCTTCCATGCTCTGTACGTTGGGTACTCCCTGCTGGCGAAGCCAGTTCACGACGTTCAGACTGCGGACTCCGTGATGGCAATACACCACAACCCCGGCGGCGTCGCTCATCGCTTCGATCTGCTGTAGGTTTGCTGGGACCGTGTTCATCGGGATTAGCGCCGCTCCGGCAATCGCCGCGATGGCATACTCAGCCGGCTCCCGGCAGTCAACCAAAACAATCTCCGCGGCATCCAGGCGCCTCTTGGTCTCGATTACGGAAATTTGAAGAGGATCCATCGTTCAGAAGCTCGCCACCGCGGCATCGACAGACTCGTGAAACGGGACGAGCGTGTCGAGCAAGGTGATACGGAACACCTCTCGAACCGGCCCTTCGCCTCCGGCTACGCGCAGATGGCCACCCCGCTCTTTCACCTTGCTGAAAGCGAATGAAACCATCCTCACCCCGGTCGAGTCGATACTACTCACGCCGCCGAGGTCCAGCACCAGATCCAGGTGGCCCTTCTGGAGAAGATTTGCAACAGTATTTTCCACCTGTTGACTGTCACGGCCCATGGCCAGATTCCCGGACAGGTGGATGATTGTGATGGCCCCCCGGTCTTCGGTTTCAACGCTCAGCGGCATGGGGTGATTTCAAGCATACACTGCGGCACAGGTAGCCTAAAGATGTATGAAATGGCTTTCCGGGCTGGTGGGCTTGGCCCTTGCCGCCCAGCCCTCGGCGGAGAATCTTGCGTCGTTTGAAAAGGTCTGGAGCACCGTCCGCGACCGCTATTGGGACGTCAAGAAGCTCGAAAACCTCGGCGATGGCCGGAGCTGGCAGAGGATTCACGACGACTTTGCGCTCCGGCTGCAGAAAACCGAATCAGACCGGGAGGCTCGCGCCTTGATGACGGCGATGCTGGGATTGCTGGGGCAGTCGCACTTTGCCATTCTCGCCGGGGATATCGACGACGACTTGACGCCCGTTCACGCAGCCGACGGCTCGCCGGGAATCGATCCCGTTTGGGCGGAGAACAGGATCCTGGTGCGCGGGGTTGGCAACGCCAGCGGCGCGGCCCGCGCCGGCGTGCAACTGGGCTGGGAGATTGTCAAAATCGATCAGTTCGACGTCCGTTCTGCCGCCAAGCGCGTCGCGGCCCGGCGCACGTTGCGGCAGCGGGAAGTGTTATTGCGAATGTTGGTGTTGGGGCATCTTTCCGGAACGCCGGGTACCGCCGTCTCAGTTACTTTCGACAATGGAGCCGGCCAGCAGTTGCTTCGGAAAATCGTCCGGGATCCGCCGCGAGGAACTCGCGCCCGGTTCGGATTCCTGCCGCCGATGATCGTGGATTTTGAAGCCCGGCGCCCCCGGCCGAATACCGGCTACGTCCGGTTTAACGTATTTCTCGACCCGGCCGGCCTGATGTCCAAGTTCGAGGATTCGGTGAAATCATGTCTGAAATGTGACGGGTTTATCGTCGATTTACGGGGAAATCCAGGCGGGTTGGCAATCCTGGGCGCCAGCATGGCTGGATTCTTCATCAATCAGCAGGACACTAAGCTCGGAACTCTATATCAGCGGGATCTCAATCTGAAGCTTTTCGTCAATCCGCGGCTGGATAACTTTCGAGGCCCTCTGGCGGTTCTCGTGGATGGAGCGTCGGTTTCGACTTCCGAGATCATGGCCGGTGGTCTCCAGGATTTGAAGCGTGCTCGAGTTTTTGGAACGCGGACTGCCGGCGCCGCTCTTCCGTCGATGGTGGAGCGGCTTCCGAATGGCGATCTGTTCCAGTACGCCATGGCCAATTACATCTCCGAAGGAGGGCGGGTTCTGGAGGGAGTAGGAGTCATGCCGGACCAGCCGGTGGTCACGACGCAGGCGATCCTGCTGAAAGGAAAGGACCCGGTTTTAGAGGCCGCGCTAGACTGGATTCATGCGCAAAAGCGCTAGTCTCGCGCTCCTGACTATTTCCGCGTTCGCGCAGAACACGCCGACCGCGGAGTCGATTCTCGATCGTTATGTCGAAGTGACCGGATCAAAGGCCGCCTACGAGAGGGTGAAGTCGGAGATTTCCAGCGGCACCATGGAGATCAAGGCCCAGGGAGTCAAGGGCCGGATGACCGTCTATCGGAAGGCTCCTGGACTCAGCTACAGTGCGATCGAAATTGACGGAGTCGGCAAGATCGAAGAGGGCGTGGGCCACGGGATTGTCTGGGAGAAGTCACCCCTGGCGGGGCCGCGCATTAAGCAAGGCGAAGAAAAGGCGTTATCCGTTCGGGACGCGGTGCTTTCCAAGGACGTGCGCTGGCGCGACCTATTTTCGAAAGTCGAAGTTACGGGTGAAGAAACCATCGATTCCATCCCGCATTACCGTGTGGTGGTGACTCCCAAGGACGGCGGACGCCCGGAGACGCGTTTCTACGACCAAAAGACGGGCCTGTTGCGGCGGATGACATTGATCGCCGCCACCCAGATGGGTGACGTGCCTGTGGAAACAAATTACTTCGACTACAAGGAATTAGGCGGAATTAAGGGTGCGGGCCGCGTTGTGACCAGATTGGCCGGCCAGGAAATGACGGTCACGGTTAATAGCGTCATTGTCAACCAGGACATCCCCGCTTCCCGCTTCGAGTTGCCGCCGGACATCAAAGCGCTGGCCGCCAAATAAAGCGTTAAATATCGAGCGTCGATACCGCGACTTCCGATCGCTTTCCTTCCACGATCACGATTGTGCCTTCGACGTGGAACCCGGGCCGCTGACGGTCGGCTTCGAGGTCGTGCCCGATTGTGTCTTGTTCGGCCACTTCGACGTTCTTTTCCAGGATCGCCCGGCGGACACGGGCACCTTTCCGGATCACGCAGTTGTCGAAAATCACGGAGTTTTCGACGACGGCTCCCTCCAGAACGCGGACGCCCCGGCCCAGGATGGATCCTTTAACGTATCCTCCGGAGATAATCGAGCCGCCGCCGATGATCGAATCGATCGACATGCCGCGCCGGCCTTCCTCGTCCAGGATGAACTTTGCGGGTGGGTCCTGATATCCGGCCGTTCGTAGCGGCCATTGTTTGTTGTACAGGTTCAAACTGGGCCGGACGCTTCGCAGGTCCATCGAGGCCTCGTAGTAGGCTTCCAGCGTGCCGACATCCCGCCAATACGCCTGCTGATCGGATGGGTCGCCGGGAATCCGATTGGTGTTGAAGTCGTAGGCGAAGATGTCCGACCCCTGGGCGACCATCTTCGGCAGAATGTTCTTTCCGAAATCGTGATCCGAGTTTGGATTGGCGTTATCCAATTCCAGTTCCTGCGTCAGGGCGCTCTTCGAGAAGATGTAGTTCCCCATCGACGCGAGCACCATGTCGGACCGCCCGGGGATCGTCGGCGCATCTTTCTTCTTTTCATGGAACCCGACGATGCGATGGTCGCGGTCGATTTCGATCACGCCGAACTCCGTCGAAAGCTCCTTGTTCACCGGAATAGCCGCCACCGTCGCGTCCGCGCGCCGATGTTCGTGATATTCGATCATCTGCCGAATGTTCATCCGGTAAATGTGATCGGCGCCGAAGATGACGACGACGTGCGGATTGGCCTGCTCAATCAGATTGAGATTCTGATGAATGGCATCGGCCGTGCCGCGATACCAGGACTCTTCCACCCCGGAGCGCATTTGCGCCGGAACGGGAATGATGTATTGGCTCTTGAGAATTCCCGAAAACTCCCAGCCGTCGCTGAGATGCTGCAGGAGGGATTGGCTCTTGAACTGGATCAAAACGTAGATTGAATAAATACCGGAATTGACCAGATTGCTGAGCACGAAATCGACGATGCGATATCGTCCCCCAAACGGAACGGCAGGTTTTGCTCGCTCCTTCGTCAGCGGATAGAGTCTTGTGCCTTTACCGCCGGCTAGTACGAATGCCATGACCTTGAGTTGCATACAGTGCTAGTTCAACGCGACGGCCATGATACCGTAAATTTGCTTGAATCCGACTGCAACGAATTCCCTTACCACCCTTAGCACCACGCGCCGCTGGTCTATCGTCCTGCTTCTGTGCATTGCCTTCATCGTCGCCTACTTCGACCGGCAGAACCTTTCTTACGCGCTGACCGATCCTGAATTCAAACGATTTTTCAACCTATCCGAGTTGGACCGCGGCCTGCTGAATTCCGCTTTTTTCTGGAGCTACACCTTGCTGCAGATTCCCGGCGGCTGGTTCATCGACCGCTACGGAGTCCGGCTTCCGTTTGCCGGCTGCTTCTTCATGTGGAGCATCGTCAGCGGCCTGACGGCCTTCGCGCAAACCGTTGGGCAGTTGTTCGGATTGCGGCTCCTGCTGGGACTGGGCGAATCGGTAAACACGCCCGCCGGCATCCGGTGGATCCGGCTGAATTTCCCGAAGCATCGCCACGGATTTGTGATGGGCCTATATCAGGCATCGGCAAAAGTGGGGCCGGCGCTGGGCGCTCCGCTCTCTGCGTGGTTAATTCATACGCTCGGCTGGCGCGAGATGTTCATGATTCTCGGCTTTGGCGCCCTGCTGTGGCTGGTGCCTTGGCTGTCGCTCGTAAAGGGCGATGAGCGCCAGGTCGAAGCGGCGCGTCTGCAAGAGGAAAACGCCGCCGTGCTGACATTCGGCGATCTGATGCGCAGCCGCGTGATGTGGGGAATCATCATCGGCAGCTTCTGTTATCAGTATTTCAACTATTTCTGCCTGCTCGATCTGCCAAGTTATTTCGCCGAGAAATGGCAAATGCAGATTACCCGCAACGGCTGGTATACCGGTTTCAGCTATCTGGGGTTCGCCATTGTCGCAACGCTGTCCGGGTATCTGGCGGATCGCTTCATCCGCCGCGGTCACGATCTGGTGAAGACTCGCAAAACATTCATTATCGCGGGACTGGCGCTCGCGATGACGGAGCTGTTCGGCGCATTTGCCACATCGGAAGGGACGGCCTTGTTCTTCGCCATCGTCTCGCTGAGCAGTCTCGGTCTGGCTACGGGCAACTATTGGGCATTGACCCCGGCGATGTTTCCCGGTGCGCCGGCGGGCCGGCTTGCGGCAATCCAGAACACGGCCGCGAATCTTCCGGGCGTCGTTGTTCCGCTGGTGACTGCCTGGCTCAAGCGGGAAACCGGGTCGTGGGAGGCTCCCATGATCGCCGTGGCTGTTTTCCTGGCGATCGGAATCGCCAGCTATGTATTTCTCGTTCGAAAGGAGTACGTACCTCGATGAAATTCCTGTGGACCGCATTACTATCGTCCGCGTTGACGGCGCTCTTGCTGGGAGCCGCCGCGGGCCCGGAGAAGAAGATGAAGCTGGAAAATCCTAAGACTCGCATCAGTGAAATCGTTTACAAGCCGGGCGAGCCTCGCACTCCCTACGTTCGCCCCACCGACCAGATCATCGTGTTTCTGGACGATGCCAGGTACGAGCGCAAAGACTCCGCCACGGGAAAGGTGGAAATGCGTGAACGAAAGTCGGGTGACGTGATCTGGCATGACAAGGGAGAGAACGCTCCGCAACTGACGGCCGCTGGAAAACCATATCGAACACTGCTGATCGAACTGAAATGAAGTTTGAAAAAGCCGCCGTTCTCGGCACCGGAATGATGGGTCCCGGAATTGCCGTCACGCTTGCGCTGGGCGGGTTGTCCGTTCGTCTGGTTTCCCGATCGGAGAAGACCGCGCAAGCGGGCTTGGAAAAGGCTCTCGACCTGATCGCCTACATGGAGCGGTACGGATTGGCCGATTCTTCCGCCGCCTCCGGCGCGAGAGAGAAAATCACGCCAACCTGGGATATGCAGGAGGCGGCCGCCTGGGCGGACCTGGTCGTTGAATCGGCTCCTGAGAATATGGAGTTCAAGCAGGGTCTGTTCGCCGGGTTGGACGCCGCTGCCCGGCCGGAGACCATTCTCACCTCCAATACCTCAGGTTTGTCCATCACCGCGATCGCCTCGCGCTGCCGTCATCCGGAGCGGGTCATGACCACGCATTTCTGGAATCCTCCCCACCTGATGCCGCTGGTGGAAGTGGTCAAAGGCGAGAAGACGCGGGACGACTATGCGGTTGCCGTGCGGGATTTGCTGTCCCGTTGTGGCAAGCTGGCGGTTCTCGTGAAAAAAGACACGCCGGGCCAATTGGGAAACCGGATGCAGGTGGCGATGATTCGGGAAGCCGTCAACATCGTCGCGGAGGGAATCGCCGACCCCGCCGATGTGGATCTTGCGGCAAAGGCGGGCTTCGGTCTCCGGCTGCCCGTATACGGCATCTTCGAACATCAGGATCTGATTGGCCTGGAGATGGGCCACAGCATCGTGGATTACGTTTCGCAGGATCTTTATAACCAGCCCCGCGCGCCGCAACTGATGCGCGACCTGATCGCTCGCGGCGATCTCGGCGTCCAGACCGGCCGCGGCTTCTACGACTGGTCGAAGCGCGATCCGGAGGCGGTCAAGGAGCTGCGGGACCGCTGGCTGCGGGAGTTTCTGAAAACGCCGTTTGCCAGGCAACAGCGCGGCGAAGATTAGCGGGGAAAGGGCGGCTTACTGCTGAGCTCGCTGCGCCATTTGGAAATGGCTTAAGCCGGCGGCGTATTCGGAGATCCCTTTGAAAAGCGCTTCGGCAACGCGTTGGCGATACTCCGGTTTCCGGAGAAGTGCTTCTTCCTTGGTGTTTGTCAGAAATCCGACTTCCGTCAGAATCGACGGCATGGCCGCCCCGATCAGAACAACAAACGGAGCGCGTTTGACTCCACGGTCGCGCGCCGCCCGCGTGCCGTCCTTTCGATTCATTGCCACCATGGCGGTCTGAACCTTAGCCGCAAACTCCCGCGATTCGGTTAGCTTGTCGTTCAGGGCGATCTGCTTCAGCAGGTCCCGCAGCTCAAAGATCGTTTTTCCGGACGAGGCGTTTTCGCGGGACGCCACCTCCATCGCATCCTGCGACGCGGTGAAATTCAAAAAGAAGGTTTCCGGGCCGGACACATCTCTGGCGCGGGAGGAATTGGCGTGGATCGAGACAAAGAGGTCCGCGCGTTCCTGGTTGGCGAATTCGGTGCGCTTCTCCAAAGGAACAAATATGTCGTCGCTGCGCGTATAGAGAACTTCCGATCCGAGCCGCAATTCCAACAGTCCCCCCAGACGTTTGGCGAGATCCAGAACCAGGTCTTTCTCATGCAGGCCAGTGCGGGAACTGGTACCGAGATCGTGTCCGCCATGGCCCGGGTCGAGCACAATCCGGCCGAGCTTCAGCCCCAACGCCCGGGTCAGCGATTTGGACGCCCGCTGCGCCGGGATCGCCGGCTGCGGCTCCGGCTCAATGGGGGGAGGGGCCGGACTTGGAGTACCGGTACGAGAAGGGGGCTTCGACGTCGAAATTGGTGTAGCGGACGCCCCGGATACAGTCTCTACCGGCAAGCGCAACGGTGTCTCAACAGAAGCGCTGGCATTCGAAGGCAGAGTGGAGGCGACGGGAGACACCTTCGCAGCGACAGGGGGATCCGGAATCTTTCCAGTAGCGGCGGCCTTGCTGGCCGCCGATCGCATCTGATCCAACGAAATCCGGGGAATCACCTCTACGGGCGCCGTGGGACGGCTCTGCGCGCCTCCACGAAACTCTACCACCAGGCGCGTCGGATTGATCAGCTCTGAAACCGTATAGGTGGCAGACTCCGACGCCAGGTCGAACACAACGCGGATGGAATCCGGCGTAGTTGTCGCCACGCGGATGCGTATGAGAAAAGGATCGTTCACATTGGACGTCAGGTGGCGTTTGCCCGGACTGTCCGCCAATTTCAGACTCGTGTTCGAAAAGTCGAAATAAACCCGCGCGGGATTATTCAAGCGCTCATGCCGGTAGGACAGGGGGCCAGCCAACTCCAGGATGACGCGTGAAGTCTCCGGCTGGGACCACACCCGAACTGAGGAGATAGCTGTCTCCTCCGCGCCTGCCGCGGCGGCTGCCATTGTCAAGCCGAGAATGGCGCGAGAGGCGAGCATAGCGGTTACGGTATCTGATAGTGAATGCGACCCTGCGCATCCACCGACTCCCGAATTCGCGGCGGGCCTTTTTCCGTTTCCGCTACGGGCATTTCTTTCGCCTGTTTGCGAACGGCGTTGGTGTAGCGCCGTCCGACTTCGATGACGTAGTTCTGCGTTTCAGCGTACGGTGGCACCGATCCATACTTCGCCACGGCGCCTTCACCAGCATTGTATGCGGCCAAGGCGAGACGATCGTCACCATACAACTGCCGGAGGTGTTTGAGGTACTTGATGCCGCCTTCCAGATTATCCTGGGCGTCGAAGGCATCCTTCACGCCAAAGCGCCGGGCTGTCGCCGGAATCAACTGCATCAGTCCCATTGCGCCTTTGGGCGAGACGGCCTGAGGATTGTAATTGCTCTCCACCTGAATGACGGAGTGCACCAGCAAGGGATCCACCTCATGCTGGCGCGCTGTGGTCTCGATCATCCGCTGAAGTTCTAGTGTCGCGGGCTTGGAAATTCTCACTGTCCGCGGAGCCACGAATGTTCGAACAAGCCTGCCGCTGCGATTGTCGGCCCGTACTACCGACGCCGGCCCGGAGCCGGAAGCGCCCCAGGCGACGAACGAAAATACCATAGCGGCCCAACAGAAGCGCATCGGATTGTTTGAAACAATCGTACCGAAAAAGTAGTGTTTCTTCAATGAATTATACCCGACAATCTGATATGATCCGTGAAGTGAAAGCGGCGGGGTTCATCCTTGCTGGCGGACTCAGCCGGAGGATGGGGCGCGATAAGGCGCTTCTGGCATTCCGCGGCACAACGCTTTTGGAACATGTTGCCGCGCGAGCGGCGGCCGTTGTCCAGCCCGTAACGATCGTCGGCCCGCCGGAGCGTTACTTGCACTTCGGATATCCCGTCATCGCCGACCGGCATGCCGGCGCAGGTCCACTGGCCGGCATTGAAGCCGCCCTTTCATCTTGCTCGTCCGGCCGTGCCCTGATACTTGCTTGCGATATGCCGGATGTTCCTCTGCATCTTTTGCGCAGTCTGGTGGGTGAACCGGGGGATTGTGTCATTCCCCGCACCGGAGATGGACGGCTCAATCCCCTGTGCGCCGTCTGGTCGACGACGTTGCTTCCCGCAGTGCAGCAGGCATTGGCAGAAGGACGACTGAAAGTTTTGGATTGCCTGAAAGATGTTGATGTCAAAGAAGTTTCTTGGCCCGCACTCGAAAACGCCAATACCCCCGAGGAGTGGCGAAAGGTCACCGGCTGAAGGAAATGGCGGAAACCAGATCCAACTACATTGAGTTCGAGCATGTTTATAAGACGTTCGACCGCCCCGTTTTAGTCGACGTCAGCTTCGGCGTTCATCCGGGCGAAACGGTGGCGATCATTGGGCGAAGCGGCGTAGGAAAGTCCGTAACCCTAGCGCATATCATGGGCTTTTTGAAGCCGGATAGCGGCCGGATTGTCGTGGCTTACGAGGATATCACCGGCTTTCCGGAAGCTGAACTTCGGCGCATTCGCAAAAAGGTGACGATGGTGTTCCAATCCGGAGCGCTGTTCGACTCCCTCACGGTGGCCGAAAACATCTTGTTTTCGCTCGAAACTCGTGACGATTACAACGACGAAAACAAGATGGATGTCGTCCAGGGATTGCTGGAAATTGTTGATTTACAAGACTTTGCCAACTCCCGCCCAAACGACCTATCCACCGGGTACAAGCGCGCGGTGGCGATCGCCCGGGCGCTGGCTGCACAGCCGGAATGCATTCTGTACGATGAGCCCACTACTATGGTCGATCCGATCATGTCGGACCTGCTGGGCAACCTGATGCTCCGTCTGAAGCACCAGTTGCAGCTGACCAGCGTGATAGTCACACATGATCTGGAGTTGATGCGAAAGGTGGCGGATCGGGTAGTATTCCTCTTTGAAGGTCGAGTGATCTATTTCGGTCCGGTCAGCGAACTGGAGAGCTGCGACCATCCTCATGTGAAAGAATTCCTCCGAATGGACAGGGTAGAAGTGTGACGTTCGCAAATTTTGACGCAAATTATGTCGAACGCCTTCGATCTGGTGATTCGGAAACGCAGCTTCACTTCACTAAGTATTTCGGGAGTCTTCTGTTCCTGAAATTGAGGCACCGTCTGCGAAGCGCGCAACTGATTGAGGATGTTCAACAGGAGACGCTTTTCAGGGTCCTGAAAATCATCCAGAACCGCGGCATCGAGCATCCGGAGCGCCTGGGCGCCTTCGTACATGCGGTATGCGGCAACGTCCTGCTGGAGCAACTCCGGGAGGACGGGAAGCTGCGTCCGATGCCGGAGGATGCGCCGGAGCCGGTGGATTCCACCGTCAATCTGGACGCGACAATTCACGGCGAGGAAATGCGGGAGATGATCGAAGGCATCCTGGAAGCTCTGCCCTCCAAGGACCATTCGTTGTTGCGGATGCTGTTTCTACAGGAAATGCCCAAGGAAGAAATATGCCGGCTGTTGAATGTGGATGGCGACTATTTGCGAGTGCTGCTGCACCGTGCCAAGTCCCGATTCCGCACGGAATATTTGAAAAGAGCCGGGGCGGCGCGAACCGCCAGGAAAGCGAGCGTTTGACCGATGGACCACGTTGAAGCGATTCAGTTGCGAGCGGCGGAGCGCTATGCGCTGAACCAATTGAGCGCCCCGGAGGCCGAAGCTTTCGAGGAGCACTTCTTCTCGTGTCCGGAGTGCGCGGAGGAAGTCCGGTGGGTCTCGCTGTTTGAAGCTAACGCCCGCAAAGTCGTCGGGAGAAAGGTTCGGGAAACGAGTGCGGAGTTTGTAGAAGTGGTGGAAATCTCTCCTTCGGGACCGCGCGATGTTCCGGTTTCCGAACATGCTCCGCAAGTGGTGCTGATCATTCCGTTGCCCTCCGATGGATGGAAGGCCAAACAGGTCAGCCTGGCGACGGGTGCAGGAACGGCTCGATTCACGATGGCGGTCCCGGCCCGGCAGGTGGCAGCTGGACGGGTGATTGTCGCTCTGTCGGCTCGCGAATTGGATCCTGGCCCGCACATCCTGACGCTTGTTTCAGATGAAGGCGACTTCGTCGAGTATCCGTTCAACGTTCGCCTCGGCTAGACGGTGGTGAAACGCAACCGGCAAAAGGTTCGTCCCAACAGGCATGAGGCGAATGCTTTGCATTACGCTGTTGCTGGCGCCGGCTGCTTTTTCGCAATTCCGGTTTCCTCGGCACACCATAACCGGCGATGTGGGGGCAGCCATTCCGGGACAGGAGCTGCGCGGAGCTTTTGAGCCGAGCTTTGCTGTCGGAGCCCACTACGGCTACCGCTTCCACCGGTACTTCGAGGCCAATGCCGGTTTTGATACTGCCATCCAGTCGGCCCGCGTAGACGATTACGTCTATACGGCATTCGGAGCGCGAAGAATTCGCGACTATCAAATGTTTATTCCGTTTGGCGGACGGGTCATCATTCCGACGCCCGGGGAGCGGTGGCACTTCTTTGCCGGCGGCGGGGGAGTCTACGTCAGGTATTACGAGGCAATTTCCCAACCCAACAGTTACTTTCGAATCGATTGCCCGCCGTGCTCGGCACGGAGCGGAGTGGGTTATTACGGACTGGCCGGCTTCCGCTGGCGCCCCAGCCCCTATTCCCGGTTTTGGATAGGAGCGTCGGCGCGAGTGGTCCGAGTGGAAACCGATGGCGACCCGATCGGCGAGCTGATTGTCCGGCCGACGAACGATCGGTGGATCACTCCCATGCTGGAGTTCGGATTCAGCTTCTGATTATTTGATTTCAGGACTTTGTGCGGTGGCGGGCTCGGCTCCGTAATTCTGCCGGATCACCAATGTCTGGTCGCTGAAGAATGTGCGGGTGCCGGTGCTGTTGTATGCGACGGGAACTCCCGTCACAGAGTAGCCGTTGGGGCCGCCTTGGAGCACGAACTTGTAGCCGCCTTTTTCACCGCTGGCCAGATCGCCCGGAATGAGATCGGATCCGCTGGGACTGGGAGCTCCGCTGGCCGGCGGGCCTAGTTCCTGAAGGGTGGTCGCAAACTTTCCGTACGTTGAATAGTACTGAGTTTGCGAAGTGTGAATTGCCACAATGTGACGGATCGCCGCCATTTCCTGAGCCTGCATACGGGTGCGGTTCAGTTTAGGCACTGCAATGGCCGCGATGATCAGGATGATCGCAATCACGATCAGCAGCTCGACGAGGGAGAATCCGCGGCGGCGCTTCCGTTCCACAAGAGAAGTCGACATAGCCATCTTTTAGTCTATGACGTGACTGCGCGCTGTTTCGTGCAGGGCGCGTACACGGGCCAGCAGGTTGGCAAGCCGGTCCAGGCGGAGAGCGTTTGCCCCATCCGAAAGAGCGCGGGACGGCTCTTCGTGAACTTCGACGAACAACCCGTCGATTCCCGCGCCCGCGGCGGCGGATGCCAGGGTTGGGATGAATTCAGGAGCGCCTCCGGAAACCGATCTGGACCCTCCGGGCAGCTGAACGCTGTGGGTGGCGTCGAAGACGACGGGATAGCCGGCGTCGCGCATGATTTTCAGGCCACGCATGTCGACGACCAAGTTGTTATAGCCGAAACTGCTGCCCCGCTCCGTGAGAATGACGGAGTTGTTGCCGGTGGAGGCGACCTTCTCGGCGGCTTGCAGGATGTCGCGAGGGGACACGAACTGCCCCTTCTTGATGTTCACCGCGCGGCCGGTCTTGCCGGCTTCGACCAGCAAATCCGTCTGACGGCAGAGAAATGCGGGAATCTGAAGAATATCCACGATTTCGGCGACGGCCGCCGCTTGTGAGGGTTCATGGATGTCGGTGAGTACCGGCAATCCGAGATCACGAACTTTGGCGAGAATGCGCAATCCTTCCTGGAGGCCGGGACCGCGGTAGGAGTGGATGCTGGAGCGGTTGGCCTTATCGAAGGAAGCCTTGAAAATGTAGGGACCGGCAATCGCCCGGATCGCCTGCGCGAGAAACAAGACATGCTCTTCGCTTTCGATGACGCAGGGACCGGCGATCAGCGCAAGCGGTCCGCCGCGCTCAATCCCCATGTGCCGGGGCTTCCTCGGCTTGGGTAAAGAGCGGCTGCTCCACGCGCTCCAGCCGCTTCTGACGGTTGGCGTACGCTGCGCCGATAAATGCCGCAAACAGCGGATGCGGCTCCAGCGGCTTCGATTTGAACTCCGGATGGAACTGGCAGCCCAGATACCAGGGATGATCGTCGACCTCGCAGATCTCGACGTAAGTCTTATCGGGAGTCTGTCCGGTGAGCTTCAGGCCATGATCGGTGAGAACCTTCTCGTACTCGCGATTGAATTCGTAACGATGCCGATGACGCTCGCTGATCATTTCGGATCCATAGGCCTTGCGGGCGAAGCTTCCCGGAGCAAGTTGGCACGGATAGGCGCCCAGACGCATCGTCCCACCTAACTCATCGACGCCCTTCAGTTCGCGCAGTTTGTAAATCACCCGATGCGGAGTGGACGGGTCGAACTCCGTCGAATCCGCGCCTTTTAGCCCGCAAACGTTGCGAGCGTACTCGATCACCATGGTCTGCATGCCGAGGCAAATTCCGAAATACGGCGTCTTGGACTCGCGAGCGTACCGGATTGCGTTCAGCATCCCTTCGATCCCTCGCTTGCCGAATCCGCCGGGAACGAGAATGCCATCGAAGCGTTCGAGATCGGCCCAGCAGCTTGGCCATTCCATCGTTTCCGCTTCGATCCAGGTGATGTTGCACTTCAGATTGTGGGCCAGCGCGCCGTGCAGCAGCGCTTCCTTCAGACTCTTGTAGGAGTCTTCATATTCGACGTACTTGCCGATCAGCCCGATATCGACGTGATCGGCGGGATTCTTCAGCCGGTCGACCATGGCGGACCACTGCTCGAGGTCGCGATCCCTGGCCTTCAGATTCAGGTGCTTCAGGACCATCTCGTCTACCTTCTGGTCAGCGAAGACGAGTGGAATTTCATACACGCTGTCGACATCCTGAGCCGTAATGACGCTGTCCACATCGACGTCGCAGAACAATCCGATCTTGTTTTTAACGTCCTGAGCGAGGGGACGCTCCGACCGGCAAAGCAGAATGTCGGGCTGAATACCGATGGCCCGCAGCTCCTTCACCGAGTGCTGCGTCGGCTTTGTCTTGAGCTCCTGGGCGGCTGCAATCCAGGGGACTAATGTGACGTGGACGAAGATCGCGTTATCGCGGCCGACCTCATGCCGCATCTGGCGAATGGCTTCCAGGAAAGGCAGAGATTCGATGTCTCCGACGGTTCCGCCGATCTCGGCAATGACGACATCCGTGTCCGTAGCCACCCGGCGGAGGGCGCTCTTGATTTCGTCGGTGACGTGCGGAATTACCTGTACGGTCTTTCCGAGATAGTCGCCGCGGCGCTCGCGCGTGATGATCGACTCGTAGATGCGCCCGCTGGTGAGATTATTGGCCTGGCTGAGGGGCGAGTGGGTGAACCGCTCGTAATGACCCAGGTCCAGGTCCGTTTCCGCGCCGTCATCGGTTACGAACACTTCTCCATGCTGGAACGGGCTCATTGTTCCGGGATCAACGTTCAGGTACGGGTCAAACTTCAGCATGCAGACCCGTAGGCCGCGGCTCTCCAGCAGGCATCCGATGGACGCCCCCGCAATCCCTTTACCAAGGCTGGAGACGACTCCTCCGGTCACAAAGACGTATTTAGCCATGGATTTTGAATGCCTCAAACATCGAATTCACTTTTTCCAGATCCTCCGGCGTATCCACGCCAAGTGATTCATAGTCCGTCTCCGCCACGCGGATCCGGTATCCATTTTCAATTGCCCGCAACTGCTCCAGCCGTTCGGCTTTTTCCAGCGGACCCATAGGGAGGTCCGAATACTGGAGAAGCAGGTCGCGGCGATAAACGTACAGACCGATGTGCTTGTAGTAGGTCTGCGGTTCCTGACGGTGGAAGGGGATGGGGCAGCGCGAGAAGTAGATGGCGTCGCCATTGGCGGCGGTGACCACCTTGACGACATTCGGATTCTGAATTTCCGAAGGATCCGTGATCCGGCACTTCAGTGTGGCCATCGGGATTTTGTCGTCGTTGAGCAGCGCCAGCACGGCGGCGTCAATGGCCGCCGGATCGATCAGAGGCTCGTCGCCCTGGATATTGACGATGACCGATGCAGCGCCGGAAGACGCGACTTCGGCCACTCGATCGGTACCGGATGGGTGGTCCGCGCGAGTCATCTGGACGCGGGCCCCGAATCCGTGCGCGACGCCCGCGATCCGATCGTCGTCGGTGGCAATCACAACGCTGGTGAGGTAACGCGCTGCGGACGCGCGTTCATAGACGTGCTGAACGATCGGCTTTCCGCCGAGGGAGACGAGTGCCTTACCTGGGAATCGCGTCGAAGCGAACCGGGCGGGAATAACGCCCAGGATTTCTATCGGCACATACGATGGTAGCATGCCGTCTTTGGAGTGGGGTTGGGAGATTACGCCGGAAGAGTTTGCTTCCTGGATTGTGGAAGATACCCCCGATCTGGCAGTCCTGAACAAGCCGCCATTTGTCTTGTGTCATCCGTCCAAACACGGGCCGTGGTCCAGCCTGGTTGGCGCCGCTCGGGAGTATTTCGGGCTCCCGGTGATTCACATGCCTTTCCGGCTGGACCGGGAAACCAGCGGCGTCTGGCTGGCGGTTAAAACAAAGGACCGGGGTGTCGAGTTGCAGCGCGCTGTCCAGGAAAGGTGGGTGGAAAAGGAGTATCTCGCCATCCTGGAAGGCGAACTGACGGACGCTCGGGTGGTGGACCAGCCGATTGGCAAGGCGGAGGGGTCGGCCGTCTGGGTGAAGCGTGGGATTCGAGAAGACGGACAACTCGCCTGGACGCTTTTCGAGCCGTTAGAGGTCCGCGGAGGGTACACTCTCGTTCGAGTGGTGCCTAAGACCGGACGCCTGCATCAAATCCGGGTTCACGCCTCGTGGATTGGCTATCCTCTGGTCGGCGACAAGATTTATGGCGCCGATGAGAGGATCTTTCTCAACTTCATCGAAAACGGCCCCGAATCCGTGACAAAGGTCTTGCCGTTACCACGGCATGCGCTGCACTGCCGGCGCGTCCATTTCCACGGCGATTCCTCTGCTGTCTTTCAGGTGCCCCTTGCGGCCGATCTTCTGCGTTTTTGGGAACAACTGCGTTAAAAATTGCAACCTCGCCTCCGTTTCCCTATTCTTAGTGTTGCGGAGGTGCTCTTATATGACGCGTATCGGCCAAGTTGTCCTGGGAACGGTTTTCGCGACGGTAATCGGTCAGGCACAGACCCTGACATACAGCTACACCGGTGGGCCATTATTGATCCTGCCATCCGGCGATTCGGATATCTATTCGATCGCAAGAATCGTAGTTCCAACTGCGGTGCAAATTTCCAAAGTTACGGCGCGGGTTAAGATCAACTACCCGCAAGTCGGCGACTTGAACCTTTATCTTTATTCACCCGCTGGAACCAGAACCCGGCTTCTGGAGCGCAATTGCGGCTCCCTCCGTAACGTCGATACGACGTTCGACGATAGCGCGGTTTCGACATTTGCCAGTTTCTGCCCCCAGGAAGTCGGCGGCACATTCCGCGGCAACGAGCCTCTTTCCAACTCCAATGGGCAGTCTTCCATTGGGGTTTGGCGTCTAGCGGTTCAAAACAATGGAGGGAATTCGAATACCGGTTACCTGCTCGACTTTGCGATCACTATCACGGGTACAACCCAACTGAAACCAACATTCTCCTCGGAGACGGTGGGAAATGAGGCTTCTTTGACGGCGGGACCCATCGCTCCTGGCGAACGAGTGAGTCTTTTCGGCGGAGCTCTGGGGCCCGCGGTCGGAGTCAATGCACCCGTGGGTAATCTGCCCACGACGCTGGGCGGAACCACGGTGACGGTGAACGGCACTCCCGCACCGATCGCCTATTCTTCGTCTCTTCGGCTTACGTTCATTGCCCCTAGCAATCTGGCATTGGGCAGCGTCAATATCAACGTGAACTACAACAGTCAGGACAGCGGCCCGATCGCGATCGGCACCAGGAGCGCCTCGCCGGGAATTTATACCGTCGCTCCGGGGGACGCGCGTGCGAAGGCGTACAACCAGGACGGCTTGTTGAATTCGCAGGCAAACCCAGCCGGTAAAGGTACCTATCTCACTTTCTATGCCAGCGGCTTGGGAACGGTCGATCCCACCGTGCCGGATGGAACAGTGACGCCGAGCAGCCCCCTCTCCCAGGTATCCGGTCTCTCTGCGTTCATCGGAGGAGTGCCGGCCACGATTTCCTTTGCCGGCCTGGCTCCGGGACTGGTCGGCTACTACCAGGTGAACCTGTGGATTCCCACAGATGCACCCTCCGGTACACAGAGCCTGACTCTGGTCAGCTCCAATGGCGCCGCTTCTCAGGAAGGAGCATTCATCTACCTTCAGTAAGGAGCGCACGGGAGCGGAGCCTCGCTCCGCTCCTCATTGAATGATTGCATTCCTCGCTTTCCTTTCCATCGCTCAGACAGTCTCCGACCCCGCAGGCTGGACCCGTGCGGAGAGAGAGGCCTTTCTCCACTCCGCTCGGATTGTGAAGTTCCATGCGCTCTCCATGGGAATCACCAATTCCGAGCGGGCCACCCTGGAGCAAGACGGCATTAGCCACGATGCGCACGTTCAGCACATCGATGTCTACAAATTGCAATATCAGACGGTGATGGGAACCGAGCTGAATTTCAAAGACACTTGGAAGTTCAACATGGCGGCGTATAAAATGGACCGCCTGTTGGAGATGGGTATGATTCCGGCGACTGTTGAGCGTCACACGGAGTCGAAGGACGCCTCCGTTACGTGGTGGATCGACGACGCGGTCATGACCGAAGGTCAGCGGATGCAGAAAAAGCTGGAGCCTCCCGACGTCGACCTGTGGAACCGTCAGATGTGGGTTCTCCGGGTATTCGATCAATTGATTTCGAACCAAGACCGGAACTTAGGGAACGTCGTGATCGACAAAAGCTGGAACATCTGGCTGATTGATCACACGCGAGCATTTCGCGCCGGCAAGAATCTTCTGGATCAGAAGAATCTGGACCGCTGCGACCGTTCGCTGCTGGCGGCGATTCGAAAGTTGAACCGGACCCAGGTGACGGTCGCTCTCTCTCCCTATGTCGGGAAGATGGAAATTGACGGACTGATGGCTCGAAGGGACAAGATCGTCGCGTTCTTCGATAAAAAGATCAAACAGCAGGGTGAGGACGCGGTGTTGTACGACTATTTGGCGACGAACCAGCGGAAGTAGCGATTTTCCGGATCTTCCTTCAGCACCCCATCCAATAACTGCTTCGATCGCGCGCCGTCCCTCTCATAAGCCGCCAATCCTCCGGCATAGAACGCGAATAACCGGACCCGCTCCGTTGCAATAGATTGCCGCAGATCCGGACTCGCGCCACGCAGCGGTGGCTCGGTGGTGAGATGCAGCAAAACCGGTAGTACGCGCGTGATCTCGTTCTCCCGCACCCACGGAGCGTATTCGATTCGCGGCTGATCATCGGTCACGGGTAAGGCGATTCCCGCGTAGCGCTCCAGACCTTCGCGATCTGTAATCCACGTTGCCAATAACGCCGCCGGTGTCGCTATGCCCACCTCTGTCAATGCTGCCGAGATCCCGGGCTGCTGGAACCGCGCCGCAATGCGGTTGGCATCGAGCTCAATCGGACTATAACTTCCCACCAGAAGCATTTCGTGAAGCTCGGTAGTCCAAAGCGACACATGCGGGAACGCGTCCAGGAAACTCCTGACCAGCGACTGCGAATCCTCGTCATTCTGAGTGGGTAACGGCAGCCATTGTGCCAGAATGCCGCCGGAGTTCAGCCGGCTTGCCGCCAGTTTATAGAAATCGCGGGAGTACAGATTCACAACGCCCGCCGCGGAAGGTGGTGGAGGCTCCAACGTGATTACGTCATAGTGTTCGGAGCTACGCAAGAGTTCGCGGCGGCCATCGCGCAGACGAACTTCCACCTTCGGATTTGTGGGGGCGCTGTAGTTCCCCTGAAAGAGCGGCGCCGCTCGAACGACCGCTGGCAGGAGTTCGGCACAGACTCGCCGCTGCAGACCGGGGTAGGGAATCGTTGCGCCAACGGTGATTCCCGTGCCCAACCCGATGACAAGAACGGATTGCGGCTCCCCACTGTGGACGAGTAGAGGGATCAGCGCCTGCAAGCGCATGTACCGGAGCGACGGCATGGCGTCGCCGGAGTTGGAGACTCCCTGGATGTAGAGCCGCCGGAATCGGGAGGCTTGCTGCTGGACGACCGCGACTGTACCCCCCGCCGATTCCTCATAGAATGCCAGCGTTCCTCCACGAGCTCCAGGTAGCAGAGCCGCAAGCTTGTCACGGGGGATGGCAATTCCCGTCGCGAGCGTGGAAGCGATGACCGCGAGAACAACCAGTCGAGCCGGACGGGCGGCATCTCCGCGCAACACTGCGATGAGCGCTACGAGAGAAGCAATCGAGGCTAGGATGACCAGGGCTCGGACCAATCCGAACGATGGCACGATGACGAACCCGACCAGCAGGCCGCCGGCGATTCCTCCGATCGTGTTCCAGGCCAGGAGGGATCCTGTATCGCGGCCGGCATGGGGAGTTACGGCGGTAAGGCGCAGCGCTGCCGGGAAGGCGGCGCCCAATAAGATCGTCGGAAGAAGTACCATGCACGCGGTGGCAACTGCGAATCGGGCGCACATTCCGGCCAACTGGCTGCCGGTCCATTGCAGCGCAAACCACTCCGCCTGTGTCTGCAGGATTACCAGCCAATGGCCGAGCACAGCCATCTGCACCAGGGCGATCAGCGCTGCGGTTCCAATCAGCAATGCGAAGATTCCCCAACGATCCTGAAAACGCAAGGCAATGCGCGAATAGATGGCGCTACCGATCGCCAACCCGGTCAGATACGTGGCCAGCACGATCGCGAACGCAAAGCTGCGAGTGCTTATGAACTGGACGATCGCTTGGGTCCACACGATTTCATATCCCAGCGCTATGCCTCCGCAGAAGGAATAAAGCGCCAGGGCCAACCGGGCGTCGGGCAGGATCACCTCCGTTGCTTTCCGGGCTTCCGTTCTTGCCGGTGGTCCGAACAGGAATGCCATCCCGGCAGCCCCGAGATTCAAGGCTGCCGCGGCAAAGGCGGAACCTTGTACTCCGAAAGCGGGAATCAGGAGGAATGGAGTCAGCAGGGCTCCGGCGATCGCTCCCCCGGTGTTCGCCGCGTACAAGCCGGCTGCGATTGTATCGACGGATACTCGTGCCTCGGCACGCACTAATACCGGGAGTGTTCCGCCCATCAGAAAGGCGGGGATTGCGATCAGGCCGAAAGGCAGCAGCCACGCCACAATGCCGGAAGACTGTTCCATTTTGGCGAACGTCTCGGCGGAATGGCCCAGCGCAACTGTCGCAATGCAAGAGAGAATTGCCACACCGATTTCCAGGACGGCATAGAGACGGTATGGCTGATGGATTCGGTCGGCGAGCCGTCCAAAGGTAGCTCCGCCAATCGCCAGACCGAGAAAAAACGCACTAATTCCCATGGTGACGGCGTAGACATCCACGCCGACAATCAGGGAAAGCTGCTTGATCCAGAGGACCTGGTAGATGAGCGCGGCGGCGCCCGATGCAAGAAGCAGAAGCGCCGCTGCGCCACGAGTCGTCAACGGGGAGATTTATCCAGACTTTTCATCAGCTCTTCGGTCATCTGATCGATTGTGAAGCTGGCGGGACGTTGACTTGGCGGATAAGCCTTGAACGTTGCCAGAAATGGCTGGACGGCTGATGTGGAGTACGCGAGAAGGTACGCATTCTTCGCCGTCCAATCATAATATTGATCCGAAACAACATCGGCGCGCTCAAACGGATCCATCCGGAGATTGAAGAACTTTGGCGCGCGGAGACAAGTAAAAGGATTGGACCACACCTGGAAACCGCCGGGAGCTCGCTGTTCGCAGAACACTGCTTTCCAATCATCCTTGCGCATGGCAACCAACTGACCGTCGTCGTTGAAGTAAAAGAACAGGTGACGCGGCGAATGCGGTTCTTTGCCTTCCAGATAGGGAAGAATGTTGTAGCCATCCAAATGGACTTTGAAGGTGCCGCCTCCCCCCGAAGCGCTCCAACCTTTTAGCAGCTTGTCTTTTATGGTCGCGTCACCGGCAGCGGCCACTAAGGTGGGGAACCAATCGAGCCCGGAGACCATCTCGTTGGAGACCTCGCCCGCTTTAATGTGTCCGGGCCATCGAATCAACGCCGGTACCCGGAATGCTCCTTCCCAGTTCGAATCCTTCTCGCTCCGGAAGGGAGTGGTGGCCGCATCAGGCCAGGTAAATTGATTGGGACCATTGTCCGTTGTAAACAGCACCAGCGTATCGTTTGCAATCCCAAGATCGTCTACGGCTTTTAGAAGCTTACCGACGTTTTGGTCCATCTCCCACATGCCATCGGCGTATTCATTCCCCGGCATACCACTCTTGCCACGGAACTCTTCCCGGACGTGAGTAAAAACGTGCATTCGCGTGAAGTTCATCCATGCGAAAAACGACTTGCCGGCATTCTTCTGCTTAGTCATGAACTGAATACAGGCGGCAGTGGTTTCGTCGTCGATCGTCTCCATTCGCTTCCGATTTAGAGGACCAGTGTCCTCGATCTTGCCGTCCGCGAAGCTGTGAAGAACACCGCGGGGACTGAACGCCTTGACGAATGCAGCATCGTTCTTGGGCCAATAAGGGCGTTCGGGCTCTTCTTCGGCATTCAGGTGATAGAGGTTTCCAAAAAACTCATCGAACCCGTGCGCAGTTGGAAGATATTCATCGCGGTCGCCGAGATGATTCTTTCCGAACTGGCCAGTGGCATATCCCAGTGGTTTCAACGCCTGTGCGATCGTGGCATCCCGTTTCTGAAGCCCCACGGCAGCGCCGGGCATCCCTACTTTGCAAAGTCCGGTTCTGAGACACACTTGGCCGGTGATGAAGGTTGAACGGCCCGCCGTGCAACTGTTCTCCGCATAATAGTCGGTGAACATCATGCCTTCCTTGGCGATCCGATCAATGTTCGGCGTCTTATAGCCGACCAGCCCATGGGTGTAGGCGCTGATGTTCGACTGACCGACGTCGTCGCCGAAAATCACAAGAATATTTGGCTTCTTCCCCTGGGCGAAAACAAATTGGCTTGTGAGAAACAGGCCGAGCGCGATCATCGGCCGACTTCGTCCGCTCATCATTAACCTCCTCGGTTGAGTCGGAACATAGGATTCCGATCCTGACTCAGGGTTTCAAAAATGCGCATCATCGCGAAACTGACTAG
>CAZETQ010000027.1:35523-63250 GCA_964515165.1 uncultured Solibacteraceae bacterium | reverse complement strand
CCGCTTGCTGATGGTCTTTACCCCGCATGCAGTTAAGACGTTTGGAACATTTTACAGGTAACGTGTTTCAGGGATTTTTCCGCATCCTGCTAGATAGCAGCAAACTGGCCAAGTCCAAAATGCGCTCCATAGCCAATCGAAAATGGACTTCCAACTGCTTCTTTGAAGGTCAAGCACAGCGCATACCCAAGCCGCACCGAGTCGTTCTTTCGGTTGCGCCGATACTCGATGGTGTGAAAGCGGCCCGGCATCTGTTCCAGTACTTCCACCTTCGATATGCTGCCTGAAACACGATGATGGACACATTCTCGATGCACTTCGTCGAGAAGAAAAGCAGAGAAGTCCCGGCCCTTTCGCCAATGCCTTGCGGGCACGAACGGTGTCGCGCTTCGCACGATGCAACCAGGTTGGGCACGCGCCGCCTCGATGGAGCCCTGCCACGTGACAACGCAACGGACACGCGGACGACCATCGCTTTGGTATAGTTCCCGCACACCCCGTACGGCATCCAGTTCGCTCTCGTCGAAGGGCCAGAGAGGACTGATCAACAGAACCCTATCGATTCGGCCCTCGCGAATCGAATCACCCGCCAATGGAACGGCAGCAAGTGGAAGGATATAAAGATGACCATGGTCCAGCCGCTTCCCGCCATCTGGGCCCTTTCCGCTAAACAGAGGCGAGACTAGAGTTTCGTTACCACCCATGCGCCGCTTATGCGCGCCCATGAGACGCACGCGGATCTGTTCCGCCACCTCTACCGTTGCTGTGACCAAAGGCAGAACGGTCGCATCAAAGCTGAGAATAATCGCCTGGACCTTGGGGGAGGACCGCAGAATTGGGGGAACGGGATCTAATGCAATGAGGGCCTCGCGGCTTTGATATGAAATGAACCGAAGAGCCGGCGGCGAACTAGCTTTCTCCTTCAACATATCAGAGGTGGAATAGGTAAGCGCTTCCATCCATGAGCGCTTGCCGGTATTCGCTGATGCGGGCAGTAAGCAAGCAACGGAAAAACTATCTTCACCGGACAGGCTTTCGTCAACCGGCTCACATTCAAGACCCTCCACAGGGCCCTCCCAAAGCTGACCCTCAACCCAGGACTCGGACCGGCCAAGATAATTCAAGCCTTGCAATAACCGATTCAGGGTTTCCCGCTCTAAGTGCGATAACTCCAGGTCAGGCCATGACAAGTAACAAGCGTTCGAATGACCGAGAACCAGGAACGGATCGAAGACTAGATTCTTGTCTGTTGGATCCTTCGAATTCGCGCTGAGATAAGAGCGCGTGTGCGCCGCTACGGCCTTGGGCAGATGAAATCGCGGACTGGATTCACTAAGCTTCTCCAGGACAACTCCGACTTGATTCCCGGGAAGTTCGTAACACTTGCGCTGCCAGACATCGTAGATGGCACGCAACAGACGGTAGGGGGAAGGCGGCCACTCGGGCACGCCTTCATTCACATGCCGGCCCCAAGGCGTTGCATGGTAGCGGGAAGCCAGAAACGACAGGCGTATCGTGGTCATTAGGTCTTTTCCGTGATTTTCACCTTGGTTTTCAGACGAGTTACCGGGGGAGCCGCGAAGTGTTCCTTACATGCCTGGATACCGGCCCTCACGGCGCCGAGTAACTCGGGCTCCGGTGGCATGGCGAAGGTGCCGGGCGATGTTGATTGGACTTTTTCGACCATGAAATCGCACGCGGTACGAAGGCGCAGGCTGGAGTCGAGGAACCGGCGTATCTTGAGGAGCGAGAGCGCGATGAGAAGATCCGTTGCGGCAGCATTCAGGCGGTACCCGCGAATCAACGCTAGGTCAAGATTGAAATAAGCCTTGATCTCTTTGGCAACGTACTCGATCCGCGAGTACGGAACGTTGCTGTAGACTCCAGCTTCACTGGCCTTGGCATCCGCTACCTGGGTCTTACCAGTCGGATCAACAGGGCTGTTCTTGACGCCTCCAGAGACGACGCGAACGACGTTCCTTGCCTCGATAAAGCCGGTTATGGCTCGTGGCGTGCGAATGCGCCCCCCCTCTAAGAGCGACAGAAAGACGCCGTGCACGAGACTGTTCGCGTCGTACTTGAAGATAGTGGCGTAGATCCTTGCCCAGTCCAATGGCTGCTTTGAGTTATAGGCCATCTCCTTTGTAAGCGCAGACTGGAAGTCCTTGTTCAACACAAAGTAGGGAGAGCCCAGCCTATGTGCCTCAACGAGAGAGCTCGTTGTTGCTGCCGGACTACCGCCCTCCAACTCCGCTTCGACATAGGAGAGGCCTTCGAGTTGAGGATCGAGGGCAGGTCCATCCCCATCGAGACAGGTTTTCTCCAGGCGGTTTGCGACGGACTGTGCGCTTTCAACGAGTAGCATTGCCGTACCGTCGGGGAGCTTGTATTCGGCAGGACCGAGGTCGGCAAAGCCCGTAGGCTGAAAACGCTCACCCGCGACAGGGCGGAGTTCGGCCTCGATCAGGAGACGGGGTGAATGGGCGAGAAGGGAAAAATCCATGACCGGTCCTTGTTCATTCATTGGGAAGTGTTTCTTGGTGATGGAGGATTCCGGCAGCCAGCACGCTGCCGGGCCACACAGGGATTAGCAGCGAAGCTGCCAGACGCACCGGGTCAACGCCTCCTTCGTAGGCAACCAAAAGAGGGCGGAATCCAGCAATTCGCAAACGAGTGACAGCGATTTCGGCGGCGTCATCAATGCTGTTTCGCTGAAGGAGAGAGAGAATACGAGGGTCGGCGGCCAAGCGCTTCGACTCTCCCCGGGCGTTCTGAATCTCGCCGGGCAGAAAGAGAGATTTGAGGACTGCGTACACTGGCAGTACACCACGCTGCCAATGCTCCTCCGGCAACCTGGGTGTTTCGAAATCCGTCCAGTCGAGCGTCGAAAATGCAAAAAGCAGATCGTCAAGCAGGCCTTCGTCGAGTTCACCGGCGATGTATCGAGTCGCATCCGAGGGATGGAGAGCGCACGCCCCACCGAACGGGTTAGCGCCGAATTCGGATGCGCGAGCGACTAACAATCGGCGGTCTAGAACTGAGATCAGTCGAACAGAAAGGTGCGACCCTATCCACGCGAATCGGTTGCCGAAGCGCGACAGATGGTCGGCGAAGGAACCCACGTCTCTGGCGTAGAGAGACGCTACTGCCGCGGCGATCCTAACCTCGGGCTGGTCGAAACCGCATGCTAAAAGCCACGGCCCGGCAGCAAGCCCGCGGGATGGCAGACGATACGCCGGCGAAGCTGTCGCGGCGCGGAGCATCCGGCCGAAGGCAGCCATCATCTCTCGCATGCGTTCCGAACCACCCTTGAGCAGGACGTGATAGATCGCTGCCTCAATACCGCGGAAGCTGTCGATTGCACTCTTCGGAAGGTCGCTCACCCGGATCACGTCGAGAAATGCTTGAAACTTGCGAACGAGATCGCTTTCCGCCCTGTAGCCCGCCGGAAAGGTCCCCGTTGGGAGAGCGACGTAGCTTTCGCCGCGCCTCTTGAGAAGACTGAAGCGGGCGAACCTTTGAACGCCGCGGTCCACACCCAGCGAACTCGCCGCCTCGGCGAACTCCAGCGCGTTCGCCGCCGGCTTTCCCTGTACACTCGCTCGACCCTCGCGCAACAGCACTCGCAACTCCTGGTAGCGGACTGGCCTTTCCCATAGCGGTGCCCAGATTTCGGCTCGAGCGTCATCGTTCGCTGAAGCCGAACCGTAGCCCACGGAACGGGGCCGCACCGTAAAAGGACTGCACAAGAAGGACCGATAGTTGACGCCCTGCCTCCGATATAGACCACTGGACCAGGCGACCGCTCCTTCCAGCGTTAATACCAAGTCCCACGGATTCGTAGGTGCGTCGTGCTCGACGCCGGGACCCTGGTTGGCCCCCCCCGCGCGTCCGGGATCGTACTGACCAGCGGAGCCCGGCTGAAGAGCCACGGTGCGTGCCCCGAAAAGAGCGTTGGCCAACAGCACCTCAACCGTTTCGACGGAACGAGGAGCGATCAGCAAAGCGGCGATTCGGGCCATGAAATTGTTGGTGTAGTCGAGGCGTCCTTCGTTGCCGCCCGTGCCCAAGACGGGCGCAAAAGAGCGGCTTCCATCGGCAGCGACTCCCACCGCAGCATCCAGCCATTCTACTGCCCGGTCACAGAGTTGATTGCGGCAATGGAGGAGGATCGCCGTACGGCGGTCTTCTTCGCCGTCCTGGCTTTTCCCTCGCGTCACTTCGGCAAAAGAGCGGCATTTCGCGATGGTTTCACGAAATGCCGCGAAGCGATCGTTGGTGGAAGCGGCTATCGCATCAATTCCCTCTTTGTTGTCCTTCGCATAAAACCCGCTCCCACCATTCCACGGCGCGACGATGGGAGTGGGAGAGTAATGATTGAGGAAAAACTGAAGCAACTCCTCCCGGCTAAGAAGCGAATCCAGCTCGAACGTATCGCCGGCCCAGGCGCCGGACGATTTATTGTCTACCTGCTCACTCACAAGCCGGAAAACGCCCAGTGCCTTTAAGTAAGTTCCAAACGGGGCGGCTGTGCAGGCCGCGAGCCTCAAGTGGGGCATGCATCCTCCGGGAGGCGTAGCTTGGCACTGGCGGTCTCGTCTGCCGCGCGTAGCAGCAGCTCCATGTACGCGAGCCGGAAAGGGCCGATCATTTCGAGAAGTTGCAACATCCTGGCGGTCCACGAACCGCCTTCGGCGCCAAACTCCATTGGGGCTAGTGAAAGAGTCACCTCAGGGACGCGGGCGCCTGAGCCAAGGCCGCATGACGGCAAAATGTCGCCATCCCTGATTCCGCGAGCGATACGCAGAGACAATTCCTCGCGTTCACCCGGCATCGAGCGTATCCCCAGGCGGACCTTGCCATGATGAGCAGCAGCCAAATATGCCGCCAGGTCGGATTCGCCGGACTGTAACATCGCTAAAGCGCTTGCAAGCTCGTGGCGGAAGTGTGGCCTTCCATGTTTTGCGTACCCGGCGCCGCGTTCCTGTTTAGCGAGCAGGACGTCATAAATCGGAGACCCATGCAGTGTCGTTTGAAACACCGGGTGCACCTTGCCCCAATCATGCCTGGCCGCGGCAGTTAACAATGCCTCAGCATATTCGGCATCAATCTCGCAGCGGGATAACAAGACCTCTAATTCCTCAACGACACGATCAGTATGCTCAACCAGGATCTGGCGGTACGAAAGGAACGCCTGAGGATCCCGGCCATCCGCGTCGATTTCGCGCGGCAATGGTTCCAAGGGCGGGACCTTCGCTTTGCTCTCCGGAGACCAGCCCTCCTCGGCGGTATACCCGCCGTCGCGAGAGCGAGCCAGCACCAACATGCCGGGATATAGCTTGTGGTTCCGGTCTACTTCTTTCCATTCATCCGTCGCATAGTTCCATGTGTAGACAGAGCGCTTCTTGAGAAACTCCCGCAGCTCGCCGATCGGGACGGGACACAGCTCGCCGTCGGAAAGTTCATTGGGCGGAAGCACAGTGTTGGCGTCCCATTCGCGCCACGCAAGATACGCGTCTTTGTCTCCGGTCGCCCGGATGAAACGGGATACATCGAGTTCGTTGCCGGATAAGTCCGGGGTCGTATCGAACAGGTCGAGCAAATCGGCGCGGCGCAGGACGTGCCGCCACGGCGCCGGGCCGTCCTCTTGGGGTAGATCCGCTGGCGCCGCCGAAGTAAGTGGCCGGAGCCGCTGGATTGCAAGCTCCACTTCCGCAGGCGCGTATGGAGCGGTAGGATCCTTCTGTTTCGAATAACTGGGCCGATCTACCCACCAAATCTCGGAATCCGTATCCTTTCCGTACCGATTGACGCGGCCGAATCGCTGCACCAAACTGCCCCAGGGCGCCGCATCAGTGACGAGCAGGCGTGAAGTAATGTCGATTCCGGCTTCGAGCACCTGCGTCGAGACAACAAGCTGCCCTTCCGGAGGAACCCCGCTCAGCAGCCGATCGCTGGCCTTCTTCCGGTCATCCGGCCGAAAGCGGGAGTGAAGCAGGATAGCTCCGGGGAAAGAAGAGCGTAGGGCCGCGAAGATCTCGCGCGCACGAGGCACCGTATTCGCGATGACCAGACTTCTCGTGCCAGGACGGTGGTGCTCCAGTACGAACGCCGCGCATCCTTGGGGTGAGCCGCAGGTTTCGGGCGCTTGCGCAAGCTTCTTGAGTGAATGAATGCGCTCCTGGACAACCTTGCTCTCCATGTCTTTGCCGGATAGCTGAATTCGCCGAAGCGGGAGGCGGAAGTCGACTGTGTTGAGCCAATCCAGGTTCACTGTGGCGGACATCCAGACGCACGGAGCTTTGCCAATCGTCTGAAAACGTTCCCGAAAGGCAGCAAGCTGCGTTGACGTGGCAAGCGCCTCGTTCATCAGTTGAATTTCGTCGAGAACAATCAAACAGTCCTGGTTATAGAGGGCGAAATCGATCGGCCAGCGAGGGGGCCGTCGCGCGTAGCCGCGGTTCAGTGCGCGGCTGAAATACATGTCCTGGGTGCAGACAATGATAACGGGCTCATTCGGACTTAGGGCTTCGTTGTTCTCTTCCTGGCCGGCCATCAATTCAAGTACATGGAGCCCGAGTCCGGCATCCTTGACGCGCGTTCGAGCATTGGCGGCGGTCTGGGCGGTGAGATTCTGCCGGGGCAGAACCAAGATCAGACGAGCCGGAGCGCCGAGCTTTCCAGTAGCTTGCGCGTATAACCACGGCACGAGTACGGCGTCGGTCTTGCCGAGCCCAGTGGGGACGGTTAACAGTACATGGGAAAACGGATCTCGTGCGTATTCGTATTGGTAGGGAAGGATTCGGTTGTGAGTCAGTCTTTCGAAAAACTGGTCATATGATTCTTCCATGAGGTTCCGGACAACAGGTGTGAGTATAGATCAGGAGTGCAAAAATCGCGATAACCCGCAAGTCTCAATGGGGGATTAGTCGACCCAATCCTCGTCCGCCGAGCAGACAATAAATCGAATGGAGGTAAGGCGGCGCAGCCGCCGGGAGAGTTGCTCAGCCGTACCTCTCCAGTCTGCCAGCCAACAGTGATCAAAGTGTGGCCGCGCACCGAAGGTCCGCATTGCCTGCCGGGCCTCGCCCGACGCTATTTCCGGGATTAGAAAAAACATGCGTTGTCTCCCTTACAAGGCGCAACGATGCTAGACTCACCGGAGAGTAGCGGAGTGTCGCCCTCTGTAAATTTGCCGCCGACCAGTAAGATGGGACGGTGTCTAGTTGCTTTTGTACCACGACCGGAGGTAATTCGCTAGCACATTTTCTACTTATAAACCCCTCCTCGATCTCCATTGAAGCTAGGTCGAATACGTGCCTTTCGCCAAATTGCTTTATTCCGCGACCGAACGGCCGCGGCCTCATTGACACAAGCCGGCGAGGAGATTTATAGAGTATCAACTACGTTTAGGCTATTCATGTCCACTAAGTTCTTCTTTTTCCATTGCGGCCGCTGATGCGCACGTCCTACATCGTCTGCTACGACATCTGCGACGACAAGCGGCTCCGCCGCGTGTTCAAGGCTCTCCGCGATGTAGGAGACCATCTCCAATACTCGGTGTTCGAGTGCCAGCTTACTCCATCGGGTCTCGCGCGGCTGAAAGCCGGCCTCGCCGGAATCATCCATCACACGGAGGACCAGGTACTCTTCGTTTCCCTTGGGCCCGCGGAAACGCGGCCAGAGCGGACTATTACCGCGCTCGGCAAACCTTACTCACCCGTGAACGCGCCGTGTATCGTTTTATGACCTCCCCTTTCCCACTTCCCGCTCAATCCAAACCTACCCCCGATACGCTGCCGGACTATCTCCCCGTTCGGATGGTCAATGAATTCGTTTACTGCCCGCGTCTGTTCTTTTACGAGTGGGTGGATGGGTTGTTTCTCGAATCCGCCGGCACGATCGAGGGTTCGGCTCAACACAGCCGCGTGGACCGGGAAGGCGGTGAACTGGCGGAACCAGATGAACTCGACGAAGATCTTAAAACGCAGGCGATCACGCTCTCCAGCGAGCGGCACCGGCTCATCGCGAAGATCGATCTGCTCACCGTCGAGAACGGCGTGGTTACTCCAGTGGACTATAAACGCGGCGCGCCTCAGCAGGTGGGCGAATTGCTTGAGATGTGGCCCGCCGATCGAGTGCAGGTCACGCTACAGGGGTTGATCCTGCGTGAGAACGGATACCGCTGCGAGGAAGCAATCGTCTATTACCGCACGACCCGGCAAAGGGTTCGGCTGGAAATCACCGAGGCAGCGCTCGCCGAGGCTCTTGCGGCTGTAAACCTTGCTTGGGCAACGGCCAGGACCGGCGTGCGCCCTGCCCCGTTGATCGAAAGCCCGAAGTGTATAGGATGCTCACTGCATCCTATCTGCCTGCCGGATGAGACGAACAGTCTGGCCGCGCTGGAACCCGAAGCTGCAATGCCGCCAGCCACCCAGCTTCCGCTCTTCGAGGAGCTGACTCGAAAGCCTCCGGGGAGCGAGGGGATTGCCGGTCCTGTGAGACGGCTACTGGCACCCCGAGACGACCTAAAGCCCGTCTATCTGGATACCCAAGGGCTTCGAGTGGGTAAGTCGGGCGATGTTCTTCAAGTGAAAGATCGTGGGAAGGGGGCCGGATCGGAAAAGTTACTCGATGAAATCCGCCTCCACGACATCAATCAGCTGAACCTGATGGGAAACATCCAGATCACCACGCAGGCCATCCAGGCTCTGTGCGGGGCGGAGATTCCGGTTTGCTACTTCTCGCAAAGCGGATGGTTCTACGGAATCACGCAGGGTCTTATAACAAAGAATGTATTTCTCCGACAGTCGCAATACCGGCTGGCCGCCGAGCCATGGTTCTGCCTGCGATTGGCGCGGGAGCTTGTAGCAGGCAAAATTCGGAACCAACGAGTGCTGCTGATGCGGAACCACATCGAACCATCTCGACTGGTGATCGATCAGATGCGGGAGATGGCAGACCGCGCGTGTGAAGCTCGCTCCCTGGAGGAGCTGCTCGGGTTGGAGGGTAACGGCGCGCGGCTCTATTTCGGCGCATTCGCGGGCATGCTGAAGCGTGACGACGGCGAACCTCTGGCAACCGGAGACTCGAGTTTCACGTTCGACTTCACGGCCCGGAACCGGCGACCGCCGAAGGATCCCGTCAATGCCTTGCTGTCTCTCGCGTATAGCATTCTTGCCAAGGACCTAATGATCGCCGCCGGCGCGGCCGGATTTGATCCGATGCTCGGCTTCTATCATCAACCGCGGTTCGGACGCGCGGCGCTGGCGCTCGACTTGATGGAGCCGTTCCGGCCGCTGATCGCGGATTCGGCAGTGATCAGCGCCATCAACAATCGAATGGTCTCGCGGAAGGATTTCTTACGGGTGGGCAAGTCGGTTGTCTTGGCTCCAAGCGGAAGGAAGGCGTTTTATCAGGCGTACGAAATGCGAATGGATGGAATGGTGACTCACCCGCTGTTCGATTATCGGGTAACGTACCGGCGAATGCTCGAAGTCCAGGCACGGGTGTTGGGGAAGGTGTTGGAGGGAGAAATTGGGGGGTATCCGGCTTTCGTCACCCGTTGACGTAGTCGCGAGCGGCTTGGTGGGGCGGGAAGCACCGGAGCCTCTCGCGCTATGATTCTTCTGCAGTTAGCTCGCCGCGAGCACCGTGGATGCCTCCTGGATTAGCGATTCGAAGTAGCCTCTCGCAAGGGATGGCGCAGGTCATTGAAAACAGAATATCCTTGCTAGGTAGCTATTTCCGCGACCGAACGGTCGCGGCCTCATTGAAGCGGATCGGTAATTGGCGAGCTGGACAAATGGGACAAAGATTTCCGCGACCGAACGGTCGCGGCCTCATTGAAGCCAGGGTAATGCCGCCCGCGCCAAGGATGGCGGTACGGATTTCCGCGACCGAACGGTCGCGGCCTCATTGAAGCGATGCGTCGATTTCGCCCGACCTGCGCGAAAACCATGATTTCCGCGACCGAACGGTCGCGGCCTCATTGAAGCTAGGTACCGTCGTTGCCAATGAAGTGTATTCCATCACGGATTTCCGCGACCGAACGGTCGCGGCCTCATTGAAGCCGATTAGGCCGTCACGGACAGGGCGGTACCCGTCTACATAATTTCCGCGACCGAACGGTCGCGGCCTCATTGAAGCACCGCGTCGATTTTCCCGTCCAGGACAACAAATTTCTCGTATTTCCGCGACCGAACGGTCGCGGCCTCATTGAAGCTCTGAAACCTTCTCCGAAACGTCGCGTCTGAGGGAGATTTCCGCGACCGAACGGTCGCGGCCTCATTGAAGCGATATCGACGCCGGTCTTGAAGATTACCTTCCCTAATTTCCGCGACCGAACGGTCGCGGCCTCATTGAAGCCAGGTCGAAGATGGAGGAGAGGTTTTCACGTGTTAAATTTCCGCGACCGAACGGTCGCGGCCTCATTGAAGCAGATGCATCACGAATGTAATCAGTAGTTCCTGCGTCAGCATTTCCGCGACCGAACGGTCGCGGCCTCATTGAAGCACGTCGATGTAACGGTAACGGTACGGCCCAGGAATGCTTGATTTCCGCGACCGAACGGTCGCGGCCTCATTGAAGCGTAGCGGCGCCGTGCTTTGAGGAACTGGAAGGCTAAGCACATTTCCGCGACCGAACGGTCGCGGCCTCATTGAAGCGCTCAGTCAGGGTCGAACGCCGGTGATGGGACTAGGATTTCCGCGACCGAACGGTCGCGGCCTCATTGAAGCCCCGATCCGGCCGGCCCACACAGGGCGAGTCGCAGTATTTCCGCGACCGAACGGTCGCGGCCTCATTGAAGCCGATGAGGGCGATGTGGACATGCGGTATGTCTCCGGATTTCCGCGACCGAACGGTCGCGGCCTCATTGAAGCGTAGTACGGCTTCACTTCCCCTCCCCCTCACCCCTATTATTTCCGCGACCGAACGGTCGCGGCCTCATTGAAGCCGGCTGATTCAGGTTGACATTCAACAACACCTGCCGTATTTCCGCGACCGAACGGTCGCGGCCTCATTGAAGCTTGTCGCTGCGCGTCTTCCATTGCCAGGTGATAGATCGGCATTTCCGCGACCGAACGGTCGCGGCCTCATTGAAGCAACGTCAACTGCGCATCAACGCTCACATTCGGCAGCATTTCCGCGACCGAACGGTCGCGGCCTCATTGAAGCGACCCGCAGCAGTCGAAGATGATCAATCGCTTTGACATTTCCGCGACCGAACGGTCGCGGCCTCATTGAAGCCAGATTGGCGATCGCTTCCAGTTTCTGCTCGATTTCCTTATTTCCGCGACCGAACGGTCGCGGCCTCATTGAAGCATGAGGCCCGCATGGCAGGCGAACAAGCGGACGCTCGAATTTCCGCGACCGAACGGTCGCGGCCTCATTGAAGCATAGGGCCGCTGTGTCAGCAGTCCGCTGGCGTTGATTATTTCCGCGACCGAACGGTCGCGGCCTCATTGAAGCTGCGCGATGGTCATCGTGCCGGACAATGTTGCCCCTATTTCCGCGACCGAACGGTCGCGGCCTCATTGAAGCACTCCAGAAATCTTCGGCGGCGCACCGGTATACACGCCGGATTTCCGCGACCGAACGGTCGCGGCCTCATTGAAGCAATCCCGTCAACAACTGATTCAGCGCTTCCGATCCATTTCCGCGACCGAACGGTCGCGGCCTCATTGAAGCAGGCCGCAGCCGATGCGTTCTCCCTCGTTTGGTTCGATTTCCGCGACCGAACGGTCGCGGCCTCATTGAAGCAGTACAACCCCGTTCTCCATCGCTACTCGGACGGCAACATTTCCGCGACCGAACGGTCGCGGCCTCATTGAAGCCACCTTGCCGGTCGCCGGGTTCATTTCCGCCACGTATTTCCGCGACCGAACGGTCGCGGCCTCATTGAAGCGACAATTGCGGTGCGGCTGTTCTTGACTTCACCGGCAAATTTCCGCGACCGAACGGTCGCGGCCTCATTGAAGCCCTGACTGGTTCGCCGCTGGTCATTCGGAAGTGGAATTATTTCCGCGACCGAACGGTCGCGGCCTCATTGAAGCCTGGCGGTCCACTTCCATCACGACCCCGCCTTTAATGATTTCCGCGACCGAACGGTCGCGGCCTCATTGAAGCGAGCCAAGGCCCAGATGCTGCTGATGCGGTATTACGGAATTTCCGCGACCGAACGGTCGCGGCCTCATTGAAGCGGTAGCGGGCGAGTGCGGCAGTGGCCGAATGAAGCGAAATTTCCGCGACCGAACGGTCGCGGCCTCATTGAAGCGTCCTTCAGATAATCGTCCTTATTGGTTGAGCCGGCGTATTTCCGCGACCGAACGGTCGCGGCCTCATTGAAGCATACCGACAAGGGCGAGCATTCGGTAACGATCTCCACCGGATTTCCGCGACCGAACGGTCGCGGCCTCATTGAAGCAGCATGTCCCACGCGGCACGCGCCTGATCCTGCGCCTATTTCCGCGACCGAACGGTCGCGGCCTCATTGAAGCTACTAAACCCACCAACAACGAGGGGCGGTGTTATGCCATTTCCGCGACCGAACGGTCGCGGCCTCATTGAAGCATCTCGAGCGGCGGTAATCACCGGTACCGCTTGGGCAATTTCCGCGACCGAACGGTCGCGGCCTCATTGAAGCTCGAGCAGCGTTTCGCGAACATTCCCCGCTCGGTCGATTTCCGCGACCGAACGGTCGCGGCCTCATTGAAGCGCAATCCAATGTTTTGACGATGCGGGCGCGCTGCTGCATTTCCGCGACCGAACGGTCGCGGCCTCATTGAAGCGTCATGCGTGCCAGAATACCAGCCGCTGAACCCGGCTATTTCCGCGACCGAACGGTCGCGGCCTCATTGAAGCCGCGTCTCCGCTGCCAGGATTGGCATTCTGAACTGCGCATTTCCGCGACCGAACGGTCGCGGCCTCATTGAAGCCACTGCAGAATGTGGGTCATGGTACCTTCGGCAGCCGCATTTCCGCGACCGAACGGTCGCGGCCTCATTGAAGCCCTTGAATCCCACGCGGGCCGCGCTGATGGCGAAATATTTCCGCGACCGAACGGTCGCGGCCTCATTGAAGCAGTGGTAAGCCCTTCTTCCTAGGCATCGATTCAAAATTTCCGCGACCGAACGGTCGCGGCCTCATTGAAGCCTTGGCAATGTCGCCCTTTGGGATGCGCTTCCCGCCAATTTCCGCGACCGAACGGTCGCGGCCTCATTGAAGCCGAAAAAATGCCCTAACACGCTACCTCCTTAAGTTATTTCCGCGACCGAACGGTCGCGGCCTCATTGAAGCAGTTCGATCCCGATGAACCGCCGCCCATTCTTGAGCGCATTTCCGCGACCGAACGGTCGCGGCCTCATTGAAGCGGATTGAATACGTAGTTCGCCGTACTGGCCGATGGAATTTCCGCGACCGAACGGTCGCGGCCTCATTGAAGCGTCGCCGCACCATTCGCCTGAGTGGCCCAGTAGATAGCGCCATTTCCGCGACCGAACGGTCGCGGCCTCATTGAAGCAACAAAAACGATGTGTTCAACATCGCTGGCGTTTACAACATTTCCGCGACCGAACGGTCGCGGCCTCATTGAAGCCGCCCAGCTGAGATTCGCCCCGCTGAGATTCGCCCCGCATTTCCGCGACCGAACGGTCGCGGCCTCATTGAAGCGATCGATCGCACCAACGATCAGCCCGCCCTGTATATAATTTCCGCGACCGAACGGTCGCGGCCTCATTGAAGCCTAGGAATCTAGATAGGATCTTCCTGTGAGCAATCAATTTCCGCGACCGAACGGTCGCGGCCTCATTGAAGCAGCAAGCCGACCGGGAGCGCGAGCAACAGGCACAAGATTTCCGCGACCGAACGGTCGCGGCCTCATTGAAGCGGGCGGTGGGGGCTTCTCGTTCCAATGGACCGCAGGTAATTTCCGCGACCGAACGGTCGCGGCCTCATTGAAGCTATAGCAACCCCCACCAACTTGTGATGAGCCAGCAACATTTCCGCGACCGAACGGTCGCGGCCTCATTGAAGCCCACCGCGGCGCGCCGTCGACGCGCATCACGAACCGGAATTTCCGCGACCGAACGGTCGCGGCCTCATTGAAGCGGGCTCAGTCCCAGCGGCAACACACCGGGCTGCCGCCTATTTCCGCGACCGAACGGTCGCGGCCTCATTGAAGCCCCCGTAGTCATAGCCAAAAAACACCTTGAGTTTGAATTTCCGCGACCGAACGGTCGCGGCCTCATTGAAGCGGGTTTAGTCGACGATCGCGGACGGGATGCTGGCTTCCTTATTTCCGCGACCGAACGGTCGCGGCCTCATTGAAGCCGCGATTGGAACCCGCCGTTGTAGGTCTGATCGTAGCTAATTTCCGCGACCGAACGGTCGCGGCCTCATTGAAGCCTTGAAGCTGCCGTGAAGACAGACGTACCTGACCCGATTTCCGCGACCGAACGGTCGCGGCCTCATTGAAGCATGCCAAACTCCCGCGTATGTATAGAGTTTTGCCGCATTTCCGCGACCGAACGGTCGCGGCCTCATTGAAGCCAGCCCCCCGGATCCGCCGCCCTCTACCCCCGAGGCCATTTCCGCGACCGAACGGTCGCGGCCTCATTGAAGCGGACCGTTGAGCTTCTCCCCGCCGCCGACGGCAACTCATTTCCGCGACCGAACGGTCGCGGCCTCATTGAAGCCTGGAAAATATCGCGCAGAATGACATGGGTGGAATCAATTTCCGCGACCGAACGGTCGCGGCCTCATTGAAGCCACTCCGAAAGAAGGAACCGTATCGCGTGAGGTTTTATTTCCGCGACCGAACGGTCGCGGCCTCATTGAAGCCGCCTTTCAGCGCCTTGCTGTCGGACATGACTTCTCCTTTATTTCCGCGACCGAACGGTCGCGGCCTCATTGAAGCCACGGCGAGCGCTGTGAAAGCCGGCCGGTTCTTTGATTTCCGCGACCGAACGGTCGCGGCCTCATTGAAGCGACCGCATCGAGAGCGGCTTGGATCTTCTCTGGTGATTTCCGCGACCGAACGGTCGCGGCCTCATTGAAGCAATGCTACGTCAACCAGCAGCACCCTGCTAATCCAGGATATTTCCGCGACCGAACGGTCGCGGCCTCATTGAAGCCGAGTTGATGAACCACGCGGCATTCCGGCGGTTGGATTTCCGCGACCGAACGGTCGCGGCCTCATTGAAGCTCGGGCCGTCACGCGATGCATGGTGTGCTCCGTCCATTTCCGCGACCGAACGGTCGCGGCCTCATTGAAGCAAGCTGTTGGACCGAGTCTCCGCCTCTCTCTCAACCATTTCCGCGACCGAACGGTCGCGGCCTCATTGAAGCTATTCAGCGTAGGGGAGCGGGGATTGGGGTGTCAAATTTCCGCGACCGAACGGTCGCGGCCTCATTGAAGCACCGCGAGAGGCGTCAGCGCCTCGACCGTGAATGGAATGGAATTTCCGCGACCGAACGGTCGCGGCCTCATTGAAGCACCCGAAGTCCGTCTATCTCGATCCGGATGCCAAATTTCCGCGACCGAACGGTCGCGGCCTCATTGAAGCAAGCGATGGCGGCCGTCGCCGGCGTCAGTATTGATTCGCTTATTTCCGCGACCGAACGGTCGCGGCCTCATTGAAGCGCTGCCGTTCGGGATGACGACGGCACACAAAGAAAATTATTTCCGCGACCGAACGGTCGCGGCCTCATTGAAGCCTGCTTGTTCCCGATACTTAATGCAAGGCTCCGCATAATTTCCGCGACCGAACGGTCGCGGCCTCATTGAAGCGAGTACTTGCGACTCAAAGTTCGCATCGGCAGGAGTCCTTAGAAAAAGTCCAGACCTGGAGTCTCCGCGGAGTATACTCTGTAAGTAAATTGTCGACCAAAATATTACGGGGACCTTTGTGGGTACTATATTTCAAAAATAGCGGCCAAGATAAAGCTTTATAAAGGAGTAACATAGGGCCAACGATGGCAGGGTATAGTAAGTCATTTTTTTCGCCTCATATCCTTGGCCGTGGGTTCGAATCCTAAAGGGCCCACCAACACATCAGAGGAGCATCGATGCGCCGAATTTGTTTGAGCTTGTTGTGCCTGCTGGCCGGACTTTCCGCTCCGGCTCAGACTGCGAAGCGCCAAACCAAAAACGTCATCTTCGTCATGACCGACGGATTGCGCCGGCAGGAGCTTTTCGGGGGTGCCGAAGAAGCCCTCATCACTCCCAAAAACACCGGCTCTCTCACCGAGGTTGAGCGGCTGAAAGATCTGTACATCAAGTCCACTCCGCAGGAGCGGCGCGAAGTGCTGATGCCGTTCGTCTGGAGCGTGATCGCCAAAAACGGCCAGATTTACGGCAATCGGGAGCTTGGTTCCGAATCGTTCGTCACCAACGGGCGCAACTTCTCCTACCCCGGATATAGCGAGATTCTCTGCGGTTTCCCCGATCCCCGCATCGACAGCAACGCCAAGATTCCCAATGCTAACGTGACGGTGCTGGAATGGCTGCACCAAAAGCCCGCATTCCAGCGGAAGGTCGCCGCCTTCGGAGCCTGGGACGTGTTCCCCTTCATCATCAACGCCCAACGCGCCGGCTTTCCCGTCAATGCCGGTCATGAGCCGCTGACCGCCGGGAAGTTTACGCCCACAATTGCCATGTTGAACCGGATGAAAGCAGAAGTTCCGCAGATCTGGGAAAGCGAAGCGTTCGATGCCCTGACATTCCATTCGGCGCTGGAGTATCTCAAACAGAACAAGCCCCGCGTCCTGTTCCTTTCGCTGGGCGAAACCGACGAGTGGGGGCACGCGGGTAACTACAAGCTGTACCTGACTGCCGCTCGCCGCGTGGACGACTATCTGAAGACTCTTTGGGAAACCGTTCAATCGATGTCCGAGTATCGCGGCAAAACGTCGCTGATTTTCGCCGTCGATCATGGACGGGGCGACGGGCCGGAGACCTGGCGCAGCCACGGCGAAAAGATTCCGGAGTCGAAATGGAATTGGATGGCGTTTCTGGGGCCGGACACGCCGGCGCTGGGCGAGCGCTCCCAGGTTCCCGCCGTTACCCAATCGCAGGTGGCCGCGACATTAGCCGCCCTGTTGGGAGAAGACTACGTGGCCGAAGTACCTAACGCCGGGGCTCCGATTCAGGACGTACTGCCGCGATAAGTTCGCCAGCAGCAGCGGCAACCGGAGCGTTCAGTTCAGCCGGATGCCGGCGGGTCCCGGCGGCCGGTCGAGATGGACGGTATCCAGGAAACGAACCTTGTTGGAGAACCGGGTCATCACCAGCGATTGCGTCCGGCATCCTGCCGCGAAGAAGCGGACACCCTCCAGGAAGGTTCCCTTGGTCACGCCGCTGGCCGCAAAGATGAGCTTTTGCCCCGGGGCCAGATCGCGAGCCCGATAGATGCGGTCCGGGTCGGATATTCCCATCTGGAGCACTCGCTCCCGCAGCTCTGGTGTATCGATAACCAGGCGGGCCTGCATGGCTCCGTGGAGACAGCGAATCGCGGCGGCGGTAAGCACTCCCTCCGGCGCGCCCCCGGTGCCGATCATGGCGTGCACGCCGGAGCCCTGAATCGCGGCGGAAATTCCCCCGGCGACATCCCCGTCGCCGATCAGTTGAATCCGTGCGCCGGTGGCGCGAATGTCGGCGATCAGTTGTTGATGACGCGGCCGGTCCAGCACCACAACCACCAGGTCGTCCACATCCCGATTGAGGCATGAGGCGATGGCCCTGAGGTTCTCCTCCACCGGAGCGTCCAGATCCAGGGCTCCGCGGCACGCCGGACCCGCGACGATCTTCTCCATATAGCAATCCGGAGCATGCAGCAGTCCGCCGCGCTCGGAAGCGGCCAGCACGGCGATGGCATTCGGCGCTCCGGTGGCGCAGAGATTGGTCCCCTCCACCGGATCCACGGCGATGTCTACCTCCGGCCAGGGAATTCCGTCAATCGTCGGCATTCCCACCTTCTCGCCGATGTACAGCATCGGAGCCTCGTCGCGCTCTCCTTCGCCGATGACGATCCGGCCATCGATGGGCAGCGTTTCGAAGGCGCCTCGCATCGCGGTAACCGCCACCTGATCGCTCCGTTTTCCTTCGCCGAGCCCCATTGTGCGGGCGGCGGCAATCGCCGCCTCCTCGACCACGCGAACCATGTCCAGAGCCAGATCCGTTTCGATGTTCATGTGATATTCGGCCGCCGCTTATGCCAGTCCGTTCGCCGTTGGTAGGCAATCCCCAACGACAGGAGGGTGTTTTCGGAAAACCACCGGCCCACCAGCTGCAAGCCCACCGGCAGATCTCCGCCCTCTGTGGGAACAAAGCCGCACGGAATGGATAGCGCCGGAATGCCCGCCGCGTTGCTGGACGGGATCAATCCGGAGGTTCCCCGATTGGCGGCGTCTGACGGCTCCGGCTTCGGGGCGGCCGGTCCAGAAGTAAACGGCTCGTTCGCTTTGTTCGCCGCCGAGAGGCGAGACGGCGCGAGAATGACGTCGACATTGCGGAACAGCTCGATGAAAGCGTCCCGAATCTCGCGCTGCTGATCCAGCGCGCGGATGTAGTCGGCGGCGGTGACCTTCAGACCGTCTTTCAATCCCTCGATCTGCTGCTTATCGGCCAGTTCGTCCACCTTGCCGGATTCGATCAGCCGGCGAAACGCGGCGGAGCCTTCGGCCCGGATCAATACCGGCACGACTTGCGGAAGTTCCGGGAGCTGCATTTCGACAAGCTGGACACCCAGATCCCGAAACTGCGCGAGGGCCGCTTTCAGCGCCGGCCGGGCGGATTCTGCCGCAAAGACATCGAAGTCCGCCGGGGCATAACCCACTCGCAACTGGCTAAGGGGCCGGGCGAATTGGGGAGCGAAGTAAAATGCCTTGCCTGCCGAGTAGGGATCCTTGGAGTCTCCGCCGGCAATCGCGTGCAGCACGATCCCGCAATCTTCCGCCGTCCGGCACATCGGCCCGATCTTATCGAGGGAGCGCGAAAGCTCCATCGCGCCGTAGCGGCTGACCAGCCCGTATGTCGGCCGCAGTCCGGTGATTCCGCAGAATGCCGCCGGCGTCAGGATGGACCCGGACGTTTCCGAACCCAGCGCAAACGGAACCAGCCCCGCGGCGACGGCCGCTCCGGAGCCGGAGGAGGAGCCGCCGCTCCAGTAACCGCGATTCCAGGGATTCAAGCCGGGTCCGGTTGCGGACGCTCGCGGAGAACTGTAGCTGGGACCGCCGGCCAGTTCCACCATCGCCAGCTTGCCGATCAACGGCGCCTGCGTCTTTTCCAGTTTCTTCAGGACCGTCGCCGTGTAATCGAATACTTGCGCGGCGTAGGGCTTTGCTCCCCAGGTAGTGATCCGGCCCTCGACGCTCAGCAGATCCTTGGCGCCGAAGGGAACCCCCTGCAGCGGGCTGCGCGTGCGTTCCCGCTTGATGTCTCCGTCGGCATCCTTCGCCAGGCGGATCGCCGGCTCCCTCAGTATCAGCGCCAAAGCGTTGTAGCGGGGACCCAGACGCTCCAGCCGGTCGCAGAAGGCGCGTGTCAGCTCGACACAGGAGAATTCCTTCGCCAGGAGCCGCTTATTCAAGTCCGCGATGGAGGCGAAGAAAACGTCGTCCCCGATGGCGGCGTCGCGCGCGTAGACAGTCCCGGCCAGGCCCGCCGGCATGGCAAGGAATTCCCGCCGCCTCACCCCAACGCCTCCAGCGCCGCACGTTCCATAACGGACCGGGGCGCGGATTCGCCGGTGAAGATCTCGAATTGCCGTACCGCCTGCTCGATGAACATCTGCAGTCCGGGAATGATTTCACAGCCCTGATCCTTGGCGCGGCGCAGCAGGAGAGTCTCCATCGGGTTGTAGACCATATCGAACACCAGGTTCGCCGGGATCCGGTCTTCAAAGAAGCACTCGTTCACATTCGGATACATCCCGAGCGGAGTGGCGTGAACGACGGCGTCCCACTTGCCTGCTCCGTTGCGGAACTGCTCGCGGAAAACCGGTTCCGCTCCGCAGGCTTTGGCGAACGCGCGGATGCGATCCGGATTCCGGCCGGTGATCGAAAGAGACGCCCCCGCCTCCTGCAGCGCGAAGGCGGCACTGCGGGCGGCCCCTCCGTTTCCGGCCAGAAGTACTTTCGCTTTGGCCAAGCGGAGATGCTTTTCGAGCGGCCTGGTGACACCTTCGGCATCGGTATTGGCGCCGCGCCACCTTCCCGCCTTCCGCCAGACTGTATTGACCGCGCCGATGCGCCGGGCCAGCGGTTCGATGACGTCGAGATACCGCATGATCTTCTGCTTGTGCGGAATGGTGACGCTGAATCCGGACAGGGGAAGCCGCTCCGCCATCAGTAGAAAATCCCGGAGCTGCTGCGGTTTCACCAGAAAAGGAAGATACACGCCATCAATGCGGCGCGACTGCAGGGCACGGTTGTGCACCTGCGGGGAAATCGAATGGCGGACCGGGTCGGCGATGACTCCGAAGATCTTTGCGTTCCTGGTGAACTTCTCGATGCGGTAAAGCTGCCGAAGCTGCTTCGAACAAACCTGGCCCGCTGCCGTTCCTTCCGCCGAAGTGGGAGCCGCATAGGTGTAAAGACCGCCCATGGCGGGCGAGAGCACGCGCGTCGGAAATCCGGTTTCCCCCATCGCCAGCATGACGAACTTGTGGCGGGGACTGGATTTTGCGATTGACAGTACGCGCTGGCTGTCGGAAGGCTTGCGGGCCGTGGCGACGACTTTATAGGCGTCGGCCGGAATCTTCGTCATGCGTTTCACCAACGGTTCGATCGGCGGAGTGCCGTCGTAGTTGTGATAGCTGACGATCAGAAAGCACTTGTTGCGCAAGGGTTCCAGCTTGGCGACCGCCGTCTCCGCGCTTTCGATTTCGATATCGACGGCACGCGCTCCCGCATCGACGGCGGAGCTGAGAACGCGAATCTGCTCGTCGATGGACCCGTTGAACTTTCCGTGATTCTGGTGGCGGCGGCAGGTGGCCAGGATCACCGCTTCCGGGCGTTCTTCCAGGAACGCGCGGATCGCTTCGATACCCTGCTGGGGGCGTTCGAGATAGTCGACCCGAAATTCCAAAAAGCGCTCGCCGGCATCGACCTCGCGCTGGGCATGGGATAGCAATTTCTCCACCGTGGGAAAACCCAGAGCAACACAGATCTGAGGAAAAGGAGCGCGCGAAGGCATGGCTGCCACGAGGGTTTAGCGTAACACAGCAACTATGCCGGTCTGGCCGGCGTTTGCCGCTGTTTCCACTGCTCCAGGATCCGGCTGGGATTCGGTACGCTGGCGCCGGCGCAGCCGCCAGCAAGCGCCGCCAGCACCGCATCCAGATCCACCGCGTAGCCGCAAACTTCCACCAGCGGCGGACACTTTCGCAGCAGCAACTCCATATGATCGGCAGGCGCCGGCGCCAGGCAGGGAATCACGCTGTCCACCTCGCTGCGCTTGCAGATTTTCGATGCCACCAGGCGGCCTTCTTCGGTCAGCAGCGGCGTCTGGAAAATCGCGCGCAGCTTGGCGCCCGCTTCGTGGCAATTCTGCGCCAGTTGGATCAACTCCATCTCCACGTACTGAAACTGGCGGGAATTCAGCTTGCCGAGATTGACGACCGCGTGAATCTCCCGGGCGCCGCGGCGCAAGGCGTCCCGGGCCTCGAAGACCTTCACCGATGTAGTGGAAGCTCCGTCGGGATATCCGCAAACGGAAGCAAGCCTGGTGTCGCCGTACATCATCCGGGCCGCCTGGTCCAGGTCCGAGGGACGCACGATCACCGCGCGAAGGCCCAGCGAGCAGGCTTCCCGAACGGCGGCGGCGACGCGCTCTTCCAGGAGGGCGCCATCGACGGCGGCCAGCTCCAGATGTTGCGCCGTCAGTTCTATGGCCGGGGCTTGGACATCATCCATAACGTTCCGAAATCCTTCAAATTGGTGCGGGTATTTTTGTGTCCGGCCCACCAGTCTTCATGATTGAAGTGATAGGGATTGTCGTTCACCCGGGTCTTCTCGTCCAGATCGCCGACGGCGATATTCAAGCCCATCGGCCGGTCACCCATCGCGGGGGAATAGAATTTTCCCGGCTCGACTTCCAGACACGGGTTAAAGCTCACGACCCACTCGATAACGTAACCTTTGCCATCCGGCTTCCGGGCGGCGGCGCAATCCATGGCGCCGTCGAGAATCCACTTCTGATAAGTGTTCCAGGCCTGCTCGCTGCTGCGCGGCTCGCCTTCCAGAATGCCTCCCACTCCCACTCCGCCTTTGCGCGACTTGGTCAGGTTGCAGACCATCTGCCAGCTGGCGCCGTTACCGGCGGCGTTTTCGTTTCCCGTCCAGCGATTGGTAGCGTTGATCAGCAGCTCCATCTCATCGCCGAACCAGGGAAAACCTTCGCGCGTCAGCTCGTGTACCTTGGGATTGTTGTCGGGGAGCCAGCGCGGCGTGTCAATTCCGTAGAGGACATCGTCGGTGATGTCGAAGGCGAAGTAGAGCTTCCTGCCATCGTGCTTCACCCAGCCTTTCAGCGCAAGGTCCGCCGGATCGGTTGTCTTGGAAAACTGCGGCGTCCAATCCAGCACGCCGGTAAAGGCCGTTGCGTCCGAATATTCCCCCGGTGAAATCTTCCCGTCGACTTTGGGCGTTGTGCCGGGGTAGGCCCGAAGCTCCCGCGGAAACTCACCCGCGGCCGAAAGCGCAGCCAGCAGCAGGGCGCCGGCAATCATCGCTTCTTCGTCGTGGGCGCGGCGGTCAGCCGCTTCAGCTGATCGCGGGCCTTGGCTGCCTGTTCGCTGCTGGGCGATTGCTTCACCAGCGCACGGAACTCCGCTGTGGCGGCGGTGCGGTCTCCCTTGCGGGCCAGCGCCATGCCCTTCATGTACATCGCGTCGAGCGTCTTGGTTCCTTCGGGATACTTCTCCAGCACCGAGTCGAACGCCTGAATCGCATCGTCGTACTTCTGCTGGGAGTAGTACGTTTCGCCGATGTAGAACTGCGCATTCGGCGCCAGATCGGTCTGGCCGTAGTAGCGCAGGTAGTCGTTGAACTGCTGCAACGCCAGGTCCAGTTGTCCGGCCGCTTTGGCCTGCCGTGCGCCGTCATACAGTGTTTGCGCAGTCATTCCGGGAGGCGGAGCGTCCCCTCCCGCCGGGGCACCGGGCGCCGCCGGGGGCGCCTGAAGAATCTTGATGGCGTTGGCGATGTCGGTCATCTGGGCCTGCATCTTGCGGATCGAGCTGTTGATCTCGGCAAGTTGCTCCCGAAAGCCGCCGACTTCGTTGGAAATTTCGTCCACTTTGCTGCTCATCGTTGCCACCGGAGTGGTCAGCCGCTTTTCCTGCGAAGACAATCCGATCTGGAGGTTCTGAACGGCGCCGGTGACTTTGTTCTGATTGTCGATCGCGCTTTGCAACATCTTCGACATCGCGTCGAGCTTATCGCTCTGCGATTTCTCGATCGTGCGCAGTTGATCGTGCAGCAGCGCGATATCGCGCTGCATGTCCTGAAACTGCTGCTTACTCTGCGCGAAAGCCGCGGTGCCGGCCAATGCCAGACATCCGATGATAATGGAAACCCTCATCCCGCCTCCCTGCAAGAAGGGCGGAAGCGCGGTTCTGCGCTTCCGCCCCGTCCCTTACTTCAAAGTACTACTCGCCAAAGCTTACTGGCCCGCCGAGAAATGCGCCCGGCGATTGCGCTGGTAGCAAGCTTCGTTCGTATCCGTGCAAACCGGACGCTCCTCACCGAAGCTGATCGTCTTCAGCTTGTCGCCGGAGATTCCCAATTGCGTCAGGAACTCCTTGGCGGAGGTGGCGCGGCGGTCGCCCAAGCCCAGGTTGTATTCCGCCGAGCCGCGCTCGTCGCAATGACCTTCGACGTTGACAACGCCATCGGGAACCTGCTGGAAGATCGACCTCAGCGCTTCGGCGTTGCGAGTCAGCACGTTGCGGGCGTCTTCGCGGACCTCGCTCTTGTCGTAATCAAACAAGGCATCCTGCAGCTGCGACGCCAGCAAGTCGCTGAGATTGACCTTGGCTGCCGGGGGTGGCGGCGGTGGCGGCGGAGGCGCGGTGACGTTGACGGTGGCCGTTGCGGACTCGCTGCCACCCGGGCCGGTGGCGTTCAAGGTGTACGTGGTGGTCGACGTGGGACACACTTGCTGCGTACCGCTGGCGGCGACATTGCCCACGCCGGGGCTGATCGCAACCTGGTTCGCATTCTCGGTGCTCCAGCGGAGTGTGGCGCATTGCCCGCGTTCTACCGTCGTGGGCTCCGCCGAAAAGCTGATTGACGGCTTTGCGGGCGGCGGCGGGGCGGGTGCTGCCTTGGGGGCCGGCGGCGGCGGGGGAGCGGGTGCTTTCTTCTTGCAGCCCGCACCGAACACGGCCAGCGAGAGCGCCAACAAGAGGGCGCTGGTGTGTCTCGAATGAATCTTCAAAAGTATCCTCCTACCAACAAACCTATTTACTCCAGACGGGCATCGTGTTGCGACCGGAGCCGGTCAGCTTCTTCACCTGCGTACCGTCGGCCAGCATCGTATAGAGCTGCGGCGATCCATCGCGGTTCGAACAGAAAACAAGATGCCTTCCATCCGGCGCCCACGTCGGGTTCTCGTTCCGGCCCGCGCCGTGGGTAAGCTGTGCGTATGTTCTCTTCACAACGTCCATCACGAAAATGTTGAAATTACCCGGCTCAAACCCGCGCGTCCAGGCAAAAGCGATCAATTGACCATCGGGATGCCAACTGGGGTTGACCGCATCGCCTTCGCCGGACGTTAGCCGTTCGACATCGGTTCCGTCAATGCTCATTTTATATATTTGCGGGGGGCCCGAGCGGCCGGACGTCATGACTATCTCTCGTCCTGTCTTTGGGTTGACCTTCGGTTCCGTCTCGACGGCACGGAAACTGGTCAGGGCATGCAACCCTTTTCCGCTCACTTCGGCAATGAAAATATTTGCGAAAGGTTTGTTAAACGACGAGGAAAACACTATATTTTGGCCGTCCGGAGTGAAATCCGGCGAGGCATTTACACTGGCAGGAGGATTGAAGAAGGGAACCAGCCGGTTGGTTTCGAGCGACAGAACCTTCACCGCCGGATTCGCCTGGGAGAGCTGGGTGAACGCGACGCGCCGGTTGTCCTTGGAAACCGATGGCATGAAAGAAATTGTCTGAGCGCCGAATTTTGTCAACTGGGTCTGGTTGTTGCCGTCATAATCCATCGACCAGATTTCCTTAGTACCCGTACGATCGCTGACAAAATAAATTTTGGTTCCGGCCAGGGACTTGGCGCCGAACAGCGCCAGAATGTCCGCGGCAAAATCCTGAGCCACTTTAGTCGCGCCGGCGGCGTTGGGGTCGCCGAAGTACAGCTTCCCAATCACTTGCGCGGCTTGCGGCGAATCCCGGCGGACATCATACAGCCAGCCGAACAGCACCAGCTTCCCGTTCTGGATGGCGGTGTAACCAAAGGCTAGATACGAAGCTTCCACCGGCGGCTTCGACCAGTCGGTCAGCTGAGTCTTACCGGGGCCAAAGTCCTGTGGCTGTTGCGGAACGGTCAGCGGGTACATGCTTTTCGCCGCGATCTTCAGCACGCCCGCATTCGCCACTTCGTTATAGAGGGTCTGATTGAAAACCCCCATCTGCTGCTGCGCCTGGCCGGAGCCGCGCATGTCGGTAATCGCGATCACCGGCATGTCCTGGCGGCTGAGGATCACCTTGATATCGGATTCCGTCTGACTCCACAGAGTAGGGAGCGCGATCGCCCAAAAAACGCCCACTCGCAAAAATGTTTTTTTCATCGCTTTAATTCGAACCAAAACTCGATGTTCGCAGAATCGCGCTCAAATTGCGCAGGTAGGGGGGGAAATGGCGCCGCGTCGAGGATCGCCCGCTGCGCGGAAGTGTCCAGCGCATAGTTGCCGCTCGACTGCGCCAACCGCACGCTGGAAACGCCGCCATCGCGTTTGATGACAAACGTCACGATGGCCACCGGCAGCTGGTGGATTTGCGCGTCCACCGCCTGGGTGTTCCATTTACTCGCGACTCTTTCCCGAAGAAGAGCTTCGTACCAGCCGAATCGCACACCCAGCGGGCTGCTGGTCCCCGTGCCGACGCCGCCGCTGCCTTTCACTCCATAGAGCGGCGAAACCGCCGCCTGGCCGGTATTGGAATAAACCTGATTGGGCTTGGCCTCGGTGGGCCGGTACTTCTGATTGGATGCCGCGATGTCGGTCAGCTTCTTTTTCTCCCGGCGGCTCTTGATGGCGACGGCGTCCGGATCTTCCTTTACCGGTTCGGCCGTTTTCTTTTCGACTTTCGGAGGCGGCGGAGTTTGCGTCTCGGTGTCGTTCGCAACGGGATTCACCGGTCCTCGCCGCGATGGTAGCGGGATCTGAGCGGTTGTTGTGATTGCGACGGAGCCTCCGGCAATCGAGTTCGGGTCGCCCCATTTCTCACGGGCGCGGCTTTGCCAGAGAGACCACGCGACAATAAACGCGATCAGTCCGGTGTGCAGCACAACAGACTTGGCAAACGGATTGGCCGCGGTGGCCGTCATCAACGCTTCCGTGGTAGATCGTCATCGGCGGAAGTGACGACGCGAACATCAATTTTGGCCTCGCCCAGTTTGGCGATCACCTGTACTGCGGTATTCCACGACGTTGCCTTGTCGGCCCGAACGTAAGCCGCCGTGCTCTTTTTGTATTTCTGTTTGATCAACCCCGCCAGCTCATTGATATTGACGGGAGAATCGGCCAAAAAGACTTCTCCCGATCTCGTTACGCTGACAACCGGCAGATCTTCCGTGCTCGCTTTCTCCTGCCGCACCTTGGGAACTTCGATCTCCAGGCCAAATTCCATCGCTTGCGCGGTGATCATGAAAATGATCAAAAGTACGAGCACGACGTCGACCAAAGGGACGACGTTCATTTCCGAGAGCGTTGGGGTGCCGCGAAAGCGCGATCTTCCGGGGCCGTTGCCAAAAGAGAACGCCATCAGCCCTCGAAGGTTCGCTCGGTCATATTCATGAACTCCAATGTGAAGTCTTCCATGCCCGCGCCCATTTCTTTGATTTGCGTGCCGAACCAGTTGTAGAAGATCGCGGCCGGAACGGCGGCGAAGAGTCCCAACGCCGTCGCCACCAGCGCATCGGCGATGCCCGGTCCAACGGTCCGCAGACTGGCCGCTCCCGCCGTAGAGAGCGATTGGAACGCATCGATGATGCCCCACACCGTCCCGAAGAGTCCGATGAATGGAGCTACCGTTGCCACCGTCGCCAGCCAGCTCAAGTTGTTTTCCAGTTTGCCGACCTCATGGCTGATCCCTAACTGTAGATTCCGTTCGATGGACGTTTTGTTAAAAATGTTCCGGCGAGCTTTCACCTGCCGGTCCACTTCGGCCCATCCGTAGTCGAAGATCGTTACCAGCGGCGCGCCGCGGAACTGTTCGGTGGCCAGCGCCAGTTGTTCCATCGCCGTGGCTTTGCGAAAAGCTCGCAAGAAACTGACGTTTGCGGCTCGCAGCCGCCGGAATCGGCCCCATTTCGAAAAGACGACCGTCCACGAAATCAACGACGCTATCAGTAACAAAAGAAAGACAGCGAAGGTCAAAGGCCGGTCGGGGCGAATCAGCTCCCAAATCTGGATCTGCATGTGTAGGAAATTCCATCCTACAATCACGGACACATGCTCCACGAGTTGGTGGTCGAAAACTACGCCGT
>CAZETQ010000027.1:4946-35423 GCA_964515165.1 uncultured Solibacteraceae bacterium | reverse complement strand
CATCCTACAATCACGGACACATGCTCCACGAGTTGGTGGTCGAAAACTACGCCGTGGTCGAGCGGATTCGCGTGCGCTTTCACGCGGGGTTTAACCTCCTGACAGGAGAGACCGGCAGCGGCAAATCGATCGTCGTCGGAGCTCTCGGACTGCTTCTGGGTGCCCGGGCGTCAGCCGATGTCATCCGCGTGGGAGCCGGCAGGGCGCGCGTCTCCGGGATTTTCGACGCTCCGGAACTTCCGGAGTCTCTGGGAATCGACAGCGAAGACGGCGAGTTGATCCTGGAGCGCGAAATTCTGGCCAACGGAAAATCGCGGGCGTTCGTGAACGGGCGTCCGGTGACCGCCGCCTTGCTTCGCGAGCTTGCGCCGTATCTTGGCGACATTCACGGACAGCACGACCAGCAGGCTCTGTTTGCCGAAACTACACAGCGCGACCTTCTGGATTCGTTTGGAGTGACGGGCCTGGACGAAATCGGCAAGCTCTACCAGTCGTGGCGGCACGCTCAGCAGGAACTCGCCGAGTTGCAGAAGGAAGAGCAGGAGCGTTTGCGCCTCTCCGATCTGTGGTCGTTCCAGAAGCGGGAGATCGAAGAGTTCGATCCCAAGGCGGACGAGGACGCAACGCTCGAACAGGAAAAGCGGCTGCTGGCGAATGTCACGAAGCTGTCGCAGTCTGCCGAAGAGGCCTATTCGGTCCTGTACGAATCGCCGGAGTCTGCCATCGCTGCATTGCACTCCGCCGTGAAACGCGTGGAAGAACTGTGCCGGATCGACGAGTCGGTCAAGGAAACGTTGCAATCGATGCGGGAGTCGGAAATCGCCTTGAACGATGCCGCCTACGCCCTCCGTGACTACGCCGGACGCCTGGAAGCGGACCCGGGACGTCTGGAGGAGGTCGAGAGCCGCTTGGCCGCTCTGGATAAGTTGAAGCGGAAGTACGGACCCACCCTGGAAGACGTCCTGAAGTACCGCGACCAGGTGGCCGAATCGCTGGGCCGCGCGGAGACGGCGGAAGACCGGGCTAAGGAGCTGCGCCAATCGGTGGAGAAGCTCGCCGCTGCCTACGAGAAAGCGGCTGGCATTCTGCACGACCATCGCCGGTTGGCGGCGAAGAAGATGGAAAAGCAGGTCACGGCGGAATTGAAACCGCTGGCCATGGAGCGAACAGCTTTCCAGGTATTATTGACCCCCGGCGAACCCTCGGCGACGGGTTCCGACCGGATCGAGTTTCTGGTGTCGCCGAATGCGGGGGAAGAGCCCCGAAGCATGGCGAAAGTACTCTCCGGCGGTGAGCTGTCCCGCTTGGCGCTGGCCTTGAAGTGTGTCGCGACAAATTCGGCAGAGGGAAACCGGACCTTGGTTTTTGACGAAGTGGACGCCGGCATCGGCGGGGCCGTGGCGGAGGCGGTAGGAAAGCGGCTGAAGCAGGTTGCCGGAGCCAATCAGGTACTCTGCGTGACGCACCTGGCGCAGATCGCCGCATTCGGCGACCACCAGTATGTTGTGGAAAAAGCGGAGATCAAGGGGCGAACCATCGCCGAAATTCACGAACTATCGCGGGAACAGCGGATTCGGGAGCTGGGCCGGATGCTGGCGGGCGACCGGCTGACTCCGGAAGTCCTGAAGCATGCCGAGCAGCTGATTTCCAGTTAGCTCTCGTGGCGCGGACGATGTTTTTTTGGTCAACCGCGTGACGTTCAATGCCACAATATCCCCGACTTCACAGTCGGGCTTCAGAAGTGCGGCATTTTCAATTTCTTAGGCTGCTAGCGGACGCGAACGCCTTGCGGAGCCACCTGCACCGGCAGGACTGTGGCGCCCAAACCTGCGATGACCTTGCGAATGCGTTCCTGAGCGCCGGGCTCCACCAGGAAGAATACGCAGCCGCCTCCGCCCGCGCCGCAAACCTTGCCTCCCAGCGCGCCTTTCCGGCGAGTGGTCTCAATCAGCTTGTCGATCAGCGGCGTCGTAATGCCGGGAGCGTTCTTCCGCCGGTTTGCCCACTCTTCGCGCAGCAGCCGGCCCGCTTCCTTCCAGTCGGCCTTTTGGACGGCCGCGCGCATCGCGATGGAGATTTCGGTGATCTTCCGGAAATTGTTCCAGACGGTGCGGTCTCCGGCGATGTGCGCCTTGGTGACTTCCCAGTTGTTGATTCCGGAATTCCTAGGTTCGCCTGTGTAGGCCAGCACAATGCGGGTATTAAAATCGTCCAGATCAACGTCGATGGCTTTCCGGACAATTCCGGCGACGCCCAGTTCCACCGTGCTGACGCCCCCGTAGAGCGCCGGGTAGTAATCCTGGCAGCCGGTGGGAACGCCGATGATCTGCGCTTCGATGTTCTGAGCCACTTCCCGGATCTTCTCCAGCGGGTAGCGCGTCCCGGCCAGCTTGTTGAAGGCGCTGACTACGGAAATCAGCAGGGCCGAAGATCCGGAGATGCCCGCGCCCGCCGGAGCCTCGGACTTCGTCCAAAGCTCGAAACCAGTGGTCAACCAGGGAGCGAAGTGCCGGATTGCCCAGGCGTGGAGACCCAATTTGTACTTTTTGGCCTTTAGCAGGTCATTCAGACTGGCGAAGTTTTCCGAGCGTCCGAGATCTTCCGAAGCCAGCACAATCTCGCGGTCTTTCCGGAGAGTGAGCCGGCAATGAGTGTAACGGTCGACGGCGAAATTCACGGTCGCGGCGCCGGGGTGATACAAATAGAGCGGCCAGATATCGAGCGTGCCCCCCGCGAGGTCCACGCGGCAGGCGGAACGGGCTGTAATGGTCAAGGTTGGCTGGCCTTAGCTAGCGGGAGTGGCGGCCTTTTTCCGGGACGCGCGCTTTCGCTCCGGCGGCTGCCGGTCGATTTTCTTCAAGCTCGGCTGGACAATGCCGTAAACGAACTTCTTTTCGCCGTGCTCATCGAACTTAATGGCGATCTGCTCGTCGGAGCGAGCGGTGACCGCACCCAGCCCAAATTTCGGATGCTCAATCTGCGTTCCGACGTCGAATTCGCGCTTTGCCATGAAGGAACCTCTAAATGTATCGTAGCATTAGAGATAGAAGTATGTCGAGAACCGCTGGAACGGTTTTCGATACCCTCGCGTCCACGAACTAGGAAAAAATCATGTCCCGAATTGTCTTTCTAGCCGTACTTGCGGCGGCCTATATGATGGCCCAAGGACGCGCGCAGCGCTGGGTTGTCCTGATGGATTCCCCTCCCGTGGCTACACAGGTTGCCAACCGGCAGGCGCTGTCCACCAACAGCGTGCAAAGTGCCCGATTGCAGATCCAGGCGGATCACGGCCGGACGCGCCAGGCCATCGAAAGCCGGGGTGCCCAGGTGACCGGCGAAAGCACGACATTGCTGAACGCGATCTATTTTCGCGGCACGGACGAGGATGCAGCGAGTCTTCGGGGCCTGCCCGGGGTTCGAGGAGTAGTGCGGATGCGCTATTACCGCCGGACCGCCGACGACCAGGCCATCAGCCTGATGAACGGTCCCGCGGCCTGGAATGCCGTTGGCGGAGCCGGCAACGCGGGGTTGAATCGCCGGATCGGTATTATCGATGCCGGCGTCGATCAGACCCACCCCACGCTACAGGACTCCAGCCTCGCTCCTCCCGGCGGATTTCCCCGGGGCGATTCGGGATACACATCGCAGAAAGTAATCGTGGCGAGAAGCTACGTGAATATGCTGGTGGACGCGGCCCATCCGGACAATTCGCGGCCGGACGACCTTTCGCCGCGCGATCGCGACGGGCATGGGACGGCGATTGCGATGCTCGCCGCGGGGGTACGGACCGACGGCCCGGCGGCTACGGTATCGGGCATGGCTCCCAAGGCGTTTATCGGCAACTATAAGATCTTCGGTTCGCCCGGGCTGAACGACTACACCACAGACGATGTCGTGGTGCAGGCCCTTACGGACGCCCTGGCAGACGGCATGGATGTCGTAACGCTCAGCCTGGGAACTCCCGCCGATTGGGGACCGCTGGACGATTGCCTGGGAACCCCCTGCGACCCGCTGGCCAGCACGATTGAGAACGCCGCCAGACTGGGTTTGGCGGTGGTTACCGGCGCGGGAAACGATGGAGATGTCGGAGCTCCCGCCCCCACCCTGGGGACGATCCAGTCTCCCGGTACCGCCCCCTCGGCGATCACCGTAGGCGCAACGACGAACGGCCAGATTTATTACCAAAGACTGACCGCTCCCAATCTGCAGCCGATCAACGGGATGTTTGGAAGTGGACCGGTACCGGGCGCGGCTCTCACCGGAGCGGTTGTGGACGTGGCGAGTCTGAATGAAGGTGGCACCGCATGCCAGCCGCTGGAGGCCGGAGCGATTGCCGGCAGGATCGCGCTGATCAATCGCGGCGGAAGCTGCACGCTGGCGGACAAGGTCAACTATGCCCAGTCCGCGGGGGCCATCGCGGTGGTGATGGTCAACCTGGAAGGCCAGAATTGGACGGTGCGCCTGGATGGTCTGCAGGGCACCGGCATTCCGGCAATGCTGATCGGCAATGCCGACGGCGGGACTCTTCGAACGTATCTACAGGGCAATCCGAACGCTCAGATCACCCTGGATCCGGCCTTGACGCTGGTACCCCAAACTGCCGACCGGCTGGCGTATTTCTCCTCCCGCGGTCCAACGATCGGCACTTACGACATCAAGCCGGAATTGACGGCTGTCGGAACCGACCTGTACATGGCCGCCCAGAATTACGATCCGAACGGCACGCTGTTTTCGCAGAATCGCTACATTGCGGCGCAGGGCACCAGTCTCTCGGTTCCCCTCGTTGCCGGTGCGGTCGCCCTGGTGAAACAGCAGAATCCGAACTGGACCGGAGCCGACCTGAAGAGCGCGGTTGTGAACAGCGCCAATCCCAATATCAACGCGGCGGACGCCAATGGAAATTTCGATGTGGCCCGGACAACTGCGACAGGCGCGGGAAAGCTGGATGCCGCGAAGGCTCTGACTCCGGCGATCACGGCGGAACCGGCGACGATCGGCTTTGGGCCGTATGGCGGGGGCGCCATTACCCGGACACTGCGCATCCGGAATAAGACATCCGCGGCGGTACCCGTCAATCTGACCGTCCAGCAGCGGGATCCCGACAACAACGCGCAAGTAACGTTCGTCGGCGGAAGCTCCGATACGCTCCCGCCGAACGGCAGCCGGGATTTCCAGGTTCGTCTGGGCGGAACGGTCTCCTCGGCGGGCAGCTATGACGGGGTGATTGTCGCGACCGCCGGCACGACGTCGCTGCGTATTCCGTATCTTTACCTCGTCGGCGATGGCGTGCCGTACACGATCTATCCGCTGCGAGGCGATGGTCTGGTGGAGCCGGCCGGCTCTGAGCTGCCGTTCAATACCAATAACGGAAGCGGCGTTCTCACAGTGAAAGTTCTGGACCGTCTTGGAGTTCCCGTGGATCGACAAGCTATCCGGTGGACCGTCGCCAGCGGCAACGGCTCGATTACGAATGCCAATGCGACAACCGACAACTATGGTGTTGCCACGGCGGGCGCGATCCTCGGACAGTCCGTGGGAGAACAGATCTTCCGGGCCGAAGCGGGCAGTATCAATACCATCGTGGCGCTCCGTACCGTGCTCCAGCCCACGATTGACAATGGCGGGGTGGTCGACGCCGCGTCGTTCCGCCTGGGGCAGGGGCTTCAGCCCGGCTCCTACATTTCGATCTTTGGGCAAGGCCTGTCGGATGTCAGCCGGACGTTCACCACTCCATATCTGCCCATCGCTTTGTCGAACGTCAGCGTCAGTTTCGACGACCTTTCCTCGGGTAAGAGTTTTCCCGGCGGAATCCACTTTATTAATAGCAACCAGGTGAATGTTCAGATTCCTTGGGAGATGTTCGGATCGAGCAACGTCCAGTTGAAAGTTTCGCGGAACGAGCGTTCCTACAACGGGCTTTCGACGGTTCTGGTGACGGTGCCGCTGGCGGCTTTTTCACCGGGATTCTTTGAGCGGGACGAGACCGGACGGCGCATTGTCGTGGCCCAGGATCAGGCCTTTCAGGTTGTCGGCGCAACCAATCCCGTCGCCAGAGGCCAGGTTCTGCAGCTCTACGTGAACGGCCTGGGAGCAGTCACCAATCAGCCGGCCAGCGGTCAGCCCGCACCCAGCAACCCGCTGTCGGAGACGAACACGCGGCCGGAAGTAACGATTGGCGGGGTGCCGGCGGCCGTGCAGTTCAGCGGTTTGGCGCCGACGCTGATCGGCTGTTATCAGGTGAACGTGACCGTGCCGGCAAATGCTCCGGTGGGCGTGCAGCCTATCACCTTGTCGATTGGAGGGGTAACGGCTCAGGCGTCGCTGGTGCCGATCCGATAAGGACGCTTATCCCATTTTGGTTGTCCGGAGGGTGGTGCGATGCGCCATCCTCCGGCTGGAAGTGCATTTGAAAGAACAAAAGATTTTCATGGTTCGAGTTACCGCCCTCCTCGTTCTGGCCGCCGCGTCGATCCTGGCGCAGCGCGTTCCGGGACGATATTTAGTGGAATTGAAGACGGCTCCCGTTGTGGAGCTGATGTCGCAGTCCCGCGCGCCCGCCACGCGCCAGCAGATCAGCATCCGCCGCAGCGAAATTCAGGACGAACAGGCCCGGGTCTCGCGAGAGATCGGAAGACAGGGCGGCCGCGTGGTCCACTCGCTGGAGACGGCGGCCAATGTCCTGACCGTCGAAACGTCCGCCGACGGAGCGAAACGGCTGTCGGCGATCGCCGGCGTTCGCCGTGTGCATCCCGTATATCTCGTTCATGCCTCTCTGGACCGGACGCAAGTCCTGCATAAGGTTCTGGAGGGGTGGCAAACCGCCGGAGGACGCGATCATGCCGGCGCGGGCGCCAGGATTGCGATTATCGATACCGGAATCGATTCGGCCCATGCCGGTTTCCAGGACGATTCGCTGGTTGCGCCGCCGGGATTTCCCAAATTTCGAAATCCGGGAGACCAAGGCGTTCTGAACAGCAAGGTGATCGTGGCCCGCAGCTACGACGACTTGTATGGACGGGGACGCAGCGGCTCCGCATCGGATTGCTACGGTCACGGCACGGGAGTGGCCATGGCCGCGGCCGGAGCTGCTGTCAAGGCAAACTACGCCGAAATCTCCGGAGTCGCGCCGAAGGCATTCCTGGGAGCATACCGGGTGTTTCAGCGCTGCGTAAATTCCGCTTACGACGACGTGGTGCTTCGCGCCATTAACGACGCCATCGACGACGGGATGGATGTGATCAATCTCAGCCTGGGATCGACCTTTAAAGATCTGGCGGGAGAAGCGCTGTTCGACGAGACTTTCGAACGGGCCGCGCAGGCGGGCATTGTGGTGGTCACCACCGCGGGAAATTCCGGTCCGGACCCGGCAAGCCTGGACAGTCCCGCCATGTCGTCGAACGTTATCACCGTCGGGGCCTCGGTAAACGACCGGGTCTTCCAGTTTCCTCTTCGGGCGGAAGGCTTGGAGACGATTCTAGGCATGCCGGGCTCCGGTCCCAACGCGGGCGGGAATGTCAGCGGGCAGGTTGCGGATGTTGCCGCTTTGGAGGGCAACGATTTGGGCTGCAACTCATACGCGGACGGCTCCCTTGCGGGAAGGATCGCCCTGATTCCTCGCGGGGTATGCGACTTTGCGGTGAAGTTGGATCTGGCGGCGGCCGCAGGCGCAAGAGCGGCAGTGATCGTCAACTCCACCTCCGGCCTGATTCAGATGTCCGTAGGCAGCGCCACGCTGCCGGCGATGATGATCAGCCGGGGCGATGGCGCGCGGCTGCGCGAGGCCCTGGCCGATCGTCCAGAGCTGAACATGTCGGTCGGATTCGCCGGTGAACCGGCGCCGCGGGACTGGCAGAAACTCGCTATATTCTCGTCGCGCGGCCCGTCGATTTTGCCGGACCGGACGATCAAGCCGGATTTGCTGGCTATCGGGCAGGACGTTTACACGGCAGCCTCCACGACCCTGGGCGCGGGAATCTACGACGGCAGCGGATTTTCGCTGCTGGATGGCACAAGCTACGCTGCGCCGCTGGTGGCGGGCGCCGCGGCCGTTTTGAAGGCGGCGCGGCCGGGCTTGCAAGTTGCGCAATACCGGTCTCTGTTGATCAATAGCGCTACCGCATTCTCCTCGCAAGACGGGCGCCAGTACACTCCGGTCGAAGGCGGAGCCGGCCTGCTGAATCTGGATGCGGCATTGAAAAGCGGGTTGACTCTGTCGTCCACCAGCATCAGTTTCGGTCTGGTGTCCGGTCCGTTCGACATTTCGAAAGAACTCACGGTGACGAATGCCGGAACAGCCGAGGAAACCGTGGATATCGACGTGGAGAAGCTTTCGGCGGGACTGGAGCCGCAACTGAACAGCACGCACGTCACGGTGCCGGCCGGAGGCAGTATCAAGCTGAATGTCCGGATGCAGGGCGCGGACCTCGCCGCCGGTGCTTATCAGGGCTGGATCCGGCTGCATGGCAGGACATCGGGAACGGAACTTCGGGTACCTTACTGGCTGACCAGACCTTCGGGAATCGCCGGCTCGGTTGCGGTTCTGGATATTTATCCGGAGAATCCGGTGCGGGGACAGGAGGTCGAAGTCATGTTCCGCGTCCTGGATACGACATCCATTCCGATCAATTCCGCGGTCGAAGCGATCTCTCTCACTCGCGGAGCCTGGATTCTCCAAATGCAGAATCTGGATAACGAGATTCCGGGGGTGTGGCTGCTGCGGTTTCGGACGGCCACCCGGCCGGCAGCGAACCGGATTTCCATTCACCGGGATAGCGTCACGCGCGATTTCTCTTTCCTCACTCGTTAGGAATCGCCGTTCCCGGGCCTTATAATCGAGAGGTACCTCGTTTTCACAATGTTGGATTTGAAGAAGAAGCTCCAGGAAGAAATTGCGGCCCTGGAATATGAGCTGCGCAGCGAGCTACCAAAAGAGATTTCCAAAGCGCGAGCTCACGGCGACTTGAGCGAAAACGCCGAGTACCACGCGGCGAAAGAGCGGCAATCGTTTGTTAGTGCGCGGCTGGCGCAGCTCCACACCCGTCTGAAAGACCTCTCGATGGTGGATATGTCGAAGATCCCGCTGGATCGCGTAGGCTTGGGCAGTACGGTCACGGTCTTCGACAGCCTGAAGGCCGAAGAAGTTACTTACCGGCTGGTTACCAGCGAGGAAGCCGATGCGGCCAAGGGAAAAATTTCGACCAATTCTCCGATTGGCCGCGGCTTGCTGGGAAAACAAGTCGGTGACGAAGTGAAAGTTCAGATTCCGGGCGGCGCGCGGACGATGGAGATCCTCAAACTCACCACGATTCATGAAAATGGAGTAGATTAGGAGCGGTCCTCAGGGAGAGAGCGGCAAAGTGCCGGTAACATTTACGAAAGCGATCGGCGATTCCAGCAACAAAATCATTCGCCTGATCGTTCGCGGGCTTGCCCTGTCTCACATCCATCCAAACGTATTGACCTTCATCGGTCTGCTGATCAACATCGGCGCGGCGGTACTGCTGGCCCGCGGACAATTCCGATGGGCGGGCCTGGTCATCGTCGGCGCTGGTATTTTCGATATGGTCGATGGGCGTGTCGCTCGCGCCACCAACCAGGTCACGCGGTTCGGCGGATTTTTCGACTCGGTCCTGGATCGATATTCGGATCTGGCGCTGCTGATGGGCCTTCTGGTTTATTACTCCAGCATCAATCGCAACTTCTATGTTGTATTGACCGCCGTTGTCATGACGGCGTCGGTGATGACCAGTTATACACGGGCTCGCGCGGAGAACACCATCCCCAGCTGTAAGGCCGGTTTCCTGGAACGGCCCGAACGCATCGTGCTGCTGATTATCGGCGCGCTGTTCGACCGGATGGCACCCGTGCTGTGGGTTATCGCGGTTTTGGGAAACCTGACCGTGATTCACCGGATGATCTTCACCTGGCAGGAATCCCGGCGCCTGGAACAGGCGCAGCTGCGCGTTCCGGCTGGAACCAAATCGCTATAGCCTGCCTGCGAACTTCTCTAACCTTCCAGAATCACCACGGCCATGGCGACGCTTGCGGTGTGCGTCAGAGAAAGGTTGATTGCCCGAACTCCCATTCGATCGGCAGTCTCCCGTGCCTTGCCGTGCAAGCGAAGAATCGGCTTGCCGCCGGGTAAGTTCGACACCTCGAAGTCCTGCCACCGGATGCCATCGTCCCATCCTGTGCCGATGGCCTTCATTCCCGCCTCCTTGGCGGCGAAACGGGCGGCATAGCGCTCATACCGGTTCGCCTTTTGCTCCGCGTAGGCGGCTTCCGCGGGCGTGTACACGCGGCCGGTAAACCGGGGACCGAAGCGTTCAATCGCCGTACGGATTCGATCGACTTCGGCCAGATCCGTACCCATTCCGATAATCATTTTGCGCGTGGTCCTCTGTTGGACAGCGTACAATCGAAACTGCCGCTACCGCTTTCCCTCGCTGCCATTCATGTCTCGCAATCTTATCGACGTTCGCCAGCTCCGGTATCGCTATCCCGATGGGACAGAGGCGCTCAAGGGAGTGGATTTCCAACTGCAGGAAGGCGAAACAGTGATCTTACTCGGTGCCAATGGCTCCGGCAAAACGACATTCGTGCTCCATTTAAACGGTCTGCTGCTGGGCGAAGGTTCCGTCACGGTGTGCGGCCGGCCCGTCACCAAGGCAAATCTGGCGCAGGTACGCCGCGACGCCGGCATTGTTTTTCAGGACGCCGACGAGCAGTTAGTCATGCCGACGGTACTGGAAGACGTCGCCTTCGGCCCCATGAATCAAGGTATGCCGCGCGAACAGGCAATGGCTTTGGCCGCGCGAACGCTGGAGCGTGTACAAATCGCCCATTGCGCCGGACGCGCGCCGTATCACCTCAGCTCCGGCGAGAAACGCCGCGCGGCAATCGCCGGCATTCTTGCCATGGAGCCGTCGGTTCTGATCCTCGACGAACCGACGACCTATCTGGATCCACCCGGACAACGCAACCTCATCGAGCTGCTGGCCGGCCTGCCGCAGGCGAAGATCGTGGTTACTCACGATACGACTCTTGCCAGGACTCTAGGTACAAGAGCGGTGTTCTTCGAAAACGGGCGGGTGTCCGGGATCGGGGCTGTCGATGAAATCCTACGAAGATTCAGCTGGCAGATTTGATAACTCGAACGAGCTTACTTGTCTGATTTTTTCCGGTACTCAGCCCAACGCTTCTTCTGCGCTTCAGCGATGCGCTTACGGGCCGCCGCACTTAGCACACGCTTTGTACGGGGTGCCGCCGCGGGCGCACTAGTCGACGCAGCACGCCCACCGGATTTTCCAAGCAACGAACGAACGGTAGAAATCTGATCTTCGATACGCTGTTTCTGCAAAAGCAGGCCCTCGAGAGCGGCCGCTAATAGTGTAGGATCACTTACTGCTTTCTGTGGAGTTGCCATCTTGATTACTGCTAGAACTGTAGTACTCAAATGTTAACTATGTCAATCTGCGGTCCAGAAGGACGGACGAGCCTGATCATTTTCTGACTCGCAAAGAAGCGTGACAGGACCGGAATTGACCAGAGAAACATTCATCGCAGCCTGAAAAACACCGGTCTGCACGACAAGTTTCGTTTCCCGGGCGCGGCTGACAAAAAATTCGTAAAGAATGTTGGCGTCTTCCGGCGATGCGGCTCGATCGAAGCTGGGCCGGCGTCCTTTCCGGCAATCGCCATACAGCGTGAACTGAGAAACAATCAACAACCCGCCGCCGGTATCTTCGACGCTTCGATTCATCTTCCCCTGTTCGTCCGGAAAGATTCTAAGCGTAACGATCTTCTTGAGCAGGTATTCGGCATCCCGCTCCCGATCGTGGCGGGCAATTCCGAGAAAGATCAACAAACCTTCCGCGATCTGGCCAACTGCCGCTCCATCTACTTCGACACGCGCCTGGCTTACTCGTTGAAGCAGCGCTCTCATGCAGGTTTCCCGCGCGATCTGCCGGAATCGTCAAGCCAGCGGCGCAGTTTTGCCGACAAGCCGATGCCCGCCTGGCTATGGCGCAAATCCTCAATGCTGAGCTTCATCTTTCTTCGCCAGTTGGGATATTCCGCGATCGATCCGGGAAGGTTCTGCTGGTCCGCCTCGAGCGTCAGATCCTCCTGATTGATCACCAGCAGGCTGCACGGCGTCGATGCCAGCATCGTCAGAATCGCATCCTGCAGCTCATGCGTCATGGACGGAACTTGTTGGGCGACAGAAGGGAAGCCCGGCGTTACCAGCTTCTCGCCATGTAACAGTTCCAGCAGATACTGTTTGTCGGCCGCACGGGCTTCCTGCTGCTTCTGGCGGTCATGGCCCGAGAGAAGTCCGGCCTGCCATCGCGCTTCAATGTCGCGGCTTTCCCAAAACCCGGCAATGGTCGGAAGGTCATGCGTCGTTATCGTCGCCGCGGCTTGCGGCGAATACTCCGCTGCCGGCAGGAATTTTCCGTCCGGTCCCCGCATGAAATAGAGAACTTTGTAGGACAGGACACCGTACTCGCCGAGGCCCTGGCGGATTTCCTCGCTCACTGTGCCGAGATCTTCGCCGATCACGTGAAATTGCAGCCGGTGGCTTTCGAGCGCCAGGATTCCCAGAAGATCGCGCCATGGTTCATGAACGTAAGTTCCGTCCTTGGCCGGGTGTCCTTCCGGAATCCAAAACAGACGGAACAGGCGCATGACATGATCGATTCTCAGCGCGCCTCCCGGGCAGGCATTCCTTCGGATCGAGGCGGCAAATAACTGGTAACCATCCTTGCGGGCGAAGGCCGAATTGGGAGGAGGAAATGACCAGTCCTGTCCCTCGGGCGAGAACGCGTCGGGAGGAGCGCCAACCCGGCACCCTGCCGCAAAGTGCTCCGGGTGCGACCAAAGATCGCAGCCAAACCGGTCCGTTGCCAATGCCAGATCGTGGTAAAGCCCGATAGACATTCCGCATTGGAGGGCGTGCGCCTGCACATTTTGCAGTTGAGTTTCGATATGCCACTGCAGCCAGACATGAAACCGCAATTCGTCAGGATGCTCACGGACAAATTCCAGACAGGCGGACGACTGTGGATGGTGATACTCCGCAGGCCAGTCTTTCCATACCCAGGTACCCGGCTTCGTTCGTTGAAAATGCTCATCGAGCGCGCAAAACAAAGCGAAAGTCTGGAGTAATCCGCCGCCGCGCCGTTCGAACTCATCAAATTCCGCGCTGCCGCGAAATTCGGCGAACAACTTACGAAGAAACCGGAGTTTCAGCTTGGCGATCTTTTCATACTCCACATACTCGGAAGAACGAAACTCCGCCAATTCCCGCTGCACGGCGGCGGAGCTGAACTCAGCACGAATAGAGGCGGAAGCGAATCCTTCCATGCCCTCAAGATCCAGATACAGATAGTTACGAAACAAACTGGAGAGCGGAAGATAGGGACTGGTATTGAAGGGCTGGCGGTTGTGGATGGCGTGAAGAGGATTCAGCGCGACAAACTCACCTCCGACGCTGGCTGTCCAGAAACAAAAGTCTTTCAGATCGCGAAAATCGCCGCAGCCCCAATTGCGCGCAGATCGTAAGCCGTAGAGACTGATCGCGATTCCCGCGCAACGCTGATTGCCGCCGGCCCAGACCTGGGGAGGGCATACGATGAGCCGTGACTCCCCGGGCATTTCGCGGTGCATCCATTGCAGGTAGTGGTAGCCGAGCGGAAGGGTGCCCGGCACCTGCGCAACCGGCCCCGGCAGGTCGACGACCTGCCCGTTCTCCAGGACGACCTGAGCCTGTTCGAGCGCGTGGGGAAGCTCAAAGGCGGATCCTTCTGTGAGAACGATAGCCGGCGGAACCGGAGAACCTTCTTCCGGGCCCAAAGCCGCGAGGATCGCCTCCAGCACCGCCGGCGATGCTTGATGATGGTGGCCGAAAATATCCCAATACTGCGGTTGAACTCCGCGGGACAAGGCAAGCTGGACGAGGGAACTGGGCCGGGAATCCTCGTGATGGTGAGGCGCGCGACTCAATTGCCCATTCTAGCTGTTCCTCGCATCACCCCCGCTGGAAGCATATGGGATACTGAAGACGGCAAACGGATTCATGGAAAACCGTATCGAACTCGGCTCAGTCCCGGAAGATTTTTTTCACCGCATTGACGATGAAGGAAACACCAATGTCACCGGCGATAGCGTTCTGCTGACGACGATCGACAACGTTTTGAATTGGGGCCGCAAGAATTCGATCTGGCCGATGGCGTTCGGCTTGGCCTGCTGTGCGATCGAGATGATGTCGATGACGGCATCGCGCTTCGACATTTCGCGATTCGGCGCCGAGGTATTTCGGGGCTCGCCCCGCCAGGCGGACCTGATGATTATTGCCGGGCGCGTTTCGAACAAAATGGCGCCGGTGGTGCGTCAGCTGTATCAACAGATGCCAGAGCCCAAGTGGGTGATTTCCATGGGTGCGTGCGCAACGTCGATGGGTGTCTTCTCGAACTACGCGCTGGTTCCGGTAAACCAGGTGATTCCTGTGGATGTCTATGTCCCGGGCTGTCCGCCGCGTCCGGAACAGTTGATTTACGCGATCACGTTGCTTCAGCAAAAGATTCAGGCCGAGCGCGGCACGATGTCGAAGGCCCTGAATCTCGTCTAACCCTCTTTTCCTCAAGAGGGATTCGATTCCGCCGATAAGCCTCGAAAGACATTTTTGGAGGGCGTTATGGACATGCGTTCCATTGGCGGGAAGGCGCAGGCGCATATTCACGCGGAGCAGCAGCCTCTCTCCCCTCGCGAGTCCGCGGAGAGGCGGGAGCTGGTTCGGGCAGTACGGGCCATCAATCAAGAACAGCTGCTGGGCCAGCGCAACGAGCTGACTTACTTCTTTGACCGGGAGTCCCGGCGGACGTTGGTGCGGATCGTCAATCGGGAGACTCGCGAAGTGGTGCAGCAGCTGCCGACCGAAGAGGTGCTGCGCCTGGCGGCCACTCTACGCCCGGCGGAACAGCAATAAAGGGAATCCCTGAACCGCCGATAAGAACCTTAGCAATGAATGCTCCAGCGGCTTACCAGGCATACGCAGAAACAGCGATTATTTCTTCCGACCCCGTGGAATTGACGCGAATGCTCTACCGGGCGGCAATCGAAGCGATCCGGAAGGCAGCCGACGCGCTTGCCAGCGGGGACATCCGTGAACGGGCGAATCAGATTGGCCGGGCCCAGCAGATTCTGGCGGAATTATTGGCGTCTCTCGACTGCGCCAAAGCTCCGGAACTGGGCGAGCGACTGACCCGGCTCTACGAATACGTTCTTTACCTGACGCAGACGGGCAATTTCGAGCAGAAGGCAGAACCTCTTCTTGCTGCCCAGAAGGTACTGGAGACGCTGCTGGAAGGCTGGAATCAGTGCGATCCGGCGGGACTCTCGCTATCCGGCGCCGCCTGAGAGCTTTTGAGCTGCCCGCGCGGGCTCACCTTGACACCAGATCGCCGCCTTCGGTGAGCTTCAGCCTTCGGTTTGCCAGAATCGACTGGAATCGCTGCGTTGTCCCGCTGGGCCATCGGACTTCCAGCCGGTCGATGACGGTTGCTTTTCCCAAACCGAAATGCAGGCCGAGATCGTTCTGCGAATAGAAGCTTCCACCGCTGGCCACTTCCCGCATCTGGCGATGACCCGCGGTTTCCAGAATTACCCGGGCGCCGATCGCGCTTCGATTCGACCTGGTCCCCTGGAGTGTCAGGTGAATGTAGTTCTGGCGCGGGCCGCTAGACGCCAGGAGGGTCGGTGTCTGGTTCATATTGACGATGACGATCGAAAGGCGTCCGTCTCCGTCGAGATCGCCGGTTGCCAATCCCCGGGCGGGGCGCAGCGCCTGAAATCCAGGTCCGGCGGAAGCCGTCATGTCGGCAAATTTCCCTGTTCCCAGATTCCGGTAGATCAAGGTCTGCTGCGGATAACGCTCGCCGATGGAGCTACCCTCGACTTCCGGGTAGACATGGCCGTTGGCGATGACGAGGTCAGGCCAGCCATCCTCGTCGAAGTCGCCGAAGGCGATTCCCCATCCCAGAAGGTGGTTGGCCGCCAACCCGGACTGGAGCGAAACGTCACTTAGAAACCTGCCGTCTTCATTCCGGTACAGGGACGGCAAGTCGCCGGAGAAGTTGGTCTTTGCGATGTCGAACAGACCATCGGCGTTATAGTCGGCGACAGCCGCGCCCATGCCCGCCTGCAGTTGACCGTCATAGTTGTAGGCGACGCCGGCCGCGACCCCGCGTTCCTCAAACGTGCCGTCCCGCCGGTTGTGAAACAGCATGCTGGGAGTCATGTCGCAAGCGACATAGAAGTCCGGCCAGCCGTCGTTGTCGAAGTCGGCGGCAACGACTCCTAACCCATAGCGCGGCCCCGCTTTGCTAATGCCCGCGGACTCCGAAACGTCCTCGAACGTTCCATCGCCCCGGTTGCGATAGAGAAAGGTGCGGGCCATCGGAAGTCCTCGCGGTCCGCACATGACAGGCAAGTCCTTCCACCGGCAAAATTCCCCCGTACCCGGCAGGGGAACCCTGGCGAGATCGATATCGGCGTAATTTGCGACCGCGAAATCGAGATGCCCGTCCCGGTCGTAGTCGAAGAACGCGCACCCCGAACCGAAGCGGATACCGGTTGTGGGCAGGCCTGCCCGGGCCGTTACATCCTGAAACGCTCCATTGCCACGGTTTTGAAATAGCCGGTTGTGCCCGTAATAAGTGATAAGAACGTCGATGGCGCCGTCATTGTCGTAATCGCCGGCGCAGACTCCCTGAGCCCAGCCCTCGTCGCGAAAGCCCGCGGCGCGGGACACATCGGTGAATTTTCCGCCGTCGTTGCGATAAAGCTGTACCGTGCTGAGCGGTTCCACCGGTTTCCGGCTGAGGGTTGTGCCGTTGGTAAACAGCAGGTCATTATCGCCGTCGTTGTCATAGTCGATCAGGGCGACGCCGTTTCCTGTCGTCTCCAGAATGACGCGCTTTTTCTGAACGCCCCCGTAACGATTGGGTAACGTCAGACCACGGCGGAAAGCGGTGTCCTCGAACTTCGGAAAGGGGAATACCGCAGAAGACGCAAGCAGGACGATCCCAGCGGCGACCGGCAGCAGCAGGCGAAGGTGAGCTGATTTAAACGTCAGTTAGCGTTCCTTAATCTACCTGCAAAGGTTCTTGATTCTCTGTTACATCGGTGATATTGTTCACCAAACGTCGGATAGTACTTATGCATTATCTACAGACGAAGGGGTAAACATGAAAAGTCATGGTGCTTTCCTGCGGGTACTGGGGTGCCTGCTGCTAGCCGTCAGCGCATATGCGCAGCGCGATCTTGGAACGATCACCGGGGCGGTCACCGATCCGCAAGGCGGATCGATCGCCAACGCGAAGGTAACCATCACCGAAGATTCTACCGGACAAAGCTACGAAGTTACGACCGGCGACAGTGGCGATTATGTGCGGCCTCTCCTGAAGCCGGGCGTTTACACCATTACGGTGGAGGCGCCGGGTTTCCGCCGTATGGCGCAGAAAAACGTCGTGATTGCCGGTGGCGACCGTGTGGGCGTACCGATCACTCTCCAGGTTGGCGACGTTACGCAATCGGTGGAAGTGGCGGCCGACGCTCCCCTGCTGCAAACGGAGAGCACAACCCTGGGGGCGAATCTGGGCAACAAGAGTATGTCGGAGCTGCCCTTGGGAGGACAGCGAACGTTTACGTTCCTGGCCAGATTGTCGCCGGGCGTTCTTCCTGCCGAGCCGGGAGCGCGGGATGCCGCGGGCGGAGGATTCTCGGCGAACGGCGTCCGATCCAACGGCCAAAACAACTTTCTGTTGAACGGCGTCGACAACAACGTTAATGTGATCGATTTCCTGAATCAGACCGCATTTGTCATTGGGCCTTCGGTGGAAGTGATCGAGATGCAGGTCCTCACCAACGGCTACAACGCGGAATACGGACGCGGGGCCGGCGGCGTGGTCAACGTCAACCTGATCTCGGGGACGAATCAATTCCACGGCAAACTATGGGAAATTCTGCAAAACGACAAGCTGAACGCGAACCGTTGGGAGTTCAATAAGGCTGGCACGAGGCGCGGACCTTTCCACCAGAACCAGTTCGGCGGAATGTTGGGCGGGCCGATCATCAAGAACAAGTTGTTCATCATGGGCAACTATCAGGGGACTCGCATCGCCTCCACGGGCGGCTCTGTCCAGAACATTGGTTATGGCGGGTTCTACACGATTCCGACGCAGGCCATGATCGGAGGCGATTTCTCGAGTCTCCTGGGAGCGCAGATTCCGGGCACGAACGTCCTGCAAGGGCAGATCTTCGATCCGAACAGTACAGTGTTTGGGCCAAACGGACAGGTGACCCGCATGCCATTCGAGGGAAATCGAATCCCGGTTAGCCGATTCGATCCGGCGTCCGCGAAGATTGCGGCTCTCTACCCGGCCACCAATCAGCCGATTCCGATCGGACGCTTTCCGCAGAATAGCTACTTTGTCTCGACTCCCGGAAAGCAGGTGACGGATCAGGGTGATGCTCGGGTGGATTACCGGCTTTCCGACAAGGACAGCCTGTTCGGCTCGCTGAGCTGGATGAACATGAATAAATTCAACGCTCCGCCGTTGCCGGGGGCCTTGGATGGGTCTCCCTTTAACGCCGTCACCGAGGAGAATTTGGGCCGTAACGCGATGATCAGCTATACACGGGTGTGGAGCCCCTCGATTATCAGCGAGACTCGCGCGGCTTATAGCCGGCTGGTGACATCGCGAGTGGGCGCAACTCCGGATACGGATCAATTCACCGCATTTGGGATTGGCGGTTATAACCCGACGACGACTCTGAACGGCGGGTTGCCGCAGATTCAATTCCGGGATAGCAGCAATACTCAGAGATACAACCAGATCGGCGCCAACGACTGGCTGCCGTCGAAGGAATACAGCAACGTTTGGGATTTCATTCAAAACGTCGCGATCACCAAGGGAACGCACTCGATGAAGTTTGGCGCGGAGTACCGGATGATCAAGTTCCCCTTCTTCCAGGTGCCTTACCCTCACGGGGAAATGAATTTCAGCCAGAACGACACGGCGTTTCCTTCTGTCGTGAACCAGATGAATTCGCTGACGGGCGACCCGATTGCCTCGTTCCTTCTCGGCCATGTGAATGATGGAAGAATTTCCACTACGAATTTCATTTCGTCGGAGAAGCTGGCTTGGGCGTTCTATGCTCAGGACGACTGGAAGGTGACTTCCCGGCTGACTTTCAGCCTGGGAATCCGTTACGAATTGTTCTCCCCCATTTCCGAGAAATTTGCGCGCCAGTCGAATTTTGTCTACGACGACATGACGCTCTACATTCCGAAAGGAAAAGATCAGGACGCTCCGTTGCCTCCGAACTTTGCGACAGCTTTCCCGAATGTCCGGGTATCGCGTGGAGAAGTGGACAAGTACCTGATCCCCTGGGACAAGACCAACGTCGCTCCCCGGATTGGACTGGCTTATAACTGGAAGGCCAACACGGTTTTCCGCCTCTCCTACGGCATGTTCTATGGGGGAGAGGAGAATCAGGGAGGCAATCCGAATCGCGGCGAATCGGTGCCCTTCAACCAGTCGACCGATCTGGCCCGGCCGGCGGGGACTGATCTATTCGCGGCGAATTCTTACTTCCCCGGCGGCGTGTCGGGAGGATTTCCGTTAAACGTCTTTTCACTGCCCGCGCCGGTATCGTTCCGCGGCGTGGCAACCAACTTCCGCAACGGGCTGGTTCACAAGTGGAATGTCGCGGTTCAGAAAGAATTGCCGTGGCGGACAGCGCTGGAAGTTGCCTATGTCGGCAATCACCAGGCGAAACAGCTGTTCCAGCCGGATTGGAATGCTTGTTACAACACGCCAAGCAGCGCGGGAATCAGTTGTACACCAGACCGCCGGCCGACGCCGTATATCGGTGGCATTTCGGGTACCGCGTCGTTTGGGTATGGCAACTACCACGGAATGACCGCGAAGTTCGAGAAACGGTTCTCCAATAGTCTGCAGTTCCTCAATTCGTACACTTACGGTCACGCGCTGGCGAATACGGGCACCACGCTCAGCGGTTCCACAGGATTCGGCACTCCGGATCCTCGCGACTACGGCAGCGGGTACTCGACCGCCGCCTGGGATATCCGGCACAACTTCACCAGTTCGTTCACCTGGGCCATTCCGTTTGGCCGCGGAAAGGCTTATGGTGCGGATCTGGGCCGCGCCGCGGACTTCTTCGTGGGAGGGTGGCAGATGAATGGGCTGCTTTCGCTGCGCACCGGAGTCCCCTTCACGCTTCGGTCCAATGGTTGTCAGGGAATCTGGAACGCGTGCCGGCCGGACCTGGTTTCCGGCAAGGATCCCTCCGCGGCTCCGGAAGGGGGCCGCCGTCCCGAGCAATGGTTCGATACGTCAGCGGTTGCTGCTCCGGGACCTTTAACGGGAGGCAATTTGGGCTTGCAAACAAACAATGCTCCCGCCACCCGCATTCTCGATATGTCCATCTTCAAGGACTTTCCGATCACGGAGCGAGTTCGGATCCAGTTCCGCGCGGAGAGTTTCAACCTGGCAAATACCCCCCAATACGGCACGCCGAACAATAATCGTCAGGACGCCAACTTTGGCCAGGTGACCAGCACGGCAGCGGGATCGGAGCGAAAGTATCAGTTCGCGCTGAGACTGCAGTTCTGATAGGCTTCACAACGGCGGGCAGAGCCGGTCTTCTGCCCGCATCGGGAAAGCGAACGTGGGAACGGTCTGCATCGGGGCGCTGCTACTTTCATTCGCGGCCGACTTCGATACTGTCTTCAAAGCCGGGTTAGCGGCGCTCAATCAGAACGACCTTGCCCGCGCTCAGACTCAGTTGGAGTCGGCGGCGAAGTTGGCACCCCAGAGAGGCGATGCCTTGCTGGCGCTGGCGCAGGTCTATTTCCGCCAGGGCAAACTCGATCTGGCAATGCAGAGCGCCAGGCGTAGCGAGCGAGTCTCGGCGGGGGATCCCCAGATGCGCATCGGGTTAAGCATGTTTCACCAGCAAGCCGCGCAGGCTTATGCTGCTGCGGGAAAACTGCCGGAGAGTGCAGCGGAGTTTCAGCAGGTCCTGCGGCTCCGGCCGGAAGCCGAGGCATCGTACTTTCAGCTCGCCGAGCAGCAGCTCCGCTTGGAGCGATTTGCACCGGCGCTGGAGACGCTTCAGGCGGGGCTGAAGCGATTCCCCAACAGTGCGCAGTTGGAACTCGGCCGGGGAGTTGCGTTTTACGGGTTGCGCCGCTTTCCGCAAGCCATCGACTCCTTCCTGCGGGTCGCCAAGCTGTCTCCGAAAGTGGATCAACCTTACAGATTCCTGGGACGGATGATCGATGTGGCTGAAGGAAAGCTGCCCGCCGTCATCGCGGTGTTTGCGCAGTTCGCCCAGCAGCAGCCTTCGAATCCGATGAGCCAGTTTTTGTATGCCAAGGCTTTGTCGATGGGGACCGGCGATCCGGCGGAGGTGGAAAAGCTGCTGAGGAAGTCGATTGAGTTGGACGCCAACGTCTGGGAATCGCATTTTGAGCTGGGACTGGCGCTGGAAAGGCGGCGGGCTTTCCCGGAGGCGGCGGTGGAACTGGAGCGCGCGGCAAAGTTACGGCCCGACGATCCGGCTCCGCACTATCGCCTGGCCCGCGTCTACGATCGTTTGGGGCGAGCCTCCGAGGCCGCTACAGAACGGGAGATTCATGCACGCTTGACCAGCCAGGCAAAATCCGGAATGGAGTTAGTAAGATGAGGCCGCTCAGGAGACTTCGATGAGGCGCAGGACATTCCTTGCCGCATCCAGGAGTCCGGCTCCGGTCGCGGGCGAAGATCGAAAGTTGCTTCTGCCCAGCGACAAACCGATCGCCCCTCCGGATTTTCCCCAAGCCTCCGAAACAGTCGCCGGTCACGCTATCCGGCCTGCACAACGATCTGAAAGCCTGGATGGGCCTGGGCCAACTCACCCTCTCCGCGAATTCCTGCGATCCTATTCTTAGGCTCTCGTCTCTCGGACGCGTTTGCTGTTTGACGATTTCGTGACGCGCGAGTACTACGAAGGCGGCTGCCGTGAACCGGCCGCGCACGTGTCTGCATGCAAATTCGATATTGTTCTTTCCTCGCCCTTGTGTTTTCCGTACTGGCCGCACACGGTCAAACCGCAAAACCTGCTGTGAAAGCGCCGGACGTCCTGCTGTTCAAGAATGGCGAAAAGCTGACCGGACGTTTTGTTCGCTCCGACGGCGACTCCATCGTGTTCCGCAGCGAGTCGATCGGCGAAGTGAAGGTTTCCTGGAGCAAGGTTCAGGACGTGCAGTCTCCGCAGGTATTCGCGGTCATCGAAAAGAACACAAAGTTGCGCAGAGGCGGAGATCCGGCAAGGTTTCCACAAGGGACGATTTCTCTCGAGGACAACAGCCTGGTGGTACGGAACGCCGGACGGGACGAGCGGAAGGTAGCGGTCCGCAACATGAGCCATGTTCTGGAACACCAGGAATTCGAGCGAGCCATCTCACAGCGTGCGGATTTCTTTCAGGCATGGAAGGGAACGTTCACCGGAGGGGTCCGCGTGGTCGAAGCGACGCAGACCAGCCAGACTTATACGGGGACGATTGGCCTTGTGCGCTCCATTCCGAGGGAAACGTGGATGGAACCGAGACATCGGACCATCCTGAACTTCAACGGCGCGTACGGGACGCTGACTCAGCCCAACAGCGTGGAACTTCGCACGGAAATTCTGCATGGGGACCTGGAGCACGACATGTACTTCACCAATCGCCTGTTCAGCTTCGGGCGGACTACCTTCGATCACAATTTTTCTCAAGGTCTGGATTTGGCGCAGAATTATGGCGGAGGTCTCGGCTGGACGGTCATGAAGCGCGAGAACTCCGAAGCCGATTTAAGAACGAGCCTCAGCTATTTGAAGCAGGCGTTCGCCGATCCGGCGCAAGACCAGAATTTGGTGGGGTCGATCTTCGCGCAGAGCTTTAGTCACCGCTTCCGCCGCGGCACGAGGTTGACCCAGCATCTCACCGCCACTCCCGCCTGGAATAACCTGAATGCTTATTCGGCGACAGGAGATCTCACGCTGACTCTTCCGGTTTACCGCCGCCTGATGTTTACCGTCGGTCTCGTCAACACCTTCATAAACAATCCATCACCGGGATTCCGGAAGAATTCATTTCAGGCGACGACCGGCCTAACATACACCCTTCCCTGAGTTGCCGCCGCATCAGACTCGTTCACGCGTCGCAGGGATATCGTTAGAACAGATGCGCTTGGAGGGATCGGAGTATTCCAACGGCAGCGGTTCGGCAGGTCCTTCAGCGACGCGATGGCAGCAATCATGCTGTTGAACCAATTCCCGGCTTGCTCATGGCTTCCGTGAAGGGCGATGTAATCGGCGATGTCATCGAGGTCCGCAAGGGCACGCGGCGCAATCTCAACGCGAAAAGCCATGCTTCTTCCGCAATCGGTGCTCCGCCTCCTCAATGGCGATGCCTTCGCCCCGTTCTACCTCAGCCATTCCTTGCTTGACGTTCGCCGCGTCGGCGGCAAACCATCCGGTGCCCATCACATCGGAGAGCGTGAGCAAGCTCGGGATCATCTCAGGTGGAGGTAAACCGGGGGTCGCCACCAGAGTTCCTTCCGCGAGCGGCACGCGAAGATACGGAGCCTGCGGGCCGTTGGCCGTCGATGACGTGGAGATCTTGCTGCGAGCATCCCTCGATGGGATCGGCATCGCATTTGTATCGGAGAACCACGCCGCTCCCTATATCGAAGGCGGACAACTGCTCCGGGTTCTCGAGGATTGGTGTCAACCGTTTCCAGGCTTCTATCTCTACTATCCCAGTCGACGCCATCAGCCGGCCGCGCTCTCCGCCCTGATTGGAACGCTTCGCCAGTAGCTTCCACGAACAAACTTTCTCAATAGAGGCGCTGGAATTGATCAAGCATGCGGGTGCTCCCGCGACGAGGCTCTCCATTGGCCGATATGTCCACAGACGCGCGATAGACCTGCGCAGGAGCCGGCGGCGTCGTGATCACGTTTGCGGGGCCCTGTCTCGCCCACCGGCTCATGTGCACAAGGCCGGCGGCATCCCCACTCCCATATGAAAGAGGATGCTTGCGTAATGCTGTCTTGCAACGTCCTTAGACCTTCCAGCCGGTTAATCTTGCCTAGATACTTCCTTTCCGTTCTCAGTCAACGCTGTAAGATATTGCCGTTAAATCACTTAGAGGTAAGTCCGCGTTCCTCACATGGACGCTTTAAAGAGAATTTAAAGATTCGCATGGAATACTAATTTCGCAACTGAATTGCTTATCGAGGTGAGCCTTTGGTGTTCGCCTTGAAGATTCAAGGAGAGATCGATATGACGTTGGGAGAGCCGGAACACTTGTCATTTCAGAGGCTTGGCCGGTTATGCTTATTGGGCGCCACGGCTTGTATGTTGCATGCGCAGTCGAGAGTTACCGTCCAAGGGAGGATCCTAGATGAAACGCGAGCACCAATTGCCGGCGCAAGAATTCTAGCTACGTAAGAGCCAGGATCCAGGGGGCTTTCTAGTGTTTCCGGTCCAACAGGCGAGTTCTTGTTGCAACTTGAGGCGGGGCAATATCGACTGAGCGTCTCCGCAGACGGGTTCAAGGACGTCTCGCAGACAATAACCGCAGAGTCTCGAGGGGCGTCAATTGACATTCTGCTGCCAGTTTCAGAACAGCGCACTACCGTTACGGTCACCGAAGCTGCTGGCTACCAGGTCATTGCCACCAATACGGCGACGAAGACACCCACTCCACTAATCGACGTTCCGCAGTCCATCACAGTTGTGAGTCGCGACCTGATCAAGGATCAGTTGATGATGAGCATGGCGGACGTAGTGCGTTACGTTCCCGGAATCACTATGGCCACAGGAGAAGGACATCGAGATGCGCCGGTGATTCGAGGGAACGCAACCACCTCGGATTTTTATGTAAATGGAGTCCGGGATGACGTTCAGTATTTTCGTGATCTCTATAACCTCGAACGGGTCGAGGCGCTCAAAGGTCCAAATGCCATGATCTTCGGGCGTGGCGGCGGTGGGGGTGTTATCAATCGCGCAACGAAAGAAGCGGGGTTCACACCCCTTCGCGAGATCTTTCTGCAAGGTGGGTCGTTTGGGAACAAGCGCTTTGCAGGCGACTTCGACCAGCCCTTCGGGGAGAAGGTTGCGTTTCGGCTAAACGGCATGTACGAGGATTCCAATAGCTTTCGCAACTACTACAACCTGGAGCGCTATGGCGTGGCACCCACGCTGACGTTCTTGCCGGATGACAAGACGAAGATCCGAGTGGGATATGAATACTTTCATGACGGCCGACTCACGGATCGCGGCATTCCTTCTTATCAAGGCAGGCCGTCCGATGCCCACCGGTCCACATTCTTCGGAAACCCCGACGAGAGTCCTACCCATGCCGATGTCAATCTCGGGTCCGCGATCATCGAGCGCCAGTTTGGAGCAAGATTCAATTTGCGCAACAGCACTCTCTTCGGCGCGTACGATAAGTTCTATCAGAACGTTTTTCCGGGCGCCGTCAACGCTACGCAGACGCTGGTGAGCTTGTCGGGATATAACAACGCCACACAGCGTAATAACGCGTTCAATCAAACTGACGCGACAGTGCTTGCATCTACCGGCTCGATTCGGCACACGCTTCTCTTCGGGGCGGAGTTCGGGCGGCAAGCCACGGACAACTTCCGCGAAACCGCATATTTCAGCAACACCGTAACGTCCATCACTGTTCCTTTCGCGAATCCGACAGACTTTACACCGGTCACCTTCCGGCAGTCTGCGACGGACGCCGACAATCGCGCAGTGAATTCCATCACCGCCACATATGTGCAGGACCAGGTAAGCCTGTCCCGATTCGTGCAACTCGTTGGCGGTCTGCGCTTCGACCGGTTCGACCTCAGCGTCCGCAACAATCGAAACAGTGCCGCCTTTCGCCGGACAGACCATCTTGTTTCTCCGCGCGCGGGGATTATTTTCAAGCCGATCACGCCGTTGTCCGCCTACTTCAACTACAGCGTTTCGTATCTTCCAAGTTCCGGCGATCAGTTCGGTTCTCTTGATATCACTAGCCAAACCCTGAAACCTGAGAAATTCACCAACTACGAAGCAGGGATCAAATGGGACGTCCGGCGATATCTTTCTGTGACAACCGCTGTCTACCGGCTTGATCGGACAAATACACGATCGGTGGATCCGAACAATCCAGCGGTGATTCTGCAGACGGGTAGCCAGCGCACGAAAGGGGCTGAAATTGGTATCAACGGAAACATCACCGGAAGGTGGACCGTAGCCGGAGGGTATGGCTATCAGGACGCCTTCATTAGCAGCGCCACTTCCGCCGCTCCGCTAGGAGCACAGATTGCCATGGTTCCACGTCATACTTTCTCCCTTTGGAACAACTACCGGATCTTGTCCAGACTCAGCGGAGGTTTTGGAATCATTCATCAAGCTGATATGTGGGCCGGCATCGACAACACTGTCACCATTCCCAGCTTTACCCGAGCGGATGTCGCCCTCTATTATTCGCTGACTGAGAAGATGCGCCTTCAAGCCAATCTCGAAAACCTGACCGACAACCACTACATCATTAGCGCGCACAGCAACAACAATCTGGCACCGGGAAATGCGCGTGCGCTGCGAATCGGCCTGACCATGAGGTTCTAGTCAGCCCGTAAAAACTTGAGAGTGAGGTGTGCACATATCATGTGCACACTCTTCGACCGGCGACATCACTATGCTCTTTCAAATTCCAGATGTGTTGAATGCGGCGCAATTGAATCAAATTAAGAGTTCGCTTGACGCGGCGAAGTGGACTGAGGGAAAGATCAGCGAGAAGGCGGCTTCTGACGACCTTCGAGATGTGGTCCTGAATGCTGTCGAGACCGCGCCAAAGTTCATCTCGGCCGCGCTGCCGACTAAAGTTCTGCCACCCCAGTTCTACAGAGATATTGCAGGTAACCCGTCACCTCTTGAAGTGAATAAGGCAATTCGAACGATCCCCGGAAGTTTGAATAAGGTTCGAACGGATCTCACGGCGATGATTTTCCTCTCAAACCCGGATTCGTACGAAGGCGGCGAACTCATTATCAAGAATGCCTACAGCGAACAGCGCGTCAAGTTGCCCGCTGGCCACATGGTTTTATTTTCCTCTGGCAGCAAGCAGGAACTTCGACCAGTCACAAGCGGGATTTCGTTTCGCTGCGTAACGTGGGTTCAAAGCATGATTCGTGACAACGGCCAGAGAAAGATCCTTTTCGACATGGATACTGCATTGTACGTTCTTGCGGAAAAACTGCCGGATGATCCGTCGATCATTAAGCTGACCGGCGTCTATCACAATCTCTTGCGCTACTGGGCTCAAGTCTGACCGTATCTCGATGGCTGGTCAGCAATCGGCAGTTCGAGACGAAAGGTGCTTCCCTTACCTACGACGCTCGTTGCCACGATCTCTCCATCGTGTGCTCGAGCAATCTGTTGAGCGATTGCCAGGCCGAGGCCGTAGCCTCCGGTCTTTCGATCACGAGAAGAGTCGACTCGATAGAAGCGGTCGAAGATTCGGGTCAATGACTCCGCCGGGATGCCACAGCCGGTATCGGACACCGCTAGTGACACGCGGCCACTGTCCTGGCTGACAGTCACCGTTACTGATTCTCCTGGGGACGAATACTTGAGCGCGTTATCAAGCAGAATCGCAAGAATACGACGCATTCCGTCCGCATCTGCATGAATCGCAATATTCTCACGAGGAAGATGAACATCCAGGTGAAGATCCTTGTCTTCAAACAGAGGCTGCATTTCATCCGTTACCTCTCCCACGAGAAGTGGGAACTCGACAGGCTCCACACGCTGATCTGAAGGAGAAGCGTCACTTCGTGCAATTGAGAGAAGACCCTCGGCCAGATGATTCATGCGGTCCCCAATGCCGCCTATCTGTCGCAATACCTCTCTGTATTCCTGGAGGTCGCGATCTCGTTTGAGGGATAGTTCTACTGCCGTTCGTAAGGCTGCGAGTGGTGTGCGTAATTCATGTGCCGCATCCGCAGTGAACCGCTGTGTTCGCGCAAACGATTCCTCCAGCCGGCCCAGCATCTCATTCCACGCCTCTGCCAGGCGGCTGATCTCGTCCCGCGTTTGCGGTACCGGCAGGCGGCCGCTCAGGCTCTCCGCGCCAATCGAACGCGCCGCCCGCGTCATCGCATCCACGGGTTTCAAGGACCGGCTGCTAATCCAATACTCCGTCAGCCCGATAAGCACGAGTAAAACCGGGGACGAACCCAGAAGCAAGAAAGCGATCTCCTGAACGGACTCGTCAATCGGCTCCGCGGACGCGGACGCTTTTGCGTGATAAGTTTTCCCATAAATCGAGAAGGCCTTTTCCCGGCTCCGGGCTGGTGGAAGTACCGGAGCGCCTTTGAGCAGAAGCTTTCCCCGCTCTTCGGTTACTTCAATGTAGTGCCCCTCCGGTTGCGTTGACGCATACTCTTCCAGTTCGACTGGAATCATATGCTCCGTTGTAGCCGTCGTCTCCCGAATGAGGAAATTTTCGACTCCTTGAAGACGGTGATCCAAAGTTGCGTCCAGGCGAGCCGTAAGACGGTACCGCAGGAGCGTGACCACGGCAGTTCCAGAAACCGCAAGCGCAAGGAACAACAAGCCGCCATAAATGAGTGTGAGCCGGGTCCGAAGCGCCAGCGTGTGCATCATAATGCTTTGTCCCGAAGTGCATAGCCCACGCCACGAATCGTGTGAATGAGCTTCGGTTCCTCCGGCATGTCTACCTTGCGGCGAAGAAGATGAACAAAGGTATCCACGGTACTGTTCTCGACGTCAGCATCAAAGCCCCATACAGTTTCAATGATTTGCTCTCTCGGTACGATGCGGCCCGCATTGCGAACAAGTACCTCCAGCAAGCTATATTCCGTCCGCGTAAGCTCGAGTTCCCGCTTCCCTCGCTTTACTTCCCGGGTTGCCGTGTTTAGCTTCAGGTCGGCTGCCGATAAGACCAGAGACAGCGGGGCTGCGCCTCGCCGGGCAACTGCACGCACGCGAGCAATCAGGACCTCCAGATCGAACGGCTTTGTCAGGTAGTCATAGGCTCCGACGTTTAGACCGTGAATCTCATCTCGATTCGTGTCTCGCGCCGTGAGCATCAGTATCGGAGTCTGGCAACCGCGCTGCCGGAGCCGATGGACCACACCAAACCCATCGAGCCCGGGCAACATTACGTCGAGAATGATGGCATCGAAAGGATGTGCGTGGGCAGTCTCAACGGCAGCGAGACCGTCACGCTCGAGGACCACGGCCTCCCCTTCTTCTCGCAGCGCCCGCTCCAGGAGTGCGGCCATTGTCGGGTCATCTTCGACAACAAGCACGCGCATTGGCTTCATTATTTCTTACCAACCTTCAAATCGCCTGAAAGCGCATTGAAGGGAATTTTAAGCTGGCTGTGATTTTCTGAGAATGCATGTGGCGGCGTCCACTCCATTCAAGGCTGAAACAAGCTGTGGTCGCGGCGTTACCAGTCCTTCTACTGGCGGGTTGCATCAAGCCAAACGTCCCTGTTGTCCCAACTCAGGTGACATCGGCTGGAATTGCGGCCAGAACGAGACTGCCGGCTATACCCACAGTGCCTGCGAAAGAGCAGCCACAGTTTCCTCCCGGCATCAGGCGCGACCAGCCATTTTCCGGCGACGACGCGGCAGCCATCGCGCTTTGGAACAACACACAACTACAGGCCGATCTTGCGGCGCTGGGGCTTGCGCGTGGAGACCTGATCGATGCGGGGCTCTTACGTAATCCACGGCTGGACATGCTATTTCCTGTCGGCCTTAAACCCTTTGAGTTGATTTTCAATCTTCCGGTCGATGCGTTCTGGTCCAGGCCCCGACGGATTGAAGCTTCCCAAGCGGCTTACGACCAGCTTGCAGAAAGCTTGATCAAAACGGATTGAATACGGCTAGAGATGCCCGGTTGGCACATGCCGACCTCTTGCTGGCGAAGTCGCGGGAGCAAGCCGGAGAGCGTATCGCCACACTGCGGAACCGGATTGTCGAGCTCACGAACTCCCGGCTACGAGCCGGAGATATCAGTGAGCTGGAGGCAATGGCGGCACGGACCGAAGCCGCAACGGCCAGTGAGCAACTCGTACGGCTGAAACATGATGTGACACTCGCTTCGGAGCGGCTTAGAATTGCGCTCGGACTCTCGATCGACCACTCTGGAATTGATGTCTCCGCCGACACGGTTGACGCTATACCGCCGCCAGTCGCGAGCGACCTTCTGGACAAGGCCCTGGCTGCGCGGCCTGACCTACGAGCAGCAGAAATCGCAATTACAGCGGCAGCGAAGCGGGCGGATCACCCTGATTGCCGAGGCGGAAAAAAGGCTCGGCATCGAGTTGGCTACTG
>CAZETQ010000027.1:0-4846 GCA_964515165.1 uncultured Solibacteraceae bacterium | reverse complement strand
CGGATCACCCTGATTGCCGAGGCGGAAAAAAGGCTCGGCATCGAGTTGGCTACTGTTACCGAACGAACCTCAGCGGATCGGATCCAAATTGCCGGCGATGTCTTGGCGATTCCTGGCAAAGCGCTGATCGTCGCGGCACCAGCCTCCGGTACAGTCGCACCATCCCGTTCGGGTATCACCGTCGGGCAGGCCGTGCGAAATGGGCAGCCTCTATTTCGGCTGACACCGATGCTCGCCCCGCAGCGCGATCTAAAGACCACCTATGAAGCAGATCTACAGGCGGCGAAATCAAGATACGGCACCGCCCAGCAGCAGTTGCAACGCGCGCAGCAACTGTTGCGCGACATGGCCGGAAGCAAACGAAATGTAGAACTCGCGGATCAGGAATTCGGGCAGGCCAAGGCCGCCCACGATGCCGCCCAAGAGCGTCTGAAGAGGCTGGAGACGCATCCTTTGGATGCCGATGTCGACATGACAATCGTGGCTCCGTCGGACGGAATTCTGCGACAACTCCTGGCGGCTGAGGGACAAAATGTAACGGCAGGAGCGCCGCTCTTTGAAGTCGCAGATTTGCGAACGGTTTGGCTGCGCGTCCCGATCTATTCGGGAGATCTAAAAACTATTGGTTCCGCCTCCACCGTGACGATTCGCGACATTGATGGTACCGGCCCCGCGCTCGCAGGCCGCCGTGTCGAAGCGCCACCGACGGCCGATCCGCTTGCAGTAACCTCTGACCTCTACTACGAGATCGCAAAATCCGAACCTCCAATTGAGGCCCGGCCAGCGCCTTTCGGCGACGCTTCCATTGCGAACTGCGGGACGCAAGGGACTGTCTGTGCCGTTGTCCGCAGTGCTCTATGACGTTCACGGCGGTACCTGGGTCTATGTGAACGAAGCTCCGCACGTCTATCGCCGCCGCCGCGTGGAATTGACGGAGACGAGTGGAACGAACGCCTTTCTTTCGCGCGGCCTGACTCCCGGCCTCCAAGTCGTTGCTCAAGAGGCCACAGAGCTCTTCGGTACGGAATTCGGAGCAGGTCATTGAGAACCCTCATCACTGCCGCGCTGTCGCTCCGGTGGGTTGTGGTGGCGCTCTCGGTTCTTCTCTTGGTTGCGGGATGGCAGGTCATCAAGCAGACACCGCTCGACGTTTTTCCCGAATTCTCACCGATCCTTGTGGAGGTTCAGACGGAAGCGCCGGGACTCTCTCCGACCGAAGTAGAGAGCTTGATCACAACCCCTATCGAAAATGCCCTCAACGGTGTCAAGGGCATGAAAACGATGCGGTCGAAGTCGGTGCTGGGATTGTCTTCCGTCGTCCTGATCTTCGCCGACGGCACGGAGCTTATGGCCGATCGCCAGCTGGTTCAGGAGCGGCTGTTGACCTTGACCGGTCAACTTCCGGTACTCGCCAAGACGCCGGTCATCCTGTCTCCCTTATCTTCCACAAGCCGTGTCATGAAGATCGGTGTCTGGTCGGACACGCTTTCACAAACGGAGATGACAACCCTGATCCGCTGGTCAGTCCGCCCACGGCTAATGTCGGTTCCGGGCGTGGCGAACGTAGCTATTTGGGGACAGCGCGACCGCCAAGTACAAGTGCTCGTCGATCCGGACCGCCTTCGAGATAACCGCCTGACGCTGGCGGAAGTCATACGCATAACGCAAGACGCCACGCTGCCAGCCGCCGGCGGCTTCGTTGAGACACCGAACCAGCGCCTGCCGGTGACGCACATGCCGACCGTGCAGACCGCGGAAGACTTGAAAAACGTTCCGGTGGCGTTCCGGAACGGAGCGCCGCTACTGCTGAACAACGTCGCCCAGATTACTGAAGGGCATCAGCCGCCCATCGGCGACGCCGTCATCAATGATCAGCCCGGGTTGCTCTTGATCGTCGAGAAACAACTTGGTGCGAATACGCTCGAAGTTACGCGCAACGTGGAGAGGGCCGTCGAGCAATTACGCCCCGGACTGAAGGGCGTGCAATTGGACACTACAATCTTTCGTCCTGCCACATTTATCGAGATGTCACTCGGTAATCTTCGCCAGGCGCTGATATGGGGATGTGTTCTCGTCGCCATCATCCTGATTCTGTTCTTATTTGAATGGCGCACAGCGCTAATCAGTCTCACGGCGATTCCACTCTCGCTGATCACCGCAGCTTTAGTGCTCTATTGGCGCGGAACAACGCTCAACACGATGGTCATCGCGGGACTGGCCATCGCACTCGGCGAAGTCGTCGATGACGCAATTATCGACGTGGAAAACGTACTTCGGCGCTTACGGCTGAACCACACCTCCCCAAATCCGCAGCCGGCGTGGCGGGTGGTCCTGGAGGCGTCACTCGAGGTGCGTAGCGCGGTGGTATACGCGACCATCATCGTGATTCTCGTGTTTTGGCCGGTGTTCTTTTTAGATGGACTGGCAGGCACGTTCTTCCGGCCCTTGGCTTTGTCCTACATTCTGGCTGTCGGCGCATCTCTCGGCGTTGCGCTTATCGTAACTCCGGCCTTGTGTCTGATCCTTCTGCCGAAAGCGGGACGCGGCGGGGAGCGCCGGGATACGGTGTGGGTTCGCTGGTTGAAGAACGGCTATCGGCCCATGCTTCCTCCACTTCTTGCGCGTCCCCGCACGATTGTGGCCGGCCTCGTACTACTGTTCCTTGTCACTGGCGCCGTCGTTACCCGTCTCGGCGAGGAGTTCCTGCCACATTTCCAGGAATATGACTTCCTTATGCATTGGGTGGAGAAGCCGGGAACCTCGCTCCAAGCGATGCAGCGTATTACAGCTCGAGCCAGCCGTGAACTGCGGGCGATCCCCGGCGTCCGCAACTTTGGTTCGCACATCGGTCGTGCTGAGGTTGCGGATGAAGTCGTCGGGCCGAACTTCACCGAACTATGGATCAGCCTTGATCCCGCAGTTCCGTATGCTCCCACTGTCGCCAAAATCCAACAGGTTGTTGACGGATATCCCGGTCTCACCCGCGACCTGCTCACCTATTTAAAGGAGCGCATCAAGGAAGTCCTGTCAGGTGGGAGCGGAGCCATCGTCGTCCGGCTGTACGGTCCCAATCTGGATGTCCTGCGGCAGAAGGCGGCAGAAGTCAGCGATGCGATCTCGAGCGTTTCAGGCGTCGCCAACCTTCAAGTGGAACAGCAGGTTGATGTGCCACAGCTCGAGGTGCGGTTAAGACCCGATGCGGCACGGCGATTCGGCTTAACAGCGGGTGATATCCGGAGAGCGGCTATGACTCTGGTCCGCGGAACAAAGGTCGGCGAAATATACGACGACCAACGAATCTTCGATGTGACGGTGTGGAGTCCGGAGCAGTCACGCAACGACATCCTCAGCCTTGGCAACCTGCTGATCGACGCCCCACTAGGCGGCAAAATACCGCTCCGCAATGTAGCGGACATCCGCATTGCTCCCACGCCGAACCTAATTCAACACGAGAACGCCAGCCGGAAGATTGATGTTTCCTGCAATGTGAAGGGCAGGGATCTTGGGAGCGTCGCAAGGGAAATCGAGCAACGCGTTCAAACGATGAGCTTCGACGCTGGATATCATCCCGAACTGCTCGGCGAGTACGCTGCGCGCCAAGCCGGGCAGCACCGGTTGCTGGCACTCTCCGCGCTCTCGCTTGTGGGAATACTGCTGGTCCTCTATACCGACTTCCGAACTCCACGACTGACGATGCTGGTCTTCGTCAGCCTGCCGTTCGCTCTCGTTGGTGGCGTTGCGAGCGTCTTCCTAACTGGCGGAATTCTTTCGCTCGGATCGTTAGTCGGTTTCGTTACCGTTCTTGGCATTGCTGCCCGAAATGGCGTCATGCTGGTCAGCCATTATCGGCACCTGGAAGAAAGGGAAGGACAATCGTTTGGTCGAGAAATGATCCTTCAAGGTGCCGAGGAACGCCTCGTGCCCATCCTAATGACTGCAGCAGCGACGGCCTTGGCGCTATTGCCAATCGCCCTTGGTGGTAACAAGCCTGGCCACGAGATCGAACATCCAATGGCCGTTGTGATCTTAGGCGGCTTGGCCACCTCGACATTGCTCAACCTCTTCATCTTGCCCGCTCTGAGTCTGCGGTATGCCAAGTTCTCCGAGACAAGAGATGCGTAGCCGCACCTTTGCATTCTTCTCGATCGCCCTCCTCCACACTCTGCCGTCGCATTGTCTTTTCGCTCAGCAGTCGACCTCACGCGCACCAAGCGGCTGCCTTCGTTCCGGGCTGTCAATCCCGTGGAGCCTAACCCAAAGAAGATGGCGCGATTGTCATGACCTTGGCGCGATTTTGTGGTTGATCGCCGTACGGCAAACATGGGCTCCGTTCGAATCGTCACAATCACGATACGCTGTTATGTAAAAAAGACACTGATCAATTTAGATAGCAGAATCGTGCTGCGAACACGGTCGGAGAAACTCTCCTGGCCATTTTGCCTCTCCAATTCTTCGTCGAGCTGCAGCGAGCATGTCAGCGAGCATTGCAAGTAGGTCTGCGTTGTGAGTAAATTGAACGTGGGCGTCGGCTTCACGAAATACGATGGCGTTGCGAAGGTCAGTCGCCCGCTTGAATCGGGTCACCGCTGAGCCGTCGTTGTCACACGGCCGACGATTTCATGGCCGGGGATACACGGGTAGACAGTGGGCATCGCGCTCCACTCGTTGCGTACCTGATGTAAATCTGAGTGACAGATACCGCAAAAGAGGATTTCAATCTGCACATCGTTCCCGGTTGGATCGCGCCGTCCGATCGTAGTGGAGACAAGTTGTGAGGTCGCACTGGCGGCAGAGAATGCCTTTGCCTTATACATGGTTCCAATGTAGACAGCTTGTTTCGTCTAGC
>CAZETQ010000026.1:47517-64581 GCA_964515165.1 uncultured Solibacteraceae bacterium | reverse complement strand
GGTAGAGCATCTGATTTGTAATCAGAGGGTCGCAGGTTCGATTCCTGTCGCCGGCTCCAGAATTCATGTTCGGCCCAGTGGCTTTCGAATCGTCTGCCTTTACACTGTTAGATTCACCCTAAAACATGTCTGAACAGCAGTACGATCATCTTTCTGTCGAAGCCAGGTGGCAAGCCGCCTGGGATGCCGATCCCACGCTTTATCAGCCTGCGGGCGACGGTTCGCGCAAGAAGTATTACGTCGTCGAGATGCTTCCCTATCCCAGCGGGAAGCTCCATATGGGCCACGTCCGCAACTATTCGATCGGCGACACCCTGGCTCGCTATATGTGGATGCGCGGCTATGACGTGCTGCACCCGATGGGATGGGATGCCTTCGGACTGCCTGCGGAAAATGCGGCGATGAAGTCCGGCCGCGCGCCGAAGGACTGGACGCTCTCGAACATCGAGGTGATGAAGTCGCAGTTGAAGCGGCTGGGCTTCAGCTATGACTGGTCGACGGAGATTGCCACCTGCCTGCCGGAGTATTACCGCTGGAATCAGTGGTTCTTCCTGAAGATGTACGAGCGCGGCTTGGCATACCGCAAAAAATCGCGCGTGAACTGGTGTCCGAAGTGCGCCACGGTGCTGGCCAATGAGCAGGTGGTGAACGGGTGCTGCTGGAGGCACGAAGACACTCCGGTGGAGCAGCGCGAAATCGAGCAGTGGTTCTTCAAGATCACGCACTATGCAGACGAACTGGTGGATGGCTTGGAAAAGCTGGATCCCGGATGGCCGGAGCGCGTGCGGGCGATGCAGGAGAACTGGATCGGGCGCAGTGACGGCGCGGAAGTGGATTTTTCGCTGGAGGGAACGGGCGAGCCGATTCGGGTGTTCACCACCCGCGTCGACACGATCTACGGAGCAACCTGCGTGATTCTGGCGCCGGAGCATCCGTTGGCGGCGCGGCTTTGCGGCGAAACGCAGAAAGCTCCGCTTGCGCGGATGATCAACGATCAGGCCCGCAAGTCTCCCGACGAGATCGAAAAGGAAGGATTCGCTACCGAACATTTCGCGACGAATCCATTTTCGGGCGAGCGCGTCCCGGTCTGGATCGGCAATTTCGTGCTGGCCAGCTACGGAACGGGAGCGATCATGGCGGTTCCCGCTCATGACGAGCGGGATTTCGAGTTCTGCACCAAGTACGGCATTCCCATTCGACCAGTCATCCGTCCTATCGACGGCGTGCTGCCCGACGTGGCAGAGAGCGCGTTTGGTGACTACGGGGTCGTTGAAAATTCCGGCGAGTTTTCCGGGCTGCCGTCTGTCGAAGCCCGGCAGAAGATGGCGGCTCATGCGAAAGCGAAGGGGTTCGGCAAGGCCACCATCACCTTCCGGCTCCGCGACTGGGGAGTGTCCCGCCAACGCTACTGGGGCACTCCGATTCCGATGATCCACTGCGCCCAATGCGGCGTAGTGCCGGTGCCGGAAAGCGATCTACCGGTGATCCTGCCGGATCACGTCGACATCACCGGCGAGGGCCGGTCCCCCCTGGAGTCAGTCCCGGAGTTCATCAACGTCAAATGTCCGAAATGCGGAGCCGACGGACGCCGCGAATCGGACACAATGGATACTTTTGTCGATTCCTCCTGGTATTTCTACCGCTACTGCGATCCGAAGAATTCGCAGCAGCCGTTCGATCCGGAAATCGTCAGGCAATGGTTCCCGATGGATCAGTACATCGGCGGCATCACGCACGCGATTTTGCACCTGCTGTACTCGCGGTTCTGGACGAAGTTCATGCGGGACATGGGCCTGGTGGAAAACGACGAGCCGGCGGCGAACCTGTTTACGCAGGGAATGGTACTGGGAACTGACGGGACGGCGATGTCGAAATCCAAGGGCAACGTGGTCGATCCGGATCAGATGGTGGAGAAGTACGGGGCCGACACCTGCCGGCTGTTCACGCTGTTTGCCGCGCCTCCGGACAAGGACATGGCGTGGGACGAGTCTGCGGTTGGGGGGCAACGGCATTTTCTGGCACGCGCGTTTCGATTCGTCACCCGGAATCTCGGCGTAGAGCGCACCGGCGCCGACGAAGTGGGGCGGAAGGCGCTTCGCAAGCTACACCAGACGATCGGAAAGATCACCGGCGATTTCGACAATCGCTGGCACTTCAATACCTCGATCGCGGCTCTGCATGAGCTGACGAATGAACTGTACGCGCTGGAAGGCGGAATTCCCGGCGATGTGCTGGATCCGCTGCTGACCGATTATGTGAAGCTGCTGGCTCCGTTCGCTCCTTATATGGCGCAGGAGCTTTGGCAGCAGATGAGCGGCGTGGGTCCGATCTTCCGGCAGAACTGGCCGGTGTTCGATCTGGAGTTGGCCCGCGAAAGCGAAATCGAGGTTCCGGTGCAGGTAAACGGCAAGGTGCGAGGACGTGTCGTCGTACCGATCGGCTCGTCACAGGAAACCTTGCAAGCCGCAGCGCTGGCCGATCCGAAGGTCAAGGCTCACCTGGAAGGGAAGCAGGTGGTGAAGGTGGTCGTCGTTCCCGACAAACTGGTCAACGTTGTCGTTCGATAGGGTTCACCGCTTCAGGCTGGGAGTGTAGGTGGGCACGAATAACCCGTGTTCGGACAGCAGCTTTTTGCCTTCGGGGCCGGTGAGATAATCCATGAATTGACGTCCAGCCTTTCGTTGCTTGGATTTCCGGATCTGAGCGCCCACCTGCCGGATGGGATCGTGGAATTCGCCCGGCAGGAGCACTCCGTCTTTGTCGTGAACCAGCGACCAGGCGACAATCGCGGCGTCGACATTGCCGCTTTCGGCAAACTGCAAAGCCTGCCGTACATTTTCGCTGAAGACGACATCGCCGCCGACTTTCGCCCAAAGTCCCATCTTTTCCAGTAGTTGCCGGGCAGCGAAGCCATAGGGAGCAATCGCCGGATTGGCGATCGCCAGGCGCACCGTCTTGAACTTCTGCACGTCCTCCAGAGACTGGATCTGCCCCGATTTGGACCAAAGGGCCAGGCGGCCGGTCGCATAGATCTGGACGTCCTCCTTGATGATTTTTCCGTTCTGGACCAGATCCATGACGAATCGCTCGTTCGCGGAAAGGAATACATCGAAAGGGGCTCCGTTTTCGATCTGGCGAGCGAGCATTCCGCTAGAGCCAAACGTAAACGTAAGATTCAAATCGGGTAATGCTTGCTGGAGAGGTTCCTGCAAACTCGCGAGGTCCGATGCGGCGGCTATCGTGAGAGGAGGTTTGTCGGCCGCGAATATTGCACTCTGAAAAGTTGACAAGAGGAGACTAAAGGTTAATAATGGCCATAGGTCTAATCTGGAGGATCGAAATAGCATGAGTAAGATCATTGGAATCGACTTGGGTACCACCAACTCCGTCGTTGCTGTGATGGAGGGCGGGCAGCCGGTCGTGATCGCCAACCAGGAGGGCGGACGGACTACCCCTTCCGTCGTTGGTTTCGCTAAGAGCGGCGACCAGCTTGTCGGCACGGTCGCGAAACGCCAAGCCGTTACCAACCCGGAAAACACCATCTACTCTATTAAACGCTTCATGGGCCGCCGTTACGACGAAGTGACGGAAGAAATGAAGCTGGTTCCCTATCACGTCGTGAAGGGAGAGGGTGGAGACGCCCGTGTGGATGTCAGCGGTAAGCAGTACGCTCCTCCGGAAATCTCGGCGATGATTTTGAAGAAGTTGAAGCAGGCGGCGGAAGCCTATCTCGGCACCAAGGTGACCGAAGCGGTTATTACGGTTCCCGCTTATTTCAACGATGCGCAGCGCCAGGCGACCAAGGATGCCGGGCAAATTGCCGGTTTGGATGTAAAGCGAATCATTAATGAGCCGACGGCCGCGGCGCTTGCCTACGGCCTGGACAAGAAAAAGAACCAAACCATCGCGGTCTACGACTTCGGTGGCGGAACTTTTGATATCTCCATTCTCGAAGTTGGCGATGGCGTCGTCGAAGTCAAGTCGACGAACGGTGACACTCACCTCGGCGGCGACAACATCGACCACAAAATTGTCGAGTGGTTGATTGGCGAGTTCAAGAACGACGAGAGCATCGATTTGTCGAAGGACAAGATGGCTCTGCAGCGGTTGAAGGAAGCCGCCGAGAAAGCCAAGATCGAGCTTTCGAATGCGTTTGAGACCGAAATCAACCTTCCGTTCATCTATGGCGACCCCAGCACGGGCCCGAAGCACCTGGTGAAGGCTCTCACGCGGAAGCGTTTCGAGCTGATGATCGAGGACATTCTGCAGCGGTCGGTTGGCCCCTGCAAACAGGCGATTGCCGATGCCGGCGTGAATCCGTCGCAGATTGACGAAGTGGTGCTTGTCGGCGGATCGACCCGAATTCCCCGTGTTCAAGAGATCGTCAAGACGCTGTTCGGCAAGGAGCCGAATAAGAGCGTCAACCCCGACGAAGTGGTCGCGGTGGGCGCGGCCGTGCAGGGCGGCGTCCTGGGCGGAGAAGTAAAGGATGTTCTGTTGCTCGACGTGACTCCGCTGTCGCTCGGCATCGAGACTCTCGGTGGCGTATTCACCAAGATGATCGAGCGGAACACGACCATTCCGACCCGCAAGAACGAGGTGTACTCGACGGCGGCGGACAACCAGACCTCGGTGGACATCAAGATCTACCAGGGCGAACGCGGAATGGCGAAGGACAACCGGTTGCTGGGCGTGTTCCAGTTGACCGGACTTCCTCCGGCCCCTCGCGGCATTCCCCAAGTGGAAGTGACCTTCGACATCGACGCCAACGGCATCCTGAATGTCACGGCGAAGGACAAGGCCACCAACAACGAGCAGAAGATCACCATCACCTCTTCTTCGGGACTCTCCAAGGAAGAGGTCGAGAAGATGGCCAAGGACGCCGAGGCCCATGCGGCCGAGGATCGCAAGCGGCGTGACGAGATTGAAGCTCGCAACCGCGGCGACGCCATGGTGTACAACGTCGAAAAGATGTTGAAGGACCATCGCGACAAGATCGGCGAAGAGGAAGCCACCAAGGTGGACGCGGCTTTGAAGGAAGCCAAGGACGCTATGGCGGGCGGCTCGGTCGAAACGATCAACAAGGCCATCGAAAACCTCACCAATGCCAGCCACAAGCTGGCGGAGGCGATGTATAAGTCCTCCAGCACGGACGGAGGCGCGGCAGGTGCGGGTCCCACGCCGGATTCCGCTTCCGCCGGTGCTGAAGAGCCGAAGAAGGACGACGTGGTCGATGCCGAGTTTGTGGACGTCGACGAAAAGAAGAACAGCTAACTGGATCGGTAAAGGGTAAGAGTAAAGGACAGGCGGCGAGAGGGCATGGCCACGCAAGAAGACTATTACAAAGTTCTCGGTGTGGAGCGCGGAGCATCGGAGGACGAGATCCGCAAGGCCCATCGCCGCCTTGTTCGCAAGTACCATCCCGACTTAAATCCCGACGACAAGTCCGCCGAGGAACGTTTCAAGAAGATCCAGGAAGCCTACGACATCCTTTCGGATTCGAAGAAGAAGCAGATGTACGATCTGCACGGCTTCTATTCGGACCAGGTGCGGCCGAATCCCGGCAACGGCGGCGCGCAGCCCGGCGGATTCGGCTTTGAAGGGTTCGATTTCTCCGATGTTTTTTCCGGCGCCGCAGGCGCCGGTGCCGGACAGCAGGCCCGCGGCAGCGCCGGAGCGTCCTTCAAAGACCTGTTCGGACAATTCTTTCGCGGCCAACAGCACCAGCAGGAGGAGCCGGAGCGGGGCGCCGACCTGGAATACGCGCTGGACATCGATTTCTGGCAAGCCATCAAAGGTACGCAGGTGCGGCTTGCCATCCATCGTCAGGAAGTTTGTCCGGATTGTCATGGCACAGGACAAGGCACCGGCGGCACGCAAACCTGTCCGGAATGCCACGGGAAAAAGCAGGTGGAACAAATGGTCGGAGCCATGCGTTTCACGATCACTTGTCCGCGCTGTGGCGGCTCCGGCAAGACATCCAATATTTGCTTCAACTGCAAAGGCGAAGGCCGGGTATCAAAGCCGGAGACGGTAGAGGTGCGGATTCCCGCCGGGACCCAGCCCGGCTCCCGCTTGCGCGTGGCCGGAAAGGGGAACGCCGGGACGCAGGGCGCTCCCGCCGGGGATCTTTATATTACCGTTCGCGTCGCTCCTCATCCCTTCTTCCGGCGGGAAGGCGACAACATCGAAATCCGGGTGCCGGTGACGGTTTCCGAAGCCGGCCTGGGAGCGAAAATCGAAGTGCCCACCATCGACGGGCGAGCGCTGCTGAAGATTCCCCAGGGCACGCAAAACGGGCAGAAACTCCGCCTGCGGGAGAAGGGCGTTTCCAACCCACGCAAGAACTCGCGAGGCGACCAGATTGTCGAGATTTTCATTCAACAACCCGATGTGGCCGATGAGCGGACTCGGGAGCTGTTGCGGGAATTGGCGAAGGTCAATTCAAGCGATCCGCGCGCGGACATGTGGGCTAAAGTATAGGACTGAAAAACTATGGCGACTCGCAAGCGTTCGAAAGCGGCTTACATGATCTCGGCGGTCAGTGAGCAGTACGAGATCCACCCGCAGACGCTGCGTCTTTACGAGCGCGAAGGGCTGCTGCGGCCGTCGCGCAGCGAGGGAAATACGCGCCTCTATACCGATGCCGATCTGGAGCGGCTGGAAGTCATCTTGAAGCTGACTCGCGAGATGGGCGTGAATCTTGCCGGTGTGGAGATTATTCTCAACATGCGGGAGAAAATGGAAGCGATGCAGAGCCAGATCGAGGAGTTCGTGAATACCTTGAATCTCGAGCTGCATTCCCGCGCCGCGTCGCGTGGCGCCGAGTCGTCGAACGCTCTGATTCCCGTTGCCCGCAAAGCCCGCGGGTAGGAATCTTCTTTCGCGGCTATCCCGCTTTGAGAAAACTTCGCGCGGTAATCCAGCCCTTCTCAATTCCCGATAATCGGAACCGGCGGTTCATGACGTCGTAGTTCCCTGCCCGGATGCGCTCCAGGAGCGTGGAATAGATCTCAATCAACGCCCGCAGCGCGGCGCGGCTCGACTTGTCCACCATGTCGAGAAGCGGACGGGATTCTTCGTAGTATCGCTGCGCCCGGTTGGCTTCAAACGCCAGAAGCTTGCGAAATTCCGGAGAATCGGCGGGGTCGGTCACGCCGAAGCGAGCCAGATCCTCCGCCGGAAGATAGACCCTGCGGCGCTCCCAATCTTCCCGCACGTCGCGAATGATGTTGGTCAGCTGGAAAGCAATCCCGCACTTCTCGGCCAGCTTCGGGGCGTCCGTACCCGAAAAACCGAAGATGTGCACGACGCTGATTCCCGGCACCGCCGCCACCTGATAGCAATAGCGGTACAGCTCGTCGAAAGTCTGGATGCGGCGAGGCTCCAGATCGCTTTCTACTCCGTCGATCATCTCCTGAAAGATATGGTGCGGAATGGAAAATCTCTGCACCGCGTCGCGGAATCCCGGCCAAACCGGATGGTCTGGTAAATCCCCGTTCAAAGCGCCGCTCAACTGCGTCCGCCAGGCTTCCAGAGCTTCCAGATTCGCCCCGGCCTCGTCGCTCAAGTCATCGCACTCGCGCATGAATGCATAAACGGCGCAGATGGCATCATGCTTCTCTTTGGGCAGCAGCCGGAACGAGTAATAGAAGTTCCGCGCGCGCAAGCGCGCCACATCGCGGGACCATCGGTACGACTCGACAACCGTCATGCCGCTCGCGTTACCGCCCAGTCCATCAGTCCCCGGAATAGCAGCGCCGCTCGCTCCGTCTTTGAAATCTTCGGCCGCTGGCGCAGAACGTCCCAGTTCTGCCGTTCGATCTTGTCCAGGATGAACATCCCTCCCCGGCTGAAAAGCGCGATATCCAAAGCCAGCCGAGGCTGCAGAGTCTTTGCCAACGGCCATCCTTCGCGGAAATAGCGGCGCGCTTCCTCTACGGCTTCCCCCATGGCCGCCCGGAAGCCGGGAGTGGCGTTTCGCGACGCAATGTCCCCATCGCCGGAGCCATGCCGGGCCAGGAGGTCCTGCGGGAGATAGACACGGTCTTTCGCCCAGTCCACCGTAACATCCTGCCAGAAGTTCGCCAGCTGCAGGCCGGTGCATGTCGCATCGGACATCCGGAAGCGTTCGCCGTCGCGATATCCGCAAAGCATCAAAACGAGACGCCCCACCGGGTTGGCCGAGCACTTGCAATAGTCGACAATCTCGTCCCAATTGGCATAACGCGTCTTGATCTGATCCTGCTCAAAGGCGCGAATCAGGTCGTCGAACGGCGCAATCGGAAGTTCGTGGCGTTCCGCGGTCTCGCGCAGTGCCACGAAAACCGGATTCCGGCATTCGCCGGCGTACATACGGTTCAGCTCGTCACGCCACCAGCCCAGCAGGCGCAGGCTCTCCTCCGTATCGCCGATTTCATCGCCCAAATCGTCCGCCCACCGGCAGAAAGAATAGACGTTGTAAAAATCCTGATGCAGATGCTTGGGCAAGAGAAAGCTGACAATGTGGAAGTTCTCATAGTGATGCGTCGCCAGCCAGCGCGTGTAGGCGATCGCCTCTTTTCGGGACCAACGCCGCTCCATCTCCCCAGGGGAGGCGACGAATGTCTTCGGTTCGAGAAGAGCCACTTACGGAATGATGGCGGTCTTCAAATGGCCGTTGTGGGACATGAGGTGCTTGAACACCTCGAGAAGCTTCGTCAACGGTTCCTCGCTGTTGACGAACTGACGGGCGGTTACATGACCGGCCGCGATCATCTCCATCGCTGCCTTGATATGTGCGGGGGTGTGGTGAAAGCTCGCCTTGAGCGTAATCTCGGAATAATGGAGATGGCTGGTATCGATCGGCACGGTCGTGTCGTTTGGACACCCGCCGAAGAAGTTGACCGTTCCGCCGCGGCGCACCATCTGAACCGCCTCCTGCCAGGTTCGCGGGGAACCGACGGCTTCGATCGCGACATCGGCGCCATGATCTTTCGTCACATCGCGAACGGCAGTCACGACGTTCAGTGAATCGTCGGCCGTCAGCAACACCTGGGCGCCAAGCGCGCCGGCGCGATCCAGTTGCATCTGGCGCCGTCCGACAGCGATTACCCGCGCTCCGTTCAGCGCGGCCACGCGGACGAACATCAATCCGATCGGTCCCAGACCGATCACGACGACATTGTCGCCGGGGTGAATCTTTGTCTCGTCGACTCCGCGGAGAACACAGGCGAGCGGCTCCGCCAGCGCGGCATCCTGGTAGCTGACGTGCGCGGGCAGAATGTGAGTATTCCGCTCGACGATACGGGAAGGAATACGGATATATTCCGCGTAAGCGCCGTTGTTAAAAAGGAGATTTTCGCAAAGATTCTCGACGTTTTTCCGGCAATAAAAGCACTCCCCGCAGGGCGCGGAATTCGCCGCAACAATCCGGTGACCCACACGAAAACGACGGACACCTTCGCCTACCGCCACAATGTCACCAGCCAGTTCGTGACCGAACAAAGCGGGCGGAACGATCATTCGCGCGTGATAACCGCGACGGAAGACCTTCACGTCGGTGCCGCAGGTGAGGGCAGCTTTCACCCGAACCAGGACATCGCCTGGGCCAACGTCGGGAACTGCAACGGGCTCAACCTTTACGAGTTCCTTACCATAGAGCACCGCGGCGAGCATCTTATTCTTCGCTAGTGAGATATCCACTTCGAGCCCCTTTGAGGCTGAACTACAATTTTCAATGATTCCTCAACTGGATGCAACGCAAGGTGGAAACCTTCGTTGATTTGTTCCAACGGAAATCGATGAGAAATCAGATCTTCCACCGCAAGCGCTCCGCTGAAAACCAGTTCCGCGGACTCCCGTTGAAGATCGACCGAAGCGCTGTAGGAACCAGACAAGACTCTCTCATCTTTGCAGATGTCCGCACCGGACAATTCGATTCGCTCCTGATCGGAAGTCTGTGCAAAAAGAACGATTTTGGCCCCAGGGCGGGAAGACCTAACGGCTTCCTCCACCAAACCGGGAGCCGAAGTCGCGACAAAGACCAAATCGGCGCCACGGCCGTCGCTCATTTTTCTGGCCAGCGCCGGGATGTCGTGCGAGCGCGGGTCGACGGCGACATCCGCGCCAAAACGCTGCGCCAATTTCAGCCTTGAGGCTTTGGTATCGGTGGCGAGAATTCGAGCACCGGCACGGCGCAAAAGCATGGTGAAAATCAGCCCGATTGGTCCCTGGCCCTGGATTAGAACTGTATCGCCGGGTGGCGGATCGGCCTGAAAAACCGCTTTTACACAGGTATTGACCGGCTCGACAAAGCTGGCGGCATCGAACGAAACCCCATCGGGAATCTTTTCCACGCCTCGCCGGGTAATCCAATTCATCACACGAACATATTGCGAAAATCCCCCGCCGGCAGGCTCGAATCCCGCCGTCACGCCGACTCTCTTGTAAGTCGAGCATTGTGCGTATAGCTTTCGCTGGCAATAGAAGCAATCGTCGCAGGGAATGTGGTGAAACGCGATCACCCGGTCGCCAACCCGCCATTTATCCACACCGCTCCCAATCGCAACGACAACTCCTGCCGTTTCATGGCCATAGATACGGGGAGGAGGTAACAGGTCGTGTTCGACCTTTTTCAGGTCGGTATGGCAGATCCCGCAGGTTTCCACCCGGACCACAATCTCGCCCGGCCCCGGTTGAGGAGTGGGAATAGACTCGACCACTACCTCGCCGGCACCGCGGTAAACCGCCGCCTGCATACTGGAAGGTACTGAAAGTACAGACAATTCAGGTTCAGACTCGACAGTTGCCAAGAAATTCTCCCAAGCGCTCTGCCGCTATCCTGCTCTTACGCCAGAGACGGAAAAGGTCTGCGGTTCCGGAAAGAGGGTGTTTTATCGCGAGGCGGATAACCCGATGGCCTTCGATTCGGCCGTCGGCGTCTCGAGCGGCATTCAGGTCGATGGCAATCGGCTCGTCTACAGCATCGGACACAACCTTGACGCAACCAAAGGGCAATCCGGCCTTTGCGGCTTCGCGCGCGACGCCAGCCGCCTCCATTTCGACTACAGACCCCAGATTACTCAATTGCCGCTTTTCCTGAACCGTCAGGGCCACCTTCTCCTGACTGACTGCTACACCGCCGCCGAGCCCCTCTATGCCGTTACAGTGAAACCGGATTCCACTGGCGGCATCTACTACTTCGCTAACCTGTACGACATCCGCAAAACGAAGCCAATCCGCCAACCCACCGCAGAGCCCGACGCTCCACACCACATCCGGCCGAAACTTTTCAACTAGTTGGCGTGTTGCGTGTGCAGCTACTTTTGCGCCGGAACCATCAGCTACACAGATCCATTCCGCTTCCTTCCATCTTCCCATGCGAGCGAACCGGATGGGCAATCCCGCTTTTCGGGGATCGCTCAACTTTCTGACAAGAGGCATCAATTCAAAGGCTTCCGCAGCGATAAGACCGATCTTCACCTAAGTGTAACCGTTCGACCGGAACCAATCGACGGCGCGTCCCAGAGCCTGGTCCACCGAACCGGGTTGGAAGCCGAGCTGGCCGGTCGCCTTCTCATGCGACACCCACATTTTCTTCGCCGACATCCGCACTGCGTCCAACGGGACTCGCGGTTCCCGGCCGCTCACTTTCGCCCATCCCGTACTGGCCAAACCGGCCAGATAAGCAACCGCGAGGGGAATCTTCATCTTCGGGGCGGGACGTCCGCTGATCTTTTCCAGCCGGCTGAAAACCGCTTCGAGCGTAAGATTCTCGCAACCCAGAATGTAACGCTCTCCGGGCTTTCCTTTTTCAAATGCAAGCCAATGGCCTTCCGCCACATCGCGAACATCGACAAAGTTCAGCCCCGTGTCGATAAACGCCGGCATTCGCCCTTTGAGGTAGTCCAGAATGATCCTGCCGGTCGGTGTGGGCTTGAAGTCGTGATCGCCAATCGGAGCGGTTGGGTTCACAATCGTAACCGGCACGCCTTTTGCCGCGAAGTCGATTGCCTTTCGCTCCGCCAGGAATTTGGAGCGTTTGTAGGGACCGTGCATTTCACCCAGATTCACCTGGGCATCTTCTGTTCCAGCCGCATCGCCCGTCATGCCGATGCAGCCGACGGTTGATGTGTATACCACCCGGTCGACACCGGCGTCCGATGCGGCTGTCAGGATGTTCACCGTGCCATCGACATTCGACTGATAAAGCTCGGACGGGTTTGCACTCCAAAGCCGGTAATCGGCGGCTACGTGGAAGACGGCGCCGCAGCCTTCGACGGCCGGCTTCAGCGATTCCGGATCGCGAAGATCGCCGGCGACCGGTTCCACATCCAGGCTCATCACCGGACCTTTCCGGACAAGCGCCCTGACTTTGTGGCCTTTTTCGATTAAGAGACGCGCCACATGCCAGCCAACGAAGCCGGTGGCTCCCGTAACGAGCGTGGGTTTCACAGCGACGCCGCTGCCGGTGGAGCGTGCCGCGCCGGTGGAGGAACCGGGATCGAATAGGGGCCGCTGTCCAGCGGCATCACTAGGAAAACATCCAGCTGATAAGGCGCATCGTATCGCCGGGCTGGGCATTGATTCCGAAAGATGCCGACGCTTCATAGCCACAATGGGCCATGCAATGCTCGCAACGCGGGTCGTTGCCGTGCCCGTAATGCTCCCACTGCGTCTGCGTCATGAGCTCTTCAAACGTGTCATAGTGCGAGTCCGTGATCAGGTAGCACGGACCCTTCCATCCCTTCACGTTGTAGGTAGGATTGCCCCAGGCAGTGCAAGGATAGTCGCGCTTGCCTTGCAGAAAATCCAAATACAGCGGGGAGTTGGAGACCGGATATTTCCTCGAAAGTCGATCGATATCCTTGAACTTTTCCACGATCATGTCGCGGGTCAGGAAAATTTCCCGATCATTGACAGCCGAGTAGCCGTAAGCCGGTGAAATGGCGTGACCGTCGACACCCATGGTCTTACACAGCTCAAACAGCTCTTCGATTTCGGCCATGTCGGTTTCGGCGTACACCGTCGTGTTGGTCATCACCTTGAAACCGGCCGCTTTGGCGACTCGAATACCTTCAATCGCCTCTTTGAAGACTCCCTGGCGCTCGACCGCGATGTCGTGATTCTTCTCCATCCCGTCCAGGTGAACGTTGAAGAAGAAGCGATCGTGCGGCTTGAAGGCCGAAAGCTTCTTCCGGATGAACATTCCGTTGGTGCACAGAATGACCGACTTGTTCCGCTCCAGAATGCCAGCCGAGAGCGGGCCGAGATGCGGATAGAGAAACGGTTCACCGCCGCAGATTGCCACCATCGGGGCGCCGCATTCATCCACAGCCCCCAGACACTTTTCGAGCGTCAGGGTTTGCGTGATCGACGTCTCGTACTCACGAATCCGGCCGCAGCCGGTGCAAGTGAGGTTGCAGGCATGAAGCGGCTCCAGCATGAGCACAAGCGGAAAGCGCTTGTTAATCAGCGGATGCGGCGTGCGGTTCTCGCTGTCGCCGAGCTGGGTGTGGATAATCCGGAACGGATTGGCGATGTCGTGGACAGGCTTTGCAGTGCGCTGCCATTCCGGGCGGGGCCGCCATTTATTCTTTGCAATGTAGCCGGCCATCGTGGCCGCCATGGAGAGTGGAAAGCGCATGTAGTTTTTAGTCGGAGAGAGAATGCTTTTTCAAAAACTCACTGAGTGCCAGCACCGGGAAGGAATTCCGGTACAGATGATAGTTGAGATAGAACACACGCGGGAAGCCAGTGCCGGTGGCCAGGGCTTCGCGCCAGTTCCCCTCGGAAGTTTGTGTATCGGCGAGATATTGGACGCCTTTCAATAGACTGGAGGACGTCGTATCGCCGCTTGCCAGAAGCCCGAGAATCGCCCAGGCTGTTTGCGAAGGCGTCGACGGCGCGGCGACGAACGAATCCACGTCGTAGCTGGCGCAGCTTTCGCCCCATCCGCCATCGGCATTCTGAACAGACCGGATCCATTCCCCGGCTCGAAGAATCGACGCTTCGCGGTCGCTTAAGCCCGCGGCTCGAAGACCGCGCACCGCCAGGAACGTGCCATAGACGTAGTTCACGCCCCAACGCCCGTACCAGCTGCCGTCTTGTTCCTGCGTATCCAGCAGATACTTGACGCCCCGGCGAATCGGCTCGCTATTGGGATCGACGCCCCATTTGCAGAGCGCTTCCATCACCCGGCCGGTGATATCCGGGCACGTGGGATCCAGCATCGCGTTGTGATCGGCGAAAGGAACGTCGCTGAGAAATTCCCAGTTATTGTCGACATCGAACGCCGCCCACCCGCCATCGGAAGACTGCATTCCGAGGAGCCACTTGACCGCCCGGTTCACGCTCGCCTCGAACGCCGCGGTGTCCGAGCCTTGAGCGTGCCGCATCGCCAGCAGAACCATCGCGGTGTCGTCGATATCCGGGTAGAACTCGTTCGCAAACTCGAAGTACCAGCCGGACGGTTCCAGGTTGGGACGCTTGACACTCCAATCGCCGCGGCGGCGGCATTCCTTGGTCAGCAGCCAGTCGCCGCAGCGCCGCATCGACTCCGGAGCGGCCAGATTGGATTCTCCCAGGGCATAGGCGGCAATCGCCGTATCCCAAACAACCGAAAAGCACGGTTGGAAGTAGAACTTTTCGCCGTCCTCGACCAGCAGCGCCTCAAACTGGCGGACCGCTTCCACAACGGCGGGATGATCCTTCGGATAACCCAAAACATCCAGAGCCGTGATGGCGTACATCATCGGCGGGTAGATCGCCCCCAAGCCGTCGCTATTCCCGAACCGCTCGAGCATCCATTCCTCGGCAGCCTTGATGGCTTTCCGGCGAATGCTCTTCGGCCCGAATTTTTCCCATAACTTGAAGCACTTGTCGATCTTATGGAAGAAGCTCTTCCAGGATAGGAGGCTCTCGGAGGGCACAAAGGCAGTGGAAACACCCGGCAGGAACAGTTCCTTCAGATCAAATCCCCGGGGAGCCGGACGTCCAGGATTCAGAGCCTGCGTGATGGCCAGCGGGATGACGATGGCCCGGGTCCAGGAGCTCATCTCATAGATGACGTTGCCGAAGAGCATGAGCTCCGGCGGCACGCTCGGGACATCCTCCCGCGGATAGAGGTTAAAGAGGCTGAGGTTCAGCTTGGTGTAGCTGTTGGCCCCCTGGATGCCGCCCAAAGCGAGAATCCGTTCGCGCAGCCGAACCATGGGCTGGCTGTCCGCCGGCACTCCCGCCAGTTTCAGCGCAAAGTACGCCTTGACGGACGCGCTGATTTCCGAGGGTCCCTGGGCGTAGATGTTGAAACCGCCATCAGGCAGCTGGCGCGCCAGGATCGCCCGGACCGCCTTATCGATTCGCGGGCGGCTGGGGGGATTCCATACGCCGTCCTGCGGCGGATGACGCCACAGTTCCAGCAGAATGTAATCGCTTTCCAGCGTCGAATCGGCGGTCAGTTCCGCCCACCAGAATCCGCGCTCGTGCTGTTCCGATGCCAGCCATTGGACGGCAGCGTTCAACGACCGCGCTGCCGCGCTTTGTATTGCTTCTGAAACGTCGATTCCTGTCATTGCAGCGCCACACCCGGCCGGGTAATTTGCGTCAGCTCCGGAGGAAGCGAGAAACGAACGTCTTCTTCTTTTACTTCCATTTCTTCCAAAGAATCAAAACCGCGAGCGTACAGGGAATCAATCAGCCCCTGCACCAACTTTTCGGGAGCGGAAGCGCCGGCTGTCACCGCCACGGTGGCAACATTGTCGAACCACTCTTCCTTTACTCCGCTTTCGTCATCGACCAGATATGCCGGAACTCCCGTCCTCTCGCAGACTTCCACGAGGCGCCGCGAGTTGGAGCTATTCTGGCTGCCCACCACCAGCAGGAGTTCGCATAACGGAACAACAGCCTTCACCGCAATCTGGCGATTTTCGGTCGCGTAACAAATATCCTGGGACTTCGGCCCACTAATGGCGGGAAACCGCTCTCGCAATCGCTGGACAATGTCGCGCGTTTCGTCGAGCGAAAGCGTGGTTTGCGTCAGGAAGGCCACCTTATCCGGGTTCTCAAATTCCAGACGGTCGACATCTTCAACCGTCTCGACCAGCACCATCGAATTCGGCACCTCGCCCATCGTGCCGATCACCTCGTCGTGATCCTTGTGGCCGATCAGCACCAGCGAATAACCCATTCGAGCAAAGCGAATTGCCTCCAAATGGACCTTGGTGACCAGCGGGCAGGTGGCGTCGATCACCGCGAGATTCCGGAGCTTCGCTTCGTTTCGAACCGCGGGAGAGACACCGTGCGCGGAGAAAATCACTCGCGCGCCCATGGGCACTTCCGTCAACTCGTCTACGAAGATCGCGCCCGCAGAGCGCAACTCGTCCACGACGTGCTTGTTGTGAACGATCTCTTTCCGAACATAGATTGGAGCGCCGTAGGTCTCCAAAGCAATTCGAACCACATCGATTGCGCGCACCACTCCGGCGCAGAACCCTCGCGGACTTAAGAGTACAATTTTCCGCTGGCTGCTCCGGGGCGTATTCATCCCCGATAAAGGCATACGACTAAATGATTATAACAGTAAGGCTTACCCCGAAATTCGACGTATTACGCCGTCGACAACCTTTTCTGCATCAGGAACTTGCAGGCCGATTCGCAGCACGTGCACCTTTTTCCGAAGATCCGCCGGCAAATTGACAGCGTCTTTTTCGGTAGTAATCATCGGTTCGGAAAGACCGCGGAGATCCTCAACGGTATAGGAATGGTGATCGGGAAATGTACGCCATTCTGTAATCTCCACTCCGGCCAGCTCCAACGTCCGGCGGAACGATGCCGGATTTCCGATCCCGCAGAAGGCGGAATAGCGTCCCGGGGGAGGCGGGTTCAGCGCGATTTTCTCCGGAGTGACCACCAAATCGGCTCGCGACAACGCGGCCGGACCTTCCCGCAACAGTCCCGCCGGGAAAACCCCGCCGCCGGCGTTGGGATCCAACGGATCCAAAAGCACAATATCCATATCCCGCTCCAGCGCCCAGTGCTGGAAACCGTCGTCCAGCAGAAAGACATCCACGTCGCTTTCCAACA
>CAZETQ010000026.1:0-47417 GCA_964515165.1 uncultured Solibacteraceae bacterium | reverse complement strand
GAATTTTCGATCGAGAGCCACGCCGGCGCGCCAAAGGAGGCTTAACAAATTCCAAAACCAGGGGAACGGCCGATGCGTGAGCGGAGCCCCCAGGTGCAACCGGGAAACCGCTCTCGCGGTGGCGCCGCCCCGGCTCTCTGCGAGCATCAGGCCGCGCATCCCCATTTCGCCAGGATTTTCGAGCAGCTCCGTTACAGCGGCGGCCAGTTCCTGAGCATTCCGGACGTATCGGATGGCATTCGCCTCGCGAAACTCGCGGTCGATTTCGGCGAAGTTCTGCATGTACGGCCCGGAGACGACGGGGCGTCCAAAGATCGCCGGCTCCAGGATGTTGTGACCACCCCAGGTGACGATCGAGCCTCCCATAAACACCACGCAATCGAGCGCAAAGCAACTGGCGAGCTCGCCGATCGTATCCAGCAGCAATACCGGAGCGTCCCGATTCAGATTGGTGCGCCGGACGAAATCGATTCCGGCGGCGGAGAGCTTTTCTGCCGCCTCGTCGAATTTCTCCGGCTTCCGCGGAGCCAGGAGCATCCGGGTTCCGGGCGGCATTGCCCGGTAAGCCGCGATGACCGTATCGTCTTCGTCGGGAGGCATCGTCGAGGCGGCGACGAACAGCGGATGTCCTTCGGCCCATCGGCGTATGGCTTCCGGAGGGGTGGAGGGCGGCCGGAAGTCGTACTTCAGGTTTCCGTTGTTCGAAACATTCCCCGCCCCCAGAGCCGCGTACCTCTCCCGGTCGCTCTCGCTTTGCGTCAAAATGGCATCCGGCAGGCGCAACACAGGGGAGAAAAACCAGCGGAACCTTTTGTATCGGGGCAATGCGCGATCGGAGATTCGGCCGTTGACGACAAAGAGCCTACACCCGAAGTACTTGGCCTGCCGCCAGAAATTGGGCCAGATCTCCGTCTCCAGCACGACCACCATAGCGGGCCGCAGCCGCCGCAATACCCGCCGGACGGTCCAGACAAAATCGAACGGCGCATAGAATACGTGCGTGGCGTAGTTCCGCAATCGTTGTTCCGCCATCGCCCGGCCGGCAATTGTGGAACAACTGACGTACACCGGACGGCCGGGAAACTTCTTGCGCAGCTCGGAAATCAGCCCGCCTGCGGAAATTACTTCACCGACCGAAACTGCGTGCAACCAGATGCCGCCGGGAATCGTCGAGCCCCCAGGCAGAGTTCCAAACCGCTCGCCCAGGTGCGCGAAATAACGCCGGTCCTTGAGTCCGCGCCATAGAACGTAGACGATGAGAAGGGGGAACGAGAGCGTGAGCAGCGTGCGATACAGGAAAAATATCAACGGAGCGGGCAAGGTGCTTGTCGCGCTTTTGAGTATAGCCGTGGTCGCCGTTAGCCTTGCGGCCGCCGAGAAACTGGTGTTCAAGGCGAAGCCCGTAACAGACTACGAATCGAAGGTTTCCTTCGACGGGATCGCCATGGCCGCAGAGCCGTTCGACCTGCCGGACGAAACCAGGCTCGCCTTCGGCCCGAAGCTCTTTCCTCCTCAATACGGAGTGCTGCCGGTGCTGATCGTTATTGAAAACAAGCGTCCTACCGCCATCAATGCCAAGGCAATCCGGGTGACCTATCGAGCTCCGGGAGAGCGGGAGATTGAGTCGTCTTCCGCCATGGACATCCGTTACGCTTCCGGCCCGAGCAAGCCGAAGATGAGCCAGGCACCCTTACCCGTTCCGGTTCCCATCAAGGGAAAGAAAAACCCGCTCACGGCGCCGGAATTCGAAGAGCGGGCCTTCTCGGCGAATATGATCGCGCCGGGCGATTCCGCTTCCGGTTTTGTCTATTTTCTGACCGAATATCACGGGCAAGTCACCATTACGGTTTCCGGGTTGCGGGACGCGGGGCGCAATCAGGAAATTTTCTTCTACGAGATTCCCGTTACCCATCGATAGCCTTCGCGCAGCGAAGCAATACTCCACGAGAAAACGGCAATACTCCCTTGATGGAATCGCTATAGAAAGCGATAAATCCACTGAATAAGCGGAATCTGCCGAGATTTAACGAAAAATCTTTAGATTTTGGCGGAAATCCAGATATTCTTATTCCCCATGAGTTCAGTGTCTGTCCTCCGCAAAATTCTCCTGACGATTACAATTTCCGTCTGCGGCCTTCGCGCCGCGTGTCTTCCGGATGGGGTCCAACAATCCGGAGCGAAATACCGCATCTGCATGCCGAATGGAAAGTGGAACCGCAACCTTGTGGTCTACGCTCCCGGATACGTTCCTGCAGGCCTGCCGGTCCAGATTCCCGAAGATCAGCTGATTCTTTCCGACGGCACGTCGCTGCCGGCGCTTCTGAACGGCCTCGGGTTTGCGTTTGCCGTGAGCAGTTTTTCAACCAACGGCTTGGCGGTCAAGCAAGGCATTAACGATCTCGCCGATCTGGCTTCGCTGTTCGGTACCGTCAGCCCGCAAGGTCCGGCAAATAAGGTTTATATTTTCGGACCCTCCCAAGGCGGGTTGATCACTGCGCTTTCACTGGAAAAGTTCCCCAATCTCTACGACGGTGGAGTTGCCGCTTGCAGCCCGCTCGGCAGCTATCAGGCCGAGGTGAACTACCTTGGGAATTTTTGGGTGTTGTTCGACTACTTCTTCCCCGGGACCGTCCCCAGCAGTCCGGAACAGGTGCCACCCCAGGTTCTCCTCAATTGGTTCACCCAATATCTCCCGCAAATTCAAGCCGCAGTGACCGCAAATCCCAGCGCAACGGCGCAACTGCTGAAAGTATCGGGCGCTGCCTTCCATCCCCTCGACCCATCGAGTCGCTTGAAAACCGTCACGGATTTACTGTCCTATATCGTTTTTTCCATTAACGATTCGAGGTTAAAACTGGGCGGGAGAGCGTTCGACAACCAAACTACCGTCTATTCCGGCTCCAATAACGACGTCAAGTTGAATAGCGAGATCAAGCGCTACGCTCCCGATGCGGCGGCCACGAGTGAGATCCAGGCTCACTATGAAACGTCGGGGCTTCTGACGGACCCCCTGGTGACGCTGCATACCATCTACGACCCGATCGTTCCGTTCTGGCATGAGCAGCGCTACCTCGCCAAGACTGTGAAACAAGGAACGTCACGTCTGTTTCTCAACATTCCCGTTCTCCGCTATAGCCACTGCCGATTCAATGCGGTGGAAGCGCTTCTGGCGTTCGGATTGCTGCTCGTGAAGGACGCGGGGACGTCTTCCTTCTCCAGATCTGTCGAAGATCTTCTGCCTCCCAACCAGCGCCTGGAGTTTCGCATTCGAGCGGCCGCGGAAGGCCTTCGGCTCACGCGTTAATCCACTGATGTAGCTTTCCCACGTTGACACGTGGCTGCAACTCCCTTTTTAGCCCCAAGCGTTAAGCGCGGACCATCGCCTTTTGTGGTCTGCGCGGATTCGCAGTTCGTACCGGTGCTGGGCAGATCACGAAAAACGATGATCTGCCCCACAGGGCTTCCGCGATTCTGTTGAGAGAAATCTCCACGTTGACACGTGGGGCTCCAACTCCCCTTTTAGCCCCAAGCGTTAAGGCAGTCGATCAGCGCGGATCGGGCCAACGGACACGGGCCAGATAGATGCTGGTCTTCCCCTCGTGACTGGAGTAGTAGCTCATCCAGAGAATCCCATCCTCCCAGACGAAGCCCGGATAGCTGTTGTCTCCGCCGGAAGGCAACGTCAGCTCCGGCTTGTAGCTTTCGAGAGTCATGGGACCGATCGCAGTCTGATTCTTTCGATCTTGGCCATACAGACGGCCTCCGCCGATCATCGAATTGTCCTTCAAGACAATGAAATCCGGACCTCCAACTTGCGAGCCGCTGGGCGCCCATCGCCAATCCTTATATGGCGGCTTGCTGACGCCGATCCAGGCCTGTTTGTCCTCCGCTTCCCGGCGGACGAAGGCGACACAGTCGTCATTGGCGAGAAACCGTAGCGTTGTCTCATTCGGGCGTCCCGGCACGTCAAGCTTGGTCACGAGACTCCAGTCGAGCCCGTCCTTGCTTTCATAGAGCTTCACGGCCCAGTCGCTGCTTCCCGGAACGCCCGCCGCGTCGATGGTGTACGAGACACCGTAAGCTTTGCCCTTATGCCAAGTCACCCGCCACAGCCAGTCACCTTCCGCAAGAATGCGCTGCAGCGGCGACCAGCGTTGACCGTCATCGGAGAAGGAAACTCGCGGCCGGCGGCCTTTGAGGACCTTTGTGCCTTGATAGATCGATCCGCCCGCCACGATCATCAGTTTTCCGTTTGCCGCCACCGAGAGCTTCGGATCGCGCAGGTCGGCGCCCGCTTCTTCCAGCAGCGCAGCCGATTCCCAGCTCTCTCCGTCTTTCGATTTCAGGATGCGCAGTTTGCCGTCTCCTCCGACGTGATCGTCGGCTTCGCGAAAGGTGCAAAACCATTGCCCCTTGTATCGAATGAGATCCGTAAAGGCGTTGTGCGAACCCTGATCCCAGATCTTCTTCACGGAGAGCAGCTGCGGCGGCGCGGCGAGAAGACCGGACGAGCTCGCGAGGAGCCCCAGGACTAGTGCGGAAAGTCGAACGGACATGCGTAACAGCTTATCCAGCCTCAAAGCTGGTCGCACTCCAAAAACCGGGATGGCTAGTTCGACTCCGTCAGCGCGACGGTCAACAGGATAATCTGCTTCGTTCCGATGCGGGCCGATTCGATGTTCGCCCACTCGGTTAGCGTATGAGCATCTGCCCCGTTGGCGCCGCCGATGGAGATCGAGGGAATGCCCGCAACGACTCCAACGTTCGCATCGGTCGAACCGGTAGCCAGAGTCTCCTGTCCCGCGACGAACTTCACGCCGAGATACTTCTGGACGTCGACAGCGGTCTGGACGATCGGGTGTTTGCGGCGGTCGACCAGTTGGTCCGGACGGCCACCCGGTTCCGATTTCTGAATCCACTCCCGGACAAACGTCACTTTGTGATCCCGGGCGGCCTGATCGCATTTCGACACGATGGCGTCGTCCAGCGACCCCATCACCTGCTTGTCCACCGTGCGGAGATCTACCGTGAAAGTTACTTCGCGAGGAACAGCATTCACGACTTCGCCCGACGTGATCATGCCGCCGACGTTATAAACGGCTCCTCCCGCAGAGTAGTCGACATCCGGCAGCGGAACGGTATAGATGTCGGTGATGCACTGGGCGGCCGCGCGAACGGGATTGGGAACCCCGCGCGAGCGGTTCGTATGGGCTCCGGCGGCGGTGAACTTCATTTTGGACCAGTAGATTCCCAGTGCTCCGTAGCGCACCGGGCCCAGTCCTCCATCGACGGCCACCAGCAAATCGGCATCTTTCCGGTTCCGTTCAAACCACGCGTACATCCCTTTCAGGCCGATCTCTTCCTGTACGGTGAACAGGAAGATGACGTCACCTTTGGTCTGCAGCTTCGCGTTGTCGATAGCCCGCAATACGTTGAGCGTGTCCACGACGGCCGCGGTGTTGTCACCGATCCCGGGAGCATGCAGTGTCCCGTCCGGCTTTCTCGTCACCTTTAGATCGGTGTGCTCCGGGAACACGGTATCCATATGGACGGCCAGCACCATGGTGGGCCCGCCCCCCGTTCCGCGCCGGCGGAAGAAAACGTTGCCGTCCTGGTCCGTCGTGGGTTTGTAGCCTAGTTTTTCCAACTCGGCCCGAATGTACGCGCCTCGTTGCGTCTCGCGAGTGGACGGCCCGGGAATCTCGGTCAGGCGGATCCACTCCGCAACCTGCTCGTCGAAGTTCGAGTCGATCCATTCCAACGCCCGCTTCACTTCCGGGCGTTCGGCAATCGCAGGCGAAAACCTGGTGGGATAGGTTTGCTGAGCGTTCATCCCAGCGGTCGTGCCGAGGATAGACAGTATGACGGTAAGAGTTCGGGCCGAGCGCATATCGTAAGCCAGAGGTTTACTTCGCCGGAGCGGGCTTTGCCGCCGCGGGCTTCGCAGGTGCATTCTTCGCCGGGGAAGGCTTCGCAGGCGCCGTCCGCGGATAACGGTCGATGCGCACGGTCTTCATAATCACCGGAACATTCGGCTTGTCGTTCTCGCCGCGAGGAACGCGACCAATCTTCTCGACGACGTCTTGCCCTTCGATCACCTCGCCAAAAATCGGGTGTTTGCCGTCCAGATGCGGCAGGGTGGCACGCTCCGTGATAAAAAATTGGCAACTTCCCGTGTTCGGTCCGGCGTTTGCCATGGCCAGCAGTCCGGGTTTGTTGAAGGTCAGCGCCGGATTGGATTCGTCCTTGATTACTTCGGTTCCGCCCATGCCGGTGCCGGCCGGATCGCCGCCCTGGATCATGAACCCTGGAATCACGCGGTGAAACGTCAGGCCATTATAGAGAGGCTTGCGAGCCAGCCTGTTCGTCTTGGGATCGCGCCATGCCTTGGTTCCCCGAGCCAGGCCGATGAAGTTCGCCACGGTAATCGGCATCTCCTTTTCATAAAGCTTGGCCACGATTGTGCCCATGGGTTCGGTGCCCTGAACGATCGTGAAAGTTGCGTAGACTCCGTCGGGCCGGTCCGGTACCGCGGGAGCCGCCGGCTTCGCTTGTGCCGGTTTGGCGGGGGTGGACTTTGCGGCAGCAGGTTTTGAAGGAGCAGGCGCCGCAGGCGGCTTTGCGGGAGTTTGCGCAAGTCCACTGGCGGCCAGTAACACAACAGAAAGGAGCATCAGTCAAAATTATAGGCATGGCCCGCCTTCTCGCTGTCTTTCTGTTTGCCGCCTCAGTCCGCTCCGAGAATGTCACCGTGCAGCTTCTGGTGACCACCGACATGCACGGCAACCTCCGCGCGTGGGACTACTACACGGCAAAGCCCGTGCCGCGCGGATTGACCAGGCTGGCCACGCTGATCAAGACGGCAAAACAGAGCAATCCGAACACTCTGCTCCTGGATGTGGGCGACACCATTCAGGGAACTCCGATGGAAGCCGTACATCAGGGTGAAGTGCGGGATGGCAAAGCGCAGCGTCCGGACCCGATGATGGCGGCGATGAACATCCTGGGCTATTCGGCGATGGCCGTCGGCAACCATGAGTACAACTTCGGGCTGAAGAATCTGGGAAAAGCTCGCGACGAGGCAAAATTTCCCTGGCTTTCCGCAAACACGGCCGCCAAGGGCGGCGCGCGCCCGTTCGATCCCGTCACCGTCAAGACAGTAGGAGGAGTGAAGGTCGGCGTGTTCGGAATCACGACGCCCAACATTCCGAATTGGGAAAAACCGGAGAACTACGCCGGATACTCATTTCTGCCGGGAGTGGAGGGCGCGCGGAAAGCCGTGGAGAAGCTGCGCGCCGAAGGTGTCGACCTGGTTGTGGGTCTGGTCCATGCCGGCCTGACTCCGAAGACCGGAGCGGTTTCCGAAAACATGGCCGACACCATCGCACGGGAGGTTCCCGGAATCGATGCAATCTACTTTGGTCATACTCATCAGGTTGTCGAATTGATGGACGTCCATGGGGTGATGCTGGTCCAGCCGAAGAACTGGGCCGGCTCCTTAGCGCAGAGCGAATTTTCCTTTGAGAAAACCAACGGCCGGTGGAAGCTGCAATCGAAGAAGAATAAGCTGCTGGCGGCAACAATGGAGACCGCCGAAGATGCGGAGCTTACCGCGCTGGCAGCGCCCTATCACCAGGCCGCCGAGCAGTGGCTTTCGACACCCATTGCTACAGCCGATACAACTTTAGACGGAGCCCGCGGCCGGGTGCAGGACTCGGCGCTGGTAGATGCCATCCACGAAGTACAGTTGTTCTATACGAAGGCCGACGTCTCATTTACTTCGCTGTTCAACCCTCGCGTTCACGTAAAGGCAGGACCGGTGACCATCCGGGAAATCGCCGCCTTGTACCTCTACGAGAACGAGCTCTACGCCGTGGAAGGTACCGGAGCAACAGTCAAAGCAGCCCTGGAAAACTCCGCGAGATTCTTCTTGCCTTGCAAGACTTCTGCATGCGATGCCGGTCCGTTGATTGATCGATCACGCCCCGGATACAACTTCGACATGGCGCAGGGAGTCTCCTACGAAATCGATCTGTCGCGGCCGGATGGTGACCGCATTCGGAATCTGTCGTACAAAGGCAGGCCGCTCGATCCCGGACAAAAGCTGAAGATCGCGGTGAACAACTACCGCGCGGGAGGCTCCAACGGCTACACGATGTTCAAGACAACTCCGATCGTGTACCGTTCGAATCGCGAGATTCGCGACATGATCATCGAATATTACTCAGAGCATAAGCATCTCCCCTCGAAGCCGGATAACAACTGGCGGATTGTCCCCGATAGCGCGCGGAAGGTGCTGGAGGCGGAAGCTGCGTCGCCATAGGGTTTGGCTTGCTGCGGCGATGCTGATCGCGGCGGTGAATCCGGCGAGTGCCCGTTCGCAGCCCAAACTGACTGGCACATTCCTGCAACTCTGGGCGGACCATCGCGATTGGCCGCCGGAACGATGGGAGGCGATGTTTCAGAACTTTGCCGAACTGGAACTTCGCGAAATCTACGTCCAGTGGTCGGTGTACAACGACATCGACTATTCGGCGGTCGTCGATGTAATCCTCACGCTGGCGGAGCGCCACCGGATGAAGGTTCACCTCGGACTGGCATTCGATTCCGCTTTTTGGGCCACACCCGAGAATCCGCAAGCGTTGGATGCTTCGCTTGCCGCAAGGCGGGACCGGTCGCTTCGGGTGGCTCAGTTGCTGTCGGCACGGCACCGGCGCCAATCATCTTTAGCAGGCTGGTATCTTCCGGAAGAGATCAACGAAACCGTCTGGCGCGAGTCCCGATCCCGCCAGATTCTCTTTCAGCATTTGAAGGAATCTTGCCGGGCCTTGCGCGGGATGAAGCCGCGGAAGCCGGTGTCGATCTCCGGCTACGCCGATATCCGGACAGACCCGGCGACGCTTGCGGCCTTCTGGTCGGCCTTGCTGACCGCCGCGCCGATCGATCGGGTGTTGCTGCAAGACGGCATCGGAGTGGGAAATCTCGGCATCGGTTACGCGCCGGCTTATTACCGGGCGATGAAGGATGCCGTCTCGAAGCGCCGTCGAGACATGAGCATTATTGTCGAGACATTCCGGCAGGTGGATGGAGACTTCAATCAAAAGCCGTTCCGGGCCGTTCCCGCTACATTTCAAAGCCTGCTTCCGCAATTGGAGGCAGCCGCGCCGTATTCCAAGGAGCTGGTTGCGTTCACTATTCCGGACTACATGATTCCGCAAGCCGGCACAGAGGCTGCGGCGCTTTATGAAAGCTACCGGGAGTGGCTGAAAAATCCTAGTCGCCGCTAGCAGGCCGAGGCGCCTGCATCGTCAGCGCCTGGTGGATTTGATGGTCTTCGACAAAACCAAGCTCCACCAGGATTTCCCCAATCGGGCGTGGATCGTGTTGTTGGTGGTCCAGAGCGGTCTTCAACTGATCCAGCCTTAAGCGTTTCTGACCTATCAATACGTCACCAAGCCGGGGGCACACGCAGTCGATCGCTTTGGATTCCGGAAATTCATGGGCGGTCTTCTCCCAGGTGAGGGGCTTACGATGCACCTTCCACTTCCACCATCTTCCCAATGCCCGGCGGGTTGCCTTGAAATTGATCCAGTTCCCAAAAACTGTCCGCGGGACGGAGAGGAAGCCCTCGCGCCAGCCGTCGCGGGAATAGACGCAAGCGGCGCGCACCAGCAGTCTCCATCCAGCGAGCGTTATCAACGGAGCACAGATAAGCTCAGTCGGGGAAGGTATCCGCGGATGCACAAACAGCGTCCACGCCGACCATCCATAAGCCAGGAAACCGGTGAGAGATGTCACCATACCTTTTCGGTCGCGAAAAAGCATGTAGCGTTGCCAGAAGCCGCCGAGCCACCCGATTGTCTCCCAGCCTTGGAGGCAGATTCCGAGGATCCATCGCGATTTCTGGCTGACAGCCGTTTTTTGATCCGGCGGAAACAGCCCTCGCGTGCAGATGGTTTCTCGACGCTGTTTCTGAATCAGGCGGGAACCCACACGCTCGGTTTCGTTGTAGACGGCGACCGGTGAGACGAACCGCGTCTTGAATCCGTTCCGGGAGAGCCGGAGCGCAAGGTCATAGTCCTCCGTCAACGAATCGGTATTGAACGGCAGTCCATCGGAACGCATCGCCATCGCTTCCAACGCTCGACGGCTGAAGCCGCAGCCGACACCGGCGCCCGGAACGGAACCTGTCAGCAGGTCGCGAACCGGCATCAGCTTGACATGCTGCTCGCAGAACTCGCCAACATAGTGACCGCCGGTCCAGAAGTTCCACGGCACTTTCCCGGAATAGATGGGGAGCTGAATCATGTCCGATTCGGGAATGAGCAGATTGAAGACTCTGAGTTCCAACGGATGAACCATGTCTTCAGAGTCATGCTGGACGAAGACTTCGAATCGAACATCGGATCGCTGCTCGAACTCCAGAACTGCCGAGTAGATTCCGTTCAGGCAGTCGGCCTTGCAGGTGGGACCAGGATTTTCGACGACTACCTTATGGACATGCGGGAACAGGTTCGCAACTTGATCAACTTCCCGCTGCGTGTCTAAGTCGTTTGGATAGGTGCCGACGAAGACCTCGTAGCTGCCGTAGCGATAGGCGCGAACCGCGTTCTCCACCATTCGGCGAATGACGCCGGACTCCTGCCAGGCGGGCACCAGGATCGCGATCGGCTTTTCGGAGCGCGAACTCAGGAACGCTTCGGTGTAATCCGGCCGGTATCGCTCTTTTGCAGGCAGCACACGCAGAAAATAAACCAGATCGACAAACAACTCGTCCAGGCTGGAAATGAAAGTAAGGAAGACAAGAATTCCGGCAAATATCGAGAAAAACGAGTGCAGGCTATCCAAAGGCTCGACACCGATCTGCCGAGCACCGCCCAGCAGAAGACTTATCGGGTCTGACGGTAAAACTTAGAATCGGACTGGGCGCAGCGAGAGTCGTTGGCTTGCGCTATACTTCCGTTGCGTGAAGTTTGAGGCTCTTCTCAACTCCCCCTTTGTCCAGGTCGCCTTGCCGATCATGGTCACCTTGTTTCTTGCATCATGGATACAAAACAAGCGGTTTGATGATTTCAACCGGCAATTCGCTGCGATTATCAACAGATTAGACCGGATTAAGGCGAAGCTGGAAAATCACGCCACGCGAATTACTGTGCTCGAAGAGCGCACTTCTCCTCTCAGTCATCGTTGACACTCTTACGCGCCCTCCGGTACCATAAGGTGTTTGCAGTCTCGAACGGAGATCGTCTGTCTATGAATACGGTATTTCCGTCCGGGAACGAAATCGCGCGTAAGTGGTACATTCTGGACGCTGAAAACGCTGTCCTGGGTCGTCTCGCAACAAAGGCGGCCACCCTTCTGATGGGAAAGCATAAGCCCACCTATACGCCGTTCCTGGACACTGGCGACCACGTAGTGGTCATCAACGCCAAGAAGGTCAAACTGACCGGGCGTAAGGAAGAACAGAAGCTTTACCGCACGCACTCCGGCTATCCCGGTGGTTTGAAAGAAGTTCAGGCCCGCAAGATGCGCAGCACCCGCCCCGAGCGGATGTTGGAGCTTGCGATCGCGGGTATGTTGCCCAAATCCAAGCTGGGAAAGCACATGGTCAAGAAGTTGAAAGTTTATTCGGGGGATCGTCACCCTCACCAAGCCCAGAAGCCCGAAGCGCTTCCGGGTTCGTAATCGAGGAATTCGTGCCAGCCAATCCATTGCAATATCTCGGAACCGGGCGCCGCAAGACGTCGACAGCCCGGGTGTTTCTCCGGCCCGGCAACGGGCAGATTACCGTGAATCACAAGGAACTGGAGAAGTATTTCCAGACCGAGAGCTCCAGAAGCCTGGTTCGCCAGCCGCTGCTCGCCACGGAAACGTCCGACAAGTTTGATGTCCTGATTCTCGCCAACGGCGGCGGAACCGCTGGACAGGCCGGCGCGGCCCGGATGGGAATCGCCCGCGCGCTATGTGAGTTCAATATCGAGCTCCGTGGCAAGCTGAAGTCCCTGGGCTTCCTCAGCCGCGACTCCCGCCAGCATGAGCGGAAGAAGTACGGTCAGAAGGGCGCTCGTAAGAGATTCCAGTTCTCCAAGCGCTAGAATGATTTTCAGGGACCGCCTTCCGGGGCGGTCCTTTGCTGTTCTTTCTCAGTTGTCCTGGTTGTTCCGGCAGGCGGAAGGCAAATCTCGCTTTGGACCGTCTTCACCTCCAGAATCCACCAAAACCGTTCACCCTCGCGCGTTAGCATCATTTACTCGCGCCTTCCAAAGGAGGAAGTTTGCCGTCTATTTCGATGAAGGAATTGCTCGAAGCTGGCGTTCATTTCGGGCACCAGACCAAGCGCTGGAACCCAAAGATGAAGGAATACATCTTTGGCGAACGCAATGGGATCTACATCGTAGACCTCCAGAAAACGCTGAAATTGTTCAAGGACGCAATGCGCTATGTCGCTGAAATGGCGGCACAGAACAAGACGGTCCTGTTTGTCGGCACCAAGCGTCAGGCGCAGGAAGCGATCGCCGAAGAAGCTTCGCGCTGCAGCATGTTCTATGTGAACAACCGCTGGCTGGGCGGATTGCTCACCAACTACACGACGGCTCAGAAATCGATCAAGCGCTTGAAGGAACTGGAAGCGATGGCCACCGAGGGAAACTGGGAAGGCCGTCCCAAGAAAGAGATCGTCCGTCTGGAGCGCGAGCGGAAGCACCTGGACTCGAACCTCAAGGGAATCAAAGACATGAACGGTCTTCCGGACCTCATGTTCGTCATCGACTCCAGCAAAGAAGCCATCGCCGTACAGGAAGCCCGCAAGCTGGGTATCCCGGTGGTCGCCGTTGTCGATACCAATTGCGATCCCGATGTTGTGGACTACGTCATCCCCGGAAACGATGACGCGTTGCGCGCCATCCGGCTGTTTACCAACAAAATTGCCGACGCGGTGATCGAAGGCCGCGCGCTGGCAACCGAACAGGACTTCACGGTGGAGAAGCTTGTTCCGGTCGAAGAGTCGCACACCATCGAGGACATGTCGCAATACGCGCAGTACGTCAACGCCGAATATTCGGAACAGTTGATGTCGGAGACTCTGATCAACGACGAGGATTTGCCGAACGTCTCGCTGCCCAAGAAGGGCCCGGCTACCGAGTCTGCGGTCGAAGAAAACGTCGGCGTCAAAGCCGAATAGCCCGTTCAATCCGTTTCAGTTCGAGGAAGAGGCATCATGGCGGAAGTTACCGCTCAACTTGTAAAACAGCTGCGCGAGCGCACCGGCGCCGGAATGATGGAATGCAAGAAGGCTCTGGAAGCCGCCGGGGGCGACATCGAAAAGGCAGTCGAAAATCTGCGCAAAGCCGGCATGGCGTCGGCCGACAAGAAGTCCGCCCGCACCGCCAAGCAGGGCGTCATCGGCACCTACGTTCATCCGGGCGCGCAACTCGGCGTGCTGATTGAAATCAACTGCGAGTCGGACTTTGTGGCTCGCACGGAGGACTTCCAGGAACTGGTGAAGGATCTGGCGATGCAGGTGGCCGCAGCCGATCCTCGCTTCATCCGTCGCGAAGACGTCGCCGCGGACGTGCTGGAGAAAGAGCGTGAAATTGCTCGTGACCGCGCACGCAATGAAGGCAAGCCGGATAAGATTCTCGACCGGATCGTCGAAGGACGCCTCGAGAAATTCTACGAGGAAGTCTGCCTGATGGAACAGCCCTTTATCAAGGAAAACACCGTCACCGTCGGCGACCTGGTGAAGCAGAAAATCGCAAAGCTTGGCGAAAACATCGTGATCGCCCGGTTCTCGCGCTTCAAAGTGGGAGAAACGGCCGCAGCCCCGGCAGCCGAGTAGCACAGACGGATCAATGCCCGGATATAAGCGGATCCTCTTGAAGCTGTCCGGTGAAGTGATGGCCGGGCAAGGATCGTTTGGAATCGATGCCGAGAAGGTAAAATCCCTCGCCGGGGAAATTGCTGAGGTTGCTTCCTCCGGTATCCAGATTGGCTTGGTCGTCGGAGGCGGCAACTTCTTTCGAGGAGTTGCGGCAGCTGCGCGTAGCATGGACCGGGTGGCTGCCGACCATATGGGCATGCTGGCCACTGTCATCAACGGAATCGCACTCCAGGATGCTCTGGAGCATCAAAAGATCCCTACCCGGCTGATGACGGCGATCCACATCAATCAGGTCGCTGAACCCTTCATTCGCCGCCGCGCCATCCGCCATCTGGAAAAGGGCCGGATCGTCATCTTTGCCGCGGGCACCTCCAACCCGTACTTTTCGACGGACACCGCCGCCACTCTCCGGGCCCTCGAGGTTCACGCCGAAGTCGTAGCAAAAGCCACTCGCGTGGACGGAGTCTACGATAGCGATCCGCTAAAGAATCCACAGGCCGTGATGTTCCAGGAAGTCACCTACACCGAGGTGTTGACCCGCCAGCTCGGTGTGATGGATGCTTCGGCTATCGCCATGTGCCGGGATAACAATCTGCCGATTCAAGTGTTTAACTTGAATGTACGGGGCAATATAATGCGAATGTCTCGCGGCGAAGGAATTGGAACGAAAATTCACGCGGGAAAGAGCTCTACGCTATGAACTTTCAAACGGTAAAAGAAGTCGAAGCGAATGCCAAGCAGCGCATGGAGAAGGTGCTGGCCGATCTGACTCATGAAATGACGGGCATTCGGACCGGACGCGCGTCGGTGAATTTGCTCGATTCAATCAAGATCGATTACTACGGCACGCCGACACCGTTGAACCAGGTAGCCACGCTGCACGTTCCGGAGCCGGGCATGATCACGGTACAGCCCTGGGATGCCTCCCAGATCACCGCGATCGAAAAGGCCATCCGAAGCGCGGAGCTGGGCCTAAACCCCGGCAACGATGGAAAACTCGTCCGCGTGCCGATCCCGCCGCTGACTGAAGAGCGCCGGCGCGACATCGTCAAGAAACTCCACCATGTCGCCGAAGACCACCGGGTGGCAATTCGCAACATCCGCCGGGACGCCAACGATTCCGTGAAGAAGCTGATGAAGGACAAGGCGATCAGCGAAGACGACGAGCGCCGGTCGCTCGATGAGATCCAGAAGATGACCGATACTCAGATGGGCAAGCTGGATCAGGCGTCTAAAGCCAAAGAAAAAGACATCATGGAAGTGAAGTAGTTTCCGGATCTCTCCGCCCGGCGAGCTGCTGTCAAACCGGCAGGACCCGCCGGTCGAGGAGCGACCGGAAGTATCGTTCCCTCCCCTTCCGCGCCACAGCCGGCAGATTCACCTCATCGTGCCGCGTTCGCGCCGAAAAACACCACGCCGCCGTATCGCAGAAGCTCTCGCATACGTAATCCCGCCACAGTTTTTTGGGGACGTCCTTCCAACCGCCGGCGATCAGGCGTTCCTTACGAAGAGCCGCGGAATAACCCAACTCCCCCGGAGTCCTCCGGGCGAACTCGGCGGAGATCACCGCCTCCCACTCGCGGCGCGAGCCGTTGTCCAGCCTGGTCCAGACGAAGTGAAAGACTTCATGAACGATAATGCGAATCAGCTCCGGCGAATGATCGAGCAGCGCGGAATCCAGCACAATCTCACGTTTCCGGATGTACGAAGAAGCATGCACTTCTTCGCCGCGTTCGCCGCGCGGATTCTTCCGGAATCGAATGATCAAGGCTTTGGCTGAGACGGCGGTATCGGTGAACCCGGCTTCGGTGGCGCGAATCCGGGCGGTGGCTGGGGAGGTGCCGCCGCCGCGGGATTCGGCTTGAAGTAGTCCTCGTCCACAAACTTCACGCTTGCCGAACTCTTGGCCTCATCCATCCACTTGCGGAAGCTCTCCTGCCGGACAATATTTGCGATCTCCGGGCGGACCGTGTCCAGCGGAGCCGGAGCCGTACGCTCCATCCGGAAAAGAAAGTACGCGTTCTGCTCCTGAATGGGAGCGCTCACGCCCCCGGGTTGCAGTCCCGTCAGTGCTGCCTTGATTTTTGCCGGCAAGCCGGAACTGTTCTTCGTGATCGGGGGTAGATCGCCGCCTTTGTCCCGAGTCGCGCCATCGTCGGAATTCTCTTTCGCCATCGTCGCGAAATCCGTTCCGGCGACCGCCTGTTTCGCCAGATCCTCGATCTTGGCCTTGGCTTCGGCCTCGGTTCGTGGTTTGCCGTCCGTTCCATAACCTACGCGGATCATCTTGGCGAACATCTGCGTAAACTCGCCCTGGTGCTGTTGGTAGTAAGCCTGCACCGCTTTCTCGTCGATCGGAAGGGTATTGATCTTCTGATCCAGCAGGGTCTGGGTGAGGACATTGGCGCGGGCATACTCCAGCCGCTGTTTGGCGGGAGATTGCTGGTCCAGCTTCTCCGCCTCGGCGACCTTCGCCAGCTTCAGCAGCAGCGCCAGCTGCCGGGTGAATTCCTTTGGATCGCGATCGAAAAAAGTGGCTGCTTGGGGCCCCATCGCACCGACAAACTCGTTGAGTTCGCCGGCCGTCATTTGTTTTCCTTCAATCTCCGCAACTACTGTGGATGGAGCGATTTGGGCACGGTCCTGAGCCGTCGCGCCGAGGGTAAAAATCGCCGTAAGTAAAAGAAACTTCAGATAATTCAAGGCTTTATCAGTCTACCATGCGGCGCCGGCCTTCCCCGCTGCGGTGCGAGGCCTACACGGCCGGTTTCCCAGGACTCCAAAACGGCTCCGCCGCGGGAACGAATTCCACCGGAACTTCGGTTACAAAGGTTTTCAGCCAGGCCGCGCAATACTTCATGCCACCCTGCTCGGAAGCGACATGGCCCAGAACAATCAGCCCTTTCTTGCTGCCGGCGGTAATCGCATCTTGGGCATAGGGGATCAGTTCCCACTCCCGGGTTTCGCCGCAGATATACACGTCCACGTCTTGGGAGGACAGCGCCGCCATGCCGGGTGGATTGCCGGCATAACCCCACCCCGCGCGAGCGATGTTCACCGGCAGGTTCGGGTCGCCGATGACGCGAATGGTCCGCGCGCCCAGCTGCTTCTGCATTTCCAGGGCGAACTTCGCCAGCGGAATCCCCGGAAATCGCAGCTGCCGTGGATTCTGAGGATCGACATTCTTCTCCCAGCCGAGTTCCTGGATCATCCCCGTCGCAATTCCGTCGGGGCGCATCGCGTGCCAGTGGTCGTGAAACCGGAACACCGTAATCTCGTGTTTGCGAATGAATTCCGCCTTCGCCTGGTAGATTGCGTCGTTTGCGAACGGATCGGTGGTGTCCTGGTGGTTATAAAAAGTCGGCTCGTGCGTGATGATGAAGTTTCGTCCCTTCGCCGCCGCCCGCTGCAGCACATCGAACGTCGACATCATGGTCGTCGCAATGCCGCGAACAGGGGTCCCGGCGGTACCTGCAACGACCTTGTCGACGGTTTCCGCCCGCCAGGGAATGCCGGTTTTTTTCTGAATGCGCTCGACGATCTGTCCGGCGGTCAATTTGTCTTGTGCCGCCAGCTCTGCCGCCAGGAAACCGGCACCCGCGAGAAACCCGCGCCGCGATCCGCTTGAAAAACTCATTGTTCCGGATTCTATCTCCGTCTACCCCGGCCCGGAAAATCGGTGCATCTTTACAAGGATCGGGCCCCCGTTTACAATGACGGTTTTCGAGGGCTCGCGATGGTCGAACATTACACAAGTGGACCGGCTCGATTCCCTGAGGACGTCGATCCTTTGGCGCCTCAACGAGAAGCGGCCATGTTTTATGGTCTGTTCCTGCGGGGTCACTCCGCCGAAGATCTGAGGCGGGACATTGAGCTGCCGCGGGAGCTGGTGGATAAGCTCCTGAAACGCAAGCCCTTCGAGCAGTCTTTCCATGAGAAAATCCAGCGCGTCTACAATTACCGCCGAAAAGTGCTGGCGATTTTTGACGAACTGATCACAAGCGAGCGCACGCGCCTTCGCCTTCAGTAGAATGGCCGGGTGAATCGGCGCGAATTTTTGGCCGCCAGCGCGGCAATGGCAGTCGCATCGGCTGCCCCCTCTTTCCCGGTCATCGACACCCACATCCACCTCTTCGATCCCACTCGTCCCCAGGGAATCCCGTGGCCCCCGAAGACGAATACTGTCCTCTACAAGCCGGCTCTACCGGAGCGGTACCGCCAAATGGCCGGGCCGCTGGGTGTCCGCGGAGCGATCGTGGTGGAAGCCAGCCCCTGGCTGGAGGACAACCAGTGGGTGCTGGATGTGGCGGCCAAGGACCCCATCATCGTCGGCCTGGTAGGAAATCTCGAGCCGGGAAGACCCGATTTCGCCCGTCATTTGGAGCGATTTCAAAAGAACCCGCTGTTCCTGGGCATTCGTTACGGCAATCTCTGGGAGCGCAACCTGGCAACCGGGCTGAGCCGGCCGGAATTTGTCGACGGTCTGAAGCTGCTGGCCAAGGCCGATCTCAGCCTGGATACCGCTAACCAGACACCGGAGCTGCTCGCTGCGGCCCTGCGCGTGTCCGACCTGGTGCCGTCCCTGCGAATCATCATCGACCACCTGCCCCAGATGCGAGACCGCAAGGCAGCCTCGGCAACGTTGAACGATCTCGGAAAGCGTCCCCAGGTCTTCGTGAAACTGTCGGAAATCTTCCGGCGCGTCGATGGCAACGTGCCGGCGGAGCTGAGCTTCTATCGGGATACTCTGGACGAAATCTCCGGAGTGTTTGGCGAAGACCGCGTTCTCTATGGCAGCGACTGGCCCAACAGCGATAGCTGGCGGCCGTTTGGGGAGGGCCTGAAGCTCGTCCAGGACTACTTCGCGAGCAAGGGCACAGCCGCGGAGAAGTATTTCTGGAAAAATTCCGCCAAGGCTTACAAGTGGAAGAAACGGGAGGCGGGACAGCCGGGATAGTTCGGAAATATGAGCGCCGAGTTGAGTGAGTGACCGCCCCTACTCTTGAGTTGGCGCTTGGAGACGAAAATCCGCATCGGTCGTCTATTTCACCCGGAGGGTTCATGAACAAGCTGATCATTCTAGGCGCCTTCGCGGCGGGTTTGGCGGGTGGGGTGGCGTCGCGGTTTCTGTTGCCGGAACCGGTTCAGGCTCAGTCGGCAGCGCCAAAGCAAATTCGTGCGCAAAGCTTTGTAGTGGAAGATGCGGCGGGCCGAATCGTCGGAATTTTTTCGGCCGATCCCATCGGACCGGTCAATCCGATCGGACCAAACGCATCACCGGCATCCATTCGCCTCCTCGATCTCGACGGAAATGAAGTTTGGCGCGCGGGCGGCCGGCAGCTTCGGCCGCTAGCCCGGAAGTAATCGACTTTCAGCAGAACTTGGCGATGATCAGAGTCATGTCGTCGTGCTGTGGAGCTCCATTGGCAAAGTGGTCCGCTCCGGCGATCAGGCAATCGATCATCCGGCCGGGTTCCAGGCTCTCGCAGTTTTTCGCCTCGGCGATCAGGTTCTGCTCGCCCCATTCGTCGTCGGCCTCGTTCATCGCCTCGCTGACACCGTCGGTGTAGCCCAAAAAAACATCTCCGGGCCGGATTGCGATTTCGCCTTGTTTGTACTGCGCATTCTGGAACAGCCCGATTACCGGACCGCCCTCCTGCAGAGGAATCGCCTCATCGCCACGCAGCAGGAAGGGCGGGTTGTGCCCGGCGTTCACATACAGAAAGCGGCCGGACGACTGAGTGTATTGCCCATAGAAAAACGTCGCGTACCGGTTCACCGGCGAGGCATCGAAAATCAGGCGGTTGATATTCCGCATCAACTTCGACAGATCCGCCGCGCCGTCCATAACCTGGCCCCGCAGGCAGGCCTGCAGGCTGGCCATCAGCAGCGCGGCCGGAATTCCTTTACCGGAGACATCGCCCACAGCGAGACCCAAACCACCCTCCGGCAGCTCGATAAAGTCAAAATAGTCGCCGCCCACGCTTTGGGCCGGGCGGCACTTGCCTGCATATTGAATTCCCGGGACCGCCGGCAGCTGCTGGGGAAACAGCTTCTGCTGCACTTCGCGCGCGATCTCCAGTTCCCGGTTCAGGAGCTCGCGCGCCGCCACCTCATGAGCGACGGCCTCGGTCAACTGGCTGTTTTCGATGGCCAGCCCGGTCTGGCCGGCGACGTTCTGCAACAGGCGGATGTCGGAGCCGGAGTAGGGCTCCTCGCTCTTCTTCGGCCCCAGCAGCATAACGCCGATCAGCTTATCCTTCGTGGCAAGCGGCAGCGCCAGACGTTCTCCGCCCTGCAGCCGCATCGGTTCTCGCTTGGCGCGCATCGCATCGCCGATCAACGCCACGCCATCGCTCGGCGGATTTCCTCCCACGGCATAGGCAGGCTCCAGACGATCGCCGGCGTCGAGAAACATCACCACCTGATCGACGTGCAAAGTGTCGGAAACCACATGCGCCACACGCTCCAGCAAAGGCTTCGTCTCGACGATCGACCGGACGCTGTCGCCCAGTTGCGTGAGCACACGCTCCGTATCGACGGCTCCCCGGAAGAAGCGCCGGTCCACCCAATGTCCCGCCTTCTCCATTGCGACGTGCGACCAGGTGGCGACGATCATCGCCAGGGCGACGGCTTGCAGCCGGGCGGGACCCCGGGTATCGGGATCCAGCACCACCGCCGCAGCCCACCAGAGAGCCACCAGCATCAGAATCGCGCGAATGATCACCACCCCGCGGCGGGCCAGAGCGTACTGCAATCCTTGGCGAACCACCACCCGGACGTCCATCGCCCGATGCACCACGATGGCGTAAGCCAGGCTTGCCGGAAAGATGAACAACAACAGAAGTACAGGGACCATCAGCCAGCTGGGAAAGTCCGCGAAGGGGTCCTTGTGAAGGATCCGGCCCGTGAGAAACACCAGAAAGATGGGAAGCAGCGACACCTGGGCTCCCCAGTAGATAATCTGCAGACGGCGTTTCGCGTCCGGATGCTTTTCCGTCCCCATGCGATAGCCGAAGGCGGCGAAGAAAATCGCGATCCCTATGGCATTCAGCCAAAAGTTGGTCCACCCGCTCCGCCGGAAGAATTCCCCCAGGGCCGGAAGCAGGCCAAACCGTTCGGCGTCCCCGGCCACCAGCAGGAAGAAACAGACGCTGATGAAAACCGAAGGTACGATCAGCAACCCCTTCACCCAAGGGTGGCGGCGGTCGAACGCCAGCCGTTTGGGAAAGCTGATTCCAAACAGCGCCATTGCCAAGCCCCACAGCGAGCTCCAGAGGGGCGGCCATCCGGCGGCCGCGGCAGCCAGGGGCAGCGGCCATGAAGCGGCAACCGGAATCTGACGGGGCGTCGTCATCTGGCTGAAACCCACCATCAAGAGCAGCAGCAGCCAAGCGTTGCCATCGGAAGGGCGAATCGCCGCCACTCCGAACCCGATAATCAGACAGATCAATGGCGTCAGGATGGTTGTGACAATCACGACCAGCGGATTGGTCAGCTCCGTGGGGGCTAGCGTTTCCAGGGGAATCGTGGCCGTGCGAGATTGGCCATTATGTATCCACTTGACCTTGATCGGCTTTTCAGTCGCCACCGCCCGTCGAACGTCGTTGGCTCCATCCAGAACCTCGCCGTTCAATTCAACGATCGTGTCGCCGGAGGACAATCCGGCCGCTTGCGCCGCGGCATTCGGTCGGTCGACAACCGGATGACCCGGGTGCAGCCGGAAGGGAGCCCGCACGATCCTGCCGCCAAACAGAGTATTCTCGGCGACACTGCGGGTGGCCATGATTTGATAGGTAAACGCCGCCAACGCCAGCACGGCCAGCAAGATTCTACGCTTCACCGGACCAGCCCCCTTTTCCCCTCTCGGCCAGGCGCCGGAGCGGCGTGGCCGCAATTCCGGGCTTGGTAAACTGAAATCGTACTACTTATGCCGTTTGCTTCCATTCCGGAAGCGATTGACCTCTTCCGCGAAGGAAAAATGCTCATTGTCGTCGACGATGAGGACCGCGAAAACGAGGGCGATCTAACTATTGCCGCCGAAGCGGTTACGCCTTCCATTATCAATTTCATGGCGACACACGGGCGCGGGCTGATCTGCCTGGCGCTGGACGGTGCGATTTGCGACCGTCTGGAGCTTCGCCTGATGTCCTCGCGGAACACTTCCGTCTTCGGCACGAACTTCACTGAATCCATAGACGCCGCCGAGGGCGTGACGACAGGAATTTCGGCTTCCGACCGGGCGCACACCATCATGACTACCATGCGGCCCGACTGCCGCCCCGAGGATCTGGCTCGCCCGGGACATATTTTCCCGTTGCGTGCCCGCGATGGAGGCGTTCTGGTGCGCAGTGGACAGACGGAGGCGGCAGTGGACCTGGCGCGTCTGGCGGGACTCGCTCCCGGCGGAGTGATCTGCGAAATCATCAATCCAGACGGGACCATGTCCCGCATGCCCGACTTGATCGAGTTTGCCACGACGCATGACTTGAAGATCATCTCGGTTGCCGATCTTATCCGGTACCGGCTCCACAACGAAAGGTTCGTCCGCCGTACCGGGGAGTCGCGCCTGCGGAATGAGTTCGGCGAGTTTCGTACGGTGTCCTACGAAAGCACCATCGATCAACGCCGGCACGTGGCTCTAGTATTTGGCGAGCCGGACGGAACCAGGCCCGTGCTGGTACGCATGCACGCCCAGTGCCTCTACGGAGACGTCTTCCATGCCAATTCCTGCGACTGCCATTCTCTGGTCGCCGGATCGATGGAACAGATTGTCAAGCACGGTGCCGGAGTTCTGGTATACCTCAGCCCGGGACCGGCAGGTGTGCGCCCGGCCTGTCCGGTTTCCGTCGCCACGGTCGCCGCCCAACCGGGAAGTTCTCCCCGGCACTCGCAGCATGAGACCGGAATCGGCGCCCAAATCCTGGCGGACTTGGGCTTGAGAAAGATTCGCCTGCTGACGAATCATCCCCGGAAAATCGTCGGCCTGGAGGGGTTTGGCATCGAAGTTGTCGAAGAGCTTCCGATTCGAACTGGAACTTTCAGCCGGTCTCCCGCGTAATTAGGAGCGAAGGAGATTCGATGTTTCGCCTTTCAGCTCTCGCCCTTGTTTCTTTTCTTTCATTTGCCGCGGATCCGGCACTGTTAAAACTCCTGCCCCCCTCGGCCACAGTGGTTGCCGGGATCGATGTCGTTCGCGCCAAGGACTCTCCCTTCGGCCAGTACGTGCTGACCCAGTGGCGGAATGACGACAAGGGTTTCTCGGAGTTTATCGCCCTGACCGGTTTCGACCCGCGCCGGGACCTGCGGGAAGTGATGTTCGCTTCTCTGCCCCAGGCTGCGCAGCATAACGGAGCCTTCGTAGCGAAAGGCACCTTCGACGTCTCGAAGTTCCTTTCCGCCGCCGCCTCAAAGGGCGCCGTGAACTCCATCTACCAGGGCGCGAACATCATTGCAAAGCCCAATGACTCCGGATGGGTTGCGTTCCTCGACAGCTCGACTGTCATTGGAGGCGATGCCGAATCGGTGAAAGCCGCGATCGGACGCCGACAGTCCGGAACCGGATCGTTTCCGCCTGTCGTCGCGGCCAAGATCGCCGACCTGCAGAACCGCTACGATGCCTGGATTCATACCGTCACGCCCGGAGCCACCATGCAAGGATCGCTGAACGGTCCCAACGGATTGCAGGTGAACGGCGAAGTCCTCCGCGGGATCCAGACGGCATCCGGCGGCGTGAAGTTCGGCTCGAACATCCTGCTCGGCATCGAAGCCATCGCCCGATCGGATCGCGACGCCGTTGCCCTTCAGGATGTAGTGAAGTTTCTGGCCGGAATGGTGCAGTTGAACCGGGAAAAACCGGAAGCGGCAGACGCCGCCGGAATCCTCGAGAATCTGGAGATCACCACGAAAGCCAACCTGGTCACGCTCTCGCTGGAGATTCCCCAGGCGCAGGCGGAGAAGTTCTTCGAGAATCGCAAGCAGGTCAAGCCGCGAGCCCGCCGCAGCCGAGCCACTATTTAGAGCTCCGTAGAACGTACCGGTACGGGATGTCCCTTGTTCGCCAGTTAGGCAGGGCTTATTCTTGCCGGGAGTCGTTTCAACCTTCCCGATCATTCAAGATTACGGCGGCCTACCCAGGCCGCCTTTTTTGTTCTCGATTTGTCGAAAGCAATAACACCGATCCTGAACGTCTCGAACATCCGGGAAAGCTTCGCCTGGTTCGAGAAGTTCGGCTGGAAGAAGCTTTGGGATTGGGGGGATCCGCCAAGCTTTGGCGCCATCGGCTCTGGCGAATGCGAGATCTTCCTTTGTCACAACGGACAAGGTGGACGGGGCCGCAGCGATGTCAAGCAAACATTCGGCAAGGAGGGAGACGACGCCGCTGAAAAGGGTGTCTGGATGTCGATTTGGGTAGACGACGTCGATGCCGTCTACGAACGGTGCCTCGCGCAAGGTCTGGACATCACCTGGCCGCCCAACGACATGCCCTGGGGAGTGCGGGAAACACACGTGCGGCACCCCGACGGCCACGTTTTCCGGATTAGTAAAGGGATCGGCGACTAGCGCTGCACGATGTAGCTGAAGCGGAACTTCGGCTGTCGCCCGGTGGGCATAGCTTGAAATGTCGTCCGTGTCGGTCGGACAGGCCGATCGCCCAGCGCCTTGGCATAGGCCGTATTCATTGTGGCGAACTCGTCCAGATTGTCCATCAACACCGTTGTCGCCAGAGTGTCGCCGGATGCGGCAAACTCCAGCTCCGTCTGGGAGGCGCAATACCAGGTATTTCCGATCCCCGTACACTTGCCGTCGGTCTTCTTAGAGTTGCGGTCAAGCGCGGCGACACCGGTAATGGAAACGTTCGCTCCGAAGGGAAGAGCCACTACTTCGGTCATCACTACCGTCGGAGCATCCTTCGTCCAGAACTTCGCCAGCGCCGCCTGGACTGCGGCTTCCGGCATCTGCGGAGTCCGGTAGACATTCACGAACGCGACATGATTCTTGGATAACTTCGCGGACTTCAGCACCATGCTCAACCGGTCGAGCACCATCTTCACCTGGCCATCCACCGTCGACGGAATCGTCCCTGCATTGGAATCCCGGCCCAGAATACCGGCGATGTAGAACCGGTCACCCGCAAACACTCCCTGTGAGATCGGGACCGGATTCTTCACGCCGCCGATTTTCAGCCGCTTGCTCGCGCCCTTGCGAGCCACGACAGTCACTTCAATCGAATCGCTCACCGGGATGCGCGCCACTCCCACCGTCGCCCGAGCGGGAGCATCTTTGAAATACTCGGGCCAAACCTTATTGACCGCCTCGTAGTTCTTGATGTCCGACAGATAGAGATGCGCATAAACGACGTCATCCATCGTCAATCCGGCCGTCTCCACGATTCCCTTGACGTTGTCCAGGCAGGCGCGCGTTTGACCCTCGATCGTCGGCCCTCCCGCGCCGGACGAGCCTCGCCCCGCCACGTACAGAAAATCGCCGGCGAGAAGCCCGGGCGTATACGGACCAGCCGCCTTGGCTCCGGTTGTGGGCACGATCGGCTTGACCTCGGCAGCGGCGGCAAGAGACAGCAAGACCAGGAAAGTGCGCATGTAGAGTTTTAGATTGCCATAAAAACCCGCGGCCCTTGAGCGGTTCAGACAACTTGCGGCAGGTACAATGAAGGTATGTTTCGCGCCGCCGGCATCGCCCAGGCCCTTCCGCTGCTTGCACTGCTGACGGCGGGATGCGCCACCACGACGAAGGCTGTCCAGGACGATTTGACTCCATCCGGTAAGCGCAAAGTTGCTCCTGCTTTCGAGTTGAAGGATTCCGAAGGCCGCGCCGTGAAACTGGCCGACTATGCAGGCAAAGTGGTGCTGCTGAACTTTTGGGCCACCTGGTGCGGACCCTGTAAAGTCGAAATCCCCTGGTTCATCGAGTTTGAGAATCAGTTCAAGGACAAAGGCTTTGCGGTGCTCGGCGTGGCCATGGATGAAGAAGGCTGGGATATTGTGAAGCCGTACATCCAGAACCGGAAAATCAACTACCGGATCGTGATGGGCGATGACATGGTGGCGCAGTTGTACGGCGGCGTCGAGAATCTTCCCACCAGCTTTATTCTCGATCGCGAGGGCAAAGTGGCCAATGTGCACATCGGCCTGGTCAGCAAGAGTGAATACGTCCATGACATTCAGAAACTTCTGGGGCAGCCCAGGGCGCAACGCGGTTCTGTGCCTGGCAGTTTCGCTTCCCTGCTTCGCGCAGAATGACGTCCTGACGACCGCCGCGCCGGCCAAAGTCTCTGTGAAGCGCGGAGCGTCCGTTTCGATTCCGGTGGCGGTCCGCGTCAAGCAGGACTATCACGTCAACACCAACGCTCCGAACGAAGACTACCTGATTCCGCTTCGGCTGACCTGGGACTCCAAGCCCCTCACCGTGCAGAGCGTCAACTTCCCGCCGGGGAAGAACGAACGATTCGATTTCTCCCAGAAACCGGTGAACGTCTACACCGGAGAGTTCACCATCGAGACCAAATTCCTGGTGCCGCAAGATGCCCGGGTGGGGTTGGCTTTCGCCTCCGGCAAGCTTCGCTACCAGGCCTGCAATCTGACGATGTGCCTGCCCCCCAAGACGATTCCCGTCCAAGTTCCCCTCGAGATTCATTGAAACGGCTGCTGATCCGTCCTGGAGCGATTGGAGACTGTATTCTTTCGCTTCCCGCGCTGGAAGCGCTGCGGGCAGACGAGACGGAAGTCTGGGTACCCGGCGTTGTGCGCCCCTTGATTCGCTTCGCCGACCGTGTCCGATCGATTGCAGACACTGGTCTGGACCTGGTGGGCCTGACGGATTCGCCGGCCTTTCGTCTGCTCACCGAATTCGATGAAATCGTCTCCTGGTATGGAACCGCTCGGGACGATTTTCGAGCGGCAGTCGCGCACCTGCCGTTTCGCTTCCATCCCGCGCTGCCGCCTCCACCGGGAATTCCGGGAATTTCCGTTCCGAGCGTGCCACGGACCCGGATCGTCGTTCACCCCCTCTCCGGCAGCTCTTCGAAGAACTGGCCGCTGACTCGCTTTGAGGAGCTGGCCGCGCGAACCGGCGCGGATTGGGCCGTCGGGCGCAACGGTTCTCCCCACATCGAAGACCTCTATGAGTTAGGCTGTTGGCTGGCAAGCGCTCGGGTCTATGTCGGGAACGATTCCGGCATCACGCATCTGGCCGCGGCGGTCGGCACTCCGGTGGTAGCGCTGTTCGGACCGACCGACCCCGCCGTCTGGAGCCCGAGGGGCGAACGAGTCGCCGTGATCCGGCGCATGCCGATGGAGGAGATTACCGTTGACGACGTTATTGCTGCTATGGGCCGCGTCCAACTTTGAGACGCTTGTCGAAGTTCGCAATCCCTATGGATTGACTGAGGGGCCGGACAAGGCTCTCTATATCTGCTCGATTGACGATCATGCCATTTACCGGTTCGATCGCAAGACGAAGAAGCTGGAGCCGTGGATCACCGGCCAAAATCAGCCCTACGAAGTCCGGTTCGACAAGCGCGGCGATCTGTACTTCGTCGACATGAAGGCCAATGTCGTCAAGAAGGCCGACCGGAAGACTCGCGCCTTGACGACGATCGCGGGCACCGGCCAGGCGGGATTCTCCGGCGACGGCGGACCGGCGGCGCAGGCGCAGCTGGACCAGCCCCACGCCATTCAATTCGATCCCCAGGGACGGCTGCTAATCTGCGATATCCGGAATCATCGGGTACGGCGGGTAGACCTGAAGACCGGAATGATCGAGACCGTGATTGGCGGGGAGAAGATCCCCGTAAAAGGCCCGCGGGCGATTGACTTTGCCCCCGACGGAACCTTGTGGTTGGCCTTACGTGAAGGCAATGCGGTGATGCGCGCCACCTATCCCGACATCGCGTTGACGATGGTTGCCGAGAAGCTGCACGGACCCAAGGGCATCGCTTGGTCGCCGGATGGACAGATCTATATTGCCGACACCGAAAGTCACGAGATTTCGAAGATCGATCCGAAGACCGGGAAGGTCTCACCAATCCTCGGAGGGTTGAAGCGCCCGCATGGAATTTTCGTGAGCAAGAAGGGCGAGATCTTCGTCGGCGACAGCGAAAATCACCGTGTTTTGCGGGTGCGGTGAGAATGGCACGTCGCTTGCCAAAGAGTCAGCGACGCTATGAACACCAAAAGCTCCGTCACCCCGACCGATCTCGAAGCGATGCGCATTGAAGCCATGAACCGGTGGCACAGAGCGTTAGAACGCCTGAGCAGCCAGTCCGGGCAGGATCGCGACATTGCGATCGATGCGATTCGAGTCGCCCGGTACACATTCCAAGCCGTGAACCTGATGTACCTGATGGCGCAGCGTCAAGCGCCGGCAGCCCGCCCCTAGCGGAACCCGACGGACTGCACCACGACTCCCAGTTCGCGGGCGTCGCCGGGTGCAGTTGTCGCTTTGTCGACTTCCAACCGCACCAGCGTCTTGCTGTCGCTCGGCGAAACGGTGGGTGTCGTCAATGTGTGGAGCCCCGGTTCCAGCCGCTTCCGCAGGAGTTCACGACCGTCGGCAGAGATCGTCAATTCCTTCGGCTCCGGCGTATAGGCGACCACCTCCAGCGGAGCATTCTTCGACACCAGCACCACTCTCGCTTCCCTGCCCATCCACCGCGAGCGATCCTCGAGGTTGTAAAACCCGCCCAGTAGCTGATACTCCGTCTCCGGAGCGTTCATCGGCAGGAAACTCACCGTGGGCGGCCGCTCGATCACGGTATAAAGCGAAACGACATCCACCGGAGCCGTTGAGATATCGAAGGGACGCACTCCCAAAGCAACGGTGGACCATCCCGATTTTCCTCCGAGGAGCCGGAATGGAAGGCTGGGGCGAATCTCGCGGCTCGACAGGAGCTGTAGGTTCCCGGTTGCCGGAGGATTGGCAAACCGCGAATGAATCAGCAGCTCGCCCGGCTGCAGCGGCTGCCCCGCCCGCATGGCCATCGCCCCCAGTTCTTCCGCGTAGAAACGTAAGCCCCACTCCGCATCCGTCCAAACGCGGCGGTCTTTCTGAATGGCCGACGTGATCTGGGAGGCATGTTTGGCGACGAAGTCCTTGTACGCCTGCCAGTGCTGGTAGTTCGCTAAAGTCAGAACTCCAGCCAGCATCATTTGCGCGACGACAGCATACGTCAGGCGCTCCTCAGAGATTCGATTCGCAGCCAGCATGCAAACCGCGGGAGCAACCGGAAGCAGGTATCGCGCCGAGCCCGCGAAGAAAAGCACCAGCGCCGCCGCAAAGAAGATCCGCAGCCACCACCCAAGAAAACCCTCGGCGCGCACCAGGATCACAACGCCCAGCGCGAACGAGCACCAGAACAGCGGATTCCAATCGAGAATCGCAGCCGGAAGCCCGGCCAGCAGAGCCCAATGAACTTCAAAGGTCGCCAGCGGACCGGCAACCCAGGCCAGGTGAGACGTCAGGGACGCGGCATTCAGCAGCTTGGCCTGCAGACGCTGCAGCCCGTAGTCGTTCATGTAACCGGTGCTGGTGAGAACCGGGAAAACTCCTGTGGTGAACCGTTCGAAGAGTTGGTAGCCGATCACTCCAATGGCCGGCGCCATCGCTTGTAGGTAGCCCCGCCGCAGCAACCAAAGAACGGGAATGATGGCAAGACTCTGATAGGCCGCCAGTCCCGATAACGCGAGCGGGATGATCGCCCACCCCTCGTGTCCGTGAACAAACAGCGCCATTCCGGCAAGAAGAAATGCAAGAAACGGAAGGTCCGACTCAAAGGAATTGCTGGCGATCCAGAATGCGGGAACGGCGAGAAACAGCAGCGACGCCAGCAGAGGCTGCTTCGAGAACTTGCGCGCCAGCGCATACATCGACCCCGCGCAAATCAGCGACAGAATCGCGTACACGGCATGAAATAAGGGTTCGTTCACGCCATTTCGCCAAGCGACGAGACTGCCAAGAATCACGGAATTCAGAGGCGGATGCGGATAGCCGATCATCCAGACTTCCTTGCCCTGGGAGACGAAATGGAAGTTGTGAGGATGCAGCGGATCGATCAGGAAATGCTGCGCGGCTTTGAGGTAGTGCTCATCATCACCTTGCACTGGCATGATGAGAAATGGCAGGTGCGTGAGAAGAACAAACGCGGCGAGAATCTGAAGATCCCGCCGCGTGTTGATTTCCATTGTTTGGACTAGTCAGCAGCGCGGCTGACCGGAACAGGAGGTTTCCAGCGAACGATGGGCTTCCGCGCGGCCGTCACTTCATCGACGCGTGCGATGCGCGTCAAATGCGGAGCCTTCGTCACCAGCTCCGGATTTTCCTCGACTTCTTTTGCAATCGACTTCATCGCGTCGATGAAAAGGTCGAGTTCGGCCTTGGGCTCAGTTTCCGTCGGCTCGATCATCAGGGCGCCATGCACAATCAGCGGGAAACTGACCGTATAGGCGTGGAATCCGTAGTCAATCAAGCGCTTGGCCATGTCGCCCGTCCGAACGCCTTTCGGCGACTGGCGGTCGTCGGAGAACACCACTTCGTGCATACAGGGCGAGCTGTAGGGGAGGTCGAAATACGCTTCCAACCCTTTGCGAATGTAGTTCGCGTTCAAGATCGCATCCAGCGTCGCATTGCGAAGACCCGGACCGCCATGGGCCATGATGTAGGCCAGCGCCCGGACAAGAACACCGAAATTGCCGTAGAAGGCGCGGACGCGGCCGATCGAATCAGGACGCTTGTAATTCCAAGACCAGGCACCCTTCTCGGTTTTCTGGAGCCGAGGCGTGGGCGCAAACGGTTCGAGATGTTTCTTGAACGCGACCGCTCCGGAACCGGGACCACCACCACCGTGCGGCGTGGAAAACGTCTTGTGCAGATTCAGGTGCATGACGTCGATGCCGAAATCTCCCGGCCGGGTAATTCCGCAAAGCGCGTTCATGTTGGCGCCGTCCATGTACACCATGCCGCCCTTGGCGTGGACGATCGACGCGACTTGGACGATATTCTCTTCAAAGACTCCGACAGTGTTGGGATTGGTGACCATCAGCGCGGCGACGTCTTCCGTCACCGCGTTTTCCAGCGTCGCCACATCCACCATGCCCAGCGAATTCGACTTGATGTTGACCACTTCGTAGCCGACCATCGCCGCCGTCGCGGGATTGGTACCATGTGCCGAGTCGGGAACCAGAATCTTCTTGCGCGGGTTGCCCGATTTCTCCAGTGCGGCGCGGATCAGCAGAATCCCCGTCATTTCCCCGTGAGCGCCGGCAGCCGGCTGCAAAGTCACGGCGTCCATTCCGGTAATCTCGGCCAGCGCCGATTCCAGCGCCGCCACCACTTCCATCACGCCCTGGCTCAGCTGCTCCGGTTGATACGGATGCGCCCAGGCCAGTCCCTCCGTGCGAGCAACCAGTTCGTTGACGCGCGGGTTGTACTTCATAGTGCACGAACCGAGCGGATAAAGCCCCAGGTCGATCGCGTAGTTCCAGGTGGAAAGGCGAGTGAAGTGCCGGATCACTTCGACCTCGCTGACCTCCGGAAATCCTTCGATCTCGTCGCGAACCGCGGCGGAGCCGAGCGCCTGCTTCGGATCGACCGCCGGAACATCCAGATCCGGCAACTGGTAACCGCGCTTGCCGGGCGAGCTGATCTCAAACAGCAGGGGTTCGTTCTGAGTAATGTGGGGAGTCGTCTTTTTGATCACGCCCGGCCTCCTTTCGCCGCGACCACTTCAGCCAGCGTGTCCATGTCGGCCTTGCGAGTCATTTCCGTAGCGCAGAACAACGAGTAGCCTTTCAATTCCTTGTAGTAGCGGCCCAGCTCCAGCCCGCCGATGATCTTGTGTTTCAACAGCGCATTATTCACGCCGTTGCTCTTCGGAACCTTCGCGACAAATTCGTTGAAGAAAGGCGCGCTGAACTTCAGTTCCATCTTCGAAGCCAGGTAGTGAGCCTTCGACAGATTCTGCACCGCCAGCTCTCGCAAGCCCTCCTTACCGTAAACACTCAGGTAAACCGTAGCCATCAAGGCGATCAATGCCTGGTTGGTACAGATGTTCGAGGTCGCCTTCTCACGCCGGATATGCTGCTCCCGCGTGGAGAGCGTCAGGCAGAATGCCCGATTCCCCCGGGCGTCTCGTGTCTCCCCGACCAGCCGTCCCGGAATCTGGCGGATGAATTTTTCCTTGGTGGCCAGAATGCCTGCATAGGGTCCGCCGTAGCTGGGCGAGATCGCGAAGCTTTGCAACTCTCCCGCGACGATGTCGGCATCGCGCGGCGGCTCCAGGATTCCCATAGATACCGCTTCGGTGAAGACGTAAACCAGCAGCGCACCTTTGCGGTGGGTAATCTCGGCAATTGCGGCTACATCCTCGACGCAGCCGAAGAAGTTCGGCGACTGGATAATGACTGCCGCTGTTTCTTCATCCAGCTTCGCCGCCAAATCGTCCAGATTCAGCCGGCCAGTCTCGGGCTCATAGCCGATTTCGGCGACGGTCGTTCCTTCGTACTTCGAATAGGTCTTAAAAACTTCCCGATACTCCGGATGGACGGTGCGAGCCACCAGAGTCTTATCGCGTCCGGTCACGCGGCGCGCCATCATCGACGCTTCCGGAACCGCCGACGAGCCGTCGTACATCGACGCGTTGGCAACTTCCATACCCGTCAACTGGCAGATCATCGTCTGAAACTCGAAAATCTGCGTCAGAGTGCCTTGCGAAATCTCGGCCTGATACGGCGTATAGGAAGTCAGAAACTCGCCGCGCGAGACGACCACATCGGCCATCACGGGACGGTAGTGGTTATAGACGCCCGCACCCAGAAAGCTCGCGTAACCGGAAGCGCAATTTGCACCGAGTTCCTTGAAATAGTCGACAATCTCGTACTCCGATTTACCCGGAGCGATGTCCAATGGCCGGTTCAGGCGAACTTCGGCGGGAAGCTGCGCGACGAGATCCTCCAGGGAAGACACGCCGATGGCGTCGAGCATCTCCCGACGCTCGGAATCTGACTTCGGTAAATATCGCACTGTTGTTGGTTAGGCTCCGATGTATTTCTGGTAGTCGGCAGCCGTCATCAGTTCCTGAATCTCCGCCGCGCCGTCCATCTTCACTTTGATCAGCCACGCGCCGTCATGCGGCTCCGCGTTCAGCTTCTCCGGAGCCGTGGAAAGCACCTCATTGATGGCGACGACTTCGCCGGAGACGGGAGAGTAAACGTCGGAGACGGCCTTCACAGATTCGACCGAACCCAGCGTCGCGCCCTTGGAAAGCTTTGCGCCGACTTTCGGAAGATCCACGTAGACGATGTCGCCCAGCTCATGCTGCGCATGGTCCGTGATCCCCACGGTCGCGGTGTCGCCCTCGACACTCACCCACTCATGCTCTTTGGTGTAACGGAAATTCTCCGGATACATGTTTATTTTGCTCGTTTGTAGAAAGGTAGCGCGACGGTGCGCGCCTCAACCGGCTGGTTGCGAATCAGAATCTCGATCGTCCGGCCCGGCTCCGCATACTCGATCGGCAGAATACACATGCCGATGTTCTTGCCCACGGTCGGACCGGGGCCGCCGGACGTGACCCACCCGGCAGGCTGGCCGCCGGCCTGAATTTCGTAGCCGTCACGACCGATTCCGCGGCCAACCATTTCGAACCCGATCAGCTTGCGCTTGATGCCCTCGGCTTTTTGCTTGGCCAGCGCCTCACGGCCGACGAACGAAGGCTTGTCGAATTTGACAATCCAGCCCAAACCCGCCTCCAGCGGTGAAATCGATGCGTCAATCTCGTGACCGTACAGCGCCATCGCGCATTCCATACGCAGCGTATTGCGAGCGCCCAGTCCCGCCGGCTTGATCCCGAACTCCTTGCCGGCCTCCAGCAGCTCGCGCCAGATCCGGGGAGCCTCGCTGGGCTCGATGTAAATCTCAAAACCGTCTTCGCCGGTGTAGCCCGTACGCGCAATCCGCGCCGGAATGCCGCTCACCGTCCCATCGACGAAGTGGTAGTAGCGCATCGGCGACAGGTCAACAGGCGTCAGCTTCTGGAGCGTCGCCGGACCCTTGGGACCCTGCACCGCGATCTGCGCATACCGCGCGCCGGCGTTTTCCACCTTCGCGTCAAACTTGTTATTCGCGACGATATGCTCGTAATCCTTGTCCTGGTTTGAGGCGTTGACGCAGATAAAGTAATGGTCATCGGCCACTTTGTGGACAAGAATGTCGTCCACAAACCCGCCGTGGTCGTACAGCAAGCCCGAATACTGAATCTGGCCCGTTGCCAGCTTCGCCGCCTGATTGGACGAGATGTGCTCCACAAGGTCAAGAGCTTGCGGACCTTGAATCTCGATCTCCCCCATGTGGGAAACGTCAAACAAACCGACGGCGTTGCGGACGGTCTGGTGCTCGTCCAAAATGCCGGAGTATTGGACGGGCATGTCCCACCCCCCGAAATCGACCATCTTCGCACCCATCTCCCGATGGACGGAGTTGAGTGGAGTCGTACGGAGAGCCGCGGCAACGCTCATGGAATTCTCAATTGTAGCGTAGAGGCCGGGAAATCCGGCACTGCGGAAATGGAAAACGGGCCGCGCGATGGCGGCCCTTTCCGGGTTTCTGGCTAGTACCGTCCAGCTCCGCTACTAGAAAGTAAACCGTAGTTGAATGTCGATTCGGCGGTTGGCCGTCGAGTTGGCGAAAAATCCGCCGTTCAATGTATTCGATGTGCCGAATAGCGCCGAAGTCAGCGTTCCGTACGGCTGTCCCAGGTTGACGTGGTTCAGCAAATTTCGCGCCGAAACCGACAGCGTCAGGCTGTACTTCTTCCCGCTGACGCCTCCGCCGCCGAATCCGCCAGGACCCCCACCGCGCATCCCGCCGCCTCCGCCGCCTCGGGGTCCGCCACCCCCTCCACCAGGACCGCCGGGCCCCCCGCCAAACATCGGACCTCTGGGAGGACCGCCCTGACCGTCAGCACTCGCGGGAGCCTCGCGATTGCCGAATCCCCAGCTCTTGCTCGCGCGCATGTTGAACATGACCTGCCCCGGGCCCCATCCGTAGTTCCGGGGAACAATCGTCTGGCCGGCCATCGGCAGAGTGTCGAAATACTCGCCCCAAGGCGCGCGCACAACCGACGGACGGGTCAGGTCCGTCGCAAACGATGGACGATCGGTGAACACCGAGTCGCCATTGAGGTCCCGGCCGATCGTGATGTTGTAAGGAGCTCCGGAGCTTACGATCAAAAACGGATTGAAGGTGACTCCGTAAGGCGCGGTGATCGATCCGCCCATCATGGCTCGATGCCGGGTACCGAACTGCGCCGTGCCCCATTCCGAAGCCAGATCGTACGAATTGGAAGGAAAGGTGGCCGCCCCGTCTGTGTTCGACTTCGCGTAATTCAAGGTGTAGAAGCCGAATACCGCCAGCTTCGGATGGATCCGGGCATTGACGTTGAAGATCACCTGGTTCTGTTTGAAGGAACCCGACGATTCGTATTGATAGATGTTGCCGATATTGCCGTAAGGCTGCACGCCGGCCGGATTCTCCACCGTGATCGTCCCCGGCAAAGGAGCGTTGATATTGCGCTGCCGCAGCGTGTGCACTCCTCTGGAGTTCGTATAATTCACCGCAAACGTAATATTCTTCGGAAGCTGCCGCTCCACGCCGATCGCCGTCTGGACGATATAGGGAGCCAGCAGGCCGGAGTCCACCTGCTGCACCGCCTGCCCAATCTTGTTCTGCTCCAGCTGGTCCACCGTCGGCACCAGCGGGAAAAAGTTCGGCAGCGGCACCCGGAACTGCTGCTGGTTGATTCCGTTGTTGCGCTGCGCATTCAAAGTATAGGCATCGTCGAACCGGTCGTAGAAGATTCCGAACCCGCCGCGGATGACCGTCTTCGGAGCGCGGCCTCCGGAAAGCGGACCCACGCCCCACGCAAATCCGATGCGCGGAGCAAAGTTCGCATAGCTGCGGATGTTGGTCTGCGTTTCATATCGCAGGCCGCCGCTGATGGTCAGCGCCGGCTTGATGCGCCAGTCGTCCGTCACCCAGACACCCACGTCATACTGCGGAACCGTCGCCAGCGGGTTGCCGCCGTAGATCGAGAACTGCGTCGGACCGCCGCCCATCGCGAAGATCTGCTCGTTGGTCAGCCCGTTGGCCATCCCCTCCATTTGGACCTGATAGGCGCGGAGCGTCGAAAACGTATAGGTGCCGTTGTAATTCTGCGTCGAGTAATCCGCCAGCTTGCTGGCTCGCAAGCGTCCGCCGAATTTCACCATGTGCGTTCCATGCGTGATCGAGGTCTGATTGGTCAGCTCGAAGCGATCCTCGTTGGTGTAGGCAAGACCGACCGTCGCTCCGCCGCCGAAGAAAGAATCCAGCACGTTGATTCCCGGCGTGGAGTTGTCGCCGATTCGATCGTTTCGAAAACGCAGATATTGAAACCGGGTTTCGTTGATCGTCTTCGCATTCAACACCGCCGTTTCCGTGATCTGTACTGTCTGATCCGTGTTGCCGCCATTGAAGGCACGGCTGGGCAGCGTCTGCGCGCCCACTCCCTGGTTCTCCTGGCTCGTATGGCCGTAGCGATACCGGGCCACGATCGTGTTGTTGGCGTTGATCTGATAGTCGATGCGCGGCGAAACGTCCGTCCGCACCATCGGAGTCAGCAGCGTGGTCTGGTAGTTGAACGGCGTATAGGTCGACGGATCCAGCGTCAGCGCGTTAACCACCGCCACCTCATCCACGTTGCGGCGGTCGACATCCACGAAGAAGGAGGACTTCTTGGTGATCGGACCGCTGATATTTCCTCCGAAGAAGCGCTGCTGGTACGGAGGCTTCTCCGTCGCAAACGGATTACGGGAGTTGAACGCCGCATCCGAGAAATTGAAGAACGCCTGCCCGCGGAACTTGTCGGTTCCGGGCTTGGTAAAAATCTCGATGCGCCCGAAGCCCAGCTTGTCGTACTCCGCCGAAAACGGATTCGAATTAATCCGGACTTCCCGGATCGATTCCTTCGGCGGCAGCTTTCCGCCTGAAAAACCGTCGATGAAAATCTGCCCGCCATTCGGCCCGGCCGCCGGTCCGGCCAGCGCCTGCAGATCGCTCTGCAAATCGTCCGGATTGTCCGAAAGCATCTGCAGGTCCTCGCCCTTGATCACCAGCGCTCCAACGTTCTTCCCGGGATCGGACGCATCCAGAAGAAGCTCCGAGGTGTCGGTCACCGTGATCTGCTGCGTCTCGATCGCCAGCTTCATCGGAATATCGAAATTGATCGTCCGGTCGCCGCGAATTTCCACCGGCCGCTCATAAGTGGCAAACCCGGTGGAGGTCGCCCGCAGGACATACTTGCCCGGCTTGATCGCGGTGATGATGTACCTTCCGTTCGCATCGGCTTCCGCGCTGCGGGCAGCCGTCCCGCCCGAAAGCAGCGCAACGGCTGCCCCCGGAATCGACGCTCCGGAAGGATCGGCTACCGTGCCTTGCAACGTCAATGGTGTCTGCGCGATGGCCGTTGTAATGGAGGCGGCGGCCAACAGATACACCGCTAGCATTTTCATTTTTATGTTCCTTATTAGTTCGCCGGTTGGCGGTTAGTAGGTTGGCTTACTGGCCCATCCCGGCCATCCCGCCACCCGTATCGAGACTCCAGTTGCCAAGCGTCACTTGACGATTGGACGGGGTCGTCAACAGCGGCTCTACACCCGCCACCAGCATGATTGCCGTAACCTCCCCCGTGCTGCCTTCAGGAGAGGAAATGATCAGGGCATCTCCGCGCTTCAGCTCGTCGAGCTTGATCTGCGGCATCCGTTCGATCAGGGAACCGCCGCCTCGAGGACCACCCGGTCCCCCAAATCCTCCAGGTCCACCTGGACCTCCAGGTCCCCGGCCCGATCCGCCGGGACCGTCCGCCGGTGGCGCCATCGCCGGCCTCGCGGAACCTTGCGAGCCGGCACCGGTGCCGTTGAGACTGTTCGCCATGAAGCGCGCCATCATCTCCGGCATCCGGCGAACCGAAGAATCGGGCCCCAGCTTCACCACAACGGACTTCTTGGTATCGAGATCCTTCACCTTCAGACTGTTGGCAGCCGCATCGACCGAGTCGACGGTCACAGCGATCGTGCGGAACGTTCCAGCCACCAGTTCCTGGGCCGCCAGCGCCGAACCGTCCGGCGACTTCTGCCCCCGGGCCCGGATCTGATCGCCCACTTTTATTTCGGCCAGCGACGACGGCTGGGCATCGGCAAACTTCACCGAATCGGAAGCGTACCGGCGCACCACCGCGCCTTCGGCGGTCGTCACCTCGACGGGCTTCGTCGACATTCCTACCCGCGTCTTCACCACCAGTTTCCTGCCGGCGGCGTCCAGCGATTCCACCGTGCCCAGAATGCCATTCCGGTCCCAATCGGCCCGGTCGGCAGCCTGCTTGGCGGCCACGTCGCTCTGCGAGATCACGACGACCCGCTTGGCCGGCGCGCCCTGCACCAGAATCCGGTCGCCCTTGGCTAAGTCCTCCAGTTTCAAGGACTGCGCATTACTAAGATTCGTCTCACCCGGCTTAATCCGGACATAGGCCGTGGCGTCTTCCAGGACAACGTCCATCTCCGGGCCGGAATCTGTCTTCAAAACGATCTTCCGGGCCGCAGGATCGATGGACTGGATCACGCCAATCGGTTTGACATCGGCGGCAAGCGCCGCCACCGCTACCCCCGCGACGGCAACGATCGTCCGCTGCAATGTAGTCTTCATGCGTCTGAACGTAATGATGCTCTTTCTTCTTACTAGTTACGCGAAGGCCGCGACCATAGCGGTAAAGAAGTGTTAAGGTCCATTCGGTCCATGCCTAAGATGGAGAAAGAGATGCCGGAAGCCTCCATCCTGCTGGTCGAAGACGATAGCGAGCTGTGCGAGCTGATGCGCGAGTTCTTTGTTCAGAACAACTTTGAGCTGGAGATCGCACAGGACGGACGGCGGGGATTATCCCGCGCCCTCGACGGCGGTCATGACCTGGTGATCCTCGATATCATGCTGCCCGGCATCGATGGTTTCGAAATCTTAAGACTTCTCCGGCGCCGCAGTTCCAAGCCGGTCATCATGCTCACCGCCCGTACCGACCCCAAAGATCGCATCGCCGGACTCGATTCCGGCGCCGACGATTACCTGCCCAAGCCCTTCGGACCCGACGAGCTCCTCGCTCGGATTCGCGCCGTTCTGCGCCGGACCCGGCAGCAGCATCTGGCCAAACCGGAAATGGTGGAAGCGGGGCCCGTGAAGCTGAACACCGGCACGCGCGAAGCCTGGGCGGGAACTACACCGCTCAACCTTACCGGAATCGAATTCGACATTCTCGAGACCCTCCTGCGCTCGGCCGGACAGGTCATTTCCCGCGATCAGTTGATGACTGTGCTCTACCAGCGGGAAGCGAATCCGTTTGAACGCTCGCTCGACGTCCACATCAGTCACCTTCGAAAGAAGCTCGACGATTATCGCGATATGATTCGCACCGTGCGGGGGACGGGCTATATGTTCTGCATACCGGAGGCGGCGCTTTCATGAAATCGACATTTACCCGGCTTTTGCTGCTTTTTCTCGCGGCGTCCGTGTTCTGCACGTTTCTGACGTTCGGCGTCCAATGGGTGGTATCTCAGACCATCCGCCGGGACGATCCGTTCTCGCGAAGCCTCGCTTTGCAGATGGAGAATGTCCGCCGCACCTACGAACGCGATGGCATTCCCGGCGTCCAGAAGGAGTTTCGCCGCATCGACGAATTCTTTCCGTCCGAACGGTTCCTCCTGGATGAAAAGAATCGCGATGTCATGACGGGCCTCGATCGTACCGATCTCGCAAAGTCAGCCCACACTCCCGGCAGCCGTCCTCGATTCTTGGCGGGCGGCCAGCCGTTGATTTACCGGTCACACGACCGCAAATACTCCTACGTCGTGATGCCTCGTTTCAAGCCCTCGATTTGGCCGGTTGTGCCCTATCTGGCTTGTATTCTGGTTACGATTGCGCTGCTCGCGTGGGTGGTGACACGAGCGGTCGTCAGTCCACTCCGGGCGATCCGGGATACGGTCGACCGCTTCGGCCGGGGCGATCTCTCCGCGCGAATCCGTTCTTCCCGAAACGACGAGTTCGGCGAAGTCTCCCGCGCTTTCGACGAAATGGCGGACCGCATCGAAACCCTGCTCACGGCCGAACGCCGCCTCCTCCAGGACGTCTCTCACGAATTGCGCACGCCGCTCTCCCGATTGGGATTCGCGATCGAGCTGGCGCGCACCTCGCCCGACCGGCAGGCCTCTCTCGATCGAATCAGGAAAGACGTGGAGCGTCTCGGCCACCTGGTCGGACAGCTCCTTCAGGTCACCCGCGCCGAAGGCGATCCCGCCGCCCGTGAAATGTCGGACATCTCGCTGGGCGAGCTCCTGGGCGAAGTCGCCGAAGACTCCGCCTGGGAAGCCGAAATGCGCCATGTCCGCATCGTCACCCGCATGGAAGAACCCGTCGTCGTTCGCGGCGATCATGAAATTCTCCGCCGCGCCGTGGAGAACATCGTGCGCAATGCCCTTCGCCATGCCCCCGAAGGCTCCGTCGTCGAGCTCGGCCTGGAGCGCGAAGGCAACTCCGTTCACATCCGCGTCCGCGACCAGGGGCCTGGCGTCTCCGAAGAGAATCTCGACCAGATCTTCAAACCGTTCTTCCGCGAGGATTCCTCCCGGAATTCCGCCACCGGCGGCCTGGGCCTCGGGCTGGCCATCGCCTCCCGCGCCGTCAACCTCCACCACGGCAGACTGCACGCTCAAAACGTCAATCCGGGTCTGCTCATCGATATCGAGCTTCCGGTCGCAGCGTAATATTTCTTGTAAAACAAGAAGACATCCCGTAAGATCGAGCCAAGGCATATGGACTCTGCGCTCGGGCTTCACCGGCTGCATTTCGCCTTTACGATAACGTTCCATTACCTCTTCCCCCAGCTCACGATGGGCCTCGCGCTTCTCATCGTGATCCTGAAAACCATCCACCTGAGAACCGGCGACGAGGCCTACAATCGCTCGGCCCGCTTCTGGGCCCGGATCTTCGCCATCAACTTCGCCATGGGAGTCGTCACCGGAATCCCGATGGAGTTCCAGTTCGGCACCAACTGGGCCCGTTTTTCGAAAGCCGCCGGCGGCGTGATCGGCCAGACTCTCGCCCTGGAAGGCGTCTATTCCTTCTTCCTGGAGTCGACGTTTCTCGGTCTGTTCATCTATGGCGAGCGCATTCTCGGACGCCTCGGGCACTGGTTCGCCGCATTCGGAGTCTTTGTCGGATCCTGGCTCAGCGGCTACTTCATCATCGCCACCGACGCCTGGATGCAGAATCCCGTGGGCTACCGGTTGGGTCCGAACCGCGAAATCCTCCTCGACAGTTGGACCGCTCTGTTATTCAACCCTTGGGCGCTCTGGCAATACGCGCACAACATGACCGGAGCGGTAGTAACCGGCTCGTTCGTCATGGCGGCGATCGGGGCGTTCTATCTGCTCAGTCAGCGCGACGAGGAGTACGGACGGATCTTCGTCCGCACCGGCGTCATCGTGGGAGTCGTCGCCAGTGTCCTCATGGCCTTTCCCACCGGCGATCAGCAGGGAATGATGGTGGCCCGCAAGCAGCCCATCACCCTGGCCGCGATGGAGGGCCATTTCGAAACCCGCGCCGGAGCACCGATTGTCATCGTCGGCCAGCCCGACATGGATCGCCAGCGCCTCGACAACCCCATCACCATCCCGAATGTCCTGAGCTTTCTCACCTACAAGCGCTGGGACGCCGAAGTGAAAGGACTCACCGAATATCCGCGCGACCAGTGGCCGGACCAGATTCCGCTGCTCTACTACAGCTTCCACATCATGGTGGGCCTGGGTACGATCTTCATCGCATCCTATGCTCTGGCGGCTTTTTTCCTTTGGCGCGGCACAATCTTCCACACGCGGCCGGTTCTTTGGCTGCTGCTTCTCCTCACGCCGTTCCCCTACATCGCCAATACCGCCGGCTGGATGACGGCGGAACTGGGGCGCCAGCCCTGGCTGATCTATGGCCTGATGCGAACGTCGGAGGGCTCTTCCGCGCAGGTTTCAGCGGGCAATACCCTGTTCACCTTAATAGGTTTCATGGGAATGTATACCGTATTGGGGATTCTCTTTCTGTTCATGATTCGCCGGGAAATTGAACACGGACCCGCCGGAACACCGCACGTTCCGATCGTCGAACCGGGTCTTCCCGAACGGCCAGTCGGGGACTAGACGCCATGGAAACTCTCTGGTTCTGTCTGGTCGCCTTCATGATCACCGGCTACGTCATCCTCGACGGCTACGATCTCGGAGCGGGCTTCGTTCATCTCTTCGCCGCAAAGACGAAGGACGATCGAGCCCTGGTGCTGAAATCCATCGGCCCCTTCTGGGACGGCAATGAAGTCTGGCTGCTGGCAGGAGGCGGCACTCTGTTTTTCGCCTTCCCCGGACTCTACGCCTCCAGCTTCAGCGGCTTCTACCTCCCCTTGATGATCGTCCTGTGGCTGCTGATGCTGCGCGGGATCTCCATCGAGCTGCGAAACCACGTCGAGAGTCCGATCTGGCACCCGTTCTGGGACCTGACCTTCGGAATCGCCAGCGCCCTCCTTGCCGTCTTCTACGGAGCCGCCCTGGGCAACGTCGTCCGCGGAGTTCCCTTGAACCGCGATGGCGAGTTCTTTCTTCCACTCTGGACTCACTGGGGAGTCCATGGAAACGTAGGCATCCTCGATTGGTACACCGTCCTGACCGGCGTGTTCGCTCTGTCGGCTCTTGCCATGCACGGCTCGCTTTGGGTGTGGTGGAAAACCACCGGCGTTCTGCAGGGCCGGGTTCGCGCGCTGGCTTTCCGGGCCGCGATCGTTACCGCCGCCCTCACTCTCTTGGTTTCGCTCGTCACCTTTTCGGTGCAACCGAAGATCGCTCAGAGCTTTGCCGAGCGTCCCTGGGGCGCGATCTTCCCGCTCATTGCCCTTTCCGGACTGGCTGCGATTTTCCTGTCCCTGCGGCGAGAGAACGAACCGCGAGCCTTCATGGCCAGTTGTATCTATCTGCTGGGAATGATGACGTCCGTGGTTTTCGGCGTCTTTCCGATGGTGCTTCCATCCAACGCGGATCCCAGAATGAGCCTGACGATCTACAATACGGCCGCGGCTCACTATGGCCTGCGAATCGGTCTGATGTGGTGGGTTCCCGGGATGATCCTCGCCGGAATCTACTCGCTGATCCTGCACCGCCGGTTCGCCGGCAAAGTCGGCTAGTCAGAGCCTGTCTCCCCTCACTAATGCGTTAACGGTAAAAGTAATCCTATTTTCCGTTTCTCATCAGCCGCTTAGCCATGATTGCCGGCAAATGCGTCTTGGCTTCGTGTTATGTCAGAACCGCGGAGGAAACCTTGTTTCCAATTTCCGGCTCAACCCATGACATCCTTCGAAAACAGCAGCGAAACATCAGCGAAACAGCGGCAAGACAGCAGCGAAACAGCGGCGAAGCGCGCACAGTACCGATGTCCTATAGATGGTACGGGCGTACCATGCGCTGCGGCTAAGAAGACGGCGCGAAGTAGCCCTTGCGGGCCTGCACCTTCAAATCTTTGCTTTTCGGCTTGATCTCCAGCTTGCGGTAACCGCCATCACGAGAGGCATTGGTCGAGGAATAGCTGACCGCATACTGGCTGCGCATCTCTTCCTGAATCTCTTGGAAGATCGATTCCAGGGAGTTTTTCCGGTCGACATGGAAAAGCCGCCCGCCGGTCTCTTCGGACATCTTTTTTAGCGCTCCTTCGCCTCCGCCGCCGAACCCCGCATAAAACATCGGATCGGCGTAATAGATGCTGTAGATCAGCGCGTCGGATTTCAGAGCGCTGTTGATAGCCTCGATTTGTTTGACGCGGCTGCCCTGATCCACTCCGTCCGTGATGAGAATGATGGCCTTGCGCCCCACTTCCGTCTGCAATTTCTCGGTGGCAGCCAGGTAGACTGCGTCGAACAGGATGGTTCCCCGCGCGGTGGTGGGAATGGGGCCGGGATTGATGCCCGCGCTCACATTACCGCTGACGTGAAGCTCGCGAAGAGCTCTCTCCAGGCTGCTGGCCGATCCGGTGACGTCCTGCAGCAATTCCGCCTCGGATCCGAAGCTGATCAGAAACGCCACATCTTTCTGCCGCAACACCTGCCGGAAAAATTGCGCCGCCGCGCTGCGCTCAATATCGATCAGGCGGCCTTGGCTGACGCTGACGTCCACCAGCAGTCCCAATGTGAGAGGGAGATCCGACTCTTTGGAGAATGTCTTGATCTCCTGAACATGGCCGTCTTCCCGAATCTCGAAGTCGCTTTGGGCTAACGTGTTGACGAACGCATTTTTTTTGTCCCGAACGGAAAAGAGAATGTTTACGCGTTCGACATCGACCTTGATAGTCGTCTCCTGGGCATGGGCAAACGGCGCTGAGCCAAGCAGCCCCAATGCCGTTCTCCGGGTAAAATAACGTGTCGCGGTATGCGAAAGGCAATTCTTCATCTCAAAACTTCCGATCCGGTCTTGGGCCAGTTGATCGAGCAAGTCGGACCATACCGTATCCAGTATCGCCCGCCTGAGTTTTCGACTCTGGTCCGGTCCATTGTCTATCAGCAGGTCAGCGGGAAGGCTGCGGCGACAATCATCGCCCGGCTGGAGGCGGCCGCTCCTGGTTTGAAACCTTCTTCCATCGTTCGCTTAAGCGAGGAAGAACTCCGCGCCGTCGGACTGTCGGGGCAGAAACGCTCCTATATTCGTGACCTGGCAGAAAAGACGCTGGCCAGGCGTATCCGGTTTCCTTCTCTTGAGTCGCTGCCCGACCAGGAAGTGATTGATCGGCTTACACAAATTAAAGGAATTGGAGTGTGGACGGCTCACATGTTTCTGATGTTCGCCCTGCGGCGTCCCGACGTCCTGCCGGTAGGAGATCTCGGAGTGCGCGCCGCCATTAAGCGCGCCTATCGGATGGAGGCCCTGCCCTCGCCGGCGGATGTCGTCCGCATCGCGCAACCCTGGCGGCCCTGGGCCAGCGTGGCCAGCTGGTATCTCTGGCGGAGTCTGGAAGGCCCTGCGGAATTGAAATGATTGCCGTCCTCGGTTTGCTGCTGCTGTCGCAGACAACTTTGCCTCATCGGATGGAAGAGGCCATGGGGCCATTTCCGATCATCCGGCGCGGACCTCTGAATGTCGTTGTCGTCGAGCAAAGAACGGAGGGCCGCCTCCTGTTTCAGAAGATCACCTACACCAGCGAGCCCGGCGATGCGGTTCCTGCCTGGCTGATCCGTCGAAACGATCTGCCGGAACGGCCGCCGGGAATGCTCTGTTTGCACCAGACGACGAAGTTCGGCAAGGATGAGCCCGCCGGCTTTGCCGGAAAACCGGCGCTGCACTATGCGCGCGAACTGGCGGATCGAGGCTTTGCCGTCATCGCCCCGGATTATCCGTCGCTGGGCGAGAACACTTCCGATCCGTACGCAATGCGATATGTGAGTACCTCGATGAAGGGGATTTGGAATCATTCGCGGGCGATTGACGTTCTGGTGGAGTATGCCGGCGTGGACGCTTCGCGCATCGGCTCGATCGGGCACTCTTTAGGCGGGCACAACTCGCTGTTTCTGGCGGTATTCGACTCTCGGGTCAAGGTAATCGTCACCAGTTGCGGCTTCACTTCCATGGCGCGCTACAAGGGCGGAAATTTGAAGGGTTGGGATGGATGGCGCTATATGCCGCGCTTCGCTACCTGGTACAACAACTCGCCGGAAAAGGTTCCGTGGGATTTCCCGGAGATTCTCTCGTTCCTCGCCGGCCGGGCCATCTTCATCAACGCTCCCCTGCGGGACGACAACTTCGACAACTCCGGCGTTCGGGATTGCGTGCGCATGGCGGGCAAGAAAACAGTTGCCGTTTATCCGGATGCGGGCCACGAGTTCCCCGACGATATCCGCGCGCAAGCCTACGAATTTATCGAGAAAAACTTGAAGTGACTGTCCGCGGCCGGATGCGCCGGCTCAGCGAAGCGGCTGAAATTGAGTCTCGAGTTCCTCCGGCGTCCGGCGGACCGCGATATAGAACGGGCCGAAAACAGCATAATCGGCACTAACCTCATCGAAGCGCATTTCATAGATCAAACGCTTGAAGTCGAGCGCTTCGTCGGCAAACAGGTCCACGCCCCACTCCCAGTCATCGAAGCCGATGGAACCGGAGATGATTTGTTTCACCCGCCCGGCGTAGCGGCGGCCGTTCATACCGTGTTCATGCATCATGCGGGCACGGTCTTCGATCGCCAGCGAATACCAGTTCTTGGTTTCGCCTCGCTTGCGATCCATCGGATAAAAGCAGACATATTTGGTGTCTGGAATTCCCGGGAATAGGCGAACAGCCATGGCCTTGCGCTGGCGTTCGAGATTCTGCGCCGCTTCAGCATTCCAGGCTTCGCTTTCCGGCGCGATGTTTCGCTCCTTCATTTCAGCGTAGAACTTGAGCGTGGATTCGTATAAGCCGAGCTCGACCACGGAGACGTAGGAATTGACCGGTTCCAGCCACTGGTAAAGTCCGGCCTGCCCGAGAGCCGACTCGGCTGCATTCAGCTCATCCAGCGAGTTCCGCAGGTGCAGCAGCAGGACGTCTCCTTTATGGCCGAGCATGGTGAACGCGGCGGAGCTCTGCATTTCCGCAAGGGCATCCAGACCTTCGCGCGCAACAGGAGATCCCCATTTGACGCGCAGCATCTGATGGAGCATGTAGGTGCCCTCAATGGTGAGGGGCGCCGGCGGGAACTTGATTTCACTCACTTCTTTACTGTGCCAGCAATGCCGCGACTCGTGCATGAAGGTCCGCCGTGAGAGTCTCGCGATCCTTCGTCGAGAGCCCGGCGGTCTCGACCGGCGGGCCAACGCGCAGTTCCACGTTGGCGGAGCGGATGACTACGCCCTTGCTGGGCAAAACGTTTTGGGTGCCGATCACCGCGACGGGAAGAACCGGAAGGCCGCCGCGGATCGCCAGCAGGGCTGCTCCGTCCTTGAACTCCTGAAGCCGGCCGTCGATCGAACGAGTACCTTCCGGGTAGATCAGCGCGCTCTTACCGCTATTGCGAAGCTGCGTGGCCGCGGCGGCCATGCTGGCGAGGGCGGCTCGCGGATTGCTGCGGTCGATGGAGACATGGCCCGTCCGGCCCATGTAGCCGCCCATGACGGGGATCTTGAACAGCTCCCGTTTCGCGATGAAGCGCAGAGCCAAGGGAAGATAGCGCACCAGCAGCGGCGAATCGATGAGGCTGAGGTGATTGGAGACGACGATGTAGTTTCTCGCCGGATCGACGTTCTCCAGGCCGCTCACCGTGGGGCGCGCCCCGCAGATGCGAAGGATGCATCCGGCCCAGAAGCGGAACATGGGATCGATGGCGCGCTTGTCGATAAATGCAAGCAGATAAGAGATCCAGATGAGGACCGCTGTTGTCAGAAACGAAAGCGGAATAGTGAAGAGGA
>CAZETQ010000025.1:22827-65999 GCA_964515165.1 uncultured Solibacteraceae bacterium | reverse complement strand
ATGCCCTAGTGTGCATGAGCTTCTTCGCTTTGCAGCAATTTTTCACAGCTTCTCACGCATGGGGCTTTACAAGTTTAGTATTGTCAGTATTTTAGCCCCGGCCGCCAGGCTGGGGATCGTGCGGAATATCAGTTCTCACCCTGACTCGGTAGACTGGGCCAATGGCCCTCATCGATCTGAACGAGTTGTACCCGACATTTCAGCGGCTCGCCCGCGAAAAAGACCTTGACGGATTGCTGGAGCTGTATGAGCCGCACGCGAAGATCGCCGCCGTGCCTGGCCGCCTGGTGGAGGGCCACGAAGCGATCCGCAAGGCGCTGGAAGGTCTGTTGAGCCTTGGTGAAAATCCCACCTTGACCGCCCGGTTTACCATTGAAAGCGGCGACGGATTAGCGCTCTCGTCCTGCGCCTACACGGTGGGAATGATTTCGGGGAACAGCGCCGAAGTGCTACGCCGGCAGCCTGACGGCTCCTGGAAATACGTTCTGGACAACCCGTTCGCTTAGTGCCGTCTATTTCGCCGGAGATTTGATCCATTCCACGTTCAACCGGGCGTGCTTAATCGTTTTCCGCTCACCGTCCGGCGTCTTCATGAACTGGCTATAGGTGGCGTGAATGGAACCATCCTTGGCCTGGATGACGGAGGGGTAATGGAAGCGGCCATCGGGGTTGTTTTCGAGGTAGCGAGACCATTTCCAGGTGGCACCCTCATCATCGGAAAGCGCAATCCTCAGCCGGTCGCGATTTTTTTCCGTATCGTTGCCGGCCATCAGCCATTCGCCAGAGCGAAGACGGATGACCTCCAGGCTGGAGCCGGGATTCGGAATGTCCGTATCGCGTGCCGCGCTCCACGACAGTCCGTTGTCGGATGATGTCGCGACTTGGACTCGCTTCGGCGGAGGGCCATTGTCCCGCAGGTAGGCCACCAGGCTGTCATCCTTCTTCACGACGACCGAAGGCTGGATGCCGGAGCCTCCAATAATCGGCTCGCTGGCAAACCACGTTTCGCCGCCGTCATCGGAGATCCCCATGATTCCGTAGGAGTAGCCATCGGAATACATGGGGACCAGGAGCCGGCCGGAAGACAGCTCGATCGGATGAGTTCTGGTAAACCAACCCATCCTGGAAAAGTATTTATCGGACGCGAGCGTATTCAGCTTCTCTTTGTCCGGAAGAATTTCCTTCGTCTTCGCGGCTATGTTGCGAGGGACCAGAATGATATTTCCACTCCAGTCCCATTTCGGGGCTATGTCCGGATTGGCGTAGTCCGATGCGCGGATGTAGCGAGTGAGGGCGGTATGCCACTCGTTGGCGATGATCTGCGCCCAGAACAGCCAGAGTCTCTTCTTGCTGTCCAGGTAAACGACAGGATTGGTGTCCGGGAAGCCGGGATTGTCCGCCAGTTGAATGGGCTTGGTCCACGTCTTGCGGGATTTCACCCACCGCGATCCTAGAATCACGACATCATCGGCGGTCCGTTCGCCGGAACCGTGAAACCAGGCGACGAAGAGATCGCCATTTGGAAGCTCGACGATAGACGACGAGTGGTTATGCCATTTCTCCGGCGGAAACAAGATCCCGGACTCCAACTGCGGAGCTTCGGCCGGCAACCGGATCGCCGCGGACGCGAGCAAAAGAACGATTCTCAGACGCGAAGGTGTGGACAGTTCGGAGAATTGACGGATCATCTTATGTGCGACTTCATGGGGAATTTTATCTCGCAGTTCGATGAACTCACCCGCTACGAACGAAGAATATTGGAGCGTTTGAACACTCCTTTCAAGATTCAGCGGTTTCTGGACGATTTAGGTTATGACCTGGAGCCGGAAGGGCCTCGCTGCCGGTCGCCCCGGCTGGTCATGCGGGACGGAGTAGCCCACTGCATGTCCGGAGCGCTGATGGCCGCGGCGGCTTTGTCCTATCACGGAGATCCTCCACTTCTGGTGGATCTTTCGGCAGTTCGGGACGACGATCATGTGCTCGCCGTATTCCGCCGGAAGGGATTGTGGGGAGCGGTGGCGAAGTCAAACTATTCCGGTCTGCGCTCGCGAGAGCCGGTGTATCGAACGCTGCGGGAACTGGTGATGTCGTATTTCGAGCACTATTACAATCTCCGCGGCGAAAAGACACTGCGCGGTTATTCGCGGCCGGTGAGTCTGGACCGGTTCCGGCGGAAAAATTGGGTTTCGGCGGCAGAAGATGTCTGGTTCATTCCCGAGTATCTGTGTGAAATCGCTCACTTTGCGGTTGCTCCGGACACCGCGATTCGAGCGCTAAACCGAATGGACACCCGCCTTTTCGCGGCAGGACGGTGGGGAGCCGCACATTAAGTATTCGCAATGCTAAAATTTGGGCAGGGAAAGATGCGCCGCCTCCTCGCAATTATCGGATTCGCAAGCGCTTTGCGGGCCGCAGACCCGGCAGAATTCTTCGAGATGAAGGTTCGTCCGGTATTGGCCAACAAGTGCTATGCGTGTCATAGTAACTCCCGCATGGGCGGCTTGGACCTAACCAGCCGCGCGGCAGCCTTGAAAGGCGGAAACTCCGGCACGTCGATCGTGCCGAATCAACCGGATCAGAGTTTGCTGATTCAGGCGGTGGAGCAGACGCACGCCAAGATTAAGATGCCTCCCGGCGGAAAGCTTCCCGACAACGAAGTGGCCGATCTGAAGGCTTGGGTGGCGGGCGGCGCGATCTGGCCCGAAAAAGCGGCCTTGAAGGATCCGCCACCCCCTGCCGAGTACAGGATTTCGGAACAGCAGCGTTCGTGGTGGGCGTTCCGTCCCGTGACCATGCCGGCGGCGAAATCGATCGATGAATTGTGGCTGGCGCAGCTTTCCGCCAAGGGATTGAAACCGAACGCGGCGGCGGACAAGCGAACGCTGATTCGGCGCGCGTACCTGGATTTGACCGGCCTGCCTCCGGACGCCGCCGAAGTGGAACGGTTTGTAAGAGACAGCTCCCCAGATGCTTTTGCCAAAGTTGTCGATCAACTTCTGACCTCGCCGCGGTATGGAGAACGATGGGGACGCTACTGGCTGGATGTCGCTCGCTATTCGGACGATCAGTTGGCGTCGCAATTTGAGATTCCCCATCCGGCCGCATTTCGCTACCGGGATTGGGTGATCCAGGCGTTCAACGAAGACATGCCCTATGACCTGTTCGTCAAAGCGCAATTTGCCGGCGATCTGATCAAGGGCCGCGAAAAAGAGCTGGCGGTCGGAACCGGCTTTTTCGCCCTCAGTCCGGAGCAGCAGGACGATCGAGTGGACGCCGCAACGCGCGGATTTCTGGGATTGACGGTCGCTTGCGCGCAATGCCACGACCATAAGTTCGATCCGATTCCGACGCGCGACTATTACTCTCTGCTGGGCGTGTTTCTGTCCACCGAAAAGCACGAGTATCCGCTGGCCAGCGAGAACCTCGTCAAGGCATACAAAGAGAAAGAAGATGCGCTGACCGCAAAACGCAAGGAGCTGACCGAACTGCAGCTTGTCCAGGCGCGAGAGTTGGCCAAGATCTTTGCGAACGATACCGCCAAGTACATGCGGGCGGCGAAAGGCGAGGGTCCGAAGGACGGCCTGGAACCGATTGTCCTGAAGCGATGGAAAGACTATCTGAAGCAGCCGACGCACGAGCATCCGTTCCTGAAAGACAACTCGCCGGAGCAATTTCAGGCACTGGCGATCGAGGCTTTGAACGCCAAGCAGAAAGTCGACGAAGAGAACAAGATTCGACTGGGGCTGAATCCCAATCGCAAAGATCTGTCGGGAGCTAATCTGCTTTCGCTTCCCCGGGATCAGTACTTCCTTTGGCGAGACCTGTTCCTTGACCGGCGGCCGTCGATTTTCATCTTGAAGGACAAAGATCTGGATCACTGTCTCGGTGCTCCGGTGATGGCGAGAGTGGAACAGTTGCGAGCCGAAATCCGCACGCTGGAAGATGCGATGCCGCCGCAGTACGCCTTTGCCGAGACAATTAGCGACGTTAAAGAGCCGAAGGACATCCGAGTCTGGATTCGCGGCAGCAAAGACAATTTGGGAGAAATCGCTCCCCGCCGGTTTCTGCAAATTCTCTCGAAGACCGAGCAGCCGAAGTTCCAGCATGGCAGCGGACGCCTGGAACTGGCGGAGTCGATCGCGGACCCCCAGAATCCGCTGACTCCGCGCGTGATCGTGAACCGGTTGTGGCAGTGGCACTTCGGGCGGGGAATCGTGGCCACCGCCAGCAACTTTGGAAAGCTGGGCGAAATGCCAGCCAATCCGGAGTTGCTGGATTACCTGGCGGCCCGATTCATCGAACAAGGCTGGTCGATCAAGAAGCTGCAGCGCGAGATCATGCTGTCGCAGGTTTATGCGCTCTCCAGCGCGGCGAATGCAAAGAATGAGGCAGTCGACGCCGACAACAAGTATCAGTGGCGGGCTAATCGCCAGCGTCTGGATATCGAGGCGCTGCGGGATTCCATGCTGGCCGTTACCGGAGAGTTGGATCTGCAGATGGGCGGACAGCCCCGGCGGTTGCCGGAGGAATCGAATAAGCGGCGGACGGTCTACGGATTCGTCAGCCGCCGTGACCTGGACACGACTCTCGGGATGTTCGACTTTGCCAATCCCAACGCCACCAGCGAACGCCGGATCGAGACTTCGACTCCGCTGCAACGGCTGTATTTCCTGAACAGCGCATTCGTTGAGCGCCGGGCGGAAGAACTCGCTTGCCGGCTGGAGAAGCTGGACGCTCCGGAGGCTCGGATTCGGGAAGCGTACAAACTGCTGTTTCAACGGACGCCCACGGCGGACGAATTGAAGCTCGGACTGGCGTTTGTGAACACAGAAACGCGGGCGTGGCCGCGTTACGCGCAGGTCCTTTTGGCCAGTAACGAATTCATTTATACGGATTGAGGGCAAAAATCATGACACGTCGCGACGTTTTAAAGACCATGGGCGGCGGTTTCGGCATGATGAGTTATGCCGGCATCGCCGAAGCCGCGGCTCGCATGGAGTCGCCCCTATCTCCGAAAGCTCCTCACTTTGAAGCAAAGGCGAAGCAGGTCATTTACCTGTTTTTGAACGGTGGTCCTTCCCAGGTGGACACTTTCGACCCGAAGCCGATGCTTACCAAGTATCACGGCAAGCCGGCACCGTCGGGGAATCTCAAGACGGAACGGAAAACCGGGACACTGCTGAAGTCGCCGTTCGAATTTAAGAAGTATGGGCAGAGCGGGATCGAGGTGAGCGACATTTTCGCGAATCTCGGATCTCACGCCGATGATTTGTGCGTCATCCGTTCCATGCACACGGAGCGGCCGAATCATGAGCCGTCGCTGACGATGCTGAACTGCGGCCACGTGCTGGTGGGTCATCCTTCGATGGGAGCGTGGCTGACATACGGGCTGGGAACCGAGAATCAGAATCTGCCGGGGTTCGTGACTTTGTGTCCGGGCTATCCCGTGATCGGACCGCAACTGTGGTCGTCCGCGTACCTGCCCGGAATCTATCAAGGCACTTATGTCCGGAATAAGTTCGACGATCCCGAGGAGTTGATTCCGAATGTGCGGAATCGCAGCCAGGCATCCGTGGAACAGCGCCGCCAAGTGGATTTGCTCTCGAAGTTGAACCGGCTGCAGGAGAAGCGCGAGGGCTCCGATCCCAAGCTGGAGGCGAGCATCGAGTCGTTCGAGATGGCCTACCGCATGCAATCAGAGGCGATGGATGCCTTCGACCTGCGGAAGGAAGATCCGAAAGTTCGCGCTCGTTACGGCGAGGGAGACTTCGCGCGAGGCTGTCTGCTGGCCCGGCGGCTGGTCGAGCGCGGTGTCCGCATGGTCCAGGTCTACTATGGCGACGACCAGCCGTGGGACAACCATGACGACATCACCAAGCACGCGAAGCTTGCTTCCACGGCAGACAAGCCGATGGCGGCGCTGCTGCAGGATTTGAAGGATCGCGACATGCTGAAGTCGACGATCGTGATCATCGGCGGAGAATTCGGACGTACGCCGGCCGTGGAGGTCAGCGGCCTGGTAGATGTACAGAACGGGCGCGACCACAACAATCACGGATTCTCGATGGTGCTCGCGGGTGGTGGCTTCAAGGGGGGATATGTGCACGGAAGTACCGACGAATTCGGTTTCCGGGCTGTCGACAAACCTGTGCATCCTCACGACCTCCACGCCACGATCCTTCACCAGATGGGGCTGGATCACACCAAGCTAACCTATCGCTATTCCGGCCGCGACTTCCGCTTGACGGACGTCGCGGGGAGCCTCGTGCGGGATATCATCGCCTAAAGCTAGAGTGCGCAGTCTGGCAAGATAAAGAGTTCATGAAAAGAATCTCTTCTGTGGAGAAGTATTCGTGCTCGCTGTTCAGCGTCACCGAAGATGAAGCTGCGGCGCCTGACGGCTTTAAGATCAAGCGCGCCATTGTGCATCATCCCGGCTCTGCCGTGATGATGGCGGTGGACTCCAGAAAGCGCATTCTGCTGGTGCGGCAGTTCCGGCTGCCGGCAGAACGCTATCTCTGGGAGGTACCCGCGGGCAAAATCGATCCTCCCGAAACCGTGCTGGCGGCCGCGAAACGGGAGCTTGCCGAAGAAACCGGTTATCGCGCCAGGAAGTGGCAGAAGCTCGCCCACTACTGGCCCAGTCCGGGTTTCCTCGCGGAAACGATGACCGTTTTTCTCGCGACAGAATTGACCGAGGGAGAGGCCACTCCGATGGAAGACGAGCGGATCGAGAAAAAGTGGTTCACCTCGGTGGAACTGGATAAATTGATCGTGGCGGGCAAAATCCAGGACGGCAAGACCCTGGTCGGTTATCTCACCTGGAAGCGTTTCGGAGCCAAGTAAACATCTGATCCAGCGCCTTCCGGCGGTGGCTGACTTCGAATTTCCGCTCCGGGGCGACTTCCGCAAACGTGGAGCCGAACGGAGGGTAGAAGAAATGCGGGTCGTACCCGAATCCTCCGGTTCCTCGCGGCGTATCGACGATTTCGCCCTGTACGTCTCCCCGAAAAGTGGCGCGAACTTCTCCGCGCTCCGCTACGGCGATCACGCAAACGTACCGGGCTCTCCGATCTGTCACACCTTGTAGCTTCGCGATGAGCAGGGCATTATTGTCCGCATCCTCGCCGCCGGGGGAGAACCTTGCCGAGTGGACTCCCGGTGCTCCGCCGAGCGCTGGGACCTCCAGTCCGGAGTCCTCCGCAAAGAGCAGACCATCGACCCCTTGCGAGTAGTAAGCGGCCTTCAGCGCCGCATTCTCCTCGAAGGTCGCGCCGGTTTCGTCCGGCGGCTGGCCAGCGGGGATCGGAACAATTTTAACGTCTCCGGCCGCAAGCTGAAACTCCCGCAACTTGCCGGGGTTAGTTGTTGCCACCAATAGCTTCAAGTTGAATCTCTTTCAGCTGCTGGATGCCTTGGCGGGCCAGGCTGACCATTTCCGCAAACTGAGGGTCGTCGAAGGCCGTTTTCTCGGCCGTTGCTTGCAGCTCGATGAACTTGCCTGCGCCGGTGAGCACGACATTCATGTCGACATCAGCTTGCGAGTCTTCTTCGTAGCAAAGATCCAGCATCGGCACGCCGCGGACAATTCCGACGCTGGTTGCCGCGACGGAATCGAGCATAGGAAGGGCTTTCATCTGCCCCGCCTTCACGTAGCGCTTCAGAGCAAGAACCATTGCGACATACGCTCCGGTAATCGCCGCCGTACGGGTTCCCCCGTCCGCCTGCAACACATCGCAATCGAGGATAACGGTCCGTTCCCCGAGGGCGGTGGTGTTCGTGACAGACCGCAAAGACCGTCCAATGAGACGCTGAATCTCCAGAGTCCGGCCCGACTGGCGGCCTTTCGCCACCTCGCGAGGTGTTCGAGTCGCGGTTGCCCGCGGAAGCATCGAATACTCAGCGGTCACCCAGCCCTTCTGCTGGCCGCGAAGGAATGCCGGCACCGTGTCTTCCACGGTGGCCGCGCAAAGAACGCGGGTGTGCCCCACTTCGATGAGCGCGGACCCTTCGGCCGTCAGCAGATAGCCGGTCTGAATCTTCACGGGTCGCAGCTGACCGGGCTGCCGTTGATCGATTCGCTTGCTCATGCGCCGGATTTCACCATCGCATTGAACAGGAGAAATAGAAGCAGCATTCCTCCCAGGATGACGACAAGGCAGGGAAGGGCGGCGCGTAGCGTGGTTTTTTCTTCCGCTTTTTTGCTCTTCGGCGGTTTGAACTTAGCCATTCAATATCTGTTTTCGATGCTAACATCGGGCTAGAAACACACTCGAATGACGCCTGTGGACCGGTTCTTCGAGATGGCGATCGTTGGCATGCTGGCCAGCGGTTATGCGGGCATTCTCGGATCCGGGTTTTTAGATGCCCCCACCGCCTTGCTGGCGGGCTGCGCGCTTTTTCTGCGCGCTGTCCAGTTGGCGGCGGGCTGGGAGGTGTCGGTACCAGCACGCGTCATAAACACCGTTACTACCGCATATATCGTTTTCTTTGCCGCCGATTGGGCATGGATTTCGGAAACGTTCCTCGAAGCCCTCGTCCATCTGTTGTTCTTCCTGGCCATATTGCGGTTATTCACCGCCAGGACGCGGCGCGACCATCTCAGCCTGCAATTGATCGCATTCCTGGAAATGATTGCCGCCGCGATTCTGTCGGCGAGCACGACGTTTGTCGCGGCGCTGATCGTCTTTCTGATTTTCGCGGTCGCCGCCCTGGCGGGAACGGAAATGCGCCGGTCGCTGGCAAAAGCAAACCGCGTTGCGCGGGTAAATTCCGGCCGAATCAGTTTACGGTTATGGGCCATGACCGCGTCGATCGCAATTGGCGTCCTGGTCCTTACCGCGGGTTTGTTTTTTCTTCTGCCGCGCACCGCGCGGGCGGCCTTTCTCCACTTCATTCCGGATCGTTATCAGGTACCCGGGTTTTCAAACACCGTGGAACTCGGCCGGTTCGGAGACTTCAAGCGCCTCGATACGCCTGTCCTGCACGTCCGCCCGATGCATGGTTCGGCCGCACTGCCGCCGATGCGATGGCGCGGAGCGTCGTTGCGGCACTTCGACGGCAAGCGCTGGACCAATCCCCATACGTTCACCGAAGCGTTGCGGCCGGAGCGCGGTCTGCTGATCCGTCTTGCCGACAACGAACAGCGGTGGCGTCCCGGCACTCGAGTCGCCTATGAAGTCAGGCTGCATTCGGTGGCGTCCAATGTCCTGTTCGTTGCGGGGACGCCGGAGTTTCTGCAGCTGGACTCTGGCGCGATTGTCCGGACAAACGAAGGAGTCCTGCGCGCCGACTTCGATCCCCAGCGAGGTCTTCACTATGGAGTGTGGAGCTTTATCGAGGAATCGGCACGGCCAAGACACGGCGAATTGCCCGGTTATCAGCGAATAGAGTATCTTTCGCTGCCCCGGATGGATTCGCGAGTGATCGAACTGGCGAAACAGCTTGGCACGCCGCGCCAGATCGAACAGTATCTTCGCAAGGGGTTTGCCTACACACTGGAGTTGCCTCCGGAAGCGCCTGAAGATCCGCTGGCGAATTTTCTCTTTGAGCGCCGGAGAGGCCATTGTGAGTATTTCGCCTCAGCGATGGCTGTGCTGCTGCGGTTGAACGGTATTCCCTCACGAGTCATTACCGGGTTTCAAAGCGGCACGTTCAATCCGATTTCCGGATGGCAGGTGATTCGCGCAACCGATGCTCACAGCTGGGTGGAGGCATGGATCGAAGGGCCTGACGGCGTCGGCTTCTGGGCGCCGTTTGATCCTACGCCGTCCGATCCTTCCGGGGCGCCACCGGCATGGCGGACACGCGTCAATCTATGGGCCGACGCAATGGAGACGTTCTGGCGCGATTGGGTGCTGAACTACACGCTGGAGCAGCAGGTGGCGCTGGCCGGCCGTGCGGAACAGGCCCGGTTCCGGCTTGGCTGGAACTGGTTGTCGCTGGCCGGGGGAAAGCTGTTGAATCTCGGCCCATGGGTGGTAGCGGTCATCGGGCTGGTGCTGCTTCTTCGAAAGGTACGCCTGCCGGCGCGTCGAAAGCGCCGCGTTTCTGAAGCCGGCGCGCTATACCAGAAGATGCTCCATATCCTGAAGAGGCGGGGCATTGAGAAGCCTGCCTGGATGACGCCGAATGAGTTTGCCGCGCAGTTGCCCGATGTTCCGTGGCGAACGACCGCGCTGGGAATCACCGACGCCTACTACAAAATGCGATTTGGTACCCGGCCGGAACAGGCCGCACAGATTCGAACATTGCTTAAACAGCTTTAAGAGCTTCGAGCTTCGCTTTTGCGGCGCCGGAGTCGATCGATTCGGCGGCAGCCGCAACCCCATGTTTCCAGTTCCGGACGCGGCCTGCGGCAACCAAGGCGGCCGCGGCATTCACCAGCACAATATCGCGAGCCGGACCGCTCTGCCCGGCCAGCACGGCGTGCGTCGTGGCGACGGGATCGCTCCGCAGGTCGTCGATGCGGGCAAACGGCACTCCGAAATCCTCCGGAGAGACTTCGAAACGTTCCACCCGGTCGGTGACGTCCCAAATAGTCGTTGTCGTCGTGGTGGTGATTTCGTCCATCCCGTCGGCGCCGTGCACGACAAAGGCGCGAAGCACGCCCAACTGAGAAAGTGCGCCGGCGATCAGGGCTCCGGCCTTCACCGAAGGTGCTCCCGTCAGCTGGACTTTTGCCCCTGCCGGATTTGCGAGAGGGCCCAAAAGATTAAAGACGGTTCGCATCTTCAGCTCCTGTCGAACGGGCTGCGCATATCGCATCGCCGGATGAATCGCGGGCGCAAAAAGAAATCCAATCCCCACCTCCCGGATGGCGCGCGCGGCATCCTCCGGCGGCATGGTAATCCGTACCCCGAGCGCCTCCATCAGATCCGCGCTGCCGAATTTCGAGGAGATCGATCGATTGCCGTGTTTGGCGACATGAACTCCGGCGCCGGCTACGACGAAGGCGACGATCGTCGAAACACTGAAGGTTCCCATCGTGTCTCCGCCGGTTCCGCAGGTGTCGACAAGGTCTTCTCCAAGAAGTCCGGTTTCGACATGATTCGCCTTTCCTCGCATGGCCCGGGCGAAGCCGGTTAACTCTTCGGGCGTCTCGCCCTTCATCTTTAACGCGGTCAGGAAAGCGGCGATTTGAGCGGCGGTGGCTTCGCCGGTCAGAATGGAATTCATCGCGTTTTCAGCCTCGTCGGCGGTGAGAGACACTCCCTCGGCAACGCGGTGCAAATAGGTCAACATGATAAACTCTTAGCTTCTCAGATGAAAATCCACGAGTACCAGGCCAAGAGCCTCTTGGCCAAATACGGAGTCCCTGTGCCTCGCGGGGAAGTGGCATTTACGCCCGATGAAGCGGAAGCCGCGGCGAAGAGTCTGGGCGGCAAAGTTGTCGTCAAGGCGCAGATTCACGCAGGCGGCCGCGGAAAAGGCGGCGGCGTGAAGCTGGCGAAGAATGTCGAGGAAGCTCGCGAGCTGGCGGGCAAGATTCTCGGCATGAATCTCATCACGCACCAGACAGGCCCCGAGGGCCGCATCGTGCAACGGTTGCTGATCGAAGAGACGATGCCCATCGCGAAAGAATTCTACGCTGGCATCACTCTGGATCGCGCCACCGGAAAAAACGTGTTCATGGCGTCGAGCGAAGGCGGAATGGAGATCGAGGAAGTGGCGGCCAAGACTCCCGAGAAGATTCTGAAGGAACCGATCGAGCCGGGTCTTGGTTTAGGGGCTTACCAGGCTCGCAAGCTGGCATTTGGGATCGGCATTCCGGCGGCCAGCGTCAACGCCGCGGTGCAGGCGATGACAGCGCTGGTGAAAGCCTATGACGCCTACGATTGCTCGCTGGCGGAGATCAATCCGCTGATCCTGACCGAGGATGGAAAAGTGGTCGCCCTGGACGCGAAAATCAACCTGGACGACAATGCGCTGTATCGCCACAAGGACCTGATCGAGTTTCGCGACCTGAACGAAGAAGATCCGCTGGAAGTCGAAGCGTCGAAGTACTCGTTGAACTACATCAAGCTAGACGGCAATATCGCCTGCATGGTGAACGGCGCGGGCCTTGCCATGGCCACGATGGACATCATCAAGTATGCCGGCGGTTCTCCGGCCAACTTCCTCGATGTCGGCGGAGGCGCCAACGCGGAGCAGATCAAGAATGCCTTCCGAATCCTGCTGTCGGATAGCAGCGTGAAGGCCGTGTTGATCAATATTTTCGGTGGCATTCTTCGCTGCGACGTGCTGGCCACCGGTGTTGTCAATGCGGCAAAGGAGTTGGGATTCAAGATTCCCGTTGTCGTTCGCATGGAAGGCACCAACGTCGAAGAAGGGAAGAAGATCCTGATCGAAAGCGGATTCAATTTCACAGTTGCCGATGGAATGAAGGACGCCGCCGAGAAAGTCGTGAAGGTGGCGCAATGAGCGTACTCGTCGATCAAAACACGCGGCTGCTGGTGCAGGGCTTCACCGGGAAGGAAGGGACCTTCCACGCTCAGCAGGCGATTCAGTACGGTACAAACGTCGTCGGTGGAGTGACACCCGGCAAGGGTGGCCAGAAGCATCTGGACCGTCCGGTGTTCGATACAGTTGCCGAAGCGGCGAAGGCCACCGGCGCAAATGCGACCGTGATCTTTGTGCCGCCTCCCTTTGCGGCCGACGCCATTATGGAAGCGGTCGACGCGGAGCTACCGCTGGTGGTTTGTATCACCGAAGGCATTCCCGCCAACGACATGACCAAGGTCTGGGCGTTCATGAAGGACAGGAAGTCCCGGTTGATCGGCCCGAACTGCCCTGGAGTGATTTCTCCGGGCCAGTGCAAGATCGGCATCATGCCGGGGCACATCCACCTGGAGGGGAATGTCGGCGTGGTGTCGCGCTCCGGAACGTTGACCTATGAAGCCGTCGGTCAGCTCACCAAGCTGGGAATCGGACAGTCAACGTGTATCGGCATCGGCGGCGACCCGATCATCGGAACGAACTTCGTCGACGCGTTGAAGCTTTTCAACGAAGATCCGGACACTCACGGCATCATCATGATCGGCGAGATCGGCGGCAACGCCGAGGAGACCGCGGCGGCCTACGTCAAGGCGAATGTGAAGAAGCCGGTTGTCGGTTTCATTTGCGGCCAGACGGCGCCTCCCGGCCGGCGAATGGGCCATGCCGGAGCGATCATCTCCGGTGGCTCCGGTAAAGCTTCCGACAAGATGGACGCGATGCGAGACGCGGGAATCGACGTCACAGTATCGCCTGCAGATATCGGCACCACGCTTGCCAAGAGATTGAAGACGTAAGGAACAGTATGAGTAAGACTTTTGCCATCATCAAGCCGGACGCGGTGGCTCGCGGCCTTTCAGGAAAAATTCTGGCCCTCATCGAAGAGAACGGCTTCAAGATTAAGGCGATGCGGCGCACACAGCTGACCAAGCCCGAGGCCGAAGGTTTTTATGCGGTGCACAAAGGGAAGGGCTTCTTCGACGAGTTGGTGGAGTTCATGACGTCCGGACCATCCATTGTCCTTTGCCTCGAAAAGGAAAACGCGGTGCAGGAGTGGCGCCAATTGATGGGTGCCACAAATCCCGCCGAGGCCGAAGGCGGCACCCTTCGCCGGCAGTTTGCCGAATCCATTGGCCGGAACTGCGTCCACGGTTCCGACGCGGAATATACTGCGCAAGCCGAGCTGGCGTATTTCTTCCGGACCTTCGAGATTCTTTAGCTCGCGATGCAGACTCAAGTTCTGGGTAATAGCGATCTGAAGATCACTCCGCTCGGCATCGGAGCTTGGGCGATCGGCGGCTCCGGGTGGGCATTCGCCTGGGGTCCGCAGGACGACGAAGATTCGATTCGAGCCATCCGGGCGGGTCTGGATGCCGGCCTGAACTGGATCGACACCGCCGCCGTTTATGGACTGGGCCACTCCGAGGAAGTTGTGGCGAAGGCTCTGGAAGGTGTTACGAAACGGCCATACGTTTTCACCAAGTGCGAGCGTCGCTGGGATGAGAACCGCAACATCGTCAAATCGCTGAAGCGCGACTCGATTCGCGAGGAATGCGAAAACAGCCTTCGCCGCTTGAAGGTCGATGTCATCGATCTGTACCAGATTCATTGGCCGGAGCCGGACGAAGACGTGGAGGAGGGCTGGGAGATGCTGGCGCAGTTGAAGGCCGAAGGCAAGGTTCGCTGGATCGGCGTTTCAAATTTCAATGTTGCCCAGCTACGCCGAGCCCAGGCGATCGCCCCCGTCACTTCGCTGCAGCCGCCATATTCGATCGTGTCTCCGGAGATCGAGAAGGAGATCCTGCCGTACTGCCAGGAGAACAACATCGGCACCATCGTCTATTCGCCGATGAAGAGCGGACTGCTGACCGGCAAGATGACCCGGGAGCGGATTGCCTCGCTGCCGGATGATGACTTCCGGAAGCGCACGCCGAATTTCCAGGAACCGCTGCTGACGCGGAATCTCGCCGTCGTCGAAAAGCTGCGCGAGATCGGGAATCGCCACGGCCGGACGCCCGGAGAAGTAGCCATCGCGTGGACACTGCGGCATCCAGCGGTCACCGCCGCCATTGTCGGGCTGCGTTCGGCGGAACAGGTTGGCGGGGTGATCGGTGCTGCGGATTTCCGGCTGACGAAGGACGAGATCGCGGAGATCGCGGCGATTTAGGCGATCTATTGTTGTCCCCGGATCAAGCCCACCTCGTCCAGGCCGAGGAGATCCTGTATATATTCCCGCAGCGCCATCAACACAAACGCGGACTCGGCACAGAGGAAAATCCCTAGATACAGGCCGACTAGCCGGACGGAGAAGGGGATTTCCAGATAGTCGGTGGTCTTGAGGATCTCTTCGCTCGATCCGCCGGGCACGCCTCGCGCCAGAAGCGACTCCTGCACTTCGCGAATCGATTTCTCGATCGTTGCGTGGTAGGTAAATGCGCAGACCAGAGCGCCCAGGATCAGCACCATTGGCAGCAGGGTGACCATTCGCCGTCCTTTCGATTCCACGAACATCCACCGCGCTAGCGAATGGCGGCACTGGAACAGGAAGGCCAGCATCAGAAAGCAGAACAGCGAAGCGTAGACCGACAGAAATCGGGACTGCGCCGCAAATGCCGGGATCAGCTTCATCGCAGACACAGGGATGGGCAGGGAAGCCGTGACCACCGCGGCGAGACTCATGTAGTTCTTGAAGAACTGTGAGAAGGCCCTCAGCCTGGCGGGTCCGCGCGGCGGGCGATTGGTCATTGGACCGGAATCTGGCACAGGACGGGATCCTTGGAAACCACGGCGATACGGGTCTCCTCCGACTGCAGCTGACCCTTCCGGGCTTGAAAGGTGTACAGCCCCGGCGGCAGCGACTCTTCTGCGGGAGTCAGTGCCTTGTAGCGGACTTTCTGGATGTTGGCAACGTGACGGCCAGGAATCCACAGATAGAAGATCTCCCATCCCGGATCGGGCTTGCCGGCGCGTGTTACCTCCACTTGCACCCGAATGTTTCGATACCAGCCGGCCTCCGCGCAGTCCCGGCCCTTTTGGCGGAGGTCGTCGACCAGATCGTCCAGAAGCTGAGTGTTCGACGGATTGTTCAAAGCCGCCTCGCACAAAGCAACATCGCCTTCAAGCGACTCTCGATAGGAATCCGGCATCGGCTTGGTCGCGTGCTCGAAGCCCGCATTCATCCAGTTCAAAGGAATCTGAACCTCGGTTTGCCGGGCGGCTGGAAGTTTCGACGCGCAGACGTTCAACTGCCTCATCAGGGGCCGCCAGCCGGTGGGCTTGGCCGCTGGCGCGGCGGCGGGCTGTTGTCCCCATAAAACACATGCCGCCGCCAATGTTCCGAGCAGTGCGCGCACCGGGAAAAGTATAACGGAACTTAATATTCCACGTTAAGCAGAAATAATCCGCTCGCCGGCGCGGTGGATCCGCATTTGTCCGGATACCGGTTGCCGGGGAGGTTTCCGCGTCCGGCATCGATCAGCGTTCCCACCAGGTTTCGCACCATGTGCTTCAGAAAACCGGTGCCTCGCACGCGATAGATCAGCCGCTGCGGCTCTTCGCGAAGCTCGGAAGAGAAAATCGTGCGCGTCATGTCGAAGTCCTCGGTATAGCGGCCATCGGCGGCAGCAAAGAGCGAGAAATCCCGAGTGCCTGCAAACAACGGCGCCATTTGCATCATTGCCGCATGATCCAGGGGATAGGGGTGGTGGTGTACATAGCGCCGCTCGAAGGGAGAACAGATTTCGCCTCGGAAGATCCGATACTCGTAGGTCTTGGCGCGAGCGCTGGTCCGTGCATGGAAGTGGGGAGCGGTTTCCGCCACATCCAACACTCGAATCGAATGCGGCAGCAGGCTGTTCATGGCCCGGCGGAGGTTGTCGCAGGGAATGGGATTCTTCAGATCGAACGAAGCCACCTGTCCCAGAGCGTGCACTCCTGCGTCGGTTCGGCCCGAGCCGGCGACGGAAACGGGATGTTTTTCGATCTCTCCCAGGACAGTCTCGAGAGTCCCTTGAATGGTGGGAAGGTCCGGCTGCACCTGCCAGCCGAAATAGTCGGTTCCGTCGTAGGCGAGGGTGACGCGGAGGCGCCGCATCAGACCGGGCGGGAGCCGGGTTTTATGGCCGTGGAACCCTGCGCGCAGAGAGGGCATACTCCGGGGTCCCAGGTGGAGACAGTCAGAGTCGCCAGAGCTGCCCGGGGAACACCGACATCCGCGGCTCCCCCGGACCGGTCGACGATCGATCCGGCCGCGACCACGCTCACTCCCAGGCCGCGCAGCAAGTCGATGACTTCCTTGGTGCTCCCGCCCGTAGTGATGACATCCTCCACCACGACGACATTCTCGCCGGGTTGGACGGAGAAGCCACGCCGGAGCGCCATTTTGCCGTCCACCCGCTCCGTGAAGATATGGCGAACCCCCAGCCGGCGAGCCACTTCGTGCCCAATAATCAAACCGCCCATGGCAGGTGAAACCACGGCGTGAATGTCGACGCCTATTGGAGAGTGGCGTGCAAACTCATCCCCTAGCGCTGCGCCTAACCGGGCCGCCAAATCCGGATGTTGAAGTACCAAAGCACACTGCAAATACTGATCCGAATGCAAACCGCTCGTCAGCCGAAAATGGCCTTTCAACCGCGCTCCGGTGCGGTCGAACAGCGAAAGTGTTGTTATCTCGTCCACAAAGGGATCAGGATAACAGGCGGGCCGGACTTAGCGTTTCGGAGTGTCCGTTCGCGGACTGCTATGTCGCAAAAGCGGACGGGCGGCAGGCTGCGCGCACGCGCTACCATGATGATTTCGCGGCTAAAAACGGGAACTCCGGGTCCTGTTTTACCGTATAAGCCCAAGGAAGGTCAATGCGAGTTCAATCGTTAGTCGCAACACTTTGCTCTCTTCTCATTCTTTCGCCCCATGGATGGTCACAGGAAGCTCAAACGCCTGTGCCTCCCAACGTCCCGACGGCGCCGGCTCCTGGTGATCGGTCCATTTCCGCCGCCCCGGCCGGCACGTTCAGCTTTAACAAGGCGGGTGGATGGGTGACGCGTCCCTACCGGCGCCCCGAGATCCCTGTCATCAATTTGCAGAACTCCAACCGCGGAGAGCAGTTGATTCGGGCGGGTAAAATCTATCTTTCGCTGCAGGATGCCATTGCGCTCGCGCTGGAGAACAATCTGGACGTCGAATTGGCGCGGTATGGTCCGCGGTTGGCGGAGGCTGATTTGCTCCGTGCCAAGGCTGGCGGCGTCATCCGCGGTGTGACGACCAACGTGCAGTCCGGTGCGCAGTCGGCCCAGGCTGCCGTAACAGGTGGATTTGGAGGAATCGGCGGCAGCGGTAGTACGGCGGGAACCGGCGGCTCGACGGCGACGGCCACCTCCCAGTCCGGAACCGTTTTTCAGGTCACCGGAGCCACCATCCCCACGCTCGACCCCATTGTGAGCTTCGGCCTGACGCAGTCCAAAACCAGCTCGCCGCAATCCAACCCGGGCCCGACGGGAACGACTGCTCTGGTAACCGAGAACCTCGGCATGACCAGCGGCATCCAGCAGCAATTTCTGACCGGAACCGGTTACAACTTCAACTGGCAGCAGAACCATATTTCCACCAACTCACCAAACAACGTCCTCAATCCGTTCTTCAATGGAAACTTCAACCTCCAGTTGACGCAGCGCATGCTGCAGGGATTCGGACTCGGCATCAACAACCGGAATATCCGCATTTCGAAGAACAACCTTCGGGTTTCGGATATCGTTTTCAAGCTGCAGGTGATCGAGACCGCGCGGTCAACCATCAATCTCTATCTGGACCTGGTCAGCTTTAACGAAACGGTGAAGGTCCGGCAGAAGGCGGTCGAACTGGCGCAAAAGCTTTACGACGACAACAAAAAACAGGTCGAGATCGGAACTCTCGCTCCCATCGAAGTTGTCCGCGCCGAAGCGCAACTTGCCCAGGCGCAGACGGACCTGATTGTGGCGGAAACACAGGTTCTGAACCAGGAGACGATTCTCAAGAATGTTTTAAGCCGCACGGGCATCGATAGTCCCACCTGGGAGTCCGCCCGCATTATCCCTACCGATACGTTGCCCGCTCCGAGCCAGGAACAACCGGAGCCGATGGAGCGGCTCTTCAACATGGCGCTTGAGAAGCGTCCGGAAGTGGAGCAGGCCCGAATTCAGATCGCCAATACAAAAATCGGACTCAATGGCGCGCGCAGCCAGTTGCTTCCCTCTTTGGATGCCTTTGTCAGCATGACCAACAACGGCTTGTCGGGCGCCATCAATCCGATGACCGGATTTACCCCGAATCCGTACTTCGTGGGCGGCATTGGCAATTTCTATGAGCAACTGCTGCATCGCAACTTCCCCAGCTACGCCGCCGGTTTCCAGCTCAACGTTCCTCTACGGAATCGCGCCGCCCAAGCTGACATCACAAACGACACACTGAATCTTCGCCGGCAGGAGTTGCAGGAGCAGCGGCTGTTGAATGCAATCAAGGTCGACGTGGCGCAGGCTGTGACGACTCTTCAGCAGGCTCGCGCTGGCTGGGAATCTGCTGTCAAAGCGCGGCGGCTGCAGGAACAGACCCTGGATGCGGAGCAGAAGAAGTTTGCTCTCGGCAGCTCTACGATCTTCGTCGTCGTTCAGACTCAACGCGACTTGACGCAGGCGCAGGCGAATGAAGTAGCGGCGATCACGGCGTTCAATCGCGCCAGGAATCAGCTTGACGTTTCTCTTGGGCGGATCCTCGATATCAACAGCATCGAGATTGGCGAAGCAATGAAGGGTGAGATTTCCAAGAAGCCGACGCCCGTTCCCAATCAGTAGCTACTTCTTTCCCGCGATCTGCCAATCGGTGAATGGCGAGCGGACGCCGCGGATTTTGACGTTCAGGCAATAAGGAACGCCCGCGGCGAACGCTCGCTTCACGGCCGGCGCCACATCTTCCAATCGCTCCACTGTTTCTCCGTCTCCCCCGAATCCCTTCATAATCACGTCGTATCGGGTTGGTGCGAGTTCGCAGGCGACGTTCGGCGATCCGGCAACGGTAGCGGCCTGCAGCTCCCGCTCCAGACCCCAGCCGGCGTCGTTTCCCACAATGATCACGATGGGCAGCTTGAATCGAACAGCGGTATCCATTTCCGCCAGATAAAAGCCTAGAGAACCGTCGCCGGTAATGACGGCCACCGGTTTTCCGGGATGTGCCAGATGCAGAGCGATTCCGTTGGGCAAGGCCGACCCGATCGTTCCCAGGGGTCCCAACCGCAGCCATCCTCCAGGATGCAGCGCCGGAATCGTCGCCCGGCCCCAGTGCGCGAAATCGCCTCCATCCCAGGAGATTCGTGTTTCCCGCGGCAACGCGTCACGAAGCGCCGCATGAAACGCTGCCGGATGCATCGGCGATTCAAGGGTACGGGCCGTTTCAGCCAGTGCGGATCGCGCGGTTTCATTTCGGTGCCGTAGTTCTTCGAGCCATGCCGGCGGCCCCCACGGTTCGGAGCCTGCCTCGGCGAGCATCGCCTCCAGGGCTGTCCGCGCATCGGCCCAAATTCCCGGCGAGAGCGCGCGGTTCAATCCCAGCTCCGGCTGATGCACATCGATCTGGATAAACTTCGCATCCGCGGAAAACAGACGTTCACCGCCCAGGGCAAGCCGGTAGTCGATCCGCTTGCCCACAACAAGGATCACATCCGCTTCCTTAAATACCGTCCGTACCGCGGCGTTCATAGCAGGGTCGGCATAACCGAGACACAGCGGATGCTCGTCGGAGATGGCTCCCTTGGCCATCGTGATGGTGTACAGGGGCAGGGATGTGTGCTCGATGAATCGGGTCAGAGCTTGCTCTGCCCCGGACCACCAGACTCCGCTTCCGGCGATCAGCAGGGGGCGTTTCGCCTCGCGCAGCAGCCTCACGGCCACGCTCACGTTCGGTCGTGACTCGGCCGGATCGGTCGTCGTGGGAATGCGAGATGGGTTGTCTGACTTTTGTAAGAAAATGTCAACCGGAATCGTCAGGTGTACAGCTCCCCGGCGGCCGGAGTTGGCGATTTGATAAGCCCGGCTCAAATAGAAGGGAACTTGCGAGGCGGCCGGAACCCCGGCCGACCATTTCGTCACGGGTGCCGCCATTTCCGCTTGAGCAATGTCCTGGAAAGCTCCCCGGTCCGCGAGAGTTGAAGCGCGGCTGCCCGACACGGCAATCAGGGGACTTCCCGCCAGCTGGGCAGTGGCTATACCGGTGAGAGCATTGGTGTGGCCCGGTCCGCCCGTGATCAGCGAGACAGCCGGCCGCCGGTGAATTCGAGCCCACGCGTCGGCGGCATGGGCGGCTCCGGATTCGTGGCGAAAATCAATAATCCGGATTCCTTCCCGGGCGGCGACGGCCAGCACTTCGTTCAAGTGATCGCCGACGAGCGTAAAGATCTCGCCAATTTCCAGTTTCTTCAGCGTCTCGATGAAAAGTTCAGCACCCGAAGGCATACCCGAGCATGGTACTGCAACCCGCTTTGGCAAGCTGCGTGCTGACGTTTTGTCCGTATGTCTAGAGGTTAAAGGCTCAGGACCGGAAAGGCCGTACTTCCCTGGCTCCCTCTCTGCGGTTTCCTAGCATTTCTCTACGCGGTTTCCTTCCAACAATTCCTGCCCGGCCCGCGTCCTGAGCTTAAGACGTTCTATCCTTCAGGCAATTTCTTGCCATCCCCGGGGAAATCCTGGCGTAGGCCCGGCAGTGAATTCTGACGATATAGCTCCATTTGCCGAATGTTCGTTAAGGCGTCGGTGTAACTTATCAACGACTTGATTTCGTTGAGACAAAATGACTTGTTAACCGTCTGGTCTTTGGTATATTTGGTTCGATTCCACCGGCTCAGGAGGGCCCTAACTTTGAGTACTCCCAAACAACCGAAATCCGCGTTTTCGCGGCGAGGATTTTTGCAAGGAACGGGCGTTGCCGGCGGAGCGATCGGCCTGCTGGAACAAGATGCCCAGGCGCAGGCGCTCGCTTCCGGCCAAACCGTGGGCCCGGCCGAGGTACCGATCACTTTGAACATCAACGGCAAGGACATGAAAGTTTCCGTGGAGCCACGGATGACCCTGCTGGACACACTCCGCCAGAAGTTGGACTTGACGGGAGCAAAACGCGTCTGTGATCGCGGCACCTGCGGAGCCTGCACGGTGATCGTCAATAGCAAGGTCACCTATGCATGCACGGTTCTTGCGATCGATGCGACCGGAAAGAAGATCGAAACGATCGAGAGCCTGACATCCGGATCCAAGCCTCATCCCATCGTTCCGGCATTTGTGAATAACGATGCGCAGCAGTGTGGATACTGCACTCCGGGATTTGTCATGGCCTCCAAGGGCTTTTTAGACAAGAATCCCAAGCCAAGCTATGAGCAGGTGAAAGAAGGATTGGGCGGCAACCTTTGCCGCTGCGGCACTTACGTCGGCGTCCGCCAGGCGGTGCTTGAGGCCGCCAAGAACCTTTAAGGAGAAACGCGATGCCTGAATACAAATGGCCAGCAATGGACAAGCGCCGCGTCGTCGGCAAGAGACTGAACCGTCTGGACGGCCCGGCAAAATCGAGTGGCAAAGCGAAGTATCCGTCGGATCTCAACAAGGACGGCCTGCTATACGGCGCCATTCTGAGCTCGCCGTATGCTCACGCCAAGATCCGCTCCATCGACACCAGCGCGGCAGAGAAGATGCCGGGTGTCAGCAGCGTCCGGGTGGTAGCGGCCGCAGGCAAGGAACTGGAGTGGGCCGGTGCGGAAATTGCCTTCGTCGCTGCCGACAAGGAAAGCACTGCCCGCGATGCCATCCGCGCGATCAAGGTGGACTATGAGGTGCTCCCTCACCTGGTTCGCGAAGACGATCTGGCCAAGGCAGGTCCCCGCGCGAAACCGGCAGGCGAGCAGGTGACGGGCGATCCCGACGAGGCTTTGAAAGACGCCGAAGTCGTCAGCGAGGGTTCGTACGGCATTCCGGTCATTACTCACTGCTGTCTGGAACCGCATGGGCAGGTGATTGCCCGCAATGGCGACAAGGTGGAATTTTGGCCCTCGACGCAGAACGTCTCCGGTATCGGTGGTGATCTGGCGCGCGGATTGGGCATCCCCGTAGCGAACGTCTCGGTGGAGATGCAGTATATGGGAGGCGGGTTTGGCTCGAAATTCCCATCCGATTCCTGGGGTGTTCAATCCGCGGAAATGTCGAAAGCCGCTGGCGGCCGCCCGGTGAAGCTCTTCCTGGAGCGTTCGACGGAACTAACCATCGCGGGCATCCGGCCTAGCGCCTTCGCCAAAGTGAAGGTCGGCGCCAAGAAGGACGGCACCATCACCGCATGGCAGAGCGAGTCCTGGGCAACCGGCGGCGTGGGCGGGGGAGGCATGGCGCCGATCCCGTACGTCTTCACCGGAATTCCCAATAAGAGGATGAACCACAGCGCGGTGTCCACCAATACCGGACCCGCCCGCGCTTGGCGAGCGCCCAACCATCCCCAGGCGTCCTACATCACCTGTTCGGCATTCGAGGATTTGGCCGCGAAGCTGAACATGGACCCGACCGAGCTGTTCAAGAAGAATCTCAGCTATACGCCGCGCGCGGAGCTGTATACTCGCCAGATCGACAAAGCCGCCGAGATGATCGGTTGGAAGCAGAACTGGCATCCCCGGGGCAAGGGTTCCACAAACGGCACCATTCGCCGCGGACTGGGTATGGGCATCGCCACCTGGGGTGGCGCCGGCCACGCCAGCGAATGCCGGGTCAACATCCATCCCGACGGCGGCGTGGAAATTGAGCTTGGCAGCCAGGACATCGGAACGGCCACCCGCACCTGCATCGCGATGGTGGTAGCGGAGATGCTGGGACTGAACTACACGCAGGTGACAGTGAAACTCGGCTCGAACAGTTTCCCGCCGTCCGGCGCTTCCGGAGGTTCGACGACGATCGGCGGCGTCAGTTCCTCCAGCTTGAAGGCGGCGGCGAATGCGCTGGAGAAGCTGATGGAGGCGGCGGCGGGCAGCTTGGGAACGACGCCCGACAATCTTGAGGCGACCGACAATCTGATTCGCGTCAAGAATAATCCCTCGAAATCGCTGCCCTGGAAACAGGCCTGTCAAAAACTGGGCAATCGGTCGATTTCCGAGACCGGCAAGAACGATCCAAAGAACCCCGGCGGTCTCAACACGCAGGGTGTCGGCGGAATCCAGATGGCTGACGTCAATGTGGATATCGAGACGGGAGTGGTGAAGGTCAACAAGATCGTCGCGGTTCAGGACTGCGGACTGGTAGTGAATCCCAAGACCGCCGAAAGCCAGGTCTACGGGGCGATGATCATGAGCGTTTGCGCCGCTTTGATGGAAGAGCGCGTGATGGACGAGGTGAGCGGCCGTGTGATGAACGCGGACATGGAGTTCTACAAGCTGGCCGGAATCTCCGACATCGGCGAGATGCAGGTCCACATGGACATCACGCCGGATAACGACAAGCGCGGCGTTGTCGGGTTGGGAGAACCGTGCGCCATTGGCGGCATCGCGGCGATAGCCAATGCATGCGCCAACGCGATCGGAGTTCGGATTCCGACATTGCCGCTCACGCCGGACCATGTTCTCGAGGCGCTGTATGGCAATGACATACAGAACGCCTGGCAGAAGATGAAGGCGTAAAGGAGAAACGACGATGCAAGCCTTTGAATACGCAAATCCGACGTCGGTGAAGGATGCGGTAGCGCTTCTCGGCGCCTCCTGGGACGATGCGGCGGTACTGGCGGGCGGAACGGACCTTCTCAGCATGATGAAGGACTACGTTGCCTCTCCCAAGCGGGTCGTCAACATCAAGAACATCAAAGAATTGGGCGGTATCGGCTCAAAACCGGGAGGAGTGCGCATCGGCGCCACGGTGACCTTCGATGAGCTCGCCGCGAACTCGCAAATTCGCAACTCCTACCCTGCCATCCACGCCGCCGTGATGGGAGTGGCCAGTCCTCAGATTCGCAATATGGGCACGGTGGGCGGCGACCTTTGCCAGCGGCCGCGATGCTGGTATTTCCGCCAGGGCCGCGGGCTGTTCGGGATGCAGGAAGGGAAGAGCCTGGTAGAGAGTGGCGAAAACAAGTACCATGCCATCTTCCAGAAAGGTCCGGGACGCTTCGTTTCGGCATCCAGCCTGGGGCCGGCGCTGGTCGCCTTGAACGCCAAAATTTCGGTGACCGGCAAGAATGGTCCCCGCCAGATCGAAGCGGCTCAATTCTTCGTGGATCCAAAAACCGAAGCCGATCGCGAGATCGCCCTGGGTCCGGGAGACATTGTCACGGATGTCCTGCTACCGGCGGGAACGCAGCAGAAGAATGCCACTTACGAGGTTCGCCATAAAGACGCTCTCGATTGGCCTCTCGTGACCGCGTCCGTCGTCCTGGGCAGCAACTGGGCGAAAGTCGTGCTCGGCCATGTTGCCACCACACCCGTCGTTTCCGACAAGGCGGCCGAGATGGTGAAGGGAAAGAAAATGACGGTGGAACTGGCGGAACAGGCGGCGTCCGCTGCTCTGGAAGGGGCACAGCCGTTATCTCAGAATGCTTATAAAGTTCATCTCGCCAAGGTAGCGGTCAAGCGCGCCCTGCTGGCTGCGGGCGGCGTAAAAGCGTAGGAGCGTCGCATGGAACGGGCAGGACTCGCACGAATCGATCAAGACGATGATCGCTGCCTGAACCTTTGTTGGAAGGGTATGTACATCGAGGCCGAGTGGGATCCCACGGTCCAGCATGGCAACGACCGGCTGTTCTGGTGCCATAAGACAATGGTTCCGCTTGGCCCCGATGGAAAACTCGTGGACGACTACGAGTGTAACGAAACCCGAAGCTGTTACAAGCCCCTCTGAAATTCTTTCATTTCCGGAACTTTCCTAGCCTCGCCGGCTGAATGGACGGTGTTTCGCGCAAAAACATCCGCATCCCGACCAATCTGTGAAAGTTTTACCCCGATTTCCAGTCACCCAACCCGCTTTTCTTTGGCACGGCAAGTGCAGTACCTAGTGTGTGGTGATGAAGCCAGAGTTATAAACCGCTGGAAGACTCTCACAATTGAGGCAAAGAAAGGAATAGCGCGATGCTGCATTACACGTGGGTATTTTTGATCTTGGCGTTGATTGCGGCGGTCCTGGGCTTTGGAGGCGTCGCCTCAGTCGCAGCCACCGTGGCAAAGATCTGTTTCTTCATTTTTCTGGTAGTGTTCTTGGTCGGCTTGGTAACAGGCCGGCGGACCCCGGTCTAAGCACACCACCATGCACGGTCGCGGAGGCACGGGGCGGTGCCTCCCGGCCGCTTTTTAGTTAGCACACTGCAATGAATTCGATTCCCGTGGATGCCGTGAACGTTCGCCAGTGCGAGAATCCGGTTTGCCGTACGCTCGTCGGCGGCTCTGACCCTTTCTGCTCGGACTACTGCCGCAATGTTAAGTTCGACGTGATCCCGGAACGGATTCCCTGCCGGTGCGGGCATACCTGTTGTGGAGGTCCGGAAGAACCAGAGTTCGGATGCAAGGCCGAGTGAACGGCACGCGGATTGCACACAATTTACCAGCGTCGATCCAGAGATGACGCGAACGATTCTAGGAGGCAAGATATGAATTGGGAGCAAGTAGAAGGCAACTGGATGCAAGCCAAGGGAAAGATCAAGGAAAAGTGGGGAAAACTGACGGACGATGATCTTACCGTCGCAAAAGGCCGCCGGGACTATCTGGCCGGAAGGCTACAAGAACGGTATGGCATGGCAAAGGAAGAAGCCGAGAAGGAACTCGATACCTTCGTCACAAACTATCAATAAGACGCCTAATCGTCGATTTACTGGAGGATGGGTCTTCGGACCCATCCTTTCTTTTTTGCAACGCCTGAAACGTCTGTCATAAGTGCAAATATTCATCAGATTAGGCGACAAACGGTAATTGAACTGCTGTATAGAAATAGATCTTACTTCCAACAGTAAGTCCTTAAGAAAGGCAGTAAAGGCATGAGTAAACTACGTATCTTCGGATTGGCCAAAAGGCTCCCCGCCGGTCTCACTCAGACCTATCCGCAACCGAAACTGAAGGAGGCCTCGGTGTGTAATGGAGAGCTCGAGGGGCTTTCCCAACAGCGCGGAGGCGCCCGATGAATCGCGGGTTGGGATTGGTCCTGGTTATCGTTGGCATCCTTCTGCTGGCTTATGGAGGGTTTACTTTCACCACAAAGGATAAAGTCGTCGATATGGGACCCGTAGAAATTACTAAGGAGAAGAAGCACTCGCTCCCCTATGCGCCGTTGGTGGGCCTGGGAGCCCTCGTCGCCGGAGCGGTGGTGGTGTTTACCACGAAGAAGAGCTGATTCTACAGCGATCTCCGCTCTTCCTTTATTCTGGGCAGGAGTGGGCTATGCCGACTTCGTTTCAGACAATCGTTGAAGTATCGGAGCGCGTCGCTGCAAATTCCAGCCGGCGTGAGAAAGTCGCCCTTCTGGCCAATCTGCTGCGGCAGGTCGACCCAGACGAATTAGAGATCGTGACGTCCTTCCTCGCCGGGGTTATCCGTCAGGGAAAGACCGGCGTCGGATATTCGACACTTACCGCAAAGATAGCTCAGCCTGCCGAGTCGCCGGCCCTTCTGGTCCACGATGTCGATCGAACCTTCCAACAGCTGGCATCGGTACAGGGTCGAGGATCGGCGGAAATGCGGAGCCGTCTGCTACATCATCTCCAGTCCAGAGCCACTGCCCCGGAACAGCGGTTTCTCACAGCTCTGCTGACCGGAGAACTCCGCCAAGGCGCTCTGGAAGGAATTATGGTCGATGCTATCGCCCAAGCCGCCGGGTTGGAGCCGGAGCGGGTTCGGCGTGCCGTCATGATGGCTGGTAACTTCGCTAAGGTTGCGCGGACGGCGATGGAAAGCGGTACCGCGGGATTGGAGCAGTACAGCATCCAGCTATTCCGGCCGGTGCATCCCATGCTCGCTCAAACGTCGGAGGATCCGGAATCGGCTGTGGAGGAACTGGGGGACTCGGCGCTTGAGTTCAAAGTAGATGGAGCCAGAATTCAAGTTCACAGGTCCGGCGATGACGTCCGGGTCTACACGAGAAGTCTCAACGACGTTACCGACGCCGTGCCGGAGGTTGTCGAGGCGGCGCGAGCCCTCCCCGGCAAGACGGCCATTCTGGATGGAGAAGTGATCGCGCTGGGCAACAGCGGCCGCCCTCTTCCTTTCCAGGTCACGATGCGAAGATTTGGCCGGCGGCTGGATCTGGATCGGATGCGGCTGGAGCTGCCGCTTCATCCGTTTTGGTTCGATTTACTGTACCTCGATGGCCAATCATTAATCGATGAGGCCCAGTTCCAGCGCTTCGATGAACTTCAGAGGTTGTCTCAACATCAGAATGTGATTCCCCATATCCGCACCGCCGATCCAGAAGCGGCGAGCCGGTTCCTCCAGCTTTCTCTGGCCAGCGGTCATGAGGGGATCATGGCGAAGGCCGCCGAGTCGGTCTATGCAGCGGGAGCTCGCGGGCTGAGTTGGCGGAAGATCAAGCGGGCGCACTCCTTGGACTTGGTGATTCTCGCCGCCGAGTGGGGAAGCGGCCGCCGCAGGGGATGGCTGAGCAATCTACACCTGGGTGCGCGCGATACCGAACGAGGCGGCTTTGCGATGTTGGGCAAGACCTTTAAGGGACTGACCGATCAGTTGTTGGAGTGGCAGACCGCCGAGTTTTTGAAACGCGAGATAGCCCGCGACGCGCATGTCGTCTATGTCAAGCCGGAGCTGGTGGTCGAAATCGCTTTCAACGACGTTCAGACCAGTCCTCGCTATCCCAGCGGTTTCGCGCTACGTTTCGCTCGTGTGAAGCGATATCGCCCCGACAAGAGTGTGGAAGACTCCGACACCTTCGACACGGTGAAGTCCCTGGCGGTATCGGCCGAAAGATGAGCGCGGCGTGGAATTGGGATGGTGGGCCCGACAGAACTCGAATCTGTGACCTCCTGCGTGTCAAGCAGGCGCTCTAACCAACTGAGCTACGGGCCCGCGGAATTGCGCGAGAAGTTTCATTATACAAACGCTCTCGCCGGGCGCGCTACTTCTTCTCGAAACGCTTGAAGAAGCTGGAGTCTTTCCACTTTGGAGCGGCGGGCTGGTTGGCGACGCGCCTGGTGAATTCCGCCAGGATGGCGGTGTATTTCGCGGCGGCTTCCTGGTCGACGGGCTGCGAGAGGTCGTCGGTGACGCCGTGGTAGCGCTCCGTCAGCCATTGCTTGTGCTGCTTCTCCTCCGGAGAGCCGGGGTCGTAGCCAAATCCCGCGTTGATCGAGGGAATTCCTTCGCGGACGAAGTTGTACTGGTCGCTGCGGATGAAGGCATTGCGCTCCGGCTGCGGATCGGTCTGGACGCGAACATGCTGGGCCTCGGCGACGGCGCGCATGGTGTCTCCCAGGTCGGATTCGTTCAAGCCCAGCACTCGCAGAACCTGCAAGGAATGAATGGGCAGGAACATGTCCGTATTGGCGTTGGCGACGATCTTTCCTTTTAACGTCGGATGGGTGGCGAAGTAGCGGGAGCCCTTCAAGCCTTTCTCTTCGCCCGTAACGGCGACGAAGGCTACGGAGCGCTCCAGCTTGGCATCGCGAAGGATTTTCGCGATTTCCAGGAGCGAGGCGATTCCGGCGGCGTTATCCATCGCTCCGTTATTGATGGAGTCGCCCTCGATCACCGGAGACTTGCCGATGTGATCCATGTGCGCGGACAGAACGACGAACTCGTTCTTACGCTTTGCGTCGGTGCCGGGGAGGACTCCGATGACGTTCTGCGAGTCGACGCTTTCGCGGATGACCCCCTGGGTGGCGCGGAGTGTCGCGGTGAGCGGGAATCGCGGGAGGCGCTCCTTTTTGTCGGCGAGCGCCAGCAGCTCGGCGATGGTGTGGCCGGATCCTGCGAGGAGAGCATCGGCGCGCTCGGCATTCCAGGCGAGGGTAATCTGCAGGCCGCCGCTGTCGTCGAGCCTGGGGTCGCCCAGATCCATCGATGGCAGCAGACGCATGCGGGAGCTGCGGGCCCACGGGATGTCGGACGACTTCGGATTGGCGATCATGATCGTTCCGATGGCTCCGGCGGCGGTGAGGAGTTTGCCGCGCTCGGCGGCGGATTGGTAGTGCGCCGCGAGTTCCGACGGGATGCCGGCGGGCACTCCGGAGATGTAGCAAACGATCTTGCCCTTCAAATCGATGCCCGACAGGTCATCGTAATTTTTCTCCGGGACCGCGAATCCATAGCCGGCGAAGACAACGGGCGCTTCGACTTTGGGCGCAGGATCAACTCGTAGGCCAATGGTGGCGTCCCGTCCCAACTGGACTTTTTGCGCGGCGCCGTTGCGGACCAGTTCGATCGACGAATGCTCTTCGTCGATCTTGCGGACTTTGAACGGAACAGGCTGGTAGTAGCCTTGCGTCCCTCCGGGCTTCAAGCCAGACCGTTCGAATTCCTGGGCGATGTACTCGGCGGCCATACGCTGGCCCTTGGACCCGGTCTCGCGGCCTTCCATCTTGTCGTCGGCCAGAATCTCGACGTGATGCCACCAGCTTTTCGCGGCGGGCGAGAGATCCGCCGCCAGCAGCAGCGTGAGAAGAGCAGCAGTCATTTCTTGGAATCCTTGTAGGCTTGCCGCACGGTGCGGAGCTGCATCGCGTGATTTTCGGCATGCTCGGTGTAGGTTTTCAGGAGACCCAACAGTGTATTGGGGCCGTATTGGGAGTGAACGTAGGGCCGCGACCAGGCGGCTTCCGGAAGCTCCCGGATCAGCTCATAATTTTCGGCGCGGGTGCGGCGGAATGTCTCGACGGCGTGGGAGAGCTTGCGGCGGCCGTAGTCGAGCTTCTCGGCCCAGGCGTTTTCGTCGTACCAGCCGATGGTGGGATTGTCCTCGGCAATGGTCTGACGAAATCGCATGGCGCCCACTTGCTCCGAATCGGACAGGTGACAGACGATTTGCCGCACGCTCCATTTGTCCGGAGCCGGTTTGAAGTCCAGTTCGGCGCCTGCAGCTCCGGTGGTCGCCATGGCCAGCAATTCGCCGCCTCGCCGGAATCGTTCCAGCAAATCCTGAATTTCACTCACTGAGCAAGTATCCCTTAGTAGTAATCCGCGCAGGACATGTAGTAGCCGCAGCGCTCACAAAACAGCTTGCATTTCCGCTGTGCCAGGCGGAGGCTGCAGACAGGGCAGTAGAGCATCGGCTCCGCGGCTTGGGGATCGACGCGAGCATCCTGCAACTCGGCGTCGTCGTTCATGTCACCATGTTCCCATGAAGGCCGCGATTCGTGCGCTCCTGGTATTCACCATCGTTCTCAGCGCGGTGGCGCAGCGAAGCCGGGAGCAGGACCGTCCGATGCGCCGCGCCGTCCGAGGCACTCGAGGAGCCGTCGCCGCCGGGCTGGACCCCGCCACCGATGCGGGAATGCGGCTGTATTATGCGGGCGGAAACGCGGTCGATGCCGGATTGGCGGCGATGTTCGCGTCGGCCATCTGCGAGTTTTCTCATTTCGGCTTTGGCGGGGAAGCGCCGATCCTGATTCGCACCAAGGACGGCAAGGTGCACTCCATCGCGGGGGTGGGCACGATGCCGAAGGCCGCGACCGCCGACTTCTTCCGGAGCCGGCGGCTGCTGGCGGGCGAAGTGACCAATCTGGAGCCGAACGGCTTGAAGGGATTCGTGCCGGTAGCCGGTCTGATGCCGGCGCTGGTGCCCGGAATGGTGGAAGGTGCCTTGGTGGCGTTGCGCGAGTTCGGGACGAAATCATTCGCGGAAGTGATCGAGCCGGCGATTGAGCTTGCCGATGGATATCCGTTGGATGAGATGCGCTCCAGCTACATTTCCCACAACAAGCGATTCGCCGAACTGTGGCCGACGTCGAAGGCAGTGTACTTTCCGAATGGACGGACGCCCGCGCCGGGAGAGATTTTCCGGCAGACCGACCTGGCGAAGACGATGCGGGCAATGGCCGCCACGGAAAAGCAGGCTGCGGCCCACGGGAAAAACCGGACCGCTGCGATCGACGCGGTTCGAGATTACTTCTACCGGGGCGAGATCGCCAAGCGCATCGATGCGTTTTCGAAAGCTCATAACGGGCTGCTTCGGTATGAGGACATGGCGGCATTCCGGCTGACCCCGGAAGAAGCGCTCTCGACGACGTATCGCGGTTACACGGTTTACAAGCCCGGATTCTGGAGCCAGGGGCCGGCGATGCTGGAGGCTCTGAATATTTTGGAAGGATTCGGACTGCAGGCGATGGGCTTCAACTCCGGGCAGTACCTGCACACGCTGGTGGAAGCGATCAAGCTGGCCTATGCGGATCGGGATACGTATTACGGAGATCCGGCATTTGCGAAAGTGCCCGCCGCGCAACTGCTTTCCAAAAGCTACGCGGCAGAGCGCCGGAAGCTGATCGACGATCGCGCGTCGTTCGATTTCGAGCCGGGGACGATTGACGGAAAGAGAGGGCGACACCCCTCGCAGGCGGAGATCGTCCGCGTGAAGATCGATGACGAGCTGATGGCGTCGGACACGACGTGCGTCAACGCGATCGACAAGGACGGGGTGCTGTTCTCGGCGACTCCCTCCGGCGCGTGGCTGCCGAGTGTCATCGCCGGCGATACCGGGATTCCGCTGACGCAGCGGGCGCAGAGCTTTCTGCTGGTTCCCGGACATCCGAACGAGCTGGCGGGAGGAAAGCGTCCCCGAGTGACGTTGTCGCCGACGCTGGTGACTCGCGATGGGAAATCTTACCTGGCGCTTTCGACGCCGGGCGGGGACAACCAGGAACAGTCGCTGATCCAGATTTTGCTGAATGTCGTCGAATTCGGCATGGGGACGGAGCAGGCGGTGGAAGCTCCGCGATTCCAAACTCGGCACCTGGTGTCGAGCTTTGACAACCATGCGATGAATCCGGGCGACTTGATTCTGGACGAACGGATTCCCCGGGACATTTATGCGGATCTGATCGCTCGCGGGCACAAGGTGCAAGGCACTTCGCGCTGGAACAGCGGGTCCGCTCCGACGCTGGTGCGGATTGCGACTCCGGGAGTGATTGAGGCGGGAGCCGACCCCTACAGTTATCGGGCCGCGCGGGCATGGTAAAGCGTTCTATCTTCTTCTATTTCAATACGTTTGGCCATTAAAATGCCAACACGTCTATACCGGCGCGTGACTCAGGCGAATTGACCTGATCGTCACATTAGTTATATCCTGCACCAAGCTGTCTTTAGCTTTGAGGGTCATAATGAAACAATTCCGTACAACTCTGTTGTTGTCGCTTGTAGCGGTGTTTGCCGCCACAAACGCAATTGGCCAGGTTGCAACCGGCTCGCTGGGAGGCGCAGTTGTCGACGCGTCCGGCGCGGCGGTTCCGGGGGCCAAAATCATAGCCAGGAATACATCCACTGGCTCCGCTTCTGAAACCGTAAGCAGTGAAGCTGGTGTGTATGTTTTCGCGGCGCTGCCTCCAGCCGTATACGAGCTTGCTGTCGAAAAAGCAGGATTTAAGCGCACCCAGCGCACCGGTGTCGAGATTCGCGTGGCGCAACGGCTGGATCTCAATATCGAGATGGAACTGGGCGATGTGACGCAGTCGATCAACGTCGCCGCCGATCTTCCGCAACTCGAGACATCTACCAGCGAGCGGGGAAGCAACGTCTCGCCGCAGTTGATGAACAATCTGCCAATTTTTTCCGGTGGTATCCGAAATCCTCGAAATTTCGTGAGCTATCTGCCTGGCGTGACAGGCGGCGCGGGCGAGATGAGCGTTTCCGGCTCCGGCGGGCGTGCGCAGGAAGTGATGATCGACGGCGCCAGTCTGACCATTCCGGAATCGGGTGGAACGGTGTTCAACATGCCGTCCATGGAGATGTTCCAGGAATTCAAGATGACGCAGAGCACCTTCTCGGCGGAGTACGGCCGGTTCGGTGGGGGCATCGAGAACTACACCACGAAGAGCGGTACCAACTGGGTTCATGGCGCGGCGTTTCTGAACATGCGGCGTGATATCTGGAATGCGAATGCATGGGCTCGAAACGCTACGGGACAGGTTCGCCCCAAGGAACGTTTCAACGAAATCGGCGGCTCAATCGGAACACCGGTCTTCATTCCGAAGATTTACAACACCGACCGCAGCAAGACCTTCCTGTTCTTCACCTATACGAAGGATCAGCGCCCAGTAGCTTTGACGGGTTTCCCCGTGAACACGGTTCCAACGGCCGCGTTGAAGAACGGCGACTTCTCGGGATTGCCGACAATCTACGATCCGGCGACCACCAGTGGCGGTACCCGGCTTCCTTTCGCGGGGAACGCAATTCCGACGTCCCGATTCAGCAACGTGGCGAAGAACATTCTACCGTTGATTCCAGACCCGACGCGGCCAGGGCAGGCTTCGAACTACGACTTCGTCAACCAGCAGGTGTTTGACCGGTACATTTATAGCTTTAAAGTTGATCACAACTTTACTGGCAATAACCGCTTGAACTACTTCTTCAGCAACGAGCAGCAGCTTCAAACCGATGTTTCGAATTTCAATGGCCCGCTGGGATGGGGTTTAGACAACACGCAGAAGCCGTGGAATCACCGTGTCAATCACGATTGGATTCTCAAACCGAACTTCCTGATGCATACGACGTTTGGTTACTCCGCGCAGCGTCAGGGCTGGAACAACCCGTTCCAGGCTGGCTACGGCTCGAAGATCGGCATTCCCGGCCTGACGGCTGCCGCCGACGCAATGCCCCGCATTATGTGGGACGGACGCGCCGGGTTAACTAACTACGGCGTTCAGGACGGTAAAGTCGCGAATGGCGGTCAGGACAACGACACGATCATGATCCTGCAGGGGTTCAACTGGGTGAAAGGCCGGCACGAATTCAAGTTTGGCTGGGACGCCCGTTGGCTCTACACCTTCGGCTATGACAATGCCGGCTCGAATGGTCAGTATTACTTTCGGCCGAATCAAACCGCGCTTCCTGGTTCTCAGGCCACAACCGGACACGAGTTTGCGAGCTTCCTGCTGGGACAGGCCGACCAGGCAAACAGCGTGATCCTGCCGGTACTCTTCGGCCGGATCAACTATCGCTACGCGGCCGGCTACTTCCAGGACAACTGGAAGCTGAACAACAAGCTGACCTTGAATCTGGGAGTGCGTTACGAGGTGCCAATTGGTTGGCACATCCCGGATGGCTACACCTATCTGGACCTGGCCGCCCCTAACCCCGGTGCTGCCAACCGCGCGGGAAGCCTGATGTTTGCCGGTACAGGCGCCGGCCGCTCCGGCACCATCCGTCCCTTTCCGACGGATAAGAGCAACATCGCTCCCCGGTTGGGTTTTGCGTATCAACTAACTCCGAAGACGGTGCTCCGTGGCGGATTCGGTATCTACTACCAGACGCTCGGCAACGGCGGCTGCGGATGCCGGGAAGGCTTCGCCAATACCAACGCCTTGCAGAGCGATGGCCTCAACGCGGCGGCTTTTCTGGATAGCGGAATTCCTCCGTCGCCCAGCTACGCTCCTCCGCCAAACCTGAATCCGGCACAATTGAACTTCCAGAACGCCAGCTACCTGGGGCCGAATTTTGGGATCGCACCCCGAATCTATAACTGGAGCTTCGAAATTCAGCAGGAGCTCTATGGGTTCGTCGCCAGTGCGGCGTACCAGGGCAACCGCGGAAGCCGTCTGGCTTCTACCGTGGATCTGAATCAGCTGCCGGTGGGACAACTTTCAAAGGGTTCGCTGCTGCAGCAGCCTTTTAACAGCCAAGCGGCGACCGACGCCGGAATTACTGCTCCTTATCCGGGATATGCCACTCCCACGGGCGGAATTCCGTCGGTAGCGCAGTCGCTGCGTCCCTTCCCTCAGTACCTGAGCGTCTACAGCCGGAACGCCGGCGTGGGTAAGTCCTGGTATGACGCCCTGCAGTTGAAGGTGGAGCGGCGCTACGGCGACTTCCAGTTCATGTTCAACTACACGTGGTCCAAGAGCCTGGGTGTGGCGCACTTCCGCCAGATCTTCTCGCAGCTGGGCACCGCGATCCCGCAGGACTACTACAACATCGACGAGTCGAAGAGCTTTCTGCCCTTCGATCAGCCGAAGATCACCAACATCCTGACGGCCTACGACCTGCCGTTCGGTCGAGGTAAGAAGTACCTGAGTTCCGCGAACGCGTTTACCAATGCTTTCGTTGGAGGGTGGACGATTTCCGGCGCACTGCGCTATACGTCGGGCAATCTCATCTACATCTCCACGCCTGGCAACCCGCTGGGCAACGGTGTACTGTTCACCGGTGTGACCAAGGCCAATCAGACTGGCACTCCGATCCGCACCGGTATCGATCGCGGCTCGCTCGATCCGAACGACCCGAGCAAGCTGTGGTTCAACCCGGGATCGTTTGTGGCGGCACCGCAATACACCCTGGGAACTTCGGCGTTCTACAACAACGATTTCCGGAATCCTCCGGTGTTGAGCGAGAACCTCTCGATCGTCAAACGGACGATTCTGTGGCAGAACGAGCGGAACCCTGTGACTCTTGTCTACCGGGCGGATGCCTTCAATGCATTCAACCGCACCTCGTTTGGGAACATCCAGGGCGCTATCGGAAACGTGAACTTCGGTCGCGCAACCGGCCCGCAGTTGGGCAACGCCCGCCTGATCACCATGGGGCTCCGGCTGGAGTTCTAAACTTCTAATACAGACAACAATGCCTCCGGAGCTACATAGCTTCGGAGGCTTTTTCTTTTGCTGCTTCAAGCCGGTGCCGAGTCGGACGATATGATTTCTGTCATCGTTTAATCTGATGGCAACTGCGCTCTAATGCTCCCTTTGTTCCTTATTGCTGCCGCTTCGACCTGGACCTGGTGGATTGAGCCGTGCAATCAGCCTGTGGAAAATAGCTGTGTCGCGGCTGACGCCGACCTGGCGGCCTGGGCGCTGGAGGCGTGGTCGCGGGCGACGCAGGGGGCCATCCGGTTCGAACGGGTGAGCGATCCGAAACTGGCTCGGATGAAGTTTTACTGGGCAGGCGCGCGGCCGGGGTTGTATGGCGAGGCTCGGATGGTGGACTTCCACGGCGAGCGGGGCGCGGAGATCTTTTTACGCGGCGGCGTAGCCCGTCACGAGGATCCGCTGACGCGCGATATCGTTCTCTACATGACCTGTCTGCATGAGTCCGGGCACGGCCTCGGGCTGGGGCATACTGCCGAGTTCGACGACATCATGTACAACTTCCAGTACGGCGGCGACCTGGCGGAATACTTCAACCGGTGGCGGCGGAAGCTCAAGTCGCGCGAGGATCTCCGGGCGATGGGTGGATACTCGGCCGCCGACGCTCAGCGTCTTCAGCGAATCCTGGCGTACGCGAAAGCGTTCTGACGCAGGATCGCAATCTCTGAATCGCTAAACCCGAAAGCATCTTGCGCGATCTGGTACTCGCGGCGGAGCGAAGTATGAAACATCGCCGGGTCGTCGGTATTCAAAACCACAGGAACCCCTAAATCGAAAAGCCGGCGCACCGGGTGAGACTCCAGGTTCGGAACCGCTCCGGTGGCGACATTCGAAGAAATGGAAATCTCCAGCGGAACCCTGCGGTCTCGCAGTTCACGGCAGAGAGCGGGATCGTCGACGGCTCGAATCCCGTGTCCAATCCGGCGGGCTCCGTGTTTGAGGGCATCCCATACATTCGCCGCGTTTGACGTTTCTCCCGCATGGGGATAGAAGTGGTCCTTGGCGAGGGCGATTGCGTCTCGAAACTCCGATAGCGGCCGTCCCGCCTCATCCCCGCCGACACCGAAGCCTGCGTCGAACTCGGATGCCAACTCGGCCACTCGGACAGCATCGATGGGATCGAACTGGCGGACGGCATCGAAGATCAATGGCCAGTTTCCCAACTCGTGCTGGATCGCGGCGACAATTGCTCGGGCGTCCAGCTTTCTCCAGACCATCACTCCCACGGAAAGATTGATTTCGGCATGGGTGATTCCTTGCGCCTGCAAAGTTTCCTTCAACCGCCTGGCGGCGATTGCATATTGTTCCTGGCTGTTGAGCTTAAGGACCACCCATTTGTACGCCATAAGGAACCCCCGAAAGTCCTGGTACCGGTATTGAGAGCGCACTTCCTCGGGGGAAACCGTTGGGTCAATTTCCGCCATGGTTGCAGGTTCGATCGATCCTTCCAGGTGCAAGTGGAGCTCGGCTAGAGGTTCCGTCATGTCTCACACCTATAATTACGAAAGTGCTCGACCACGATATCGCTGGAATTGCCGGGGGCTACCATCCCGACCCTTTTGCGGTTCTGGGACCGCATGGAACCCCGGCCGGGTGGGAGGTCCGGGCGTTCCTGCCGGACGCTCAATCGGTAGAACTCCTCCTGGATGGCCAAGCCATTCCCATGGAACGGCTGCATCCGGACGGCGTGTTTCTGGCGAAGCCGGCATCGGCTCCCTATGATTACCGCTACCGGGTTCAGTTCCCGGACGGCGCTTCCGAGATCCGGGACGACCCGTATCGTTACCCCTTAATTTTGAGCGACTTCGACCTGCATCTTCATGCGGAAGGTACGAATTTTGAAACATACCGGCTCTTAGGAGCACACCCCATCACCGTCGATGGCCAAGCCGGAACCCGGTTTGCCGTCTGGGCTCCCAATGCCGAGGCCGTGTTCGTCACCGGAACCTTCAATCATTGGAACCGGCGCGCGCATCCGATGCGATACCGCGACGGCGTCTGGGAGCTGTTCCTCCCGGGCGTGGCCCCCGGCGCGGTCTACAAGTTCTACATTCACGCGAAAACGGTGGGCTATCGAGTGCTGAAGTCGGACCCCTACGCCTTCGCAACGGAGCTTGCTCCGAAAAATGCATCCGTGGTTCATGGGCTGGGCGACTATGGGTGGAGCGATCAGCAGTGGATCCATCAACGCGGCCGGACCAACTGGCTAGAACGTCCGATCTCGATCTATGAAGTGAACCTGGAATCCTGGATGCATGGCGATGGCGGGCGGCTGCTCAGCTATGACGAACTCGCCGACAGGCTGATTCCTTACGTGAACCAGCTCGGCTTCACGCACATCGAGCTGATGCCGATCACCGAGTATCCGTTCAGCGGATCCTGGGGCTACCAGGTGACCGGCTACTTTGCGCCGACCTCGCGGTTCGGCACGCCGGATGGTTTCAAGCGGTTCATCGATCGCTGTCATCAGGCGGGCATCGGAGTGTACCTGGACTGGGTGCCGGGTCACTTTCCCCGCGACGAGCACGGGCTGGCCTACTTCGACGGGTCTTTCCTGTATGAAGCGGCCGATTCGCGGCTGGGGGAGCACAAGCAATGGGGGACGCTGGTCTTCAACTACGGGCGCAACGAAGTCCGGAGTTTTCTCCTGTCCAGCGCGATGTTCTGGCTGAAGGAGTATCACCTGGACGGCTTACGCGTCGATGCGGTGGCCTCGATGATTTATCTCGATTACGAGCGGCCCGCCGGGGAGTGGGCTCCGAATCGATACGGCGGGCGGGAATACCTGGAGGCGATCGATTTTCTGCGCCGGATGAATGAGCTGGCTCATACCGTTCCCGGAGCGGTGACCATCGCCGAAGAATCGACGTCTTTTCCGATGGTTTCGAAACCCGTCTACATCGGCGGGCTGGGATTCACCATGAAGTGGAACATGGGCTGGATGCACGACATGTTCCACTACTTCAAGCTGGATCCGATCTTCCGGAAGGCGAATCAGAAGGACGTGACGTTCTCGATGATGTACGCCTTCAGCGAGAATTTCGTTCTTCCGGTCTCGCATGACGAAGTGGTGCACATGAAGAGCTCGCTGCTGGGGAAAATGCCGGGCGATGAATGGCAGCGCTTTGCCAACGTTCGAGCCTTCCTCTCGTATATGTGGGCTCATCCAGGCAAGAAGCTGCTGTTCATGGGGCAGGAGATTGGCCAATACGACGAATGGGATGAAAAGAAGTCGGTGCGCTGGGAACTGTTGCAGTGGGACTACCATCGGAAGCTGCAGTTCATGGTGTCGGAGCTGAACCGGCTGTTGCGGGAGCAGCCCGCTATGTATGAGGTGGACTTCGAGTGGAGCGGGTTTGAGTGGATCGACGTGTCCGACGTCGACAACTCCGTGATCAGCTTCGCGCGCCGGGCTCGCGACCGCGAAGAAGAGCTGCTGTTCGCCTGCAACTTCACTCCGAATCCACGGCCGAACTATCGCCTGGGCGTCCCGCGGCCGGAAGCTTACGACGAAATCTTCAATTCCGATTGGGACAGCTTCGGAGGGTCGAATGTGTGCGCGACGCACGGCGGCTCCGTCTGGCCGGAGCCTGTGCAGTCGCACGGGCGGGCGCACTCGGTCGTGTTGACCTTGCCGCCGCTGGGAGTGATCTGCCTGAAGCACCGGCGGCAGCCCAAGCCTCCGCTGGAGCTTGACGCCATCGCTATGCCGTTCGAGGAACTGGAAGAGCTGACGGTGTGATCAATGCGTCATCGCATAGAGCACGTAGTTGATTCCTAGCCGATACGCTTCCGAGGAAAAGCGCTCCGGGTAATCCGGATCATCGGCGAACTCCCACGCATCGCCGACATCCATGTTGTGGCAGGCGGCGATCATGATCCGTCCCTTGCTGTCCAGGATGGCGCGCCAATGGGGCACGACACCTCCCCGTTCATACCCAGGACCGTGTACGACGTTCTGACCGGGAATTTGCACCCGGCTTTCCAGGTTGTAGTTCATGTGAAAGATCGGGTGGTCGTCGGGGATCTCGATCCATTCGGCATTCGGAAAGATTTTTTTCACGCCGATCATGAACTCCTCCCACTCGCGATCGTTGTGGAAGTCGTCGGTCATCATGAAGCCGCCGCGCTGGAAGTATTTCCGCAGCCGCAAAGCATGAGCATCGGTTAGCACCCAGTCGCCGATGGCGACTCCGAACATCCACGGTTGGTCGAAAATGTCGTCACTTTCGATATCGACAATCTCTTCGATCGATTGCGCGTCGACGCGCGAGAGCCGGCGGAGTCCGATGAGAAACTGGCGGTCCGACTTGTTGCAGTCGATCGCCCAGCGGGCGTAGGGCGACCAGCTATCGCGCGGAGAACGGTAACGGAGGCGGCCGAAGGCGAATTCTCGCTTCTCATCGGCATCGGGCGGATCGTTCACCGGGTCCTGCATCTCGGGTTCATAGCGGGCCCAGCGGTTTCCGCGCGAGCCGGGAGGAGCGCAGAACAGCGCCGCTGCGGCGGCGAGCAACGCGATCGACAAGGATACGCTCCGCAGCTTCGCCATGCGCTGATTTTACGTGCTTGACAACGGGAAGTGCCGGCTTCATAGTCTAACTACATATAGGGAAACTATGGAACGATCGGAAATTCCTCCTGGAACCTTGTACATGCTGATCCTCAAAACGCTGGCGCGCCTGGGGCCTCAGCATGGTTACGGCATCGCGCAGTTCATCCAACAGACTTCAGAAGACGTTCTGCAGGTGGAAGAAGGTTCGCTTTACCCAGCGCTGCAGCGGATGCTGATCAAGGGTTGGGTGGAAGCCGAGTGGAAGCAATCCGAGAATAACCGGCGGGCGCGGTATTACCGCCTGACTCCTGCCGGCCGGAAGCAGTTAACGGCGGAGCTGGCGGCATTCCACCGGGCCATGGGGGCGATCACGCGAGTGATCGAGCCGGCATGAAATCGCTGCTCCGGAGCCTGCAAGCTTTCTGGAATCGCCGCCAGATGGAGCGGGAGCTCGAAGAGGAGATGCGCTTCCATCTGGAGCAGTCCGGTCGCGCCGCGTTCGGAAATTCGACGCGGATTCTCGAATCCAGCAGAGAGGCGTGGGTCTGGCCGTGGCTGGAAACGATTGGCCAGGACATTCGCTACGCTTTGCGATCGTTTCGGGCGAATCGCGGATTCACCGCCGTCGCGTTGCTCTCGCTGGCGTTCGGGATTGGCGCCAATACCGCGATCTTCAGCCTGATCGACGCGATCCTGTTGAAGTCGCTGGCTGTCGAGCAGCCACAGCAACTTCAGGCGATGAATGTTTTCTATTGGCGTGGACAGCATCGTAGTTGCAGCTATCCGTTCTACCGGGTGATTCAGGATCAATTGGGAAGTACGGTTCCGGTTCTGGCCTGGGGAGGCGGGCAGCATTTCGACACGCGGATCTCCGGCCAGGCGGAAGTCGTGAGGGCGCAGACTCAACTGGTTTCGGCGAATTTCTTCGATGTCCTCGGAGTCCGGCCGATTGTCGGCCGCCCGATGCTGAAAGGAGAAGACGACAAGGCAAATCCGGCCCTGGTCGCCATCATCAGCTATGGCTTCTGGCAGCGGGCTTTTCATGGCGATCCGGAAGTTCTCGAGCGGACGATCGATATTGAGCGCACCAGCCTGCGGATTGTCGGCGTGGCTCCGCCGGAATTCGAGGGGCTGATGCCGGTCGCGAACTCGCCGGATGTTTATCTGCCATTGACGCTGCAGCCCGTATTCTCCCGATGGGGATCGATGCTGGACCGCCCCGGCTCCGGCTGGTTGACCCTCGTTTTTCGCATACCGCAAGACATGCCGGCTGGCAGTTTCGAATCCCGGCTGAAAACTGTTTGGCAACAGATCCAGCACGACAAGGATCCCAAGCAGGAGGCGAAATACTACGACCGCGTGGTGTTGGTTCCGGCGCACAACGGCTTGGACGCAGGCCGCAGTCAATTCTCCAAGCCGCTGTGGGTGTTGATGGCGGCCGTGGGTTTGGTTCTTCTCATCGCTTGCGCCAATATCGCCAATCTACAGCTGGCCCGCGGCGCGGCTCGACATCGCGAGATTGGTGTCCGGCTGGCTATTGGCGCCAGCCGCGCCCGCGTGATCCGGCAACTGCTGACCGAAGGGATAGTGCTGGCGGCCGGCGGCGCGCTGCTGGGATTGCTATTGGCGCAGTGGGGACATGCGCTGCTGCTCAGGATGATCGAAGGCGAAGCCGGCATCCCTCCGGCGATGATCTTTCAACTGGATTGGCTGACTTTGGCGTTCACAAGTGCTGTATCCGTCGTGACGGTTGTGTTCTTTGCGTTGATTCCCGCCGTTCGCTCGACAAAAGTGGACGCCAATCCGGCGCTGAAGAAGGACAGCCGTTCTATCGCCAGTGGCGGTATGCATTCGTGGCTGGGCCGCGGATTGCTGGCTACGCAGGTTGGCTTGTCCCTGATCCTGTTGGTCGGCGCCGCGCTTTTTCTCCAGACGCTTCGAAATCTCATGAGGATCGATACGGGCTTTACCGCCACCAACGTGGTCCAGGCGCAAATCGATGGGTTCGGCGACGGCGCGCAGCGCACGGCGTTGTACTCGGCGGCTCTCGATCGGCTTCGTGCGATTCCCGGCGTCTCCTCGGCCTCCATCTCCCAGAATGGCTTGTTCAGCGGGGGCACTTCCCGGACGTCACTTACTGTCCAGGGTTACGCGCCACGAAAGGATGAAGACTATCTGCCGATCTACCTGGAGGTGGGATCCGGCTATTTTCGAACGATGGGAACTCCCTTGCTGCTCGGCCGCGACTTTACCGAGCGCGATCGTTCGAAGGAACCGAAAGTGATCATCGTGAATGAGACGATGGCCCGATATTTCTGGCGAGACGAAAACCCGATCGGAAAACGTGTCAGCCTCGACGACAAAC
>CAZETQ010000025.1:0-22727 GCA_964515165.1 uncultured Solibacteraceae bacterium | reverse complement strand
TATTTCTGGCGAGACGAAAACCCGATCGGAAAACGTGTCAGCCTCGACGACAAACCAAAGGCCTATGACGTGGAAGTTATCGGAGTCGCCAAAGATGTCAAGTACGACGATTTGCGGAAACCCGCGCGCAGCATCATGTACCGGCCGATTGCAAATCCCTATGCCTGGCGAGGGATGGTGACCCTGATTGTCAAAACGGCGTCGGCTCCGGATTCCCTGATGACGACCATCCGGCAAGAAATCCGAGCCGTGGATCCTCAGCTCCGCGTCGAGCGCATGCGTACCTTGCCGGCAATGATCTCGGACACCTTGCTGCAGCAACGGCTGGTTACACAGCTGGTGACTGTTTTCGGAGTCGCCGCGCTGATTCTTGCCGCTATCGGATTGTACGGAATGCTGGCTTACGGGGTTGTCCGGCGAACTAGCGAGATCGGAATCCGGATGGCATTGGGAGCGATTCGCCGTGATGTCGTCTGGCTGGTGATCCGGGAAAGCCTGTTCGTCGTGGCGATTGGCCTGAGTTTTGGCATGGCGGGAGCTTTCGCCATGGGATCGCTGCTGGAAAGCATGCTGTTCGAAATGAAGCCCACCGATCCGTTAGCCTTGCTTTCGGCGGGAACTCTGTTGCTGGCGGTTGCCGCCTTGGCCGCGTGGCTGCCGGCGCGCCGCGCCGCCACGATCGACCCAATCGAAGCTCTCCGGTACGAGTAAACGGTCAGGGCCGGCGAACACAGAACTCCGGCGACCAGTTCTTCCAGAACACCCGGTCGTCCGACCGGACGGTTCGCATCGCGGCCATCATCTGCGTCGGCTTGAGCTTTCCTTCGGTGATCAGCTTGTCGTTCAGCGCTCCGATACGGTCGATGAACTGTTGGTCTTCCACGATCTTTTCGTCAAAGTTGTGCCCAAAGCCGCGATCGACAAAGATGTCGGGGAGATTTCCATAGGCGACGAACGATTCGAAGTGAAACTCCCGCACCAGGATCGGGAGAATATCCTGTGCCCGGACGCCTTCGAAGCCTTCGCCGGAGCAGTCCCAGTTTTCGTACAGCGGCTCAAACCGGTTCAGCTGGTGATTGTATTTGTAGCGGTCCGGCATTTCGCGCCAGATGTCATGGATGATGGTGAGCGCCTCCGGCCAGCGCAGGTGGCCGTTGCGCCCGATCATGTCGCAGGTGAGGAAATAACCCTTGCTGCCGATGGCGCGCGCGATACTGGCGAAAACTTCCTCGAGGTTCGGAATGTGGTGCAGGCTGTGGTGCGCCATGACCACCGAGATCGGCTGGCCGGGAGCCCACCGGGCGGCATCGCTCTGGACAAATTCGAAGTGATCGCCCAGGCCTTCCCGCGCCGCCATCTCTCTTCCGCGTTCCAGCATGCTTCCGTTGATGTCGATGCAGTAGAACGTGAAGTCCGACAGCCCGCGCTGGCGCAGCATGTGCGCGATCTGGACTTCGATGTCGGCATTGCCTGCACCGATGCTGGCGATCCGGACACGCTCGCCGGGATGCTCCTGGTGATACTTCAGGATGTACTTTACATAGAACTCGTTAATTCGAATGATGCCGAAGACCGCTTCCAGTTTGGGCTGCACATAGCGGAGCGACCAGAAATGAAAAATCTGCGGCAGGTCGTGAACATTTTCGACAGTTTTGTAGCGCGTCAGCTCCTGCTCGATTCGCTGCGAGTTGTCGGAGACTCCAGGCTCCGGTTGGGCTGGAAGTGCCGATACTGTTTTTGGTGCAGGAGGAGCAGTCGTAGCGGCACCCAATCCAAAACGAACCAGCCTGGTACCGACATGGTAAGCGGCCTTTCGAACGAACTCATTCAGCATCCCGGCTGACCCCGTTTCGGTGATTCATGTTTGTTTCATTGTGGTCCATCCGGAATTCCGCTTGCAGGGCGAGGCGCAGATTTTTGAGAAAATCTCGCCTGGCGTGTCGATCTGAACGCGTGTCATTCGACGTCTGGGTAGAGCGGAGGAAAACCCAATGCGATTCCTGATGCTGATGAAAGCAACCAAAGAATCGGAGGCGGGCGTGATGCCCACCGAAGAGGAATTGGCCGCGATGGGCAAGTACAACGAAGAACTGGTCCGGGCGGGGGTTCTCCTGGATGCGGCAGGCCTGCAGGCAAGCGCAAAGGGCGCCAGGGTGAAGTTCTCGGGGGGAAAGCCGAGCGTCCTGGACGGCCCTTTCGCCGAGGCCAAAGAGTTGATCGCCGGTTTCTGGATGATTCAGGTGAAGTCCAAGGAAGAAGCGATCGAATGGGCCAAGCGGGTGCCGTTTGGCGTGGATTCGAAAACGGGAGGCGAAGCAGAAATCGAGCTTCGCCAGGTTTTCGAACTGGAGTAGCGAGAAAATACATCACGAAGGGAACGTAGTCATGCAAATCAATCCTTACTTGTCGTTCAACGGCAATTGCGAAGAGGCATTCCGGTTTTACGAGAAAACGCTGGGCGGAAAAATCGAAGCGATGATTCCGCATGAAGGAACGCCCGCAGCCGACTTTGTACCCGGCGACTGGCGCGCGAAGATTATGCACGCGCGCTTGGCGGTCGATGGCGAAGTCATCATGGGCAGCGACAGTCCGCCCCAGCATCAACAGAAGCCGGCCGGTTTTTCGGTTTCGATCAATCTGGACGACGCGGGCAAGGGAAAGAAGATTTTCGAAGCATTGTCCGAGGGAGGCGAGGTCCGGATGCCGTTTCAGGGGACTTTCTGGGCAGGCGGATTTGGGATGGTCGTTGACCGGTTCGGCACCCCCTGGATGGTCAACAGCGCGCCGAAGGCGGTTTAGCCGATGCGATTTCTCGTTCTCTACAAGCCTGCGAAGTACGGGAGCGGACCGCCCAGCCCGGAGTACATGGCGAACATGGACCGGCTGATTGCGGAGAGCCAGAAATCCGGCGAACTGGTCATGACCGGCGGTCTGCGGCTGAGCGGCAAGCAAGTCCGGATGGATAGCGATGGAGCCTACGCGGTCACCGACGGGCCCTATGCGGAGGCGAAAGAGCTGGTGGGCGGTTTCGCCATCCTGGAGCTTCCCAGCCTGGAACATGCCATCGAATCGTCCAAACAATTCCTGAAAGTCGCCGGAGAAGGGGAGTGCGAGATTCGGGAAATGATGGACGGTCCGCCGGAATAAAGGGCGTTTGCGCCGGGCTTGGCGAAAATGCTGTGATCGGTAGCAATGGCTGCTACCGACACGCATCGCGCCATCGATGCCGTCTGGCGAATGGAAGCGGCGCGCGTCATTGCCGGCTTGACGCGCATCGTGCGGGATGTGGGGCTGGCGGAAGAGTTGGCGCAGGACGCCCTGCTTGCTGCGTTGCAACAGTGGCCCGAATCGGGAGTGCCTCAAAATCCCGGAGCGTGGCTGATGGCGACGGCGAAGAATCGGGCGATCGATCATCTTCGCCGGAACAAACTGCTGGAGCGAAAGCATCAGGAGATCGGACATGCCGCGGAGTCGCAGCCTTCGGCGCCGGACTACGAGGCGGCGCTGGACGATCCCGTGGGTGACGACCTGTTGCGGCTGGTGTTTATCGCCTGCCATCCGGTGCTCTCGCGGGAAGGCCGGGTGGCGCTGACGCTCCGGCTGCTGGGCGGGTTGACCACCGACGAAATTGCCCGGGCGTTTCTGGTTCCGGAACCGACAATCGCACAGAGGATCGTCCGGGCGAAACGTACCTTGGGCGAAGCGAATGTTCCCTTCGAAGTGCCGCGGGGCGACGATCTGGCCGGCCGGCTTTCCTCCGTGCTGGAAGTCGTGTACCTGATTTTCAACGAAGGATACTCGGCTACAGCGGGCGACGATTGGATGCGGCCGGCGCTGTGCGAGGACGCGATGCGGCTGGGAAGAATCCTGGCGGAACTTGCTCCCGCCGAGCCGGAAGTTCACTCCCTGGTGGCATTGATGGAGCTGCAGGCATCACGCTCGCGCGCGCGGACCAATGCGTCCGGAGAGCCCATCCTGCTGCTGGACCAGAATCGCGGGTTGTGGGATCAGTTGCTGATCCGCCGGGGACTGGCAGCTTTGCGGAGGGCCGAGCAGTTGGGTCGTCCGCCGGAAACGTACTTCCTGCAGGCGTCGATTGCCGCTTGTCACGCTCGCGCTCGAACAGCGGACGAAACCGATTGGCCGCGCATTGCCGAGCTGTACCGTCAACTGGCCGCCTTAACGCCGTCGCCGGTGATCGAGCTAAATCGCGCGGTCGCACTGGCTATGGCCGAAGGACCGGCCGCGGGGCTGGCCCACCTGGATAGCCATGCGGCTCACCCGTCGCTGGGGAACTACCACCTGCTGCCGAGCGTTCGCGGCGATTTTCTCTCCAAGCTGGGCCGCTACGGGGAGGCTCGGCGGGAGTTCGAAAGAGCCGCGTCTCTCACCAGAAACACCCGGGAGCGCGATCTGCTGCTGCAGCGCGCCAAGACCTGCGCCGAAGCGTCATGACGCCATCTTTGGGACGCTTGGCCGCCGTCATGCTGCGGATTGGAAACTTCACCTTCGGCGGCGGAGCGGCCGCGGTGGCGGCGCTCCAGCGGGAGATGGTCTCCCGTCTGCGCTGGCTGAATGAGTCGCAGTTCAGCCTTTCCTATGCGCTGTCCCGTGTCACGCCGGGAACGAATCAGTTGGCCTTTTGCACGGCCGCGGGCTGGCTGTTGCGCCGCTGGCCCGGCGCTCTGATCGCGGTGCTGGCGGCGTCGATCCCCAGTTGCCTGATCGCGTGGGGTGTCACGGTCGGCTACGACGTCGTGAACCGCTACTCGGCGGTGAGGATCGCGATCTCCGGCGCGATGGCGGCATCGGTGGGGATTCTGCTCGCCGCCTTCTGGCTGATCGTCGGCCCTCACATCACGCGAAAAAGCTGGCGTCGCAGCTCCATCATCGTGGCGGCCACCATCGGCCTGTCTCTGTTTGCCGACGTAACTCCGGTGCTGGTTCTGGGGATTGCCGCCGTCGCCGGTTTCTTCTGGGACGAGCTGTTATGAACTTTCTGCTTCTCTACCTGTTCTTCCTGAAGGCCAGCGTCAGCTCATTTAGCGGGCTGGCCGCGCTGCCGATTATTCGTGAGGATCTGGTGGTGAAGCGCCATCTCCTGACCGATCGCGATCTGAATACCGCGATGGTGATCGGGCGCACCACTCCAGGACCGAAAGGTCTGTACATCATCAGCGTCGGTCAATACGCGGGAGGCTTTGCCGGAGCGACGGCCGCGTGGCTGGCGATTGTGACGCCGGCGCTGCTGGTGATTCCGCTGCTGGAGTTTGCCGGCCGCCGCGCGAACCATCCGAAGGTGAAACAAGTCCTGAAGGCTGTCGTTCTGGCGAGTGCCGGCATCAGTCTTTCAGCAACCCTGCCGCTGGCGGCGGACGCGCTGCATGGCTGGCTGTCCTATGCCATTGCGCTGGCGGCGCTGATCGTCCTGCTGGTCACGGAAGTTGATACGTTGTGGGTGATCTTTGGAGCAGGGCTGCTTGCCGTCGTCGCCCATTCGCTGGGGGTGCCCGGTTCGATGTAGGAGCATGTGGCGGAAAAGTTCAGGACCCGAAGCTGCCCGTGGGGCAGATCATCGTTTTTTTGTGATCTGCCCAGCTCCACAGAGAGACCCGCTTTGTCGCTCGCGGCATCTGGGACTAGACGACCATGCGACCATGCTGTGCTCTGGCGGATAGCATCCGCCGAGGGGAGCAGACGACGAAAGGCGATCGTCCGCTCCACGCGCACAGTGCGACCTCCGCGATAAGCTGGACATTCGCGGAACAAAATGCCCAATACATTTCCGAAGATTCACAACGCCATGTGGCCCGGCCTGGTCGGCAAAGGTCCCGATTCCGAGCCGCCGATAGACCTGGATACGATGCTGGACCTGACGGCCGCCGCGAGTGTCAACGGGGTTCGGTTCGACGGCGTCGATCTTTTTCTTTCTGAGCCGCACACGTCAATCGATTCGACGGACCATGACTTGAAGGAATTGGCGGAGAAGCTGCAAGAACGAGGATTCGTTGCCGGCTCGGTGGTTGCTCCGGTCTGGCCGCCCACGGGTGGCGGATCGGCGATGGGTGGAGGCGAAGACCGGCTGAAGTTCCTGACGCAGGTGAAGAAGGCCTGCATCATTGGAAAGAAGCTGCGCGATCTCGGCGTGCGGCCGTACGGTGTCGTCCGCATCGATTCGGCCGCATCACCGGCCGATTGGGCCGCCGACCCTGCCGGCAATCAGAAGAAGATTGCCGAGACGTTTCGCGGCGCCTGCGCGATTGCAGAGGACTACGGGGAGCGTCTGGCGGCGGAAGGCGAGATTTGCTGGGGCGGAATGCATTCCTGGAAGCGCATGGTGGAACTGCTGAAGATGGTGGATAAGCCGGAAACGCTGGGCTTCCAGGCCGACATGGCCCACACGCTGCTGTACACCATGGGCTACAACGCTTCGGAAGACCGGCTGCTGCCGGAGAATTTTGATTGGCACGACGGCAGTCAGCTGGACGAAGCATTGAGGCAAATGACGGCGGCGCTGCGCCCCTGGACGATCGATTTCCACGTGGCCCAGAATGACGCCACGGTGAAAGGCTCCGGCTCCCACGACAAGACGGGCCGGCATTGCCTGCCGGACGATCCAAACGGCAAGCTGGACATCGTTCGTCACGCCGGATACTGGCTGCGCGACGAGAGCGGCCAGTTGACCAAGAAGATCCAGCACATCTGCTGGGATGGCTGCATGTTCTCGAACGAGACCATGATGAAGCCGGAGACGTGGAATACGATTTTGGGGACGATGATCGCGGTCCGTGACGCTCACGGATGGTGAGCCGGTGGTCCTGGTTTCGAACGTTTCCAAGTCTTTTCCGCTCTATCAGCACCCTTCCCACCGCCTGGTGGAAGCAGTGTCGGGCACCCGCCGTCACGAGGATTTCTGGGCCGTGCGCGACGTTTCCGTTCGAGTGGAGTCGGGAGAAACGCTGGCGTTGATCGGGCCGAACGGCTCCGGCAAGAGCACTCTGCTGCAGATCATTGCCGGGACCCTGGAGCCGACGACCGGATCCGTCGAGCGCAGCGGCCGGGTGGCCGCGCTGCTGGAACTGGGAGCAGGGTTCAATCCGGAGTTCACGGGGCGCGAGAACGTCTACTTGTCCTCGGAGATTCAGGGAATGAGCCGGCGTCAGGTGGACAGCGTCATCGTGCACGTAGAGGAGTTCGCGGACATCGGCGAGTTCTTCGATCGGCCGGTCAAAGAGTACTCCAGCGGAATGTATGTCCGCCTGGCTTTTGCGGCGGCGATCCATGTGGATCCTGACATTCTGGTGGTCGATGAGGCGCTGGCCGTTGGCGATGTCCGCTTCGCCAATCGGTGCATCCGCAAATTCGAGGAATTTCGAGAGCGCCGGAAGACGATCTTGTTTGTGTCGCACGATCTGGGACTCGTCAAAAGGCTTGCAGATCGAGCCCTGCTGTTGATGAATGGAAGAGCGGACATGCTCGGGTCCCCAAACGATGTGGTGAACCGGTACGTCGGCCTGGTGATCGGCCAGGAGCAGAAAGACGACGGAGCGGCGGGACGGCTGATCCAGCATGGCGACGGCACCAGCGAGATTACGCGCGTGCGGATTCTCGATCGGGAGGGCCGGGAAGTCTCGGTGGTGGACGGCGGGGCCTCCGTGATTGTGGAGGTGGTTGCGGCGTTCCGGAAACCGTGCTCGCAGCCGATGGTCGGCCTGCTGCTTCGCAACCGGCTGGGAATCGACGTTTACGGGACGAACTCGAAGGTCGAAGGAATTTCCCTGGGCGACTTTGTGCCGGGAGACGAGCTGACCGTGCGATTCCTCCTGCACTGTCATCTGACGAGGCAAGATTATACTTTGACCGTGGCGATCCAGCATTCCGACGGCACCAGCCAGGACTGGCGCGACGATTTTTTGACATTGACCGTTGCCGAGCCGCGCGATCTGGCTGGAGTGGCGGATCTGCGGACGACGATCACGTGGGAGAAACGATGAACCTGGCGAAGATTCAGGAAGCGCTGGCAAAGGGTGGATTGGACGGATGGCTCTTTTTCGACCACCATATCCGGGATCCCCTGGCGTATCGAGTGCTGGGACTCTCCACCGAACACTCGCCCACGCGGCGCTGGTATTACTTCATTCCGGCCAAGGGCGAGCCGCGCAAGGTGGTGCATCGGATTGAGCCCGGAATGCTCGACTCGCTGCCGGGGGATGCCGTTCGCTACGCGGGCTGGGAGAGCCAGAAGGGGGCTCTCCGGACCATCCTGGGCGGCGCGAAGAGCATTGCGATGCAATACTCGCCGGACTGCGCCGTGCCGTATGTCGCGATGGTCGATGCCGGCACGGTGGAGCTGGTCCGCGGGCTCGGCTATGAGATCCGGACTTCCGCGGATTTGGTCCAGCAGTTTGAAGCCGTCTGGGACTTGGAACAGTTCGCGATGCACCTTGAGGCAGGGAAGCGCGTGGATCGGGTTCGCGCCGCCGCCTTCCGGAAGATCGGCGAGAGCCTGGCTTCCGGCGAAGTAATCACGGAATACGCGATTCAACAGTTCATTCGGGAATCCTTCACGCGAGAAGGGATGGTTACGGATCATGGGCCGATCGTGGCGGTGAACGCCAATGCGTCCAATCCTCACTATGAGCCGGCGTCCGATAGTTCGCTCCCCATCCATCGCGGCGATCTGGTTCTCATCGATCTTTGGGCCAAGCTGGAGCAGCCCCGGGCCGTCTATTACGACGTCACCTGGACCGGAGTGTGCCGCCCGGATGTTCCCGACCGGATGCAGGAAGTGTTTCAGGTCGTCACCGGCGCTCGCGACGCGGCCGTCGCCAAGGTGCAGGACAGCGTGAAGGCGGGCCAGGTGCTGCGCGGCTATGAAGTGGACGATGCCGCCCGGGGATACATCGGGAAAGCCGGTTTCGGCGAGTACTTCTTCCACCGCACCGGCCATTCCATCGGCGAGGAAGTCCATGGAACCGGCGCCAATATGGACAATCTGGAGACTCATGACGAACGGCTGGTGATTCCCCAGACCTGCTTTTCTGTTGAGCCTGGTATCTACTTGCCGGAGTTTGGGATACGTTCGGAAGTGAATGTGTTTGTTGATACCGCGAGCGCGGCCGTGACGGGCGAGATTCAACGGGAATTGATTCGAATTTCCGCATGAAGCTGCTCGGGTTGTTGGCTTGGAGCGGCATCCTTACGGCGCAGGTGGTCGGGCACTCGCGCTGGGGCAGCGTGCTGGTGCTCGAACTCGAGGGACAAAAGAAAGCCGAGATTGAGTGGATTTCTTCTTCCGGCGTGCGCGTCCGGCCAGTTGCCCGCTCGGAGCCGAGGCTGACTTCGGCTGCCGTCCCTTTTACGGTGACGGATGGCCCGTCGGCGATTACGGCGAAAACCCGTGACCTGACGCTGGAGATTACAAAGGACCCTCTGGGAATCCGGTTTAGCTCCGGCGGCGAGGCGGTCGATTTTCAGTGGACCGCGGACGGGACGGCAGAATTCAAGATGACGGCCGCGGAATCGTTCTACGGTCTAGGCCCTCGCACCGATGCCCGCATGAATGTCCGGGGACACACCATTCGAACCGATCAGCCGTTGCTCCTTTCCAGCCGGGGCTACGGCCTGCACTTTCCGTTTCCAGGTACCTACGAGTTCGATATCGGAAGATCGAAGCCGGAATCCCTGCGGGTGCGGAGCGACTCCCTGGCGTTCTACTTTTACTTCGCCGGCGAACCCAAGAGCGTGCTGGAGCAGCATCATGAGCGCCAGCGCGATATCTTCGAGTTCACTCGGGCTGACGTGGCCGGCGTGCTGGAGGCGAAGCCGGAATGGGCTTTTCGGCTCCCCATCGGCCGGGAAGGCCGGAACGCCCTGATCAACGGCAGCATGTCCGGACTGCTGGTTCCCGCGGTTCCCGTGACCGACCCCCTGGCCGCCTTGATGCCTGTCGTGCTGAGCGACGGCGAGGCGGAACTCACTCCGGATACGCGAGCGCAGCGAGCAGCCCTCCAGACGCATTTCCTCACCTATGTCCAGGAGGCTCGAGATCGCGGGATTCCCGTGGTCCATCCTTTGCCGCTTCAGTTTCCTCTCGATCCGTCCATCGCTTCTCGCACGGACGAGTTCATGCTGGGCGACGAGCTTCTGGTCGCCACGACGAAGGAAGTCTATCTACCGCAGGGCTATTGGACGGAATGGAAGTCCGGCGTGCAGCACCGGGGGCGGCGAGCGATCCGGTTGAACAATTCGGATCCCTGGACTCTGTTTGCCCGCAACGGGACGATTGTGCCCATCGACCGGGCGTTCGGGATGGAGCTGCACTATTTCCCCAAGCTCGGCGCGGAGTACTTCATCGTGGAGCCGGAACTCGGACTGTTGACGCAAGTCCACGCGGGACCGTCGGCAGAGGCGCTGCGGCTGGAAATCGAGGAAAAGGTAGGACGTGACTACGAATGGGTGATTCACCATGTCAGCCGGCCGGTGAAAGTGATGCGGGGAGACGAGCCGGTTCCGTCAGGCAGTTGGAGCTATGACGAACGCACTCGCTTGCTGCGGATTCGCACGCGCGTGGAAGCCACCGATGACGTCATTGTCAACGTCACCTTCGAAAAGGAAGACTGGTATTTTGCGCCATAGCGGCAGCATGGTAGGCTCACTCCCAGGAGGGTCCATGACTCGTAGAGCTGCAATTCTGTCGTCCGCTGTAGCGGGCGCCGCTTTCGCGCAACCGGCACCGCCCGTCAAGACACATTTGAAGGTCGGCGATACTGCGCCGGATTTTGAACTCGCCAGCACCGAAGCCGGCAAGAAAGTGAAGCTGAGCGACTTTAAGGGAAAGAATTCGGTCGTCCTGGCTTTTTTCCCGGCGGCATTCACCGGCGGTTGCACCAAGGAAATGACAGCATACACCGGCGATATCAAGAAGTTCCAGGACGCTGGTGCACAGGTGTTCGGAATTTCCAGCGACTCTCTGCCGAGTCTCAACTATTGGTCCAAGGAAGTGATCCACTCGACATTTCCAATGTTGAGCGACTTCACCACTCGCGACACGGTGAAGAAGTACGGAATCATGATGCCGAATGGCATGGCCAGCCGGACGACCTTTGTCGTGGACCAGAGCGGTGTGATCCAGCATATCGATGAGGGCACTACCGCTGTCGATATCAACGGAGCGGCAACGGCCTGCAGCCGGTTGAAGAAGTAAGGAGAAGCTATATGACGAGAAGATCGGCACTCTTGGTATCGGCCGGCGCTTTCGCTCAGGTACAGCCTGTCAAGACTCATTTGAAGGTTGGCGACGCCGCGCCGGATTTTGACCTTGCCAGCACCGAGAGCGGAAAAAAATACAAGCTGAGCGACTTCCGGGGAAAGCAGACTGTGGTCTTAGCTTTCTTCCCGGCGGCGTTCACCGGTGGTTGAACGAAGGAAATGAACGCGTACCAGGCTGGTATCGCGAAATTTCAGGAAGCCGGCGCGCAGGTCTTTGGCATCTCCAGCGACTCCCTGCCGAGCTTGAATTATTGGTCGAAGGAAGTGATTCACGCCTCATTCCCGATGCTGAGCGACTTCACCACCAGAGATACGGTGAAGGCCTATGGCATCCTGCTTCCAAACGGAATGGCGAGTCGAGCGACCTTCGTTGTCGATGTCGATGGAAAGATTCAGCACATCGAGGAGGGGTCGGCAGCGATCGATGTGACGGGCGCGGCAACGGCCTGCAGCAGGATCAAGAAGTAAGAGAGTTTGTTTGTGGGGCAGGCTATCCTGCTTGCGGACCGCTTTTCAGCGGGTCCCGCCGCCGAAAGGCGGCCGCGAGCAAGATTGCCCGCCTCACTTCCGGCAAACACCTGGAAGAAGCGCAGGTTAAATTTTCTCGCGTTTTTTAAGCGCAAAAGCTCCCGCCGACACACCGAGCGCCATCGCGTAAATTGCGATGGAAACGCCGAGGAAACTGTGCCAATCTGACAATTCCGAATTTCTTGCCGGGATCGCGATTAAACAGACAACAGCCAATGCAGGCTGAAGCAGCGGCCACCGAACTGCCGTCCAGCCGATGACAAACAGAATTCCCACGATGAGGCAGAGTGGACCGATATAGCGAATCACTTGTGCTGCGGATGGTTGCCTTCCCGTTCCGAGCAGAAATTCACCCAAGGCGAAGGCATACACGTACCACTCCACAAGAATCCAATAGCAGAGAATAATCGCAGCGATTTGTAGAAGGATTTGGTAGACGCGTCTCACTGACTAGTCCAGCGGCTTGCAGGATTCGATGCCGGGAACCCATTGATTCGGGTTGACGGGAACGCCGTGGACATGGACGCTCCAGTGGAGATGCGGCCCTGTGGCGAATCCCGTCGAGCCGACATATCCGATCACTTGTCCTCGTTTGACCGTTTTCCCCTCGACTGCCACAATCTTCGACAGGTGGATGTAGGTCGTCTGCAATCCTTGCCCGTGGTCGAGTCCGACGGTCCCGCCTTGCCGGGGAAACATCCTTGCCACCTTGACCACTCCGGCATCGGACGCCTTCACCGCGCGGCCTTTCGGGGAGCGGAAGTCCAACCCCGCATGGATGGCGCCTGTGAGTTTCCCGTCGTTGCGGCGCTTGACTCCGAAGGGAGAATTGGAACATTCGGGCGCGGGGCGAAGCAACGGTTCGGTCCACATCTTCTTCGGGCCAATCGCGGCGCGGAAGGCGGCCATCCGCTTCGTTTCCTCATCCGACGTGCGAAGGCGGCGCATGCGCGCTGAAGTGACGATGTTCTGCTCCAGGTAATGGCCGTCGAGAATCGAGATGCTGCTGGTGAAGACGCTGGCTCCCGCCGCATCCCGCACCGTGAGAGGCACGCTGCCCGGGGAAGTCATCACAGGGGCGGGAACCAGCGCATACATGCCGCCGTTTCCGTCCGGATAAAACGGGATCTTCTTTCCCAGAAATTCCACAGTCAGCTTCTTGCCGGCTTCGGCACCCGCAGCCTCGACCCGCATGACGTAGCCTTGCTGCAAATCTTTCGGCGCCTGAAGTTGCACTTGCCCCCAGACCGCCAGGGGGAAAATTACCAACACGATCCGCACTCAGTCGACTAGCCCCTTTCGCATGGCGAATCGCACCAGTTCGCCGGTGGTGTGCAGATTCAGCTTTTCCATAATCCGGCTGCGATGTGCATCGACAGTATAGACGCTCAGCGTTAGGGTTTGTGCGATCTCCTTGTTGGTCCGCCCTTCGGCGATCATCTGCAGTACTTCCCGCTCCCGGCTGGAAAGCAGATCGATGGGGTCCTGCACGTGGCGGCGATAGTCGCTCAGCACCGCCTCGGAAATGGAGGGACTTAGGTATCCGTTGCCTTGCGCTACGGACCGGACGGCCGCCAGCAGATCGCTGTCGATAGCATCCTTCAGCAGGTATCCGCTCGCTCCGGCGCGCAGAATCTCGCGAACATATACGGCATCTTTGTGCATGCTCAGCGCGAGGACCCGCGTTTTACCGCCGGCGGCGATGATGCGCCGCGTCGCTTCGATTCCGTTGAGCTCGGGCATCGTGACGTCCATCACGACGACATCGGGTTTTTGAGCAGCGGTCAGTTCTACCGCTTCCCGGCCATTCAGCGCTTCGCCCACCACTTCCATGTCCGGAGCGGCGCTGAGGATCATGCGGAAGCCCTGGCGGACCACCGCGTGATCGTCAGCCAGCAGAATGCGAATTCGACGGGGTTGGCTCATAACTGCCAGCGCGCGGTACCTTGACGACGATGCATACTCCGGATCCCTCCAGCGATTCTACCCGGAGGGTTCCGCCCATCTGCGCCGCTCTTGCCTTCATGGCGGTCAGGCCGATGCCCGGCGCGCGTTCCTTAGACAGGCCGCGGCCGTCATCGGCGACCCTTAATGTGATGGCACCGTCCTGATCCAGAAGGCTGACATGGACCGTCACGGCCTGGGAATGGCGCGCGACGTTGGTCAATGCTTCCTGGGCGATCCGAAACAGGTGAGTTTCCACCTCGTCCGGCAAACGGTCCGTCAGGTTGCAGCTGAAGCCCACGTGCATCCCGGTGCGCTCTCCGAATCGCTCGCAAAGCCAGCGCAACCCCGCGTCGAGCCCGAAATCGTCCAGAATGACCGGCCGGAGCAGCTGGGACAGCTCCCGTACGTTTCGGATGGATTCGTCCACCAGGCTGATGCAATCGGCCCGCTTATGGGCCAGCGTATCCGGCGTTATCGAAATGACATTGGCCTTTACCGCGGCCAGCGACTGCCCCAGTTCGTCGTGCAGTTCATGCGAGAACCGCCGGGCCGCCGCCTCCTGGCCTTCCAGCATGTGCCAGGAGACGCGCGACAGCTCCAGGGCCTGGTCCTCGGTTCGCTGTATGGATCGCGAGGTTACGTAGACGGTAACCAGGGCACAGACGCCGGCCAGAAGCAGGCAGGCTCCCAGCAGGTAGATCGACTCGCGAATCAACTGTTCAGAACCCTGTTCGATCTCATGCTGGAGTTCGATGGCGGGCCGCACCGCGGCCGCATGATGGGAATCCAGAGCGTCCCGTAGACGCAAGGCGTCCTCATGGATTTCGGTTGCCATGCGGGTACTCATGACGCTAGCCGTCGCCAGCAGGGCGATTACCAGTCCGAAACCGATATAGAGCGCTCGCAGCGCGGGGCGCTTCATCATTCTTGTTTGCATCGTAGCGCTGGACGACGCCATCCAGCTTCAGTCTGGCAATTTTTGGGTTTCCGGAGAATCCCGAACATTCAGGAAGATTTTTACCGAAAAAGGGTGTTAGTCCATTCCGGTCTCTGAAATAGTGGATTTTGGGAATCGCGGTTTCGCCGAGGAGACCCCATTCTGGAAGCACTACGAGACTCGATGGCGTACTCTCCCGGTATGAGCTTTTTCTGGCTGTTATCGTGTGGCTGCGCTTTGGGTCTTTTTGCGCAGACGCCGGAAACCCTTCCTCCTCCTGTGGTGCCTGGCGTCTCTTCCCCGACGGCGGTTGTTCCCCCAACCGCCGTCTCCATCAGCGATGCGGTGAACGAGGCGCTGGACAAGAACCTGGACCTGCTGGCGGAGCGCTATAACCTCTCCATCTCCGATACACGGATGATCACGGCGAAGCTCCGGCCGAATCCCGTGTTCAGCACCAGCGGAAGCTATCTGCCGGCGTTTGGTTCCATTAATTCCGTTGGAGGGGCCGGTCCTACCGAGTACAACGCTCGCGTGGACTTCCTGATTGAACGCGGGGGGAAACGGCAGCGCCGCATTGATCTTGCCAATGAAGATAAGCATTTCGCCGAACTGGGCCTGCGGGACACCGTCCGCCGGATTACCTACGATGTGGAAAGCGCGTTCGTGGATGTGCTGTTGGCGAAGGAGAACCTGGCCCTGGCCGGGGATAACTTGAGGGCATTTCAGGAAATCGTCAAGATCAACTCGGCGCGGGTGGACGCCGGGGACCTGGCCAAGGTGGAGCTTTCCCGTACGCGAGTTGCCGCCCTTCAATTCGATAACGCGGTCCGGCAAGCGGAGCTGCAGTACCAGCAGGCGAAAGTCCGCCTGCAGCAGTTGATGGGACGGACGGCGCCGGTGGACGCCTTCGATGCTTCCGGGGAAATGCGCCGCGATGCGCTGGCAGTGGATCTGGATCTGGATCGTGTCCGTTCGCTGGCTTCCACTCGCCGTCCGGACTTGCAGTCTTTGCGGGCAGCGGAGGCCCGGTCGCAGGCCGACATCCGTCTGCAACTGGCCCAAGGTAAGATCGATTTCACGATCGGCACGGCCTATCAGCATCAGTATGTGGCGCAAGGCTTGGGAACAAACAACACCATGAGCGTCTTTCTCAGCGCTCCCCTTCCGGTTTTCAACCGGAATCAAGGCGAAATCGCCAGAGCGGAGCGCGAAACCACCCAGTGGGCAGCCCGGCTCCGCGCGCTGCAGAACATCGTCGAAAGCGAAGTTCAGAACGCCTGGAAGCAATACCAGACCAGCCAAAGCCTGTTGACGAATATCGAAACCAACATGCTCGACCAGGCAAAGGATGTCCGGTCGACTACGGAATACTCCTATCGCCGGGGCGAGGCTTCGCTGATTGAGTTTCTGGATGCGCAGCGGGCTTTCAACGACACGATCCAAAGCTACAACCAGGCTCGGGCCGACTATGCCCGCAGCCTTTACCTGATTGACTCAATTACGGCCCGCGAACCTGGGCAGCGGCAATGACAAATTTCGGAACAGCCTGCTATCCGTTGGTCGTTGTGCTGGCCGCCAGCTGCGGCTCCTCCCCCAAACCGGCGGAAACGGTCCGCGCCGCGGCTCCGGTTTCCTCCATACCGGCCGGGCAGGTAGTCTTTCCTGCCGGGTCACCCAAGCTGGCGGAGATCAAGGTAGCCGATGTGGTGGAAGGTCAAGTCCCTTCCGACGAAATTACTTCCCCCGGCAAAGTAGAGGCAAATCCCAATCGAACGTCCCATGTGGCTTTGCCGGTTCCGGGCCGCGTAGTGAACGTCTTTGTCAAGATCGGCGACTACGTGCGCCAGGGCCAGCCGCTGCTGGAAGTGGAGAGTCCCGATGTGGATGCGGCCTTGTCTTCCCATATGCAGGCGCTGGCCAGCGTCACCCAGTCGAAGTCGGCACTGGTGAAAGCGCAGGCCGACCTGGATCGGGTTCGTGATCTGTTCGCCCACAACGCCGTTGCTCAGAAAGAAGTCCTGAACGCCGAGGCCGTCTTGACCCAGAGCAAGGCCGGCCTGGACCAGTCCGAAGCCAGCGTCGAACAGGCCAGGCGGCGCCTGGAAATTCTCGGCGTCGAGCCTGGACGGTTCGGCCAGCGTGTCCGGATAACCGCTCCCATTTCCGGCAAGGTGCTGGAGATGGGCATCGTAACGGGTGAGTACCGGAACGACGTCAGCCAGACGCTGATGATCATTGCCGACTTGAGCACGGTTTGGATTTCGGCCGATGTCCAGGAAAGCTCGATTCGCCTGATCAAGCTAGGCGAGCTGACGCAGATCGAACTGGCCGCCTATCCCGGAGAAGTCTTTAAAGGCAAAGTGAAACAGATCGCCGACATCGTCGACCCGCAAACGCGAACCGTCAAGGTGCGCATCGAGATGAATAACAGCGACGGCCGCCTGCGTCCCGAGATGTTCGGCCGCATCCGCCACGCGACCGGAATGGAATCGCGCCCCCTGATACCTTCATCCGCGGTGGTGGAAGGGGAAGGGCAGCAGGCCGTTTGGCGGGAACTCGGCGCGGGCCGTTTTGAGAAAACTCGTGTAACGCTCGGATCGCGTCTTGCGGACAAAGTGGCTGTGCTGAAAGGTGTGAAGGCCGGCGACCGTGTGGTTGCCGATGGAGTTATGCTGCTCCAGCCGCATTAATTTTCCCCGTGATTGCTAAACTCTTGCGCGCGGCGCTGCACCAGCGGTTCGTCGTTCTGCTGCTGGGGCTGACGCTGATCGGGTTCGGCCTTTGGGCGTTCAGCCAGCTGAAGATCGAGGCCTATCCGGATATCTCCGATACCCAGGCCGTTGTGATCTCCCTGTTCCCCGGCCGCGCCGCGGAAGAGGTGGAAACGCAGGTCACGATTCCCATCGAGCGGGCGCTGAATTCGGTTCCCAACGTCATTGCCCGGCGCTCCCGGACGATCTTCGGACTTTCGGTGGTCGAATTGACGTTCGATTACGGCACGAACGATTACTTCGCGCGGCAAGTGGTTCTGGAAAAGCTGCGCGATGCCGATCTTCCGGATGGCGTCAGTCCCTCGCTCGGTCCATTATCCACGCCGATCGGCGAGCTCTACCGGTACGAGCTGACCGGCGGCGACCTGGACCCCATGCAGCTTCGGGAGCTGCAGGATTGGGTGGTGACTCCCCGGATCCTTCAGGTATCCGGCGTAGCCGATATAGTCCCGTTCGGCGGGCTTATTAAGCAGTATCAAATTCAAGTAGATCCACTGGCATTATCCAAGTACAACTTGAAAATAGACGATGTGCTGAATGCCGTCAAAGCCAACAACGAAAATGCCGGTGGTGCGTTGCTCGACAACCAGCAGCAGTCCATGGTTGTCCGCGGTGTCGGGCGGGTCCAGTCGGTTGGCGACATCGAGAACATCATCATTACCGCCGTCGGCGGCGTGCCGATTCTGGTGAAACATCTGGGAACCGTCGCCATTGGCCCCGCCCCGCAAACGGGAATCTTTGGTTTGAACGACTCCGTGGGCGGCGTGCAGGGCATCGTCCTCATGCGGCGCGGCGAGAACCCGTCGGAAGTCCTGAAAGGGGTCGCGGCGGCCATACAGGAGCTGAACGATACCGCGCTGCCGAAAGGCGTCAAGGTCAGCCCTTTCTACGACCGTACGGAGCTGGTCGACAACACGCTCCACACCGTCACCCGCACGCTGATGGAAGGGTTGGTCATCGTCCTGGGAGTGCTGCTGCTGTTGCTGGGCAGCGTCAGAGCAGCCGTGCTCACGGCGATTACGATTCCGCTTTCGCTATTGTTCGCTTTCGTCTGCATGCATTTCACCGGAATTCCGGCGAACCTGCTCTCGCTCGGAGCCCTGGACTTCGGAATCATCGTCGATGCCTCCCTGGTGATGGTGGAGCACGTGCTCCACACCATCCATGAGCGCCAGAAGGGCGGCGGGCTGGACAGTCCCGGCATCATCGCCGCGATTCGCGACGCCGCGCTCGAAGTGGAGCGTCCGATCTTCTTTTCGCTGCTGATTATCATCAGCGCCTACATTCCTTTGTTCACGCTCCAACGGGTGGAGCGCAAGCTGTTTACGCCGATGGCCTTCACCGTCGCCTATGCCCTTTTGGGAGCGATGTTGCTGTCTCTGACGCTGGTGCCGGTGATGGCAACATACTTTTTCCGCAACGGCGCCAAAGCCTGGGAGAATCCTCTGTTGGGCCGCCTGTCCGCGCACTACGGGCGGCTCCTTCGATTTGTGATTCCGCGTCCGTGGGGTGTGCTTGCCGGGGCCGGAGTGGTAGTCCTCGGCGCCTTCCTGCTGGCTCCCGCGCTGGGAGTCGAGTTTCTTCCCACGCTGGACGAAGGAGTGATCTGGGTCCGCATGACCCTTCCTCCCGGAATTTCCATCGACAAATCCGCCCAGGTTGCGACGCGAGTGCGAAAAATACTGCGGGAATATCCGGAAATTACCCTGGTCAGCTCGCAGACCGGCCGCAATGATTCCGGCACCGATCCATTCGGCCCGAACCGCAACGAACTGCTTCTTGCCATGAAGCCCTACGACGCATGGCCGAAAGATCTGACGAAAGCCGCGCTGATCGAGAAGCTGTCTGCCCGGCTGAACTCGGAAATTCCGGGTGCGGCTTTCACCTTCACGCAGCCCATCATCGATACCGTTACGGAGTCGGTCACGGGATCTTCGGCGGACCTGGCGGTGATCTTATCCGGGCCCGATCTCACGACACTGCGATCCCGGGGACATGAGGTTCTTGCCCTCATTCGAGAAGTGCCCGGCGCCGCCGATTCGGCGATCGAGCAGGAGGTGGACCAGGCGCAGGTGCGCATCCAGGTCGACCGCCAACAGATTGCCCGGTACGGGATAAACATTGCCGATGTTCAGGATGTGATCGAGCTGGCGATCGGCGGCCAGTCCGGCGGCCAGATCTTCCAGGGAGAGCGCCGGTTCGACATCACCGTCCGCTACATACCCGAGGCCCGGATGGACATGTCCGCCATCGGCCGTGTGCTGGTGCCCACGCATGACGGCGGCCGCGTGCCGCTGTCCCAATTGGCGGAGATCAAGGTCGTCAACGGAGCGTCGATCATCGCCCGGCGCGACAACAAGCGCCAGATCACCGTTCGCACCAACATCCGCGGCCGCGATCAGGGCGGGTTTGTCGCCGATGCGCAGAAGCTGTTCGCGCGGCGAATCAAGATGCCGGCCGGCTACATGGTCAGCTGGGGCGGCCAGTTCGAGAATCTGACCCGCGCCGAGCGGCGGCTGACGTTCATTCTGCCCATCACGATCGCGATCATTTTCGTGTTGCTGTTCTTTGCCTTCAACAGCGCCAAGTACGCCGGAATCGTGATGATGAACGTCCCGTTCTCCCTGGTGGGTGGAATTCTGTTTCTGTGGCTCCGGAAGATCAATCTCAGCGTCTCGGCGGCGGTGGGATTCATCAGCCTGTTCGGCGTTGCCGTGATGTCGGGTGTGCTGGTAGTTGCTGAAATCAACCGCCGCCGGAGAGTCGATCCGGATCTGCCGGTGCGCGACGCCATCGCGCAAGGTGCGCAGGCACAGCTGCGGCCCGTATTGTTGATGGTGCTGGTGGCGCTGTTGGGCATGGTTCCCGCCGCCCGGGCAACCGGAATCGGATCGGACGTACAGCGGCCTCTGGCGACAGTGGTGGTCGGAGGGCTGCTCTCCACGCTGCTATTGACCTTGATCGCGCTACCATGCCTATACGCCGTGATCGGCGCCCGCAATTTCGTTGAAACCAAGTCACAGCCGCAAACGCCCACAGAATAGACGCTATGGATTCCACCCTTCAGCCCGGTAATCACAAACTGCTGACCATCATCATCGACGAGACGGACATGCTGGGCGAGGTTCCGCTTTATGAAGCGCTGGTGCGCAAACTGGTCCGGCTGGAGCTGGCCGGGGCCACCGTTCAGGCGGGAATCATGGGATACGGCCGCCATGGGAAGGTCCATCGCAAGAGATTGTTCGGAATCTCGGATGAACGCCCCATCACCATCATTGTCGTCGATCGTGAAGTGGCGATCCGCGCCGCTTTGCCGGAATTGAGGGGGATGATTACCGAAGGCGTCGTAATGCTCTCCGATGTAGAGGTGATCTGACGCTCCTAAGCTACGATAGGTAGCGAAGCGGAGGAAAGACGCGGGTTTGTTCCCTCGAAAATTGAGGCGCTGGTGGCACGGCGGAAATACCCTCACCGTCTTCTGTTTCCATTCTGTCGTCGCAGAACCGCTGCCCGCGCCGGATCCTTGCTTTATTCCGAAAGCGACTTTTGAAAAACAGCTTGCGGGAATTGCCGCCGAATTCGATATCCAGCGGCTGGAAACCGCGCTGGATCGCCTGTGGAAGGGAGATCTTCGGCAGCCCGCCGCGGCCCTGACATTCGACGACGGGTTTCGCAGCCATCATGAGGTGGTTCTTCCCGTGCTTCGGCGCATGGGTCTGCCCGCGACTCTCTTTCTCTGCACCGGAACCGTAGCAACCGCCACGCCCATATGGTTTTCCCGGCTTCACCGGGCCATCTGCCTGACCTCGCGGGAGTCGATTTCATGGCATGGCGCCGCGCTGCCCCTTTCGCGGGATGCGCGCGGGGCCACCTCCGCCCGGTTGCAATCCGACGTTCGGAAACAGGATCCCGACTCCATCGAAAGTACGGTGGATATGTTGTGCCATCAACTGGAGGTGGATGAGACTCCGCGGGACGATCCCAACTTCGGGTCCCTGGAGCCGTCGGCGATTGCTGCAATGGTTCGCGAAGGAACTTTCCGGTTCGGGGCTCACTCGCGAAATCATCACGTGCTAAGCCGCTTATCGCCGGCGCGCCAGCGGGAGGAGATCGTGGGGTCGGTGACCGATGTCGCCCGGCTGACCGGACGAAGCCCCGGGCTTTTTGCGTACCCGGGAGGAGGTCCGGCGGACTTCACTTCTCATGCCGACCGGATTTTCGACGAGTTGGGGTTGGATGCGGCGTTTTCCATGCTGGAAGCTCCGTGCACTCGCCACGATGCCCGGTTTCGCCTACCCCGCTGCGTGCTGGGCAGTCGCGATACGTAGGTTCGCCGCTTTCCAGGCATCGAAGCCCCCGGTGATATTCACCGCCTTTTCAAACCCCGCGCGCCGCAGCAGACTGGCCGCGATGGAGCTGCGATAGCCTCCCTTGCAGTTCACAAACAAGTAGCGGGATTTATCGAGTTCCGGCATCTTCGCGCTGAGATTACCCAGGGAGATCTGGAGCGCTCCGGGGATGGTGCCGCTCTGCCACTCCGCCGGCTCGCGAACATCGATCACCGCCGCCTCGGCTGGACGCTCCCGCAGCCATTCTGCGACTTCATCCACCGAGACCTGCGGAAGAAACTCGACCGGGAGGCCATGCCGGATCCAGGGCTCGATTCCGTCTTGAAGATAGCCCACGACGCCCTCGATGCCGACGCGCGCCAACCTGCGCCGCGTCTCCTCCAGATGGATGCCGTCTTCTGCCAACAGCACGATCGTCTCGTCCAGCCCCAGCAGCCGCGCGGCCCAGGAAGCGAACTGCCCCGATAGTCCGATATGGATCGACCCCGGAATGTGCGCCACGGAGTACTCCATTACCGGACGGGTGTCCAGCACCAGCGCGCCGTCGTTCTGCATCCGGAGGACGGTAGGACCGTCCAGGGCGGCGAGCGGCGGAAGTTCGTCCAGCGGCGCAGCGCCCTGGCGGTTCAACTCCACTTCGCGGCCGAAATATTCCGGCCGCGGCGGCAGTTCCGCCGTCAGCAGCTGAACGAACTCGTCTTTCGATCCGGCACGCAGAGCATAGTTCGAGTCGCGTTCCCGCCCGATGGTTGAGCTTCGCTCCTGGCTCATCTGTCGTCCGCAAAGCGATCCGGCGCCATGGGCCGGATACACCTTCACTTCGGGTGGCAGCTTCAGCAGTTTCTGGTGCAGGCTATCGTAAAGCATTCCGGCCAACTGCTGCGGCGTGCAGTCGCCGGAAAGATCCGGCCGCCCGACGTC
>CAZETQ010000024.1:60961-66634 GCA_964515165.1 uncultured Solibacteraceae bacterium | reverse complement strand
CCTGAAGAGTGACCAGCAGGCGCTGGATCTTCGCACATCGCTGGGAAGCGCGCTGCAACACGGCATCATTTGCACTTCGCGAAGTTCTCTGATTGCGATGGCCGGTCCGGTGTACACCCATGAGCGCTATTCGAAAGACATTGACGGCAAGAGCCGCTTCAACAGCGTAGAAGGGTTAATCAGTGTGCAGTACGCGCAATACCAGTTCGATCGCGTGGAGCTCCTGAATTCGCTATGGATCTATCCGAGCATTACGGACACAGGGCGTGTCCTCAGTTCGCTGGAGACGAGCCTTATTACAAGATCATTGGTCCTTCTAAGCGATGTTGCCGCGGGGGCGCTAATAGGACAATAACTTGGAAAAGTTATACTTCATCGAGAACTGCAGCCGATAGTCGTTGACATTGAAGCCATCCCGATAGTTCAACCGCCGCCCCCACTGAAACTCTCCGCCCATCATGACGTTCTTAACGGGGTAGAAGAGGAGGTTCGTCACGCCATAATGGCCTTGACGAAAAGCGGAGCTTTCCTGCCCATTTGAGTTCCAGATGTTGATCATGGAGTAGCCCAGCGTACTGCTGAATCGCTCATTCCAGTTGTGGTCGACGAAGGCAACTCCGCCGAAGATCGGCAATGGGACTCCGCGGATCGGCATAACGGGATTCGAGAAGTTGTTCTGAATCCCGACGTCGACGGGAGCGTCATTCATGTAGTTTTGAATGCCTTTCCCATAAACGCCCTGGAATCGTCCCGTGGTATTCTTTCCAAATTTGACATTCGAGCTGAGATTTAATCCCCATCCAAGGACACTGTCGGTCAAATTGTATTGATCGGTGTTTGTATCCACCCATCCGATCTTCCGGAATATTCCTGCGATCTCGACATAACCCCAACGGCGACCCAAGCGAGCTTCCCATGAGATATCCGGCATATCGAACCTCGGGCGAACACCCTCCAGCTCAATGCGATTGCCATAGACTCCCTGATCGGCGCTGGCTCCGGGGCGTTCCGCCGCGATCGTGATGCGGCTTTCCCCCTGGATCGGCATCCAGCGAACTTGTACGTTTCGAAAAAATACCATCCCGTTGGGGCCCCAGTACTCAATCGAGTTCGGAAACACGTCGCCATCCATGAAGGGACTATTCGTCTGACCGCCACCGAATTGCCCAAGCTCGCCGTAAGCGTGCCTGAGGCGAAACGTGGTTTGTCCCGCATCGACACCAGTCCCAAACAGCTCAAACTCAAATATCGTCTTCAACTCGCCAAGGCTGGTCTGGTTTGAGGACTTTACGCCAAACCGGCTTTGGCGAACACCCCAGTATGTCTTCCCATCGGGCGCAAACTGATCTTTGTATGCGGGTAGTTTGGTGGGTCGAACAACGTCGAACCAGTCCGGATCGTTCTGCTTGAACTGATAACCGGAATCGAGCATCGCAGTGCCGTATATGTCGAAGGATCCAGTCGATTCGGGTTTCTTTGCTTCCGCCGCCGGAGCAGCGCCTGGCTGGGGCGCGGCGGTAATCGCATTCTGCTGTCCCTCCAGGGTACCGATCTGCCGTTGAACCTCTTTCAGCTGCTGCTCCAGTTGCCTTAATGTTTCCTTCAGTTGCTGAATATCCGGCTGCGAAGCAACCTGGGATTGTCCGACCTGGCACGCACCTAACAAAGCGAGGCACAATACAGCAGATCTTCCAAACGATCTGCGGGCAATACGCGACAGTCGACGGGCGCTCATTAAATGCAGGTCTCTCATCTTGCAATCCCCTATGACTGTACGTTTCGCCATTATTCAGTAACTACTGTCAAAGTTGTCAGTCAGGGGCTGGCTACGTCGTCTTGGTGGGTGTCTTGTCAGGGGTGATGATACAAATACTCGCCCTTTGAGGGCGTCGGTGATGGCTCGAACCAAATCCGTGACCATGTGAGACTTGATTACATAACCGAAGGCTCCCGCTGCGAAGGCCGCGCGTATGAAATCGGAATCGGAGTGAACGGTCAGAAAGACCACACGAGCGCCATTGCCTGTTCGCCGGATTAAGTCAACTGCTTCGATGCCGCTGATATCCGGCAAAGAGATATCCACCAGTAGAATGTCCGGTTGAAGCACTTCTGCGGCTCTTACCAAAGCCAGGCCGCTCGTCACCGTCGCCACCAGCTGAAATCTGGGAGTCAACACGCTGGCAACAGTTTCCCGAATGCTGGCATGGTCGTCCGCCAAAAGTACGCGTGTCGGGCTCAAAAGGCTCACCTTAAACCATGTGATGGCGGTGGAAAGCAGTAGTGCTGCATGACATGAGAAGTCTCTTTCAGGTAGACGCTACTCAGTCTTGAGATGAACGCTCATCGGGCCATTCGTCGTTGGTGGGTTTCCACGTCTTATCGGGGTTAAACCGATCGATCGTCTTAGCGATGCTCAACGAATTCGGGCCGAAATCCTTCTGGTAGACAACGCCTTCATAATTGACCATGAAAGTGAGTATGCCGGTTACTCCATACTCTGCCGGTACCGCAAGCAAAGCAAAGCCACCAATCATCAGACCTTTGATGGTGTAGTCCAGCTCTCCGAAACGCGCTGCGGGTCCTTGGCCCTTCAGAATCGTGAAGTAATATCCGTGATAGCCCGTTCCGGATGCCGCCTCATAACCCTCGGCCAGGGCATTTGCGACAGCCTTACTAATCGGGCCTCCGGGAGATCCATCAGGATTTTCCCAGAAGAGGCCGTCCTTCTTTCCGGGGGAACTGAAGATTTTTTGGGCGTACTGTGAGATTCCGGTTAATTCGCGCGCCGCGGCGGCATACTCGTTCTGTGCAGCCACGAAGCCATGGCAGACCTGAATTGCATCCAACTCGTTCGTCCCGATCCGTCGCCGTAAGATCTCGTCTCGACCTTCGACGGTGTTAAATGCCCATTTACCCTTAGTGCGAACGAGCGGTACCGGGAATGGCCAGTTCTGATCGCCGACAACGAGCGTAGCTTTCGAAGAGTTCGAAGGATTCACGATGACCTGATGTCTGGTGCGCGCCTTACTCGCGAATGCTTCGATATTGCTCCTGTCCTGAACTCCGTCAGCCGAGGACACGAGTTCCTTGCCATCAGGTCCAAACAGCTCCAGGAGTTTTGGTATATCGAAAGCCGCCGCGGCGGCGATCAGCGCATCCGCCGCCTCCTGGGCCGTAGCGAATGTAAGCTGGTTCACCTGCGGAGCCGCTTGTTCAGCGAACAAGCCTAACGTGGCGACGAAGGCAATCATCCGGGAAGCCGATCGATATTTGTACCTGTTCCATCCTGCGAGCATCAGAAACTTACCTCCGCCGGCCGCCGCCGCCTCGAGATCCGCCACCACGGAAGCCACCGCTTCCGCCGCGAGAACTGCTCATACTGGAGGAGCCTCGGTTGCTGCTGGCCCGCGCGGAATGGTCGCTAATGCTACTGGAAGAGCCACCGAACGCACTGCGATTATCGGGACGCGTCGATGGCTGGACAGATCTGTCTCCAACCCGATCCCCGCCCCCGCGATTCGAACTCAGCCCTCCGGCACCCCGATCGGCGGTGCCAGCTTGCGGACTCCGATTTCCTCCGCCAACCCCGCCGCGATCCGCCGTTCCGGCGTTGGCTTGCCGTGATTGTAGAGACTCACCACGAGCGCTTCCACCATACCTATTGGCAGTGGTGCGGTCGGAGTAGGGAGCCCCACCGCGGTGCTGCGGATTGTGCTGCCAGTTGGTGTTACCTACGTTCGTGCGATTGCCGGAGCGGTTGACGTTCTGAATATTGTTGTGATTGACGAAGTTATTGTTGTTATTGATGTAGATGTTGTTTCCACCGCCATGCCAGCCGCAGTGGTAACCCCAGCCACCACTCCAGAACGCGCCCATCGCGACACCGACGCCGAAGGAGATCGCCATACCGGCGGCATAATATCCCGGCGGAGGATAATAAATTGGCGGGTAAGGATAAACAGGCGGGCCATAGACGACCGTCGGATTGTAGCTAGGAACATAGACAACTTGTGGGTTTGCCTGCTCTACCACAATGACGGTCTTATTCTCGACAACCTTTGTCTCTACTTTCTGCTGCTCGCTCGACTTCAGATTCCCGCTGTCCGCCGCCTTCTTGCGCATTCGCTGCACGGCATCCATCACTTCATCCTGCTGGGACAGAAACGCATTTCCTAAGTCGTTGCTCCACTTAATGTCATCGGCCAGGCGTTTCAGAACGTCAGGCAGGCCAGCCATTGCCTGGATGCTGGGATCCCAGTTCTGCTTCTTCACGGCCTCAGCCAACTCTTTGTCCTTTAACTTCGGATTCTTGGTCAGCCATTGTTGAAGCTGGACGATTTCCAACGGGTACGTGCATGCTACTAGCGTCTGACTCAACAGGGGATCCGGATAGAGCGCGATTGGCGCAACGAGGGAGTCCAGTTGATCGCTGGTAAGCTTCGGAGCTTTTTCTTCCGCAGGCTTTGGCGGATCTGCGGCTGTTTGTGCTGACAAGCGATTCAGATCGCCAAAAACCAGCAAGACGGCGCAAAGTATCGCGAATTCCCGGCGACAGCCGAAGCCCACATTCAAGATGTTACGGGGATGTTGCGGCATGGCTTTCGTTGCAAATCAGTCTGCGCCGTCCCCAGAAGGTAAGCCACTGTCAGTTCTGCCAGTCTGGAGTTCGTCATCATCGACTGGTAGATCTGACAGTGGCTGCCTTTCGCCCCGACCGATATCGTCAACCCAGCTATTGGATCGCCGGGAGGCTGTAATGACCAATCAACACAATAATAAGGGTTTGCTTATCACAACCGGAGAGACGTTGCCGACTTGCCCCAAAGGCGTGGATCGGCGAGCGTTTCTGATGCGCCACGCCGCCATCGGAGCCGCCGCAGTGATGACTGGGTGCACCACTACGGAAAAGGTTAAGGAAGTCGGCGCGATACCGCCAGCTTCACCGTCCGGTACAAACCTGTCGCCCGATCTGGATGTGGTGAAGAAGTCCAAGGGACCAGTGATCACCACGCTCGAAGAGTTTTACAAGGTGGGGCCGGGACCGTCCAGCTCACACACGATCGGCCCGATGCGGATTACTTACGACTTCTATCAACGATGCGCGAAACTTCCGGCGGACCAGATTGCAAAAGTGACCGGGATGAAGGTTCATCTCTTTGGAAGCCTCAGCGCGACAGGAAAAGGTCATGGCACGGAGCGAGCTGCGCTGGCAGGGATAATCGGGAAGGAACCTGCGACGGTGGAGCCTGAGTTCTTAGATAGTCTGGCGAGTAACCCGGATCAGAGTTTTCCCGTGAAACTTGGCGAAAAGACTCTGAATCTGTCTTTGAAAGACATTATCTACGACTCGCCAAAAGGAAATTTCCCGCATCCCAATACGATGACCTGCCGCCTCATGGGCGGGGATTCCGTCCTTTATGAGCAGGAATACTACTCCGTCGGCGGTGGCTTCATCGAATGGAAAGGCTATCAGCCGCCGAAGAAAGGGCAACCGAAGTATCCGTACTCAACGATGAAGGAACTGCTCGCTCATGCCGAGAAGGACAAGCTCAGCGTGGCTCAGGTGGTGATGGCGAACGAAGTGGCCGTTTCCGGCAAGAGTGAAGCGGAGATTAACGCATTTCTCGACAAGATTACGGGAGCCATGGTGGCAATCGTCAAATCGGGATTGAA